>NZ_FQUZ01000058.1 GCF_900129055.1 Lampropedia hyalina DSM 16112
TGAAGTTCCCCCACATTACCGGAGGGTATAGAACACTGGATCGGCCATTTCTGGCGTTGGTTTGGAAACAGATTTCTTGCTGCCTTTCCTCCTTTTTTCAAACTCTACAGGCGACAGGTAACCGATGCCTGAATGCAGCCGGTGCGGGTTGTACCAGCCCTCGATCCAGCTAAAGATGTCGCGCTTGGCTCCTGCCTTTGTTGGCCAACTTCTCCTGTCAATCAACTCACATTCCAGACTCGCAAAAAAGCTCTCAGCCATGGCGTTGTCGTAGGCATCACCCACCGTCCCCATGGAGGGCGTTACCTTCATTTCTTTGCAACGCTGGCCAAACGCCAAGCTGGTGTATTGGCTGCCCTGATCGCTGTGGTGAATCACCCGCTCTGGCTTTCTGGTGTAAAGCGCCATGTTCAAGGCAGCAACGACCAAGTCCGCTGTCATGCGTGAGCCAAAGGCCCAGCCCACCACTTTGCGGCTGAAGACGTCGATGACGACGGCCAAATAAAAAAAGCCTTGCCAAGTCGGTATATAACTCATATCGGCTACCCACAGTTGGTTGATGTCATCGGCAGCAAAGCAGCGCTTGACCAGGTCTGGCGCTGCTTCGTGCTTGCCGTCTCTTTGCGTGGTCACCACAAAGCCCCGGCGCCTGCTCACGCCTTGCAAACCCATCATCCGCATCAAGCGCTCGACCCGTTTGAGGTTGACGACTTGGCCCTGATGGCGCAGTTGCGCGTGCACGCGTGGTGCGCCATAGGTGCAGTCACTGGCTTGATGAATTTTGCGGATTTGCTCACACAGCTGAGCATTGCGCAGCTGCCTGCGACTGGGCGTGCGAGCACGCCACTCGTAGTAGCCGCTGCTGCTCACTTGCAGGTGTTTGCACATGGCATCTATGGGAAGGTCGGCCTGATTTGCTTCGATCAGCGTGTAGACGGCGTGTCTGCTTCGCTTTTGTGAGCAAACCAGGCTGTAGCCTTTGCCAAGATATCGCGCTCCTGCTTAACTTGCCTGAGCTCGCGCCGTAATGCGGTCAATTCTTGGCGCTCAGCGGTGCTCAACGGTGCATCTGAAGACGTATCGCCGGTTTCATCAATTTGACTCTGGCGAACCCAGGTGCCAATGCTGGTGGCGTGGCATCCAAACTCTCGGGCAAGTTCAGCATGTGTGCGACCTGCTTTGGCCAGCTCAACAATTTGACTGCGAAACTCAGGTGGATACTGCGGGCGTTTTGAAGACATGATGGACTCCTTCTTTGAGAAATATAAGGTGTCCGGTCAATGGGGGGAACTTCA
>NZ_FQUZ01000006.1:0-19748 GCF_900129055.1 Lampropedia hyalina DSM 16112
ACTTGCCTGAGCTCGCGCCGTAATGCGGTCAATTCTTGGCGCTCAGCGGTGCTCAACGGTGCATCTGAAGACGTATCGCCGGTTTCATCAATTTGACTCTGGCGAACCCAGGTGCCAATGCTGGTGGCGTGGCATCCAAACTCTCGGGCAAGTTCAGCATGTGTGCGACCTGCTTTGGCCAGCTCAACAATTTGACTGCGAAACTCAGGTGGATACTGCGGGCGTTTTGAAGACATGATGGACTCCTTCTTTGAGAAATATAAGGTGTCCGGTCAATGGGGGGAACTTCAACTTCAACTTCAAGATGCCGGCCTGAGCCAGCCCAACAGGAAAGTAAGCACAAGGACAAGCAAAACAGATCAGGAATCCGCCGCGTGAAGGCAGTCGTTGATGCGCAAAGGGTTGGACCTGCGCCGGGGAATGCTCGGTTAATTCAAGGGGATCAATGGGAGTCATCCCGAAGCCCGACTAACGAATGGAGCCCCCGGCGCGCGTCTTTCATCAGGGTCTGCTGCCAGCAAGAAGGCAGCGCTAATGACCGTTTGTAGTCACGCCGTCCGCACCGTTTGCATCAAAGCATCGACACGCTGCACGCACAAGGCCCAGAACTGATCTGAGACCGACGAGACGAAACCATGTCTGGGTCTATCGCTGCGCGATAAACCCAGCGAGGAAGTATTGCTTGCAAATGTGGGGAAGCCCTTGTAGCTGAATTACCTGTTCTTCATTTGCTCATGAACTGTAGGTTGTTGTTTTAAATAAATATTCCTTGCGGACCTTCGCTGATATTTCCCAGCATGTAAGCAATGCGTACCAGTTACGCGCCTTTATCAAGGAAATCATCATGCCCACGCCGGTTGATATTCGAATCACGCCTTCTCTGCACGCCGACACCTTGAAGGAGGTGGACGGCTACGACGAGGAACTTACCGCCCCCATTCTCGCGTCCGCTCTCGAAGCGCTGGACGACGCCTATATCACGCTTGGCAAGCTGCACGACGCACGTGATGCGGCGAAGAAGAACCAAGCATGGACGGAAGGCCAGCAGGTGCTTGCCGTATCCGATGCCGCTTGGAAGCAACAGCAGCGCCTTGCCAAGAAGTTGGACAACGTGCGCGTCACGCTGGAAAAGCAGATCGCCCATTTCGAGGGTGAGCTGTCGCAGCCCTTGGAGTCGCGCGCTGCCGTGACGATCTCCGGCGAGGTACGGAAGTTCGTCAAGGACATGCCGACCGAGAAGCGCCACGAGTTCTTGCGGCAGGCAATCGAGGACGGTGACCACGTCACGATCAGCGCAGTATGCGGTGCGCCTCCGTACCTGTCCGGCCTCGATGCCAACTTCCAGAAGACCTACACCCGCATGTGGCACGAGCGCACTTCGCCTGACCTGGCGCAGAAACTCAAAGCGGTGCGCGGTGCCAAGGCCGTCATCGAACAACGTGGCGCACTGATCTTCAAGGAGGTTGAGAAGGCAATGGGCGCCCCGTGGACGCGCGTGCAGGCTCTTCGTGAAGGCAATGACAAGGCTCTGGCCGCGCTCAAGTTCGACGGTCAGTGAGCACCGCTGCTGATCCTCTGCAAACAACAAGAGGTGAAAACATGGCGGAAGTTGAATCGCCTGAATGGATGAAAGGCTTCGTGCCTCAGCCCAACAAGCCGCCGCGTGGCTGGCAACCCGGACAGTCGGGCAACCCGGCAGGTCGTCCGAAGGGCAGCAAGAACCGCAAGACGCAACTCGCCGAGGAACTGCAAAAGGACGGTTCCGACCTGGCGCGCGTCATCAAGGAAGCTGCTCTCGCGGGCGACACCAGCGCCATGAACCTATGGGCGCAGCGACTGGAGCCACCGCTGCGCGCACGCGCTGCCACTGTCGAGTTTGAGCTAGACCCTGAAAAGCCCCTGCACGAGCAGGCGCAGCAGGTGCTCGCAGCGGTATCCGAAGGGCGCGTCGATCCCGAAACCGGACGGATGCTGATCGACTGCATCCAGTCGGTTGCGGGCATCCGTGCTGTTGATGAACTGGAAGCGCGCCTCGCCGCGCTGGAGGAAAAGAACGCATGAGTATCGAAGACACCGAATGCATCCCGCAGCACGGCTGGCGGACTGTTCCCTTGAAGGACACACCGCAGGGGCAAGCCGACCTCGAGCTGATTGTGGCCGCATGCTACGAGGCAATTCTGAAATGCGACGACCCCGCCGTGCGCTGGCAGGCCGCCAAGCTGCTCCAACAGATCGGCCCGCTGAAAGGAACGCTGCAATGAAAAGCGACAACCTCGACCACGAAAACCGACCGATCAAGTACGGCGTCACGCCCGACGAGCTACGGCAGATTCAACAGCGCCGGATCGAGGCACACGCGGAGCAGCAGGCAGCGGACACGCTGAACCTCGCCCGCGCTGTGAAGCTGGGGCAAGCCCTGAAACAACACGAGGAGGCATCACATGGCTGAATGGCAGATCACCAGCACGAAGGACGTGCGCGACCGCGAGCGCTACCAGATTGACCGCGCGGACGAGCGGTACAGCCACCCGATGCGCATCTGCTCCTTGCACCCGTGCGTCCCTGAATATGTCGCGGAAGAAATCATGGCGCTACTCATGAAGCGCATGGAAGACCGACTAGCGGCGCGTCCGGGTCGGCGGGAGCGCTGACCACATGAGCATCGGCAGCGCTAAGGGCATGCTGGCCCGACTCAAGAAGCTGGAACGCTCGGATAGCGCCTCTGACGAGATGCGCCAGTGGGTCGGTGACACCTTCGGCGCAGCCATTGCTGACGGTCGCATGTGCAGCATGGATGGCCCTGTGGTGCTGCGCTGCCTCCTGAACTGGATCAGCGACGGCACCGCTCGCGGCTATGCGGGTGAAGGGACGCTGCGATGAGCGTCGAAGAGCCAGTGTGGTTATCTGCATGGCGCGAGGGCAAACGTGCAGCACCGCGGCCCGCGCCTACTCGTCAGCCCAAGCCGAAGCGCCCACCACCAGCCAAGCCCACAGGGAAGGCGAACTATCAGGGTTTCGTCGAACCTCAGCGCTGGCCACAGGATGACGGCACACGGCGCGAACCCGTGCTTGATATCGACTGCACACCTCCACGCATCGCCCGCTATGTCGGCTGGCGGCGGTGCATGTGCTGCGGCGTGTTGTTCTGGTCGCAGGACGTGCAGCGCTTGCGCCTCTGCCCCGGCGACGGCGTGAGCCGCCTTGGTTCTCGCACGCGGGACGATAGAGACGGAATCTGAAAAGCCGCCCGCCAGTGATTAGTCGTCCTGGTGTCAGCGGTGCCCGGAGATGAGAAGGCCGGGCCGTGCCACAGCATGCCGATGCACGTTAATCAATCGGATGCCGCAGCGGGGGCGCCCATCTCCTGACGCTGCCTTCAAGCCCCTGTCGGTGCCCATGACCGGCGGGGGCTTGTCGTTTGTGCGGCTGCGCGGCGCTACGGGGCGGCACAGGCCGTGATCACCACACCGCCGCCGCTAGGGTACTGGCGAGCGTAGCGCGTGCGCTGTAGCGGCGCGCATGTCAGCGGGCAAGGAACAACAAACACGGAGTTATTCGGGCTTGCCCGCTAAGCGCTTGGCGCTGCTGTGGTTAGGTCGGGCTGGCGGGCAAGGCATAAGCACAGCGTAATGTCTATCGCCGCACATCGTTGTTTGAGACAATTCGTTGTCATCAAATAACGAGAAAGCGACGAATGGCATCCCCTTACCTTGGAGCCCCTGTACAGCAGTGGGCTGGCATCACACAGCAGCTTGTCCAGCAGCACCCACTTACGCCTGACCTGATTCTGGACGCCGCTATGTTGTCCTGGACTCGGTTGTGGAATACATGGGTCGGCGATACTGCTGTGGGATTTCCGATTGCAGAGATTGACCCCCCTGCAACGGTCATCGGCTACATGTTTGAGAAGCTTTTCGCCAAGGAGTTGGCGGTACGACTGCCGGGAGCTTGGCGCGGCGGTGTAGGTTCAGAGAAGGACTTGCACTGCATCCAAAACGATTCCCTCTCCGTCGAGATGAAGGCGTCCGGTCAGTTGGGATACAAGATTTATGGCAACCGCAGCTACGGACAGGTACTTGAAAACGCTGATGCAGCTAAGAAGGACAAGTCCGGTTACTACATCACCGTCAATTTTTACGGGCAAACTCTGACGCTGCTGCGATTTGGATGGATCGACTCATCCGACTGGCAAGCCCAGAAGTCGCCCACCGGCCAAATGGCAGGCCTCCCGCCGGAGGTTTATCTGCATAAGCTGATGCCAATTGTTGGGCCGTACATGCTCAACGGCCCTGTGCAACTGCTTGATGGTGTGGGCGCGAAAGCCGCCGAAGAGCTATCCGCTGGCGGGGTCAACACAATTGGTGATTTGATTCGAGTTGCAAACCTGCCGCTGAAGTACCAGAAGCTTCAGGTAATCGCCCGCCAGCAGTATCAGGGCCTGTACTAGAACAGCGACGCGGATTGTCGAAGGGAATCTTCAATCCGCTCTGCTGCTATGGCGCAATAGTCGCCCCGAACTTCAAAGCCTATCGAGTAGCGTCCCCAGCGCAGACAGGCATCAATTGTGGAACCCGATCCGAGGAATGGGTCAAGCACAATGCCGTCCGTGGGCGAAAAACCTTTGATGACACGTTCGCAGAGATCAAGCGGAAACTGCGCCGGATGGGGGGTGCGTTCCTTCGAAGCGCGCCCCTCGCCAGATGTCACCTTGGCAATTTGCCACACGTCGGAAGGGTTCTTGCCAATCGTGTTGCAGCGCAGTTTCCCTTTCTTCTTCTGGTTCGGGTACGCGACGTCCGGGTCGCGTATGTCATCTAGGTTAAAACAGTAGCTTTCAGCGTCCTTGACATACCACAGCAACTTCTCATTCCGGGGCGAAAGGAACTTCTTGGCTGCAACGCCTGCGCCGTAGTTCCAGACGATTTCCTGCTGCAAAAAGAATGGAACCCGGTTCCACAACAGATACGGAATCGGGATTGACTTGGCGCGCTCGGCGAGCGCGACATACCCGACGTTCAACATCAACGCACCATTGGCGGCTGTGGCAAGGTGGATCTTTTCAATCCAATCTGCGCACCAGTCGATGAATTCCTCCATCGGACGTACCTTTTCGTACTCCTTTCCGATGTTGTAAGGCGGTGACGTAAAAGTCAGGTCGATTGATCCGTGCGGAAGCTGGGTCAGCAGGTCGCGGCAGTCCCCCTTGTAGATCGCATAGCGGTCGCCTCGATACTGAGGCTCGCCAAGAGCAGCCAGAAGCCTCTCGAACCTCGCTTGCGTCAGCGTGGTTACAGAGTCGCGCTCCTGTTCGACCGGTGACTGAGTGACCACAGCTTGATTCATCAATTCGTTGTCCATCGTTAGCATCTAAATCGTATTCGCGGACTAGCCGCAGCGGAAAGCAGCAGCATAGGACGCAAGCTGGCGACCTGTACACGACCACCACCGCACGCTTATGGTGTGCTTACGGTGACGAAATTCACCACAAAGAAGAAAGCCCCGGCTAGCGGGGCTTATCTTCACTTTTCACAAGCTCTTTGCGTGCCCGCCGAACTACGCTAAGCGCTTGTTTTTATTGGCGGAGGCGGTGAGATTCGAACTCACGAACGGTTGCCCGTTGCCGGTTTTCAAGACCGGTGCAATCGACCACTCTGCCACACCTCCTACAACTGTTTTCAAGACCGTTGCATTCAACCACTCTGCCACGCTTCCTGCTATTGCCAGCCCAATCGATGAATGGCACTTTTCAAGAAGCAGCATTCTATGCGCTTTTCGTCTGTCTTGTCGCACTGGTATCCAGAATAAATCACCGCTTGTTCTCAAGCCTTGCACTGCACAACAGAACCACCAACAATAAGGGCTTGCGCGGACTCACTCCCCCCACTCTTTCAACGACACCCTCTATCTTTATCATGCCAATAGTGTTAAGATGTCGCTCGCTTGCAATTGTTTGACCTGCAAGCAGCACCAACAGCATCCCTTTCGCTTGCTCCACAAGGAGCAGTCTGACACATTGTACAGACACCCATCGTTTGGCGTACTCCCCCCTCTCGCTTCGAAGCTCTGGTTGGAGCAACTCTGTTTTTGCCCAGTTTCTGGCTGGCCAATGGCGAACATTTTCGGGTTGACACGTTTTCACAGGCCACACCGGTTGCGATTCGTGCAGACGACCCACCCCAAGGCCTACGGGCTTGGTTCTCGATTTGACACACATTACAACAAAAACTCCATCTTGCGCGTTCGCTTCAGGCCGTTATTTCCTTACGCCTTTCGTCAACACACATCCTGAAACCGGTTTCATTGCCCGGCTTTCCATTCGCAGCGGCTCTGGCATGTCTTCCCATGACCGCGTTTTCACATTCACGCCGCGCTTTCGTTCCGAGGGCATTGCACTGCGCTATGCCTTGCGGCAGGCCGTGCAATGGCTGCATCACGCAAAGCCAGCGGTTGGTCAATAAAGAAAGGAACTTCCTTATGGCAAAAGAAGAACTGATTGAAATGGGCGGAAAAATTGACGAAGTGCTGCCCGATGCGCGCTACCGGGTCACACTCGACAACGGCCACGAATTGATTGCCTACACTGGCGGCAAAATGCGCAAACACCGCATCCGAATTCTGGCAGGCGATAAGGTGACTTTGGAAATGTCACCATATGATCTGACCAAGGGACGCATCACTTTCCGCCACCTGGAGCCGCGAGCCGGTGGTGCGCCACGTGCGCCACAGCGCAACCGCAGACGCTGATTCAACGTCTGCATTTTCCAGAATCCCACTGCTGAATACGCTCACCGAGCGTTCGTCAATGTGACTGTTGGGACGGCTCAATCCCCGTTCCCTTCTACCGCTGTACACATTTGCAAAAGTGCAGCGGCCTCTCCTCTTTCAAGGAAACCCCAATGCAACAAAAACTCTATGTCGGCAATCTGCCTTATTCCGTACGCAGCGAAGACCTGCAGGCGCATTTCGCCAGCTATGGTGCGGTGCAGTCGGCCATCGTGCTGGAAGACCAGTACACAGGCCGCTCCAAGGGCTTCGGCTTTGTCGAAATGGGCAGCAGTGCAGAAGCCGAAGCAGCCATCCAGGGCATGAACGGCAAGGAACTCGATGGCCGGGCCATTACGGTGAATGAAGCGCGTCCACAGGAAAAACGTGCCCCTTCCGGCTACGGAAAAAACCGCTACTGAAACCAATAGCCATACAGAATTGAGTTTCTGATGCGAAAAAGCCACTCCGCTAGCGGAGTGGCTTTTTTGTTTGGACTGCCACCACTCAATCGCGTGGGATGTACTCCAGTGTGGGGTTGCTGAACTCGATCGACCACCCTTGCAGGGAGGTTTCAAAGACATGTCCTACCGTCAGGCAGTTGTGGGCGGGGTTGAATACCTTGTTGGGATCGGCCACATAGCCCGTGTCGAAATGGAATCCGGCCTGATCGGTGATGGCAAAGCGAAGGTAACGGTTGGGCTCCTCGACCAGGGATTCCACGGTCAATTGGTAGCGCACATGGTCTTTGAGGGAGCCGTCGGGGGCACGCTGCTCATGAAAAACGATGTTGTCGAGATAGTCACCCACTTCGTAGGTATTGAACCAGGTTTCCAGATAGCTGGTGGCATCGCGGTCGTATAGGTAGCCGCCGATATAGCCCTGACCCAGCACTTTCTCGCGTATCACGCCAGGATCGCAGCGCAGCACGATGGCAAAGTGTCCGTAACGATTGACGGCCAGGTAGTCCTTCAGCAGCAATTCGGCCCGGAACACCATATTGCTCTGTGAGGGGTTAATGTGTGCCGGAAATGCACCCAGGTTCTGTACCAGCGCGTTGCCTTGCGTATGCTGGTCGATCACGAAATCTGGCAGATTCACCACCACGCTGGGGGTAGCATGTTCACTGGTGCCATCGCCACCACCACACCCCACCATGGAAATGGCTGCGGCCATCAGGCCAAGCCGATAGGTTTTTTGAAAAGAAAATCTGTGCATGAATACGACTCCGAATTGACAGGATCACAGCCGGACTCCGCTGGCATCAATGGCCTGCATCAGCAACCAGGTCATGGCGACATAGCGCAGAAACTTGCCAGCGGCCATCCAGGCAGCGCATTGCCAGAATGGCAGGCGCAGCCAGCCCGCCACAGCGCAGAGTGGGTCGCCAACGAGGGGCAGGAAACTGAGAAAGCAGGCTTTTGCGCCGAACTGTTGCAGCCATTGCAGGGCACGGGGGTGGCGAACGGGACGATGGCGGTGTTGATCGACGGCGCGGTGGGCGGCATGTCCCATCCACCAGTTCACGCAACCGCCCAGGGTATTGCCCACGGTGGCGACCAGCATGACACGCCAGAACCAGTCGGGGCGCAGTTCGACCATGCCCAGTACCGCCGGCTCGGAGCCCATGGGCAGCAAGGTGGCTGAAAGAAAAGCCACGACGAAGACGGTGGAGAGACCGTATTCAGGCAATGCCAGCCAGGCCAGCAGCCGTTCAAGCCAAACGTCCCACATGCTGTTGATACTGCTGCTGACGGTGTTGATGGCACTGCACGGAATCAGAACCAGCGGCGCAGCAACTGGATGATACGGTCGAACCGGTCACCAAAGGGGGGGTGCAGTGCATCGCGGCTTGGCCAGCGGCTGGGCTGGAAGATGCTACGGGCATGGGAGAAACGCTCAAAGCCATGCCGTCCGTGGTACGCGCCCCAGCCACTGGCTCCCACCCCGCCAAAAGGCAGGTTGGGATGCACGAAGTGCAGCAGGGTGTCATTGACGGTGACGGCCCCGGTGACGGTTTTCTCCAGCACATCGTGCAGGGCCGTCTTGTCGCGCCCGAACCAGTACAGTGCCATGGGGCGCGGAATGGACGCAATGATCTGCGGGACATCCGCAGGGCGGTCGTAGCTGACCAGCGGCAGGATGGGGCCGAAGATTTCCTCCTGCATCAGGCGCATTGCCGGGGTGACACCCAGCACCAGCGTGGGCGGCATCTGGCGCAGGCCGTGGGCGGAGATGGCCAAAATGGAAGGGCTTTCATCGCTGGCGCGGATTTCCATGACTTCACCCCCCAGTTGCTGTGCTTGCTGGAGCATCAGGGTCAGGCGCGACCAGTCGGTGGCAGAGATGATGGAAGCGTAGTCCGGGTGTTCGGGAATGCCCGGAAAAAGCCGCTGCACGGCCTTGCGATAGGCCTGGGCAAAGGCTTTCTCACGGCCTCGCGGCAGCAGAACATAATCCGGTGCAATGCAGGTCTGGCCGGCATTGAGCAGTTTGCCATGGGCAATGCGGGCGGCAGCCTCGTCCAGATCGGCATCGGCACTGAGCACGCAGGGACTTTTGCCTCCCAGTTCCAGTGTGGTGGGCGTGAGATTCTGTGCAGCCGCCTGGGCCACCTTGCGACCGATTTTGGTCGAACCAGTGAACAGCAGGTGGTCGAAAGGCAGGCTGGCAAACGCCAGGGCCAGCGGCGATTCACCGTTGAACACCGCGAATTCATCGGGGCTGAAATAACGCCCCACCAGTTGCTCCAGCAGGCCACCCAGTGCAGGGGCCATTTCACTGGGCTTGAGCATGACGCGGTTGCCTGCCGCCAGCGCGCCAATGGCCGGGCCGATGGCCAGTTGCAGCGGGTAGTTCCACGGCGCGATGATGCCGACCACTCCCAAAGGCTGGTACTGGATGCGGGCGCGGGCCGGTTGCAGATACAGCGGAGTGGCCACGCGCCGGTGCTGGCACCAACTGCGCAACTGGCGCAGTGCCTGGCTCAGTTGCAGGTGCGTGGTGATGATTTCAGTGGCCTGGGTGAGGCGGGCAGAACGTATGCCGTAATCGGCCTGGATGGCAGCGATCAGTTCCTCTTCGTGCGCGTTCAGCAGTTTTTGCAGGCGCAGCAGCCGGTCGCGGCGCACGGCTTCGCTGACTTGCAAATGCGCCCGGCTGGCCTGGTATTGCACATCGAAAGCCTGTTGCAGAACATCCTGTTCCATCAAAAATTCACCTCACTGCTGTTGGATTGATGCCGCAGCAAAGTCAGGTCCGTGGCGTTGCAGGGATTCAAGAAACTGCGGACGCGATGATTCTGAAGTTCAGGAATTCACAGGGTCTGCAAATGGCAGGGACTGCTGCACGCACGGTAACGATGGTTGCGACACTCGATTGTATGCAGAGCAAGGGGCAAAATCGGCAAACCTGTGGGAATGCCTCACAAAAGCCACAGTCATGCCAGCCACACCATCAACCCGACTGGGTGCCGGACTTGGGGGTGACATCGGTGATGTCGTCCTGCCGGGTCAGGCGGCCATCGGGAGTGTAGCGACGGGCCGAGGCCGATGGTGGGGCTTTGCTCCAGACGCTGCCGTAGGCACGGCGGAATCCGGCACGCGGGTCGAACTGGAAGACCCAGGGTTCCACGGGTTTGCCTGTCACCTTCGCCCACAGTCTGCGTCCGCCCCAGACCAAGGCCAGCCCCACGGCCAGCATCAGGAAAAAGCCGAAGAACAAGGCTCCCAGGCTCAATGCCAACAGGAGGAAGAAGACGCGCAGCAGGATGGAAACAAAGTCGTTCAATGAAGTGCCTTTCGCAAAAGAAGGGGGAAATGCAGCGTGGCATGGCAAGAGGGGATTGTCTCCAATCCGTCGAGGTAATCCACCTTTTCCCAGCTTGGCTGTGGGATTTTTGGAATGGCAAACGGGCAGGAAGTTCAGCATTTTTGATGCGTCCTGCCTGCCCGCTTCACACTGGATACGGTTTTTGCCGCCGGTGCATCACTGCATTTTGGGTGGGAAGACCCGATACCACAGCCCATAGGCCGAGCAGGCCGCGCAGAAAGAGAATGCCCATTCCAGCGTGCTGAAAACCATCAACACCATGCAGGGCACGCGCCAGATGTCGCTGCCCAGCGCGTAGGCCACGACCGAGACCGTACTGGCGACGAACAGCACCTTGTTGGCGAACATTTTGGCTCCGGCATTTTCGCGTTTGCCGCCCCAGCCGCGCGACTCGAACACCCCGGCCCAGATGCGATGCGATGGGCAACGGTAATGCCCCCAGAAACCGCGCACCAGCCCCTGCACGGCTAGGATGGCCATCAGCCACGGCGTGAACAGCAGCGACAGGCCAGAGATACAAAAGGTGAGAAATGCCTCCCAGCGGGCGACATGGGACCAGACGGGGGGAAGATCGAAACGCAGCATGAATGCCTCCTGCCAATATGGGAAATGGTGTGATGCAGGCCATGCTTTCAAGGGAAGGCATGACCCATTGATTTAGGGATAAATTATATTAGAAATATCTTATTAATGTAAGGAATAGAAAACCATGCCCTCCGTTTGGAGGTTCTGGCGGTATCGTTTTCGCCACTGGTGCGGCGCAGAATGCAGTACCAGCAGGGCATAGCGCAGGAAAGCGGTGGGCACGCGGTGCATGATGCGCAGCGATTCAATGGAGGATTTGCAGCATGGTGTCTTTCAGTCTTTGGTACTGGCTGGGTTTGCCGGTCGCGCTGCTGGCATGGCTGGCAATAGGGGGGTTGCGACGGCGGGTGCGACGGTTGGAACAGGACAATGCCTGGCATGCCGAGCAACTGGCACTGTTGCAAACGCGACTGGAGCTGTTGCAGGCGGCGCGTTCGCACCCGCCGGAAGCGGTGGCGGTGGTGATGCCCGCCGCCACAGAGGTTCAGGCCACGGCGGCGACAGCAAGCACGGCCACCAGCGAACCGCCACCCCTGCCCGTTCAGGCCGTGGCGCGGCCACCCACGCTGCGGTACACCCCCGCCAGCGTGCAAGAGGACGAAAGAGACGATCTCGCCCCTGCGGCTCCCACTTTCGCCCTGCTGGCGTTGCTGAAAAACTGGTTCAGCACCGGCAATGTACCGGTGAAGGTGGGCATGCTGGTGCTGCTGGCAGGAGTGGCGGCCTTGCTGCGGCATGCGGCCTTGCAGGGCTGGGTGCAGTTTCCGGTCTGGGCACGGCTGCTGGGGGTGGCTGCGGTGGCAGCAGGCGGGCTGGTGTTTGCCTGGCAACGGCGCGAGAGTCGGCGCAGTTTCGCGCTGACCATGCAGGGCGGCTGTGTGGGCGTGCTGCTGCTGACGGTGTTCGCGGCCTATCGCCTGTTTGACTACTGGCCGCAGGGGCTGGCTCTGGGGGTGACGCTCGGGCTGCTGGGGCTGACAGTGTGGCTGGCGTTGCGGCAGGAGGCGGTGGCCTTGGCGGTGTTCGCGCTGCTGGGGGGCTTTCTCGCGCCCTTGTGGCTGTCGGATGGCACGGGCAACCATGTGCTGCTGTTCGGCTATTACGCGCTGCTCAACGGGGCCATCTTCCTGCTGGCCTGGCGCAAGTCCTGGCCGGGGCTGAATGTGCTGGGTTTTGCCTTCACGTTCGGCATCAGTGCCGTGTGGGGCGCGTGGCAATATGCCCCCGCACATTATGCGAGTGCGCAGTTTTTCCTCGCGCTGTTCTTTGGCATGTACCTGCTGATTCCAATGCTGAATGTGCAGGTAGCCGTGAATGCCCACCGTACAGACACGCCGCCGGACTGGGTGAACGGCACGCTGGTGTTCGGCACCCCTCTGGCGGCACTGGGCTTGCAGGCGGCTTTGTTCGACGGGGATGCACTGCGGCTGGCAGCCGTATCGGCGGGTGCTGCGTTGCTGTATGGCACGCTGGCCTGGCGATTCTGGCAGCGTACCGGCTGGCAGATGCTGGCACAGGCGCACGCGCTGCTGGCTCTGGCACTGGGGACGCTGGCCGTGCCGCTGGCGTTCTCTGCCGATGCCACCGCCTGCGTTTTCGCACTGGAAGGCATGGCCCTGGCCTGGCTGTCGCTGCGCCAGCACCGCCTGTGGTTGCGATTCCTCAGCCCGATGCTGTTCGGGCTGGCCGCTCTGGCGTGGCTGCATGCCATGACGGGCAACCCTCTGCCTCTGCCGGGGCGCGGCGATAGGGCGGTGTTCAATGCGTTCTTCATGACGACCCTGCTGCTGGCCGCCACCCTGCTGGCCACTGCCTGGATGCACTGCCGCTGGGATGCCGCCACCCTGCAATCGGCCCGTGCGCGGCTGTACTACGCCATCGGCCTGGCACTGTTGCTGGTGGCAGGCTGGCGCGAGATTGTGGCTTTTGCCCCAACAGCCTGGGAAGGCGCGCTGCTGCTGACCCTGTTCGCCACATTGGGCGGGGTCACGGCCTGGCTGTACCAACGCCATTGGCCGGTGCCGGAACTGGCGGTCATCGCGCTGGGACTGGGCATGGGGCTGCCGCTGCTGCACTGGCTATTGGTGGGGGAAGGCTGGTTCCAACGCGACCTGCACCCACTGCATGGTGGGGTGCTGGTGTATGCGTTCGTCAGCCGCCATGTGCTGCGACGGCTGCGAGACTCGGCACGAGTGCCTGTGCCTGCACTGTTCGACCACGCCAATGCCCTGTGGTGGCTGCATGCGGTGGCCACGGTCTTTCTGTGGCTGTGGAGCTGGCAACGCCCGGCTTACCCGCACATGCTGGACATGCTGCAAGGCTGGAACGCGCTGCTGCTGGCCCTGCCCTGGCTGATGCTGAATGCCGCACTGCGCTTCGCGCCCCAGCGGCTGGGCTGGACGGATGCTGCGGTTGCGCCATCCACTGCCACCGCCGGGCGGCAATGGCTGCAAACCGCCAGCATCCTCACGCTGCCGGTGCTGGCGGTGGGAATGCTGGGGCTGGCCGGGCGTGCTTCCGTACTGCCGTGGCTGCCACTGCTGAATGCGCAGGATGCCATCTGGCTGGCCTGCACGCTGCTGTGGCTGGCCTGGCGACCGCACTGGCCCTCGTCCAGCGCGGCACAGCACCATGCCTTTGCGTGGGGACTGGCCTGTGGGCTGGGTTTGCTGGGCTTGAGCAAATCGGCACTGGCAGCCACGCACCACTGGGGTGGCGTGGACTGGAATGCGCTGGCCCTGCTGGAGAGCGCGCTGGCGCAGACCACGCTGACACTGCTGTGGGGCACGCTGGGCGTGGCGGCCTGGCTGACCAGTTCGCGCACGGCGAACCGCACGCTGTGGGGCTGGGGCATGGCCCTGATGGCCCTGGTGCTGCTCAAGCTGTTCCTGCTTGATCGCCAGCACCTGGGCAATCTGTGGGGCATTGCCTCGTTCATCGGCTACGGGCTGCTGTGCGTGGTGGTGGGCTACATCGCCCCGTCACCGCCTGCCCGCACTGCCGCGCCGCTCACAGAAAAGTGACCACTTCCTCTTGCGGCAGGCGCGACTTGGGCAGAGGGGCATTGAAGTCGTCGGCACTGCGGTAGCCCAGGGCGGCCAGCACCACGCTGGTCAGACCCTTCTGCTCCAGCCCCAGTGCCGCATCCAGCGCGGCACGGTCGAAGCCCTCGATGGGCGTGGCATCGATGCCCAGGCTGGCCGCGCCAAACAGCAGCGTGCCCAGTGCAATATAGGCTTGGCGGCTCTCCCAGCCCAGCAGATCTCGCTGGCGGTTGTATTCCACAAAAAAACGCCTCCCGGCATCCTGCGCCTTGCGGGCATCCTCGTTCACGAAGCGTCCGTCGCGGCTTTCCTGCTCCAGCAGGCGCACCAGATGGGCATCGGTGAAGTCGGTGCGCACCGTAAACACCACCACATGCGAAGCATTGCCCGCGCGCGGGCGGTTCAGCTCGGTCAGGGCCGGTTCGATGGTTTTCTTGCCCGCCTCACTGCCAATCACGAAAAAGTGCCAGGGCTGGGAATTCACCGACGACGGGCTGTTGCGCAGCACCGTCAGCAACTGCTGCAATTGTGCCTCGGGAATCTGACGGCTGGGGTCGTACACCTTGGTGGTGTAACGCTGGGCGGACAGGGCCGCAGGATCGAAGCTCATGGGGTTTCTCCTCGGTCAAAGAAAAACAGTATAGGGAAAACCATGCAAACTTTCAGCCGTGCTTAGAACGTGTTTACGATCTCAGGACCTGCTTATACCGGCCCCGCGCGACGCTGGTTTTTCTCCACCCAGTGAATCAGCAGCAGCACCGGCAGCCCCAGGCAGGCCGTGCCGATGAAGAATTGCGTATAGCCCACGCTGTCCACCGCCACCCCGGAAAACCCGCCGACGAACTTGGGCAACAACATCATCATGGAGCTGAACAGCGCGTACTGCGTGGCCGAGTACTGGATGTTCGTCAGGCTGGACAGATAGGCGATGAATGCCACCGAAGCCACGCCTGCCGCCAGGTTGTCCGCCGAGATGACCCAGATCAGCCCCACAAAATCATGGCCACGCAACGACAGCCAGGCAAACAGCAGATTGGTACAGGCCGCCAGCACCGCGCCCAGCATCAGCACGCGCAGCACGCCGATGCGCAATGAAATCCAGCCCCCCAGAAACACCCCCACCATCGTCATGATGGGGCCGTAGATTTTCGTCGCCAGTGCCACCTCGTTCTTGCTGAAGCCCATATCGACGTAGAACGGATTCGCCATCACGCCCATCACAATATCGCTGATGCGATAGGTGGCGATCAAGGCCAGAATCAGCACCGCCTGGGCGCGATAGCGCAGCCAAAAATCCCAGAATGGCGCAACGAACGCATTCAGCAGCCACTGTTTCGCCCCCTGCGTGGGCGGGCTGTAGGGCCGTTGCGGCTCCGGCGCGAACAGCACCACCAGCATGCCCACGGCCATGGAGGCGGCCATCACCAGATAGGCCAGTGCCCAGGCCGACTGCTGGTAGCCCTGCGCCCCGGCCTGCTCGGCCCACTGCGCCAGCCACAGCGCACCCGCACCCGCCCAGATCATGGCCAGCCGATAGCCACCCTGGTAGGTGGCCGCCAGCACCGCCTGCTGCTCCACGGCGGCGGACTCGATGCGATAGGCATCCAGTGCAATATCCTGCGTGGCCGACCCAAAGGCCGCCAGCAGCGTAAAGCCCACCAGCAGCCAGAGCTGGGCATCCGCCAGCCCCTGCCCCAGCCACGGCAGCCATGCGACCAGCCCGGCAGGCCAGTGCAGCGTCCACGACTGCGCCGGATTGACCCACGCCATGCCCACCAGCCCCGCCACAATCGCGCCCTGCGCCAGCAGCAGCCAACTGCGCCTGCGCCCCAGCCAGCGGGTGAGCAGCGGAACGCGCACATGATCGACCAGCGGTGCCCACACCCACTTGAAGCCATAGGCCAGGGCCACCCACGACAGAAAGCCAATGGTGGAACGCTCGATGCCCGCCTCGCGCAGCCGGAAACTCAGCGTACCCAGCACCAGCAGCAGTGGCAGCCCCGCCGCAAACCCCAACAGCAGCATCCGCACACTGGCAGGCTCCAGATAGGTTCTCAAAGCCTGCCAGAAGCCGGGGGGCGATACTTGGGGAGCAGTCATGGTCGGGAGAAAGAAGGAGGAAAAGCGGCACATGATACCCGTTGCCCTGCGAGCCGGTCGTCACCCTGAACGTCGCTTGGCTTGTTCCCATGCTTGCGTATGGAAACGCCTTGCTACCTGCTGCGCTTTGCCAGGGACGCTGGAGCATCCCAGTGCGGGTTCCCACGCAGGAGCGCGGGAACCATCAAACCATCATGGGTCAGTTGCCTTCAGGCCATCGCCTGCGGCCACAGGCGGCGTGTGGCCAGTTTGTCCAGTTCTGCCACCACAAATACCAGCGATCCGGCCAGCAGCACTTTCAGCCACTGGCTGGCATCCAGCCCGGCAGAGCCGAAGATGGTCTGCATGAACGGTGCGTAGGTGAACAGCCATTGCAGCGGTATGCAGGCGGCAATGGATAGCAACACATAGGGGTTGCCGAACAGTCCTTCGCGGCTGAGCACGCTGTCGCGCACATGGCGGCTGTTGAGCAGGTAGAACATCTCGGCCAGCACCACGGTATTCACGGCCATCGTGCGTGCGGCCTCCAGCGAGGTGCCCTGCTCCAACTCCCACAGGAACAACCCCAGCGCGGCCACCATCATGCAGACAGAGATCAGCACAATGCGCCAGACCGCCAGCCGCGAGAGCAGCGGCGCATCCGGTGCGCGTGGGGGCCGTGCCATGATGCCGTGCTCGGCCGGTTCAAAGGCCAGGGCCAGCCCCAGCGCGCTGGAAGTGACCATATTGATCCACAGCACCTGCGCGGCCGTCAGCGGCAGGGTGAGCTGGAACAGGATGGCGGCAATCACGATCAGGGCCTCGCCGCCGTTGGTGGGCAGCATGAACAGGATGAACTTGCGCAGATTGTCATAGACAGTGCGCCCCTCCTCCACGGCATGGACGATGGTGGCGAAGTTGTCGTCGGCCAGCACGATGTCGCCCGCTTCCTTGGCCGCTTCCGTGCCCTTCAGCCCCATCGCCACGCCCACGTCGGCGCACTTGAGGGCGGGCGCGTCGTTCACGCCGTCGCCGGTCATGGCGACGATCTGGCCATCCTGCTGCAAGGCCTGCACCAGCCGCAGCTTCTGCTCCGGGCTGGCGCGGGCAAAGACATCCACATCGGCCACAGTCTGGCGCAGGCTGGCATCGTCCATCACCGCCACCTCCGCACCGGTGATGGCGGGTTTGCCCACGCCGATGGCCAGTTGTGCGCCAATGGCGCGTGCCGTTTCGGCATGGTCGCCGGTAATCATCTTCACGCGGATGCCTGCCTCATGGCAGGAGCGCACGGCGGCAATGGCCTCGTCGCGGGGCGGATCGACGATGCCCACCAGTGCCAGCAGGCAACAGCCGCGCTGCACGTCGGCCAGGGCGAGCCGCTCGCCCGCTGCCTGTCCCGGCTTGCTCGCCAATGCCAGCACCCGCAAGCCCTGCGCGGCCAGATCAGTGGCCCTACGCCGCCAGTAGTCGATGTCCAGCGGCACGCTGCCCTGCCCGCTGGCCACGGCCTGGGTATCGCAAAACTCCAGCACACGCTCGGGCGCGCCCTTGACGTAGATGCGGCAGGCCCCGGCTGCGTCCTGCCCGGCCATGCCGTGCAGCGTGGCCATAAAACGGTGCTCGGACTCGAACGGAATCGCATCCAGGCGCGGCTGCATGGCCTCGAACCAGTCTTGCGCGGCTCCCGCCCGCTGTGCTTGCGCTGCATCCATGCCCAGCATCGGCGCGGCCTTGCTACCCAGCACCAGCAGTGCGCCTTCGGTGGGGTCGCCTTCCACCTGCCACAGGCCATCTTCCTGCTGGCGCATGCGCGCATCGTTGCACAGCACGCCTGCGACGACCGCCTGTGCCAGCGGGGACGCGGCCTGCCAGTCGGGCGGCACGCCGTCGCGGTGAATGTGCCCCACCGGGGCGTAACCGCCCCCTTCCACCTGAAACCGCCCTTCGGCGGTGACGACGCGCTGCACGGTCATTTCGTTGCGGGTGAGTGTGCCGGTCTTGTCGGAGCAGATGACGGTGACGGCTCCCAAAGCCTCCACGGCGGGCAGTCGTCGCACAATCGCCTTGCGCCGTGCCATGCGCTGCACGCCCAGGGCCAGCGTGACGGTCATGATGGCAGGCAGGCCCTCGGGAATGGCCGATGCCACCAGGGCCACCACCATCATGAACATTTCGGCGGCTGGAATGCCGCGCAGACCACTGCCCACGGCAAAGGTCAGGGCGGCAAAGACCAGGATCACCCAGGCCAGCTTGTGGCCGAAGCCGTTGATCTTGCGCAGCAGCGGCGTGGTCGCCACCGCCAGATTCGACAGCATGGTGTTGATATGCCCCAGTTGCGTGCGATTGCCCGTGGCCACCACCACGCCCAGAGCCTGCCCATAGACCACCAGCGTGCCAGAGAACGCCATGTTGGTGCGGTCGCCCAGTGCGGCATCGGCAGCGACTGGCTGCACCTGCTTGTCCACCGGCAGGGATTCGCCGGTGAGCGCGGCCTCCTCCACGCGCAGTTGCGTCACCGACAGCAGGCGCACATCGGCCGCGACCTTGTCCCCGGCATTAAGCACCAGCACATCACCGGGAACCAGCGCATCGGCGGCAATGGCCTGCCGCTGGCCGTCGCGCACCACGGTGGCCTGCAAGGACAACATGTTGCGAATCGCATCCAGCGCGGCCTCGGCCTTGCCCTCCTGGATGAAGCCAATGGCGGCATTGATGAAAACGGCTGCCAGCAGCACGCCTGTATCCACCCAGTGCCCCAGCAGAGCCGTCACCAGCGCGGCCACCATCATGATGTAGAGCAGGATGTTGTGAAACTGCATGGCCAGACGCACCCAGACACTGCGGCGACGTGCTTGGGCCAGTCGGTTCGGGCCGTATTGCTGCAAACGCGCCCTGGCCTGTGCCTGCGACAGCCCCTGGCGGGCGACATCGGACGGCAACTCCAGCCGTTCCAGCACTTCCTGCGTGGTGTGGGTGTGCCAGTGCGGCCCCACGTCACGCAAGCGGCCGCCAGCAACCTGGGAGGAAGAAGACACGGAAGGGCGGGGCTTCGGGGGGATGCCGGAATCCATGCAAAAGACCTTTCTGCGCAGAGAAAAAATACTGGTGTGCCTGTTTCGCAGGCCCCACTCAGGGTAAGAACCACTTGCATTTTGTCCCAGAAGTATCTTTTCTTTGACAAAACCCGTGTCTAAGAACCTGTTCACGATCTTTTCATGGGGTACGTTGCCCCGTCAGGCGGGTCAATGCAAGGCGCAAACCGCAGGCGGGCTGGTGGCCCGGCGAGGATTTGCAACGCCGCAGTGGCCTGCCTGACGGGGCAACCCCAAGGGCACGATGCCAAAACTGCCCCACTCGGCGTTGCACGGCTTGCACAGACGCCCAGTCTGTGCTGCGCCGCGCGCCTTGATTGGAACAGTTTTGGCATCGTGCGTACCCCATGAA
>NZ_FQUZ01000006.1:19758-44745 GCF_900129055.1 Lampropedia hyalina DSM 16112
GAGTGCGTGTACTCCCCCGGCTGGACACTATGATGGTGCTTTTGCGATTCTGTTGCTGGTATCGCTTGGGACGGGGAAGTCCCTTTCATTCGTTATGCCCCACGGCCTTGGTTATCGCGGCTCTGGCATGGCGCAACGTTTCGCCTTCGATGGGCGATATGGTCTCAATCAGTTCCACAGCGTCAATGAGTGCGGCGAGCAACTCTGGCGCGGCGGCAATCAGCAGCGTGTTGGCCTTTTGCTCGGCCCAGCCTGTTCTACCACCTACATGGACGTACAACGGCATCCACGCCAGGCTCTTTGCATCGCTCGCGCCGGGGCCCAAAACGAGATAGGGTAGGTCGCTGTACTGCCGATCTGTAACCGCCTCCCACGGCCCCTGTGTGTGTCGTGTTTTCATTTCCTTCTCCGTAGTGTGTGGCATAACAATTCATTCAAGCGCGACGCCGCTTCGCGGCGCGGCTTAATGCTTGGGGCGGGGAAGTCCCTTTCATTCGTTAGGCCGCTCAGGGGAGGTTGTCGTGGATTTGATTTCTCAAGGCATAGGGGCATTCCTTGGCGTCATCGCCGGAACCTTCATCACATTTGGAATTACTCTCTTATTTGAGCGCCGCTCCACCAATCAGCGAAAGGAGAACTTTCGCTTCGAGGTGGAGTACAACCTACGACAAGTAGAGCGCTGGATCGGAGATGTATCGGATTTCCGAAATGCTATAAATGGGAAAGCGCTCAATCTGTGGGCCACATGGTTAGATTTCGGCAAAGTCATGCGCGGATCTGGCGATGAAATGTTTCGCAGCGGGCTGATCTATAAGTTTCTTACACACGATCAGATTGCAAGCCTGCAATCCTTCTACGGGGATTTTTCTGAGCACTTCGAGCAATTCACTAATCAACGCATTTCACAGCTTCGGCAGAACTTTGTACAAGCTGAGGCGACGCAATTCGTGCAGTACTTGGAGGATCGTTTACGCAAGTCTCGCAAGTCGCTGTCAGACGCCAAGGAAGCGCTTGAGCGTCGGTGAGCGGCCCAACAATTCCATAAGGAGCTCCCCGTCAAGTATTGGCGCATGATGTCCTTGCCTTAGTGCTGGCAATATTCCTGTCATTGCTTCTTTGTGGTTTTCTCGGCTCTTTCTCACCCATCAGCACTTGTCCGCTACGCTCTCAAGCTTGTCCAGACTGCATTTCCATAATCGGTCTTTTTGGATTCTTGCATCAAATCCTGACCACCGTAAAAACCGCGCCTACAGGCCTTTCTCATTCATCGGCTTGGCTTTGGAGCTGCAGGGATCAGCTGCAACCCTTGTCTTTGGCCCCATCTTGTTAGCCAGGCTCTCTGCAGGACGGTCTGACCGCTTGATTACTTGCTTTTATCGCCTCTGGTGAGAATGTCTATTCATTTATTCAAAAACTCACTCGTCTCTTTTGAATTTTCTTCTGGTTGTTCTGTGTCGTGCTGCTGCCGCTAGAGTGTGTTATGAACTATCTTGTAATACATTGATTTTTATGAGGAATATCATCATTTTTACTTTCTGAAAATCACTCATAAGTGCTTGTTGTATCAAGAATTTTTTCAGAGTTCATAACACGCTCTAAACAACCATTTGTGCAACGGATGCAGCTTGGTTCATGGGGTGCTTGCGCCACGCCTCTCGGTCGTAGTCTTGCCCTCGTCTGAGCATGGCCCATAGCTGCCGGGCATGTTTGTTGGCAATGGCCACCAACAGTTTTCCAAAGGGCATGCGCGCTGCCAGTTGGCGTATCCACTGTTGCTTTGCACTGGCTTTGCTGGCTTCCATGTTCATGGCTCTTTGGTGACTGCTTCTGGCTCCCTGGATGAGCAAGGTACGAAGGTAGCCTGCACATGAGGCTAAATTGTTAATAGCGACAGCGTATTCCGCCTTGTGTTCATTCAGTGGCGAGGTGTGCCTTTTCCTCTCCCACTTTATGCTATCAAGCACATTTCTCCGCGCAGCTTCAGGCCGCAGCCGGAGGTGGTGTGCCGTTTTCGGTGTCCAGCAGGCTGCCTACGCCATAGACGTGGGCCAGTGCCTGCAAGCCCTGGGGCAGGCAGATTACGGCGAATTTCCATTGCAGGGCGTGGGCTTTGCGGCGCAGGGCCAGCAGCAGGGCCAGGGCACTGGAGTCGAAGCGTTCGAGTGCGCTGGCATCGACCTGCAAGGCGGTGTGGCGTGGCGCGGCGGAGGTGGCCACCGATTGAATCCGATCCAGCGATGACTGAAGCGCGACCCCGACGTTTTCGTGGGTCAGTTGCTGCGGCAGTGGCAGGCTCAGTGCGTGCGGGTTTGCCGCAGACGGGGCGGATTCGGTAGGCGCGGTCATCGGTGTGTCGGATGGGTTGAAGGGCGGGCAGCAGGCGGGTGTTTGCTGTTACTGTTCGGCCTTGAAGTTCTGTTCCTGCAAGGCCTTGATGAGGCCGTCAATGCCGCTGGCGTTGATCTGCTGGGCAAACTGGGTGCGGTAGGTGTCTACCAGCCACGCGCCCAGTACGTTCACATTGTAGATTTTCCAGCCCAGTCCCTGTCCGGGGGTTTTCTCCAGTCGGTAGTCGAGCTGGATGGGGCTGTCGCCACCGCGCACTTCGGAGCGCACCAATACATCCTTGGCATCGGCAGGCTGGGCGCGCATGGGCAGGATGACGACGCGCAGATCGCCCACCTGTTCCAGCGAGCCAGCGTAGGTGCGGATGAGCATGGCTTCAAAGGCCGCCACCAACTGGTCGCGCTGCTGGGCGGTGGCGTTGCGCCAGGCCGGGCCTACGGCAGCGGCAGTCATGCGCCGGAAATTGACATGGGGCATGACGACGCGATTGACGGCTTCGGTGGCCACGGCCACGTCGCCAGTTTGCAGGCGGGTGTTGTTGCGCAGTTCGGCCAGTACCTGGGAGGTGACTTGCTCGATCATGGCGTTGGGAGCCAGCTCCTGGGTTGCCGAAGCAGAGGCGGCAGGCGTGCTCTGTGCGTGGGCGGTGGTGGGCAGCAGGGGCGAGAGCAGGCAGCCAGACAGGATCATCAGTGCCGTGGCCGGTTGGTGCATGCGTTGGAGTAGGGTCTGGCGTGTCATGGGTGGGTGCAGCTTGTGGGGGTGAAACCAGGCAGTGCCTGTGGTGGGGGTGTACGCCCGGATGGGCCGGGCTTCATGCAGGGAATAGGAGCCGGAGGGCAGCACAAGGTTCCGTGCCCGTTGCAGCAGGCCGGGTTTATGGGGTGGCAGGTGCCTTGCCGTCTGCCGCCGGTGGTGTGCTTTCTTCTTCCTCGTAGTAATAGTCGTCGTTCAGTGTGCCATCGCCTTGCTGACCGGGGTTGCGGCTGCTCAGGTACACGTCGCGCATCATGCTGTAGGGGTCGAGCGCGGCGGTGCCCAGCAGGTCGCTGGCTTGCAGCAGGCCGGCGCGGGTGTCGATGGCTTTGAGGCCATAGAGCGCGTAGCTGTGGGAGCTGGGCGAGAGGTGGCTGGCCAGGTTGCCATAGCCATCCACTGGCATGGCGGCGGTATCGCGCAGTGTGGATGGCCCCAGCAGTGGCAGCACCAGATAGGGGCCTGATGGCACGCCCCAGTGGTGCAGGGTCAGGCCGAAGTCCTGTTTGTGGCGTTCCAGCCGCATTTCGGTGGCGACATCCAGCAGGCCACCCAGTCCGAAGGTGGAATTGACGGCGAAGCGGAAGAAGCTGCTCATGGCCGGTTCGCCCTTGAGCTGGAGGGTGTTGTTCACGAACGACCAGGCATCGCCCAGATTGCCGAAGAAGTTGCTGACCCCGGTGCGCACGGGGGAGGGGACGACTTCGGTATAGGTGGTGGCCACGGGTTGCAGGACGGCGCGATCCAGCCCGTCGTTGAAGCGGTACATGGCGCGGTTGTAGGATTGCAGCGGGTCTTGCGGGTGCGGGGCGTAGCTTGGCTGCTGGGCCGTGCTGGCACAGCCCACCAGCAGTGCGGTGGCCACGGCCAGTGTGGCAATGCGGCCTGCCTGGCGGTGGCCGGGGGAGAGGGGAGCGGAAGGGATGGAAGTCATGGCGGTGGTCGATGGTTGCAGCGGTGGCCCTGGGGCTGTTACTCCTTGCTGCCGGAAGAGGGTTCGGATGCGCGGCTGAACATGAAGCCGGAGATCAGGTTCTCCAGCACCATGGCCGATTGCGTGGCCGAGACGGTGTCGCCCGCTTGGAGGTTGCGTTCTTCATAGCCGGCCTCGATGCCGATGTACTGGTCGCCCAGCAGGCCGCTGGTGAGGATTTTCAGGGAGCTGTCTTCCGAGAACTGGTAGCGTTTGTCCATGTCCAGCACCACCAGGGCGCGGTACACGGTGTCGTCAAACGCGATGGAGGATACACGCCCCACCACCACGCCGGAACTGCGCACCGCTGCCTGTGGCTTGAGGCCGCCGACGTTGTCGAAATACGCTTTCACCTGGTAGCTTTGGGTGTTCCAGCTCATTTGCAGCAGGTTGGCGGATTTCAGGGCCAGAAACACCAGCGCGGCCGCGCCCAGCATCACGAAAAGGCCTACCCAGAAATCGAGTTTGGATCGTTGCATACATTCACCTCTGTTTATTGGTTCGTCAATGGAGCGTCGGTTGGTCTGGATGGGATTCAGATGCGGAACATGGTGGCCGTGAGCAGAAAGTCCAGTGCCAGCACGGCCAGCGAGGCCATCACCACCGTGCGGGTCGTGGCCTGCGAAACGCCTTCGGGCGTGGGTCTTGCCACATAGCCCTGCAACAGGGCCACGAAGGTGACGGTGAAGCCGAAGACCACGCTTTTGACCACGCCATTGCCCACGTCCTTGAATACGTCCACGCCGCTTTGCATCTGGCCCCAGAACGCGCCTGCATCCACGCCCAGCATCACCACGCCGACCAGCCAGCCGCCAATAATGCCCACGGCACTGAAAATGGCCGCCAGCAGCGGCATGGTGAGCACGCCTGCCACAAAGCGCGGAGCCAGAATGCGCTGCACCGGATTGACGGCCATCATCTCCATGGCACTGAGCTGCTCGCCCGCCCGCATCAGGCCGATTTCGGCAGTCAGCGACGTGCCAGCGCGCCCGGCAAACAGCAGCGCGGCCACCACTGGCCCCAGTTCCCGGAACAGCCCCAGGGCCACCACCAGCCCCAGCGCGTCGGTGGAGCCGAAGCTGTGCAGCACATAGTAGCCCTGCAAGCCCAGCACGAAGCCGACGAACAGCCCCGATACGGCAATGATGATGAGCGAGCGGTTGCCCAGAAAGAAAATCTGGTCGCGCACCAGCCCGAAACGCCGCAGCGACAGCACCGACAGCAGGCACAGTTGCAGAAACAGCCGGGCGGCGTAGCCCCAGTTCGCCAGCAACTGGCGGGTGTGGTGGCCGATATGGGAAGGGCGGAGCCAGTTCATGCGTGCGTCTCCGTGCGGGAATGGGTGGATGGGGTGGCCAGACCGAAATCTTCTTCCAGCGTGGCCCCCGGATAATGAAAGCGCACCGGCCCGTCGAACTCGGCATTGACGAACTGGCGCACCAGCGGATTCTGGCTCTGGCGCACCTGCTCGGGCGTGCCCTGCTCGGCAATGCCGCCATTGGCCAGAATCACCACATGGTCGGCAATGGCGAAGGTTTCGTCCAGATCATGCGACACCAGAATGCTGGTTGTGCCCAGCGCGTCGTTCAGGTTGCGGATCAGCCGCGCGGTCGTGCCCAGCGCAATCGGGTCCAGCCCGGCAAACGGCTCGTCGTACATCACCAGTTCCGGGTCCAGCGCGATGGCGCGTGCCAGGGCCACGCGCCGGGCCATGCCGCCCGATACCTCGCTGGGCAGCAGATCGCGCGCGCCGCGCAGACCTACGGCATTGAGCTTCATCAGCACCACGTCGCGCAGCAATGGCTCGGGCAGGCGGGTGTGTTCGCGCAGCGGGAAGGCCACGTTCTCGAACACGCTCAGATCGGTGAACAGCGCGCCGAACTGGAACAGCATCCCCATGCGGCGGCGCAGCGCGTACAGGCCTTTCTGCGGCAACGCACCCACATCCACGCCATCGAAAAACACCGAGCCGGTAGGAGGATGGTTCTGCCCGCTGATGAGCCGCAGAATGGTGGTCTTGCCGCCGCCGGACGCGCCCATGATGGCGGTGAGTTTGCCGCGCGGTACATCCAGACTGACGTTTTTCAGGATGGGACGGTCGCCGTACGAAAAATTCAGATTGGTGATCCGAATCAAGGGCGGCGAAGCGGCAGCAGTGCGGGCATCAGGCGGGTTCATGGCAGTCGGTCAGGTCGGGCAATCGTGCGAAACATGCGCAGGGGCGTGGCCGGGTCAGGGTGGCAGCAGAATGCAGGCCGCAGCCTGGTGGCGACAGGGCTGGCTACGGACACCCTGGCAAAACCCTGCCCCGCAATCGGCAGGTGGAACGGATGCAGGCCATGCACACAAATCCCCCACATGCACAACCGAAAGACTCGCATTGTATCGCCTGCCTTTGTGGATGGCTGGATTACGGGTTTACCCGCTGGACGAGCATTCCCGCGAAGGAGGGTCAGGAGCCGTTCTGGTCGCGGATGACATCTGCTCCGGCGGGGGGCTGGAACTGGAACTGGCTGGCTGGCACGGTGGCATTGGTGGCGAAGTTCTTCAGCCGCAGGGAGGAGTGCTGGGCGAAGTTGTCTTCCATGTCCACGGCCACGAGCTGTTCGCCCTGAAAGCCGATGCGCAGGCTGCGCACCTGTCCGTCGCTGACCTTGGGGGTGGCGCGGATCCATTGCAGGCCATCCGGGGCTGCGTCTGCTCCCAGGTTTTCGAGGGTGAAGTTGCGCTCCAGTTCGGTGCGGGAGGTGGCGGTGGCAATGATGCTGGCGGCAGTGCTGTCCAGTGTGTCCTGCTGGGCGCGGGCGGTGGCCTGATTCAGGTCTTCGTCATAGACCCACAGGGTGGTTCCATCGGCGACGATGAGCTGTGGAAAGGGCTTGCGGTAGTCAAAGCGGAATTTGCCGGGCCGCTCGAAGGCGAAATGCCCGCTGGAGGTGGTGACGCGCCCCGGCTGGCCATCCTTGGCGGGAGCCGTGACAGTTTGGGTGAAGTCGGCAGTGCCCGATTGCACGCGGTGCAGGAATGCGTCCAGCGATTGCAGGCCATCGGCCCAGGCAGTATTGCCTGCCAGTGCCAGGATGGCGACCAGAAAGGAGAGTTTTTTCATGTGCGAAGGGATGATTGGGACTGTCGTTGCGGTATGCAGTGGACTGGATGCAGGGCGGGAAGTTCTGCGCGACCGGTTCATCCATCCAGCAAGTCGCCCAGTTCCAGCCCTTGCAGGTCGTAGTTCTGTGGGCCGTGCCGGGTGATTTTGTGCCCCGCCACCCGGTTGCCCAGTTGCGCACAGCGCAGCAGCGGCCAGCCACGCTCCAGGCCATAGAGCAGGGCGGCGCGCCATGCGTCACCGCAGCCGGTAGGGTCGGCCGGGTGCTCCACTTCGACGGCCATGACGCGCTGGCGTTTGCCGTCTTGCCAGAGGTCGCAGCCCAATGCGCCCAGGGTGATGACCAGCCCCTTGAGGTGCGTGGAGATTTGCTTGAATGTCCAGCCGGTGCGTTCGGTCAGCAACTGTGCCTCGTAGTCGTTCACCGTGACCCAGGTGGCCTGTTCGATGAAGTGGCGCAGTTCGTCGCCGTTGAACATGGGCAATCCCTGACCGGGGTCGAATACCCATTCAATGCCTTGCTCGGTGAGTTGTCGGGCGTGGGCGATCATGGCATCGCGCCCGTCCGGGGCAACGATGCCCAGCCGGATATGGCCGGGCAGATGGGCCGCGCTGATTTCGTGCGCCTGCGCCATCGCGCCGGGGTGGAAGGCGGTGATCTGGTTGTTGTCCCGGTCGGTCATTATCATGGCCTGGGCGGTGTAGCTGCCGGGCAACTGGCGCACATAGTCGGTGCGGATTTGCTGGTCGCGCAGGCGTTGCAGGTAGTGGTCGCCATCTTCGCCCAGTGCGGCCATCGGGTACGGGTCGCCACCCAGCAGTTTCAGCCCGTAGGCGATGTTGCCTGCACAGCCGCCAAAGTCCTTGCGCAGTTGCGGCACGAGGAACGAGACGTTCAGAATGTGCAACTGTGCGGGCAGGATTTGTTGGGCGAAACTGCCTTCAAAGTTCATGATGGAATCGAACGCCAGGGAACCGCATACCAAGACTGCCATTGTTGCTCCTTTAAGTGGGACATCCGATTGTGCCGCCAGATGACAGCAGGTTTGTCTAATTCTCTGGGTAGAGAATCATCAGGCGGTAGCCCGCGATGCTGCTGTCCGGGGCATCGATGTGGAGTGTGTGGGTATTTTCTGTCAGGCTGCGCGGGGCGAGTTCGGCGGTCTGGCTCCACTCGGATGCGGGCACGATGCGCCGGATGGTGGCCTGCTCGGCGGCATTGAGCAGGCTGATTTCCAGGGCCGGAGCCGCCTGCCAGTGGGGCGCGTGGTTGCGCAGGCTCCAGGTGAGTGTGTAGGTGCGCGGCTCGGTCAGCTCCAGCGAGGAGCTGTCGATGGTCAGAAAGTCAAGCTTTTGCAGGGGCTGGGTGGAGCACTGGGCGTACTGGCAAAGCCGATCCAGCAGTGGGCGGCTGTCCGGGTAGGTGGCTGCAATGAGCTGGCTGTGCTGCACGGCAGCTTGTGTGGCCAGCAGGGTCAGCAGGCCGGTGGCGGTCAATGACAGCATGGCGCGCACACTCTTGCGCCGCCAGAAGGCTTGCCGCTGGGCGTGGCGGATGAATTCGGGCTGGGTATCGGAGCCGTCGTTGGTCGCGGCAGTGACAGACTGGAGGCTGTCCAGCGGTGGATCGGTGTCTGTGTGGGGCTGAGCGACAACCGGTTCTGCTTCTGTCTCGGCCTGCTGGAGTGAGTCGTTGCCGGGTGAAGGGGCAGCAGCGGCATCCGATGGCGGTTCGGCCACGGGGGCGGGCAGTGCCAGTGTGTATTCGATGGCACCGGACAGGCGTTTTTCCCGGTACAGGCTGTCGTGCATCCAGTGGTGGACATCGACGCGGAAATCCGCCGTGGGAATCGGTGGGGCCGTGTCGGGCGGTGTGTCCGGCGGGGTCGGTGCGGGTGGCACCGGCGGATGGTGGTCGGTATGCGAACCGCCCGAAGCCACGCTGGCATCCAGAGAGCCAACGATGTGTTCCCGCCCATCGAACACATGGCGGCACTGGCCACAGCGCACCAGTCCCTGCGAGACATTCAGTTGCTCGGGACTGACCCTGAACAGTGTCTGGCAGGCGGGGCAGCGGGTGATGTGGCTCATGGTGTGCAGGAGGTTTCAGGCGGGGTGGATGGGATGCGATCGGATGCCAATGGTCAGAACCTGTTTACGATGTTTTCATGGGGTACGTTGCCCCGTCAGGCGGGTCAATGCAAGGCGCAAACCGTAGGCGGGCTGGTGGCCCGGCGAGGATTTGCAACGCCGCAGTGGCCTGCCTGACGGGGCAACCCCAAGGGCACGATGCCAAAACTGTCCCACTCGGCGTTGCACGGCTTGCACAGACGCCCAGTCTGTGCTGCGCCGCGCGCCTTGATTGGAACAGTTTTGGCATCGTGCGTACCCCATGAAAACATCGTAAACAGGTTCTAAGGCCAGTGGCCATGCCCTGCCGTGAATCACCGTGCCTGCACGGATCCATCGGCAGATTTTTTACGGGCCGTCATCAAAATCCAGCCTTCTTCGCTATCGCTCACGCTCAACTCCAGCCAGGGCGCGTAGGCTTGCTGGAGTTGCTCGGCCTGTCGCTCCAGAATGCCGGCCAGCACCAGATGACCGCCGGGGGCAACGTGGCTGCACAGCAGCGGAGCGAGTACCTGCAAGGGGTTGGCGAGGATGTTGGCCAGCACGATGTGGTAGGCGGGCTTGGCGATTTCCGGCGTGCCACTGCGCAGGGCCACTTCGTTGGTCTCGGCATTGCGGATGGTGGCGGCAATGGCGGCTTCGTCGATGTCCACGGCATCGACGGCCTGTGCGCCCAGCTTGGCGGCGGCAATGGCCAGAATGCCGGAGCCGCAGCCGTAGTCCAGCACTTCGGCTTCCAGCGTGCCGCCGCGCTGCTGGGCGTGCTGTGCCAGCCAGCGCAGGCACATGCGGGTGGTGGGGTGGGTGCCGGTGCCAAAGGCCATGCCGGGGTCGAGTTCGATGCTCAGGCGCGCCTGGGCCGGGACTTCGTGCCAACTGGGCACGATCCAGAATTCCGGGGTGATTTCGACCGGCTGGAATTGCGACTGGGTCAGGCCGACCCAGTCGGCCTCGGGCACTTCGCGGATTTCCTCCAGTTGGCTGCCTGCGGCAAAGTCCTGTACGGCCAGCAGCTTCCACGCTTCTTCGGCCTGTTCGCGCCGGGCGAACAGTGCGGTGAGGGTGCTGCGGTTCCAGGCCAGTTGTTGCGGCTCGGTGCCGGGTTCGCCAAAGAGTGGCTGTTCGTCGGCGGTCAGTGCGTCGGCATCTTCCACCGAGACGCTGAGTGCGTCCAGGGCTTCCAGCGCGTCGCTGAGGGGTTCCACGCTGTCCTGGGGACAGCGCAAGTGCAGTTCAAACATGGTTCTGGCGGGGGTGCGCAAAGGTGTTGGACAGGGGTCAGAGCAGGCCGGAGCGTTGCTCCATCCACTTTTCCAGGTAATGGATGTTGGTGCCACCGGCGCAGAAGCTGGCATCGACCACCAGTTCGCGGTGCAGCGGGATGTTGGTCTTGATGCCTTCGACCACGGTTTCCAGCAGGGCACTGCGCATGCGTGCGAGGGCTTCCTCGCGGGTGTCGCCGTGGACGATGATCTTGCCGATCATGGAGTCGTAGTTGGAGGGCACGAAGTAGCCCGCATAGACGTGCGAATCGACGCGCACGCCAGGGCCGCCGGGCGCGTGCCAGGCGGTGATGCGGCCGGGCGAGGGGGTGAACTTGAAGGGGTCTTCGGCATTGATGCGGCACTCGATGGCATGGCCCTTGAGTTGCACCTGGCGTTGCGTGACCGGCAGCTTGTAGCCCGCCGCGACCATGATCTGGGTCTTGACGATGTCGATGCCGGTAATCAGCTCGGTGACAGGGTGCTCCACCTGCACGCGGGTGTTCATCTCGATGAAGTAGAACTCGCCGTTCTCGTAGAGGAACTCGAAGGTGCCTGCGCCTCGGTAGCCGATGCGCTTGCAGGCCATCACACAGCGTTCGCCGATGCGCTCGACCAGGCGGCGCGGAATGCCGAAGGCCGGGGCTTCCTCGATGACTTTCTGGTGGCGACGCTGCATGGAGCAGTCGCGCTCGCCCAGATAGATGGCATTGCGGAAGTTGTCGGCAATTATCTGAATCTCGATGTGGCGCGGGTTTTGCAGGAATTTTTCCATGTACACCGCAGGGTTGCCAAAGGCGGCCTGGGCCTCGGACTTGGTCATCTGCACGGCATTGACCAGTGCGGCTTCGGTATGCACCACGCGCATGCCGCGTCCGCCACCACCACCAGCGGCCTTGATGATGACCGGGTAGCCGATGGTCTTGGCGATGCGGCGGATTTCGGCAGGGTCTTCGGGCAGTTCGCCCTCGGAGCCGGGCACGCAGGGCACGCCTGCTTTTATCATGGCCTGCTTGGCAGAGACTTTGTCGCCCATGATTCGGATGGATTGGGCGGTCGGGCCGATGAACTGGAAGCCGCTTTTCTCGACCCGCTCGGCAAAGTCGGCGTTCTCGCTCAGGAATCCGTAGCCGGGGTGGATGGCCTCGGCATCGGTGACTTCGGCTGCGGAGATGATGGCAGGCATGTGCAGGTAGCTCTGGCCTGCCGGGGCGGGGCCGATGCAGACGGCCTCGTCGGCCAGGCGCACATACTTGGCATCGCGGTCGGCCTCGGAGTACACCATCACGGCCTTGACACCCAATTCACGGCAGGCGCGCTGCACCCGCAAGGCAATTTCGCCACGGTTGGCGATCAGGATTTTCTTGAACATATTGACACCTCGTAGCGCAATGCCTGCATCCGCAACAGGCCGCATCCATGCGGGAACACTCGGAATACCGTTACCCCGGCACAGGGCCGGGGGCGGCGGTTATTCGATGGTGAAGAGCTTTTGCCCGTATTCCACGGCCTGGCCGTTTTCCACCAGAATCTGCTTGATCGTGCCCGAACGCTCGGCTTCGATCTCGTTGAGGATTTTCATGGCCTCGATGATGCACAGGGTCTGGCCTTCCTTGACCTGACTGCCCAGTTCCACGAACGGGTCGGAGCCGGGGCTGGGGGAGCGGTAGAACGTGCCCACCATCGGGGCGGTGGCGGCAAAGCCGGTTTCGGCAGGCTCTTCGGCAGCCGCCGCAGCGGGGGCGGTTTGGGCTGCGGGTGCGGCAGCCACCAAGGCAGGCGCGGCGACGACCTGGGGCAGTACGGCTGCGCCGCTGCTCTTGACAATGCGAACCTTGCCTTCGGCTTCGGTAATTTCCAGCTCCGAGACATTCGATTCGGAAACAAGGTCAATCAGGGTTTTGAGTTTTCTCAGATCCATGGAAGGAATCTCCAGCGGCTGAAAGGCCAGCCAATACGACAGAGTGGGGGAATGTAGCGCAAATTGTGCTTATTTTCGGCTATCTGGCCTCGGCTGTGGGGTCGATTTTCACAAAATCTGCATAAAAAGATACCGACAGTTGCCGTGTGATCGCTGCTTTTTGTGCCTGGACGCTTTGGCAGTTTTGTGCGGGAACGGTGCTTTCCTTGAGGGTTGATGCAGAAATGGCAGATTTACATGCAGTTGTGTACTGAACGCGGCATGGTGGGCTATGCGGGGCATTCAGCGCACGGTTGCACGCCATTGCTGCAACTGGCCTTCTTCCACCAGCCCGGATACGCGCTCGATTACCTGACCGCTGGAGTCGAATACCACCGTGAAGGGCAATCCCCCGGAGGTGTTGCCCAAACCCCGGCTGAGCTGGAGACCGGCCGATCCTGCCACCAGTGTGGGAAAGTCCACGCTCGTGCGTTGCAGGAATCGCTGGATATTGCTGGCCGTGTCCACGGCAATGCCCAGCACCTGCCATTCGCCTGTAGGCAATGCGTGGTGGAAGGTGTTGAGCAGTGGCAGTTCCTTGACGCAGGGTGCGCACCAGCTCGCCCAGAAGTTCACCAGCAGGGGCTTGCCCCGGTAGGCGTTCAATGGCTGGGGTTGGCCGTCCAGACCGGGCAACTCGGCTTGCCAGAATGCGTCGGTGCTGTTGCCCGCAGGGGTGGAGGCAGCGGCTTGCCATACCGGCATGCCCATGCCCATGCTCAGCACGGCACTCGCCTGTGCGAGATGTCGCAGCCACTGGCGGCGATTGGAGTGTGCGAATGCAGCGGTATCGGCTGGGGTGGCGTGTGGCATGTGGGTCATGGTGTGGTGGGGGATTGGATGCGCTGGCGCAGTTGGTCGGCCGTGCCGTGGGGAGCCTCTCCCTGGGCATCGGGCAGCAAGGTGCCGCGCCGGGCCGTGCGAGGGTGAATCCAGAGGCACAGCAGAATCGGTGTTTGCAGGGCGGCACAGGGCAGGGCCAGCGTCAGCACGGGCACGCGCTGGCCTTGCAGCCCTGCGGCTTCCTGCACATCGAAAGTCAGGTTCTGGTTGAGCAGCCAGATGTCGGCTTCCTTGGGGTCGTCGCTGAACAGTTGCAGGTGGATGTCGCTTTGGCGCGTGGCCGTGCCTTGCCAGACGGCACCGCCGATCAGCGGATCGAACGCGGCCAGCCGCAGCATCCAGTGCAGGGCCAGTTCCCGCAACAGGTGCAGTTCACGGGGCTGGCTGTCGGCCTGGAACAGGCGCAGATGGCTGCGGATGGCTGCGTCCACCTGCCGGTTGTCCGGCAGCGGGGTGCGGGCGGGCAGGCCCAGTTGGCGCAGGGCTTTTTGCTTGGCCCTGGCCATGTCTGCCCCGGTATCGACCACCAGTGCGGCGGCGATGCGGGCAATCTGTTCCTGGGTGTTGTCCTGGGGCATGTGGCGGGAATATGGGATGGTTCCGGGCTGTGCCAATATGACAGATTTCGGTGTCCTTGGAATAAGGGTTGTTATCCTGATTTTCTGTCGCCGAAGGCTTAGAATCTGTGCCATGCACATACATATACTCGGCATTTGCGGCACTTTCATGGCCGGCATTGCGGCACTTGCCAAAGAAAGCGGCCATACCGTGACGGGATGCGATACCCAAGTGTATCCACCCATGAGCGATCAACTGCGCAATATGGGTATTGATATCATCGAAGGCTATGGCGCAGACCAGCTTGCCCTGAAGCCCGATTGCTTTGTGGTGGGCAATGTCGTCAGCCGCGCCCGGCTTGCCGATGGCAGTGCGAAGTTTCCGCTGATGGAGGCCATTCTGGATCAGGGGCTGCCTTATATCAGTGGCCCGCAGTGGCTGGCCGAGAATGTGCTGCAAGGCCGCCATGTGCTGGCGGTGGCCGGCACGCATGGCAAGACCACCACGGCTTCCATGCTGGCCTGGATTCTGGAGGCCAATGGCAGCAACCCTGGCTTTCTGATTGGTGGCATCCCGCTCAATTTTTCCCAGAGTGCCCGTTCGGGGCGGCCGGTCAAGCCGGGCAAGACTTCTTTCTTCGTGATCGAGGCCGACGAATACGACACGGCTTTCTTCGACAAACGCAGCAAGTTCGTGCATTACCGCCCCCGCACCCTGGTGCTGAACAACCTGGAGTTCGACCACGCCGATATTTTCGAGAATGTCGAAGCGATCGAGCGGCAGTTCCACCATCTGTTGCGCACCGTCCCTTCCAATGGCCGGGTGCTGTCGAATGCCGACGATGAGCATTTGCCGCATCTGCTCAAACAGGGATGCTGGAGCGACCTGCGTTTCTTCGGTGAGGCTGCAACGGCATCCGCGCCTGCCAGAACCTACAGTGCCAGCGGTACCGAGCAGGAATTCAATGTGCGTTACGAGGGCGAGCGTGTCGGGCATGTGGCCTGGGGCCTGAGCGGGCGGCACAACCAGCTCAACGCACTGGCGGCCATTGCAGCGGCCGACCACATTGGCATTGCCCCCCATTCGGCGGCAGCGGCCCTGCAACGCTTTCAGGGCGTGCGCCGTCGCATGGAGAAGATCGACGATCGCCACGGTATCGCGCTGTACGATGATTTTGCCCACCACCCCACGGCGATTGCCTCCACCCTGGAGGGCCTGCGCAAAACCCTTGGCTCACAGGAGCGCATCATTGCCGTGTTCGAGCCACGCAGCAACACCATGAAGCTGGGTGTCATGGCCGAGCAGTTGCCCGCCGCCCTGCAACAGGCCGATGCCGTGTTTGCCTACAACCACCAGCTGGGCTGGAATGTCGGGGCGGCATTGACTCCCCTGGGCGACAAGGCCAGGGTGTTCGACCAGATCGTGCCCTTGGTCGATGCAATTGCAGAACTGGCCCAGCCGGGCGATCACATCGTCTGCATGAGCAATGGCAGTTTCGATGGCATCCACCGGCGACTGCAAGAAGCGATTGCGCGCCGCTTCACCTGAACACGCTGCTTTTCTATCGCCGCTTCCTGCCTATGCACATGCTGCACTCATCCCTTCTGGCCAGCCGTTGCGGGCACGCGCTGCGCACACGGCCTTTGCGCCTGGATGCGGCCTTGCAGCATGGGTTCGGGATGCTGCAAATGCCGTGGACATGCAGACCTTCCCTAACCCACGCATTCAGCGTTGCCAGCCTCTCTCCTTCCACCATGCGGGCTTCGCCCCCGGTGCCAGACCCTGAAACCACGGGAATACCATGACACAGTGTGTTTTTTCTGTGCATGATCGAATGGGGTCAGGGCCGCGTACCGGGTGGTGGCTGCCTGTATCCTGTGTTCTGCCGGATTCCTGTGCCAGAACGTCACTTTCCGATTGCCAGATAAAGCCTCTCCTCCATGTCTGCACCCACAACGGCTTCGATCCGTTCCATTTTCGAACTCAAAAGTGCGACCCTGCCCGTGGTCGCCGTATTGCTCAAGTCCGCCAATGCCTACGAAGTCGCCCAGGCATTGCAGGAGCGTTTTGCCGATGAACCGGAGTTTTTCGACAACGATGCCGTCATCCTGGACCTGTCGGCCATCCGCGAATTGCCGCAGATACCCGATTTCGAGATTCTGAAACACGCCCTGGTCAAGCTCCAGACCATTCCGGTGTCCGTGCGCAATGCCAGCCCCGAGCAGATGGAAGCGGCCCGGCTGGCCGGGCTGTCGGTGGCTCCCGATGTCGGCACAGCCCGCCCGGAGGCCGATGCGGATGCTGCGGTGGCCAGCCCCGTGGCACCCGAGCCGGTGGTGGAAATCCGGGAAGTGGTGCGCGAGGTGGAAGTGGTGCGCGAAAGTCCCGCGCCGGAAACCGTGCTGATCGACCGCCCGCTGCGTTCCGGGCAACAGGTCTATGCCAAGGGGGCCGATCTGATTGTCACGGCCGTGGTCAATTTTGGTGCGGAAGTCATTGCCGATGGCCACGTCCACGTCTATGCGCCCCTGCGCGGGCGTGCCATTGCCGGTGCGCGCGGCAATGCCAATGCCCGGATTTTCACCAGCTGCATGGAAGCCCAGCTCGTTTCCGTGGCGGGCATTTACCGCACCGCCGAAAACGAGTTGCCTGCCAACATCAGCGGCAAGCCCACGCAGATTCGTCTGGAGGGCGAACGCCTGCTGTTCGAGCCGCTGAACCTTGGATGATGAAGCCGCTGCAATACACTATCGCCTGCGGGAAACCAAACTATTTTTGAAACAAAGGGACGAACTGAATGGCCAAAATCGTTGTAGTAACTTCAGGAAAGGGTGGCGTTGGCAAGACCACGACCAGTGCCAGCTTTGCTTCTGGCCTGGCATTGAGCGGCCACAAGACGGCTGTGATCGACTTCGATGTCGGCCTGCGCAATCTGGATCTCATCATGGGCGCGGAACGCCGCGTGGTCTATGACCTCATCAACGTCATCCACGGTGAGGCCAAGCTCAGCCAGGCCCTCATCAAGGACAAGCAACTCGACAACCTCTTCATCCTCGCCGCGTCCCAGACGCGCGACAAGGATGCGCTGAACGAAGAGGGCGTGGAGAAGGTGCTCCAGGAACTGGCAGGCATGGGCTTCGAGTACATCATCTGCGATTCGCCCGCCGGGATTGAGAGTGGCGCGCTCATGGCCCTCAAGTTTGCCGATGAGGCCTTGGTGGTGACGAACCCGGAAGTCTCGTCCGTGCGCGACTCCGACCGCATTCTGGGCATGCTGGGTTCCAAGACCAAGCGCGCCATCGATGGCAAGGAGCCGGTCAAGGAGCATTTGCTCATCACCCGCTACAACCCCGGGCGGGTGGAAGGCGGCCAGATGCTGTCGCTGCAAGACATTCAGGAAATTCTGCGCATCAAGCTCATCGGCGTGATTCCCGAGTCGGAAACCATCCTGAATGCCTCCAACCAGGGCGTGCCTGCCATCCACATGGAAAACTCCGATGTTTCCGAAGCCTACAAGGACGTGGTGGCGCGTTTCCTGGGCGAAGACAAGCCGATGCGATTCATCGAGGTGAAAAAGCAGAGCTTCCTCAAACGCCTCTTTGGTGGGAGGTAAGCAGCCATGTCCCTGATAAAAAAATGGTTCGGCACGAAAAAGCCGACAGCCTCTGTGGCCAAGGACCGGCTGAAAATCATTCTGGCACATGAGCGCAGCACGCTGGACTCGAATCGGCCTGATTTCCTCAATGACTTGCAGCGCGATCTGGTGGAGGTCATCTCCAAGTACATCCAGATCGACATCAACGACATCAAGGTGAACCTGGAGCAGCAGGACAACCTGGAGGTGCTGGAGGTCAAGATCGAAATGCCCGAAGTGGAAAAAAAGGCGGGCTGAGTGCCAGTGTCACAGCCATGCCGGTTTGCAAAGACGCATCTCTATGCGTCTTTTTTCATGTCTGGGACTTTGCCACGCGGGCCGATATTCATCGATTTCTGAAGGAGCTTTTACATGATCCAATTCATCCAGTGCAGCTTTGCCGAGCATGGCCAGCGCATCATGGAAATTTACAACAAGGCGATCGTGGAGACCACCGCCACCTATGAGCACACGCCCTACAGCGAGGAGGACATGCGCCAGTGGTTCGAGAGCCGCGAGAAGAAGGGCTTTCCCATCATTGGCGCAGTCACCGATGATGCACAGCAGACGCTGATGGGTTTCGCCACCTATGACCTGTTCCGCAGTCTCGATGGCTACAACCGCACCGTGGAACATTCCATCTACCTGCACCAGGATGCCAGGGGCGATGGACTGGGCGGTATTCTGCTGGAAAAGCTCATCGAGGCGGCCACGGCGCAGTCGCTGCATGTGCTGGTGGCCGTGATCGATGCCGAGAACGAGGCCAGCATCGTGCTGCACGAGAATCTGGGCTTTGTGCATTTCGGCACCCTGCGCGAGGGCGGCCACAAGTTTGGCCAATGGCGCGATGTCAGCTTCTTCCAGTTGATTCTGCCGGGCAGCCAGACTCCTCCGGATACGGTGCAGAACCCGGATTGAGGCGAGGCGCGAGTTTAGAACGTGTTTACGATTGCATGGCGATGCTGTACAAGTAGCATTGTCATTCCGGGCTTGACCCGGAATCCAGTGACGACGTTGCAACAAACACCGATATTGCCGAATGGAACAAGGGGTTACTGGATTCCGGCCTGCGCCGGAATGACGGCAGTTTGTGTGTCGAGGGCGGTTGCAATAGCACCATTGGCAGCCCTCTCAAAACGTTTCGGACAGCAGTGCGCTTTCGCGGGAGTGACGGGTACTTTTCTTGATTGAACAGTATTGTCCTGAAATCGTAAACACTTTCTTGCAGGGTCACTCGCGGTATTTCTGGATGTCCTGTGCCACCAGCCGGTAGCCGCTCACGCCCATGTCGGAGTTGTCGGTGCGCTGTACTTCCAGCACGCCGCTGACCCATACGGCATCCAGCGAGTCAAATCCTTTCACCGGGGTGGGGAAGCGGACGTGGATGATCTGGTTGGCAGGAGGTGGGGGCGTGTGGATGCAGGCCCCGAAGTTGGGAACCAGCAGCATTTCGGTCATGCCCTTGCTGCCTTCTTCCAGGGCCACCACATAGCCGGGCAGCCGGATGGCCTTGCCGTTCATTTCCTTGACCACCGGGGCGTTGTCCCAGACCTTGCGCAGACGCGCATAAAGCTCCTGGGCGCGCGGGTCGGTGTCTTCCCAGGAGGCGGCTCCGGCTTCGATCAGGTCTGCGAATTCCGTGCTGGGGTCCCAGTTGGCGGGCACCAGATCATCCCAGCTGATTTCAGTGGGGGTGCTGCTGGTGCTGGCGGTGGTCGCCGTGCTGGCTGGGGTGGTTTTGGCGGGAGCATCAGCGGCATACACGGCGGTGCCCAGCAGCAGCCCTGCGCTGCATGCCAGCAGCCGGCGCAGGGTGCTGGCAAGGGGGCGAACGGGGCGGCGCATCGGAAGGTGAGCGGGTGAAGGCTGGGTCTGGGTGGCAGTCATGGCGTGGCAGGAGAGGCAGGCAAGGCCGCATGGGTTGAAAAACACAGCGGGCTATTGTGCACCATTCATGTGTCACACTGGTGGCGACAGCCCATCGACCAGCGAGAGCCGGTAGGCACGCCAGCCCGGAATCAGGCTGGCGAGCAGCCCCGTCACCAGCAAGCCCAGCAGCAGCCAGAGCTGCAAGGGTGTGAACGCCCAGGCAGACACCACCAGGCCGAACTGGTTCAGCAGCCACGGTGACAGCAGCACCAGTGCGGCCAGCAGCGTCAATGTGCCCAGCACCATGCCTACGAGGGTGGTGAGCGCGCCTTCCAGGGCGAGCAGGGCCACCACATGGGCGGGGCGTGCGCCCACGGCACGCAGCACCGCCAGCTCGCGGCGGCGTTCGTTCAGTCCTGCCAGCACCACGGCCACCATGCCCAGCAGGCTGACGAAGGCCACCAGAATGGACATCAGCAGCAGCGATTTCTCGCCCGCACCGATGACGCGCCAGAGTTCGTCCATAGCCACGCCCGGCAGTACGGCCATCAGTGGCTCACTGCGGTAATTGTTCACCTGTCGCTGTACCGAGAACACCTGGGCGCGCGATTGCAGCCCCACCAGTGCGGCGGTGATGTTGCGCGGCTGCAAGTCCATTTGCCGCACGGCATCGGCATCAATGTCCTGACCGGGCAGGCGCATCCCACTCATCCAGTCCACATGCAGGGCCTGCATGGCTTGCAGGCTGATGTGTACGGTGCGATCCACCGGCGTGCCGGTGGGGGCCAGAATGCCGCTGACCACGAAGGGCTTGTCGTCGTGTTCCACCACGTTGAGTACCCCGCCGGAGCCATGCGCCAGCACGATGCGGTCGCCCAGCGCGTAGCCCAGTTGCCGCGCCACGTCTGCGCCCAGCACGGCATCGAACAGGTCGTCGAAGGGCTGGCCCTGTGCCAGTTCCAGCGCGCGCCGCTCGCCATAGCGGAAGTGGGTGAAGTAGTCGGCACTCGTGCCCAGCACTGGAAATCCCCGGTGCGAGTCGCCCAGCGACAGCGGAATGATCCAGGCCACGCCGCGCATCTGTGCCATGTCCTGCACGCTCTGCCAGCGGATGTTGTTGGTGGCGGCTCCCACGCGGAACACCGAGTAGAGCAGCAACTGCACCGAGCCGGTGCGCGCGCCCACGATCAGGTCGGTGCCCGATACGGCGGAGGTAAAGCCCTGGCGCACGTCGGTGCGGATGCGCTCCACCCCCAGCAGCATGAAGGCCGACAGCGCAATCGAAAATACCGTCAGCGACAGCGTGAAGCGGCGGTTCCAGGCACTCAGCCATGCGAGGCGCAGCAGGGCTTTCATGCTGTGGTTCCTCCAGCGGCACGGTTGATGGTGGGCAGGCTTACCTGCCGCGAGAAGCGGTGTGCCAGCCGCTGATCGTGGCTCACGAATACCAGGGTACTGCCTGCCGTGGCACAGGCGTGCAGCAGCCGATCCATGAAGTTGTCGCGGCGGTTTTCATCCAGTGCCGAAGTGGGTTCGTCGGCAATGATGAGTGAGGGCGTGCCCACCAATGCGCGTGCCGCAGCGACGCGCTGCTGCTGCCCGACCGACAGGGCACGGGCCGGGCGGTTCCAGCTTTGCGCTGGCAATTCCATGGCGGCCAGCCAGTGCTGGGCATCGGCCTGCATCGTGCCACTGCGGGCGGCCGCAGCCTGCTGTCGCTGGGTGGAGAGGCGGCAGGGCAGCAGCACATTGTCCAGCACGCCCAGGTAGGGCAGCAGGTTGAACTGCTGGAATATATAGCCCACCCGGTCGGCACGGTGGCGGTCGCGCTGTGCTGCGCCCAGGCTGGCCCAGTCGGTGCCGTGCAGCCGCACCTGCCCCTGTTGTGGCAGAAAAACCCCGGCCATCAGCGACAGCAGCGTGCTCTTGCCGCAGCCGCTGGGGCCGTACAGGAAGACGGTTTCGCCAGCGGCAATCTGGAACTCATCGATCAGCAGGCAGGGCGTGGACTGACCCGGCCAGGCAAAGCGCAGGTGCTGAATCTGCAATACAGGTTCGGACATGGTGCAGGGGGATGTGGTGTGCCGTGGCTGCTGTCCAGCCAGCGGCATCAGCGTTTCAGTTCGATGCGGCGGCTGTTGGGGTTGAGTTTCTGCTGGGTCTGGCCGCTGGCCAGAGCCGTTTGCACATCCACGGTGTGAATGCTGGGGAAGGCGGCGAATAGCGCGACATCGACGAACTGGAGTGCATCGGGTTTGGCGCAGCGGAAGCTGTAGTGTGCCAGCAGGTCGTTGTGGCCGTGTGCGTGGTCATCGTGACCATCGCCTTCCTTGCTGTGTTTGTGGTCGTCGTCGTGGCTGTGGCCGTGCTCATCTTTGTGATCGTGGCCGTGAGCGTCCTTGGCGATTTCCAGTGTGGGGGCCTCCAGTTCCACGGATTCCAGCACGCACTGGGCGGCCGGTGTGGGGGCGAACCATTGCGCACCATTGCGTGCTTTGGCCAGACCATCCTTGGCCTGTTGCTGCTGCTCGGCGGTCTTTGGGGCGTGCTCGAAACCCACGATGTCTGCCAAGGGCGATTGCAGGTCCAGCAGCAGTTGCCCGCCGTCCACCGCCACGTCCAGCGTGACCACACCGTGTACATGGGCATGTTGGGCCGATGAGGCATCGGCATGGTCATGGTCGTGTGTGCCCTGCGCCCAGGCATGTGCGCCCAGACCGGCACACAAGGCGGCGGCCCATACCGTGCGCACGGATGCGGAGAAATTCAGGGGGACAGAGGGGAAACGGGCATTCGACACAACAGGCTCCTTGCAAAAAGCGAATATCTCATCAGGAAGAATCCCGAAAATGATAACACTTCATCAATACAGGAATGTGTCAAAGCCCGTGGGGGCCTGTCTGTTTTCAGTCGAAGCCGCGCAATTGACCCCATTCGGCCCAGGGGGCGCGGGTGGATCGCCACTGGTTGATGGGGGCTTGCGGGGCGGCATAGCCCAGTGCGATGCCAAAGGCCACCTGCTGGGTATCGGGCAGTGCCAGTGCCTGCTTCAATGGCTCCTGATAGCGTCTCCAGAAGCCCTGTGCGCAGGTGGCCAGGCCCTGTTCCGTGGCCAGCAGCATGAAAGACTGGAGGTAGATGCCCAGATCGATCCATTGGGCGGCCACCATGCGCACGTCCGTGTGCACGAAAATGCCCACGGGCGCGCCAAAGAATTCGGTGTTCTTGGCCACCTGTTCCAGCCGCGCGGTCTTGTTTTCGCGGGGAATGCCAATGCTCTGGTACAGCTCTTCGCCATTCTGGAAGCGGCGGCTGCGGTACGGCTCCCACAGGCCGGGCGGGTAGGAGATGGTGGCCGGTGTTTCATCCGGTGTGTCGGTTTGCACCGCGACTATTGCCTGTTGCAGCGGCTCACCGGCCAGTGCGATGACGTTCCAGGGCTGCATATTGCCGCCGGATGCGGCCAGTCCGGCCTGTTCCAGCAGGGATTGCACCAGATCGGCGGCAGGGCGTTCGGGCGTGAAGGCGCGTGCCGAGTGGCGGGCGCGAAGGGCTTGGGAAACGGTCATGGGCAGAAGGTTTCGGAAGAGATGGAAAAGGAGTTTGCCTGCGGTAGGCGTTCGATGATCGACAGCAGTGCGGCCATGTGCGGCACGATGGCATGCACCCCGATTGTGCGCAAAGCCTGTGCGCGGGGTTCGTCCGGGGCGAAGCCGATCACCGTCGCACCAGCGGCCAGCCCGGCACGCGCACCGGTGAGGGAGTCTTCCACCACCACGCAGCGGCCAATCTCGGCATCCAGCGCGGCCGCAGCCTGAAGATAGACATCCGGGTGGGGCTTGTTGCGCGGCAGTTCCTGCCCGCTGAACAGCCGTTGGTCGAAGTAGTGGCTCAGCCCGACCTTGTCGAGTTGCAGCCGCAGCTTGGTGCGATCTGCGCCGGATGCGCAGGCAATGCGCCCCTGGAATTGCGCGTGTACATCGGCCACGGCCTGCAAGGCCCCTGCTATGGGTTCCAGCTCCGCCAGCAGAGCCACGTTGCGCCGGGCGTAGAACGCGGCCATCCAGTCGTCGGTCAGCGGCTGGCCGGTTTCGCGCTCGATGCGGGCGCGTTCATCCCGCACGGCCTTGCCAATGAAAATCCGGCAGCACTCGGCGTAATCGAGTGCCCAGCCACTTTCCTGCAAACACTGGTGCAGCACCCGCGCCGTGATGGGTTCGCTGTCCACCAGCACGCCATCGCAATCGAACAGAACGGCCTGATAAACGGTCATGGAAGAGGCATTTCTTGTGAAGATGCTCCCGAGTATAGCCGTGGCTGGCGCAGGGTTTCAGGGCTGGCGCAGCAGCCGTGCCGCATCCAGCGCGAAGTAGGTCAGGATGCCGTCGGCACCGGCACGCTTGAATGCCAGCAGGCTCTCCAGCATGACGGCATCGTGATCCAGCCAGCCATTGGCTGCCGCTGCCTTCAGCATCGCGTATTCGCCACTGACCTGGTAGGCAAAGGTCGGAACCCCGAATTCGTCCTTGACACGGCGCACGATGTCCAGATACGGCATGCCGGGCTTGACCATCACGGCATCTGCGCCTTCGGCCAGGTCCAGTGCGACCTCGCGCAAGGCTTCGTTGCTGTTGCCGGGGTCCATCTGGTAGGTTTTCTTGTCGCTCTTGCCCAGGTTTGCGGCAGACCCTACTGCGTCGCGGAACGGCCCGTAGAACGCACTGGCGTACTTGGCACTGTAGGCCATGATGCGGGTGTAGAAGAAGCCGTTGCTTTCCAGCCCCTGCCGGATGGCACCGATGCGGCCGTCCATCATGTCGCTGGGGGCCACCATGTCCACGCCAGCCTGTGCCTGCACCAAAGCCTGGCGCGTCAGTTGCCCGACGGTTTCGTCGTTGAGGATATGCCCTTGTGCGTCCAGCAGGCCATCCTGTCCGTGGCTGGTATAGGGGTCGAGTGCCACATCGGTCAGGATACCCAGATCGGGGCATTCATTTTTCAGGGCCTGCACCACGCGCGGAATCAACCCGTCCGGGTTGAGGGCTTCCTCGCCATCGGGGGTTTTCAGGCTCGCTTCGATGACCGGAAACAAGGCCAGATACGGAATGCCCAGTGCCACGCATTCACGCGCCACGGGCAGCAGCTCATCCAGGCTGAGCCGCGCCACGCCGGGCATGGAAGGCACGGGGGTGCGCAACCCCTGGCCTTCCTGCACAAACACGGGATAGATCAAGTCCTGCGCGCCCAGCCGGTTTTCGCGCACCAGATCGCGGGTGAACGCGTCGCGGCGCAGTCGGCGCGGACGCGCCAGAGGGTACAGGGAAGTGTGAACGCTTGTCATGTGACCTGCCTTTGCAAGAGCCGGGGCAGCCAGTGTGCAGCACCCCTACCTTGGGAATTGTAGAGCGAGGAGCCAAAAGCTGAATCAACGCTGGCAGGTCATTGTCATTAGGGCGTGTCATCCATTAGATTCACCCCCGCGCCAGTGCGCCCCGGCAGGCCAATCTAGGCGCACGCCGCCGCCCGTATGTCGATACGGGCAAGGTG
>NZ_FQUZ01000006.1:44755-128183 GCF_900129055.1 Lampropedia hyalina DSM 16112
TGTTTCGCAGGCCCCACTCAGGGTAAGAACCACTTGCATTTTGTCCCAGAAGTATCTTTTCTTTGACAAAACCCGTGTCTAAGAACCTGTTCACGATCTTTTCATGGGGTACGTTGCCCCGTCAGGCGGGTCAATGCAAGGCGCAAACCGCAGGCGGGCTGGTGGCCCGGCGAGGATTTGCAACGCCGCAGTGGCCTGCCTGACGGGGCAACCCCAAGGGCACGATGCCAAAACTGCCCCACTCGGCGTTGCACGGCTTGCACAGACGCCCAGTCTGTGCTGCGCCGCGCGCCTTGATTGGAACAGTTTTGGCATCGTGCGTACCCCATGAAAAGATCGTGAACAGGTTCTAACGCACACGCACCAGCACAGCCGCACAAACATCCTTGGGTATAGTGGTGCGCTTTGTGTCTTCATCCAAACCAATCAGGTGTGCCAAGCAAGGATTGGGTGATGGCTCCATGGCATATGGGAAAGTCGCAATGCGCAACGAATTGAAATTGAAACCATGGCTGCTGGGCCTTTGTATGTTCATGGGCCATGCCGCATGGGCACAGTCCACCGAATTCCCGACACGGCAGATGCTGTGGGCTTCCATGCAGGCCGATCAGATCGTCTCGGTGCAAGATGCGGACGACAGCCCCATCGACGAAAACTTCGCTGCCTTCCAGCACCAGCGCGCCGACGAAGTGCGCGAGACAGAGGCACGCTTGCAAAGCGACAATCAACTGCGCGCCGAACTGGCGGATGAACCCCCTGAACCACCGGCCCTGCCCGCACTGGCCATCCAGCCCACCAGCCTGAATGGCTCCTTGCTGGAACCATGCGAGCAGCTTCAGCAGGGCGCGATTGGCGTGCTGCACGACGAGCGTTTCTCTGGCCTGCAACGGGTGCTGAACTGCCCTTCGTCACCCCTGCTGGTATTGCAGGAGCAGGCCCTGCGGCATGGCGATGCCTGGGTCATGCTGGTGCGCGAACAGGTCAATCTGCCGCTGACCATCGGCGGCCAGTCGCGCGGAGCCATCCTGCTGCGCCTGAAAAGCAGCACCAGCGGCAACAGCCAGAGCGTGCTGATCTGGCGCGAAGGCAACAAGGTGCTGACCCTGCTGGCCAACGATGCCTCGCAGCGCACCGCGCAGTGGCTTCAGAAGCTGGCCGAAAGCCTGCCGGTGGCCACGGAGTCCCCGTAACAACCGGTCGCACCCATCCCACAGGCTGAAGGCAGCCGATCCAGCCGTCCAGCCACCGGCAAGCTTGCATCTGCTGGATTGCCCGTATCAAATTGGGCATAATTCTCCAGGTGCCTGAAACACCTTCCAAGACAAGCGTTCCAGCCGCCACGATAGCGCGGTTTCCCCATGCCCTGACCCCGATGGTCCGGGGCTGGATAACGGCTATCTGCAACGGTAGCCACACCACTTGTCAAGGAGTCTAACAACATGAGCATACGCACAGTGGCAGACATTGCTGTCCCTCTTTCTTCAGAGGTGAACCAATGAATGCACCTTTTCCCACCCGCTCCAAATTGACCCACCACTTTGTGCCTGGGCTGCGTTTCGACACCAATCTGGAAGTGCTGGACACCGAGGGCATCTGGCAGCCCTGGTTTCCAGAAGAATCCGATTGCAGCCTCCAGATCCACAGCATCAGTGAATGGTTTGTGGCACAGCAGGCCGTCAGAATCCTGACAGGGCAATGGCCTACACTTTCCGAGCAGGTAACGGCCGCGCCCCACCCGAGCCCTTGCGCAGCCTGGCTCCAGGAACAGCTGCCGCACCACTGCGTGCAGGAGCAGGCTCCGCAAACCAATTGGCCCCTGGCCGTACAGCAATGTTTTGACGGCGGGGGCATGGCACTGTTGTGCCTGGCCTTGCCAGGGGCTGTGCGCTGGATGCTGGTGCCAGGAATTGAAGTCTCTGGTGAGCAATGCCTGTGCTCGCTGCTGACCCTGGACCCTGCCTTGCCCACCCCCTGGGCCTGCGGCTACAACGTCCGTCTTTCGCTGGCCCACCCCCCTGTGGCAACCCCGCTGCGGCCCGACACCCTCCATCCCCAAGTCATCTACCGCACCTGCGATGGCAATCGCCTGAACGCACTGGTGGAAAAAGTGCTGGCCATCACACCCCAGCCCACATGAACCTGCTGACATAGAAAAAAGCCCTGCAAGGGCCTGGGTACAGTTGCTGCTGTGCCCGGCAAGCGGTGGATACAAGGCGCACTCCAAATGGAAATGGAAAGGCATTTGCTTCGCCAGGCTGAGATCGTGAGCAGGCTCTTACAACTGCGCCTCTTTCATCAGCAATTCCACGTTGGTATTCAAGGCCATGGCAATCCTGACCATGTTGATGAGTGCCAGGTTGGCCTCACCCCGCTCCACACTGCCCAGGTACGAGCGATCGAGTTCCGCCGCCAGTGCCAGCTCTTCCTGAGAAATTCCCAAGCGTTGCCGCACCGCACGCACGGCCAAGCCAAATGCGACCAGATGCACATTTTTTGCGTAGCGAACAGACGGTTTTGCCATGGGGTGAACCCTATCTTTCCGATGCCTTTAAATCCACGGCTTTTAATACCCATCACAGACTGCATGCCACCGATCAGGCAAAAGGCAAACAGGCCCGTGCACTGCCGCCATCCACCACTTTCTGCGCAGTGGCAAAGCCAGGACATGGGTCTGGCTTCGTTATAGTGGCGATCTTTCTCCATTCCCTTGCCCATGCCCATGAAACGCCCCTTGCTGTGGTTTCTCATCCTGGCAACCCTGCTGCTGTTGCTCTGGGGTGGCTCGCGCACCTGGCAACGCCAGCAGGATCATCAGGCCGCGCTGGCCGAAGACCAGTTGGTGCGCCAGAATCCACGCCTGCGGCTTTCGCACGATGAGGTGATGCGGGTGCATCCGCAGCAGTTGCCACTGCAAATGGCCATCAGCGGCACGGTGCGGCCCCGGCACCATGCTTCGGTGCGGGCGCAGTATGGTGGCGAGGTGCTGGACTTGCAGGTGCGCGAGGGCGAGCGCGTGGTGCAGGGGCAGGTGCTGTTCCGCATTGCCGCGCCCGATGCCGCCGCACGCCTGCAACAGGCCAGCCAGCAGGCCCAGGCCGCGCTGGCCGAACAGCATGTGGCGCAACGCCATGCGGAAAACCATCGCGCACTGGCCGCCCATGGCTTCATCTCCGAGACGGCCCTGCGCAATGCCGAGTCCAGCCTGAAGGCCGCCCAGGCCACTTACCGCGCGGCCATGGCCGGGGTGGACGTGGCACGCAAGTCGGTGGAAGACAGCCGGGCGCAAAGCCCGCTCAGCGGGGTGGTGGCCACGCGCCATGTGCAGCCGCACGAGGTGGTGAATGCCGGAGAAGCGGTGCTGGACATCGTGGACCTGCGCAGCTTCGAGCTGCACGCCAGCCTGCCTGCGCAGGACTCCACCCAGGTCGCCATGGGGCAGGCAGCGCAGCTTCAGGTCGAGGGCACGTCGCACACTCTGCCTGCCGAGGTGGTGCGCGTCAGCCCGATGGCGCAGGCGGGCAGCCGCACGATTGCCGTGTATCTGCGCATCCAGACACCATCGCCCACCGATGCCGATGCCGCATCGACCGTGCCACCGCTGCAACTGCGCGACGGCTTGTTTGCACGCGGCACCATCACCACCGGGCAGGTGCAGGCCCTGGCCCTGCCGCCATCGGCAATTCGCAACGACAAACCCCAGCCCTATGTGCTGTGGCTGCAAGCCGATGCAGACAACCCAGGCACCGGTCATTACACCGTGCGCCATCGGCCCGTGCAACCGGATGCGCGGGTACTGGTGGAGGACGTGGCCTGGCAGATCGTGCAGGGGCTGGAGGCTGGCACGCCCGTGCTGTTGGCAGGTGCCGGGCTGTTGCAGGATGGCACGCCCGTGCAACTGGATGCAGTGGATGCGGCAGCCGATGGGACCAGTGCCACGGCACAGCCCTGATCTCCCTGTCTGAATCGGAACACGCACCATGTGGTTTACCCGCGTCAGTCTGCAAAACCCGGTCATGGCCACGATGGTCATGCTGGCCTTCGTCGTGCTGGGCAGTTTTTCGTACCAGCGGCTGAAGGTCGATCAATTCCCCAACATCGAGTTTCCGGTGGTGGTGGTGGCCACCAACTACCCCGGCGCGTCGGCGGCCATCGTGGAAAGCGAGGTCACGCAGAAAGTCGAGGAAGCCGTCAATACGATTGCAGGCATCAGCACGCTGACCTCGCGCAGCTACGATAACCTGTCGCTGGTCATCATCCAGTTCCAATTGACGATGGACGGGCGCAAGGCCGCTGAGGACGTGCGCGAGAAGATCGCCAGCATCCGTGCCAGCCTGCGCGACGAGGTGGAAGAGCCGGTGGTGCAACGCTTCAACCCGGAAGACCGCCCGATCTGGTCGGTGGCCGTGGTATCGCAGGCCGAAGGGGCGGTCATGGATGCGGTATGGCTGACCAACTGGGCCGATCAGGTGCTCAAGCCCCGGCTGGAGAATGTGCGCGGCGTGGGTGCGGTGAACATCGTCGGCGGCACGGAACGCGAGATCAATATTTACCTCAACCCCGATGCCCTGAAGGCCTACGGCATCAGCCCCCAGGAAGTGGCCGATGCCGTGCGCACCGAGAACCAGGAGCTGCCGCTGGGCACGGTGCGCTCGGCCGAACAAGACCGCATCGTGCAGATCATGGGGCGCATGGCACAGCCGCAGGACTTTGCTCGCCTCATCGTGGCACGGCGCAATGGCGAGGCGGTGCGGCTGGAGCAGGTGGCACAGGTGCGTGACGGTGCCGCCGAACTGGAGTCGCTGGCCCTGTTCAACGGCCAGCGCACGCTGCTGCTGAACGTGCAGAAGGCACAGGACGAAAACACCATTGGCGTGGTCGATGGCCTGAACGAGACGATTGCCAGCTTGCAGGCCAGCCTGCCGCCGGGCGTATCGCTACAGGCGGTGACGGACGACTCGCGCCAGATTCGGCTGTCGGTGGCGAGTGTGCAGCGCACACTGGTGGAAGGCGCGATCCTGACGGTGGTGATCGTGTTCCTGTTCCTCAACTCCTGGCGTTCCACCATCATCACCGGGCTGACCCTGCCGATTGCGCTGATCGGCACGTTCATGTTCATGGGGCTGTTCGGCTTCTCCATCAACATGCTCACGCTGATGGCCCTGAGCCTGTGCGTGGGGCTACTGATCGACGATGCCATCGTGGTGCGCGAAAACATCGTGCGGCACCTGCAAATGGGCAAGACCTCCTACGCGGCCGCAATGGATGGCACGCGGGAAATTGGCCTGGCGGTGCTGGCCACCACGCTGTGCATCGTGGCGGTGTTTTTGCCGATTGGCTTCATGGGCGGCATCATCGGCAAGTTCTTCCATGAATTCGGCCTGACGATTGCCGCCGCCGTGCTGATCTCCATGTTCGTGAGCTTCACGCTCGACCCGATGCTCTCCAGCGTCTGGCACGACCCGCAGGTGATGCAGCCGTCGCTGGCAGGGGCCAGCGACGCGCCCGCCTCGCGCCGCCAACGCCTGTACCGCCACACGCTGGGGCGGCTGACGCAATGGTTCGACCAGCTCACGCAGGCCCTGTCCGCGCTGTACCAGGACGCGCTGCGCTGGGCCTTGCGGCATCGGCTGCTCACGCTGGGGCTGGCAGGGGGCATTTTCGTGCTGAGCATTTTCATGGTGCGGCTGGTGGGGTCGGAATTCGTGCCTGCATCCGATTACTCGGAGGCCACCATCCAGTTCCATACCCCGATGGGCAGCTCGCTGGAGCAGACCGAAGCCAAGGTGCGGCAGGTGGAAGCCGTGGTGCGCGCCATGCCCGAAGTGCGCTACACGCTCACCACCCTCAACAGCGGCAACGCCACCGGCAAGAACTACGCATCCATGTATGTGCGGCTGATCGACCGCCAGCAACGCACGCGCAATGTCGCCGAAATGTCGCGCCACCTGCGCCATGAACTGGGGCAGATGGCGGGCATCACCATCACCCACGTCGGCCTGCTCGACCCGGTGGGCGGGCAAAAGGCACTGGAATTCTCCATCAAGGGGCAAGACCTGGATGAACTGTCGCGGCTGGCGGCACAGATCACCCAGCAGCTGGCCCACATCGACGGGCTGGTGGACGTGGAGGCGCGCACGCAGAACCGCCGCCCCATCGTCACCGTGAACGTGCTGCGCGAACAGGCATCCGACCTGGGGCTGGGGGTGCAGGCCATCGCCCAGCCGCTGCGCATTCTGCTGGCGGGCGAGACCGTGGGCAACTGGCGCGCCACCGATGGCCAGACCTACGATGTGAACGTGCGCCTGGCTCCCGAAGCGCGCCAGCACCTCGACACACTGGCGCAACTGCCCTTCAGCGTCACCGACGACAGAACCGGCGCACGCCACCTGCTCACCCTCCAGCAGGTGGCCACGCTGCACGAGGAAAGCACGCCCGACTCCATCGACCGCCACAGCATGCAGCGCGAGGTGAAAGTCACCGCCAACACCTCGCTGCGCTCGCTGGGAGAAGTCTCTGCCGACATCCAGAATGTGCTCCATGCCACGCCACTGCCCGCAGGCTACAGCTACGAGTTCGGTGGCTCCACCAAGGACATGGCCGAGTCCTTCCAGTACGCGCTGATGGCCCTCGCGCTGGCCGTGGTGTTCATCTACATGATTCTGGCCAGCCAGTTCCAGAGCTTTCTGCAACCCGTGGCCCTGATGATGTCGCTGCCGCTGACGCTGATCGGCGTGGTCTGCGCACTGCTGGTGTTCGGCTCGCGCATCAGCATGATCTCCATCATCGGCATCGTCATGCTGATGGGGCTGGTCACCAAGAACGCCATCCTGCTGGTGGACTTTGCCAACCGCGCCCGCCGCGATCACCAGGACGACGACGGCCAGCAGGTTCCCGGCCTGCCGCGCGACGAAGCCCTGCTCAAGGCCGCGCGGGTGCGGCTGCGCCCGATTCTGATGACCACGCTGGCCATGATCTTCGGCATGCTGCCGCTGGCCCTCTCCAGCGGCGAAGGCTCCGAATCCTCCGGCCCGCTGGGGCAAGCCGTGATTGGCGGCGTCATCACCTCCTCCGTGCTGACGCTGGTGGTCGTGCCGGTGGTCTATGGCTATCTGGACGACCTGGGCCACTGGCTGCGGCGCAGATTCAGCACCGCGCCAGCAGAAAGAGAAAGGACTCCCACTTGACGCGCGCAGCCCTGGAACGCCATCAGGTCTGGCTCTACCTGGCCAGCATTGCACTGGGCTGGCTGCTGGGTCGGCAATCGCCCGCGCTGGCTGCCGGGCTGGAAGGGCTGCACTGGCCGCTGCTGGCCGCGCTGCTGTTCGCCACCTTCTGCCAGACCCCGCTGCGGCAATGGCGACAGAGCCTGCGCAACCGGCGGTTTCTGGCCCTCGCGGTCATCGGCAACTTCGTGCTGCTGCCGCTGCTGGTGGCCCTGCTGCTGCCCTGGGTGCCGCAAGACCCGGCCATCCGGCTGGGCGTACTGCTGGTGCTGCTCGTGCCCTGCACCGACTGGTTCATCAGCTTCACCCACCTGGGACAGGGAGCCACCGAAGATGCCATCGCCTTCGCGCCGCTGAGCCTGCTGCTGCAATTGCTGCTGTTGCCGCTGTACCTCTCGCTGTTCCTGGGAGCCGATGCCCGCACCGGCATGGACTGGGGTGCAGCCCTGGTGCAGCGGGAAATGCTGCTGGCCTTCGGCGGGCTGATCCTGCTGCCGCTGCTGCTGGCCTTTCTGACCGAGCGTTTCGCCTGGCGCGGCCATCCCCCACGCAAGGCCGCCCTGCTGGGCGCGCTGGCCTGGCTGCCGGTGCCGCTGCTGGCACTGGTCGTCGGACTGATTGCCGCCACGCAAGCCCCGCTGCTGGCCCAGTCGGGCGGCATTCTGCTGGGGCTGGTGCCGGTTTTCGTGGCTTTTTTGCTGCTGGCCGCCGCACTGGCCCGGTTGTTGGGCACAATCTGGCATTTGCCACTGGCGCAGACTCGGGTGCTGGCCTTCAGCTTCGGCACCCGCAACTCCTTTGTGGTGCTGCCGCTGGCACTGGCCCTGCCACCCGGCATGGAACTGGCCGCCGCCGCCATCGTCCTGCAATCGCTGGTGGAACTGCTGGGCATGGTGCTGTTTCTCTGGTGGCTGCCCCGCTGGCGGCACCCATCCTGACCCTCTTGCCCAACCCATGAACGACTTTGAAACCCAACAACGCGCCATCAACCTCATCCACCGCTACACGCTCTCGACACTGTTAGCTCTGGGAACGCGCGGACTGGCGCAACAGGAACAGATCATCACCACACTCATGAACAGCATCGCAGCCGATGCCGTGGGAGCCATCGACGGCCTGCACACCCAGGGGGCGATTCCCGAAGCCCTGCGCGACCAGCTCACCGCCTGCCTGAAAGAAGAAGCCACCCTGCTGCGCGACTGGGCCACCGGCTCCGCCCAGGCCGGGCAAGCACACCCGAATGCCTGACCGCCGGGAACCCGCCGCCCCTGCGCACCGCCAGCCCACGACGACATTTTCACCGACACACCATGCCCACCCATCCTGACCACCGCGACCCAGCGTCCGCACCAGAATCCACCGCCTCCACCGATCCATCACCATCTCCACGCGGCAAAGGGCTGCGCCGGGGGCCGGCCGCCCTGCGCGAAAAACTGGCAGAAAAAGCCGCGCAACGCCGCCAGAACGAACCCAGCCCACTGCCCGAACCAGGCCACGTCCCCGAAGCCCCTGCGGCAGGAACCGACGACATCGCCGACGAACGCATCGACTTCAGCGACGTGGTCGCCGGTGAACTCGATGCCGCCGAAACCACCGCCGTGCCCGCCGATGCCGCGCCCCAGCCCTACAAGCGCGTGCTGCAACCCGATGCCGAACAGCCCAAGCTGCACAAGGTGCTGGCCCAGGCAGGCATAGGCTCGCGGCTGGAGATGGAACGCCTCATTCTGGAAGGCCGAATCTCCGTGAACAACGCCCCGGCCCACGTCGGCCAGCGGGTGCAGTACGGCGACCAGGTCAAGGTCAATGGCAAACCCATCTTCCTGCGCATTGCGCCACCACCCGTGCGCGTGCTGGCCTACCACAAGCCCGCCGGTGAAGTCGTCACCCGCGACGACCCGCAAAGCCGCCCCACCGTATTTCGCAAGCTGCCACACCTGCACCAGGGCAAATGGCAGGCCGTGGGACGACTCGACCTCAACACCGAAGGGCTGCTGCTGTTCACCAACTCCGGTGATCTGGCCAACCGCCTCATGCACCCCCGCTTCGGGCTGGAACGCGAATACGCCGTGCGCGTGCTCGGCGCGCTCTCCGACGACGAGAAACAACGCCTGCTCGACGGCGTGCGCCTCGAAGACGGCGATGCCAGCTTCGGCACCATCCAGGACGGCGGCGGCGAAGGCGTGAACCAGTGGTACAAGGTCACCATCTCGGAAGGCCGCAACCGCGAAGTGCGCCGCATGCTCGAAGCCGTCGGCCACGCCGTCAGCCGCCTCATCCGCATCCGCTATGGCAATGTCGCACTGGTGCGCGGCCTGCGCCGTGGCATGTGGATGGACCTGAGCGAGCGCGACGTGCAGCGGCTCATGCAGGAAGCGGGCATGGAAGCCCCGCCTGCCCCCGGCCAGTCCCGCCCACCCGCAGGTGCCCGCCCCGGCCTGCGCAACAACAGCCCGTCACGCCCACCCAGACCACGCCCCGCCGACGATGAAGCCCCGCGCCGCCCGGCAGGCAACCGCCAGGACGGGCCACCCGCGCGCAGCCGCAGCGGCCCACCCGCCACCGATGCCAGTGGCCGCCCCCCACGCAACCGCAATGCCGCAGGCAACAAAACCGCACCAGGGCGCGACCGTGACCGCGACCGCAACAACCAGTCCAAACCAGCGAAACCCGCCACCAACTACATCGGCCAGGACAGCATGGAGCAACACCGCCGCAAACAGAAGCGGCAACAGGGCAGGCGGTAAATCCAGAATCACGGGGGTAGGCAAGCCTGCGCGCCCCCCCGCGCACCACTCAGGGCCAGGGAAGGTCTGCCAGCGGATAGGCCACATCCCAGCCCAATCCCCCCAGATACAGGGAACCCAGCACCAGCCACGCCACCGCCCAGCCCTGCGTGCGCAGCACCTGGCACAGTGAGGCACAGGCACGGCGGTCGCACAGGCACAGCAGCAGCGTCAGTCCATGCAGGTTGAACACAGCCCAGGCCCACCAGCGGTAAAAATCAATCGCCACCGCATACAGGCCCAGTGCCGCCAATGCAGGCACGCACACCCACAGCAGGCGTGCCTGCCCGGTGCGATGCAACTGCCGCAGCCACAAGCCCCCCAGCCAGCCATACGGCACGATGCAGAAAACCGCCAGAGCCAGATGGTCAAACAGTTGATCGCGTGCCATCACACGCTCCAGCACCCACGCCCAGTTCTGCTGCCCGCTGCCCGCATACACCACGGCAAAGGATTCGCGCACCAGCCAGCCTCCGGCCAGTGCCTGTTGCCGTGCGAAATCCTGCTCCAGCAGCCCCCCGTCACGCGCCCCAAACCCCAGCACCAGGGCCATGTTCAAAGCCATGCAAGCGACAAACGCCCCATACCATCCCCACCCGGCACGGCCATGCCGATACACCCACCACGACAACAGCGGTGGGATGAACAGCAGCAAGCTCGCCTCGTGCACCCACAGCGCAAGCCATGCCAGCACCGTCACCACCGCAAAAAGCAAAGCCCCCTGACGCAAGCCATGCACCGCACCCATGGCCAGCAATACCAGTGCCAGCGCGGGCATGTCCAGTCGGCCCTCATCCAGCACCATGTGCTGAAGCGTAGCCGAGCTGGCAGCGAACAGCAGAGCCAGCCACGCCACACCGCGATCGCATCCACTTTGCCGATACAAACGCCAGAACAAACAGGTGAACAGCAGCCAGACCGCCGCCGTCAGCGACAGGCTCACCCCCCGAATCCAACCCGCATCGGGCACCAGCTCCCACTGCCGCAGCACCTCTCCCACCAAACCGCGCTTGACGAAACCCTGCTCGTAGTCAATCCACCACGCAGTGTTGGCGTACACCGGCGTCCACCATGGCAAAGAACGCCACACTGCCAACCCCGACACCAGCAGATACAGCAAGGCAAAGCCCCAGACCTCCCCTGGAGCCGTGCGCGATACCATCACCCGAGTTGCCACCGTCAAGCCAGCTCCACCTGATACCCCCGCGTCTTGCGGCGCACAATGTTGTGGATGAAGCCCAGCTTGTGCAACACCGGCGTAGCCAGGGCAAACGGATAGGCATCGTCCTGCCCCAGACTGCGATTCAGATTGTTGAGCAGCAACGACACGCCCATGCCCTGATTGAGCAGTGCGGTGATGTCCTGATCCTGCTGCCCTGCATCCGCCTGTTCCGCCTGCAACATCACCTCATAGGGATCCTGACACTGGATGGCCGACACGCCCTGCGCCCCGTGGGTTGCAAAGGCCAGTTGGTGGCTTGCCGCCGTCTCCAGCAAATCCATCAGGTGCAGGTAATGCGCCCAGGTCTCCGCCCAGTCCTCCCACGGGTGCGCCGTGGCATAGCTGCTGATGTACGCGCTCTGCCAGTCGGGCTTCGGGTTCTGGTAATGCTGTTGCAGGGCCTCGCCATAATCCAGCCGCTCGTCGCCAAACACCTGCCGGCACTCCTCCAGGGCCTGCGCATCGTTCAGGAAAAACTGATCCCAGTAATAGTGCCCGACCTCGTGCCGGAAATGCCCCGTCAGCGTCCGGTACGGCTCGTGCAAATCCTCGCGCCGCCGCACGCGCTCGGCATCATCCGCCTCTGCCACATTGATGGTAATCAGCCCCGACGCATGGCCCGTCATCACCGGGTCTTCGCCCGGCACATCCTCCATGAACTCATACACCGGCGTCTGCACCCCCACATCGCCCCGCACCCCGGCCTCCAGCCCCAGCTTGGCCAGCGTGTAATACAGACGGCGTTTCGCATCCTCGATTGTCGTCCAGGCCGCCAGATTGCCTTCCACCGACAGATTCGGAATCACCTGGGTCTGGCGGCAGGAAGCACAGAACCCATCACCATCATCCACCGCCACCAGAAAATGGCAGGAGCCGTAATCGATGCCATTGCGGCAAAAGCGAAACAGGCCCGCAGGCACAGACCCACCCGAAGCCCCACCCACCACCTGCCAGAGGAGCGCGGCAGGCAGCGCGTTCACCGCCCCACCGGCCTCGCCAGCGGACTGCGGCAATGCACCTGCCTCGACCGGCTGAACCGCCCACACCGCCAGCGACTGCGGATCAAACCCCAAGGCATGCTGGCACTGCACACACACCTTGTCCTCGAAAAAAACCAGACTATTGCAGCAGGAACACTGAAAATTCTTCATGACGGGCCTCCACTGAAAAAATGGACTTCCATCCTACACGGATGACGGAATTTCAACCACTGCGATTCGGGCCACCGCATGCGGTATGCTTGGAGCCTTCCTTTTGGAGCTTCCCGAGAACCCACACCCCATGTCCACACTACCCGCCTGCCCCCAATGCCAATCCGAATTCGTCTATGCCGACGGGCCATTGCTGATCTGCCCCGAATGCGCCCATGAATGGCCTGCCCAGGCAACGGAAGCGGTCGATGCCGAAGAAACACGCATCATCAAAGACGCGGTAGGCAACCTGCTGCAAGACGGCGATAGCGTCACCGTCATCAAAGACCTGAAGATCAAAGGCTCGTCCCAGGTCGTCAAGGTAGGCACCAAGGTGCGCAACATCCGCCTGATCGATGGCGACCACGACATCGACTGCAAGATCGACGGCATCGGCAACATGCAGCTCAAATCCGAGTTTGTGAAGAAAGCCTGATGGCTTGCTGCCAACAACAACGGCAGGGGAAGTACCCCCCTGCCCCAACCATCCATTAAAAGGCGGGTCAAGACCCGCCCTAGAACCCGCCGCATCAAAGTGTCACTATTGCGCGTTATCCATTAGTGTTGTTGCACAGATCGCGTCTTCTATTTCGGCTCTCCAGCTCGCCAACATCATTCTCCGCTGCGGCTGCGGCAAGTTTTCCAATTGCAACAACAGCGCGGCTGTTTCGTCATCTTCACAGTACAGATAAGCCAAAGGCACACCGAGTGCCCGTGCAATCAGTCTTGCTGTTTTCACTGGCGGCTCATGGGTACCCAACTCATATCGGCTGATCCTGGCCCGACTGGCAGACTCGTCGATGCCGATCTGCACACCCACTTTTTCCTGCGACCACTCCAACATCTCACGCCTTGACCGCATCCTGCGGCCTAAAACGGTACTGCTGTGCATAGTCTCGAAATTCATGTCACGAGTTTCGTATTTGATTTAAATAACATCTACAACTGCGCATCTGACATAATATAAAAATTATTTATCATCAAAATTCATCCGCTCAAACGCCTTGTCCACCACTTCGGTATGTCGCACCCGTTCGCTCTTTTTTCCCGTGGTGGTGCTCAAGATGTCCAGTTGTTCCTGAATCGCGGTGGCGATTTGCAGTAATACACGGTGCAGTCCGAGTTGCTGGCGGCGGCTGTCGGCCAGGTGTTGCTGTACCGGGTGCAGGGCGGTGGCGACCAGTTGGCCGAGTTCGCGGGCGGCTTGCAGGTGCTGGTCGTTGGAGCTGTCGGCTGCTGCTGTGGCGGGCTGCTGGGTGCTCTCGTGCAGTTGTTGCAGGATAGCGGCCACGGTGCGGGCCAGGGTATGGCTGGCTTGTTGCTGGCCGGAGCCAAGCTGTTGCAGGCTTTGCAGCAGGGCATCCCACGGGGTGGCCGTTGGGATGGGCTGGCTTTGTTGCCATGCGGCATGGGCACGCGTGGCTTCCACCAAGTCCAGCAATTGCGCAACGATCTTGCCGCCGGTATCCGTATCCGCTCCACCGATGGCCTGAGTGCGCTGGAAGTTGCGTTTGATCTCCTGCCAGCGTGCTTGCTGGTCTTCGCTCACATGGCCGCGCAGTTCGGCGAGTTTGAGCAGGTTTTCTTCCGCGCCGGTGGTGAGCAGTTGCGATTCGCCCTGGTAGTGGTCTGTGAGCAGTTGCTGCATTTCTGCCGGGTTCATGACGCTGGTGATTTTCTCGGCCAGTTTGTTCATGTTGCGGTAGCTGCCTTGCAGTTTGAAGGGTGGCTCGGTGCGGTAGGCATCGGCCTGTGCGGCACTGGCGATGTATTGCTGGTTCACGCGGTACACAACTTCGCGTACCTGCAACATGCGCTCCAGCACGGCTTCGATTTCGCGCAGTTCTGCCGCGCTGTAGTCGTGGCTGAGTTCGTTGCTGGAGAAGTCCCTGCCTTGCACCTTGCCCACCAGCAGGTACAAGTCCTTGAGGTCGCGCGTGGCCAGCGGGGCAAGTACCGGGTTGCTGGTGAGGCTGTTTTCAACGTAGCTGAGTTTGAAGGTGTCTTCCATGCCACCGAGCACATCGCCGAGGTTGTAGATGTCCGCGCGGTTGGCCAGCATGTCGGGGATTTTGAAGACTTCGCCCGATTCGGTGTAGGGGTTGCCGGCCATGACGACGCAGAACTTCTTGCCGCGCATGTCGTAGGTTTTGGTGCGGCCGCGCCATACGCCTTCGATACGGCGGGTGCCGTCTGAGAGCGAGATGAATTTCTGCAAGAACTCCGGGTGGGTGTGCTGGATGTCATCGACGTAGAGCATGACGTTGTTGCCCATTTCCAGCGCGAGGTTGAGCTTTTCCAATTCTTGGCGGGCAGTGGCATCCGGGGCTTGTGCAGGGTCGATGCTGCGCACTTCGTGACCCAGCGCAGGGCCGTTGATTTTCATGAAGATGAGGCCGAGCCGGTTAGCAACGTATTCCATCAGCGTGGTTTTGCCATAGCCGGGCGGCGAGATCATCATCAGCAAGCCCATCAGGTCGGTACGCTTGTTCTCGCCCACCGTGCCCATTTGCTTGGCGAGGTTGTCGCCAATCACGCCCAGATAAACGTCGTTGATGAGTTTGTTGCGCACGAAGCTGGTGAGCGGGCGCGGCTTGAATTCTTCCAGCCGCATGGCTTCGCGCTGTTCGGTGAGGATGCTCTGGCGCAGTTGCTGGTAGCGGCGCAGGCCGGGCAGGAACTGGTGCTGGTGCCAGTGGGCGCGGCGGGCGAAGTCGTCTACGCCCAGTTCCAGCGTGCCTTCATGAATGCGCGGGTGTTGTCCCAGCAGGCCAGTGATGGTGGTGCGCAGTTCCACCTGCAAGATGTCGTGCGGCAGTTCCGGCTGGAGCAGCAGCAGGGCTGCGGCTTCAGTGGCGTAGGCGGCATGGGCGGCGTGTTCCGGGCGGACAGCAAGTGCCTGAGCCCAGTGCAGCGCGAGTTCCAGCCGGGCGTTAAGGGGCTGGCTGGCATCGTGCAGGTTTTTTTCCAGTTCGTCCCAAAGGGCATCGGCCTGCAAGGTGTTTCGCAAGGCATCGCGCAGTGCTGCGGCATGACGCGAGAAGTGCAGGCGCGGTGCGGGCTGGGCAAGCTCTTGCACCAGATAAGTCGCGGCCTGTGCAGGCAATGCAGCATCGGCCAGCGGGTGAAGCTGGTTGTGTTGCGCGAAGGTTTGCAGGGCGTGCGCCACTTCTGCCACCAGTGCCTGATGCGCATCGGTGCTGCCCAGCAGGTTGCGCATGTGCGCAGCGTTGCGGGCGCGTTGCGGCCAGTGGCGGGCTTGCGCGCTGATCTTGAATGCGGTATCGCTGCCCGCCTGCACTTCGTTCCATAGCAGCACGGCCAAGGCGCGTGCCTGGGCATCGTGGGCCAGCACGCCTGCCTGCTTTTGCAGCGGCAGCAGCGCGCGCAGAATAAAGGCGGCATCGTGGTCGTGAATGCCGCGTTCGTAGCCTTCGCGGTAGCGTGGCGCGGCAAATTCGCGCACGGCACGCACCAGTTCGTCGGGTTTGGGCAATAGCGCGGCGAGCGCATCGGCGGTGAGGCTTGGCTCATCATTCTGCGCCGCCGGAGCTTGCAGAATTTGCAGCGCGAGGTATTCGGCGCGGCTGAACTGGGCGGATTCGGATTCGAGTGCCACGTCCCAATACTCGCGCAGTTCGGCCAGTTCCGGGCGTTGTAATGGTTCGAAATAATCGGTGCCGACCAGATGCAGATTGAGGTTGCCTGCGCGGGGCATCAGCGTCAAATCCAGCACCTGGGTATTGACGGAGAAGCGATGCCGCCCCAGCCGGATGACGTTGCCACCGCCCTCAAACAAGTCGCTGCGGTCACGCAGTGCGCGCACGGCCTGGTCGCGCACGGCCTTGAGACGGGCTTCCACATCGTCGGCCTTGACGCTGTCTTGCAGTTCACGCAGACGGTCGGCGAGTTCGCGCAGTTTCAGAATCAGCGCGTCGCCCGCAAAGAAGGCATTGAGCGTGTCTGTGTCCTGCACACGCTCGGTGCGGCGCGGCAGGCCGTCGAGGATGCGCACGGCGGCATCGAACACGCCTTGCGCCTTGCGCTGGCGTTCGTCCAGCAAGGCTTGCTTATGAGTCTCGAAACTCTCCAGCAGTTCTTCGCGCTTGCCGATGATGTCGGTGAGGAATTGCTCGTGCTCGCCAAACTGGCTTTCCAGTTCTTCCAGTTGCACCAGCAGGCGTGAGAGTTGCTCGTCGCATTTTTCCGGGTCGGTGGCAAGGGCCAGGCCGCTGGCAATGCTCTGGCCGAACAGCGCGAATTGCGCCCCGAACTGCGCCACCTGCTCGGCTGCGCCCATACCCCGGCGTTTTTGCTCGGCACGGGCACGGCTCTGGTTCAGCGCGGCATAAATCTCGGAAATGCCCTCGACGATGCGGGTGCGCTGCGTGGGGTCGTCCACCTTCAGCACGGCCATCAGCTCCGAGAGCGTATCCAGCTCAGTAGCAACGGCCTGCATCTGCGCCAGTGGCTCATTGATCTGCGGCGTGGTGGTGGCTTTCTGCACCGCGTCGTCCAGTGCCTTCAAGCCTTCGGTATAGGGTTTAAGGGCATCGTCGCCCGCCAGAAAGGTGGCGGTGCGGGCGGCCACCTCGGTGTGCGCGGCTTCCAGCTCGGCCTGCATGGCATCGACGGCGGCGGTGTCGATGTAGCGCAAATCGCGCACGGTCATCAGGCGGCCGCGTTGCTGGCCCAGTTGCGCCAGTGCCTGAACGTAGTCGCGCGTTTGCTTCCAGTCGGCGCGGCGCATTTCGGCCAGCAGGCTGCGCTGGCGGGTTTGCACCTCAGTCATCTGGCGCGTGGTTTCGGCGCGGATGCTTTCGACTTTTTCGTATTCGTCCAGCACGGCTTCGCCGGTGGCAACAATTTCGTGCAGCAGCTTGGGCAGCTTCTGGAAGTGGCCACCCTCTTCCATCCAGTGGTAACGCTCGAACAGGCGGCGCGTGCTGTCGATCAGGCGTTCGTAGCGGTTGGCAGAGATCTCATCGGCATTGATCTCGCGCACCAGGCTGACGAGTTCGGAGATACCACGCACCAACTCGGCATTGCCGATGCGCCCCAGCGGCGTGTTGCGGGCGGGCTGGCGTGCGGCGAATTCTTCCGTGGCAAACGGCGTGCGCCAAATTTGCATGGCGTGGATGCGCGTCGGTTCGCCCGATTCGCTGCTGAAGATGACCATGCGGCCATCTTCCAGCCGCGCATAGCCCTGGCCGATTTGCGGTGCCTGCAACTCCCGCGCTATCAGGTTGTAGGTGAACAGGGCCATGCGGCCGCTTTCCGGCGCGTAGAAAACGTAGAGCACATCTTCGCCATTGGGCGAACGGTAGCTGCGCTTGTAACGCATGCCGCTCATGTCTTGCGTGAACGTGCGGTATTCACCGTTTTGCAGGTAATAACCACCGGGGAAGATGATGCCGTGGTCTTCGGGCAACTGGATGCAAGCCAGCCCGATGGCATCAATCCGCACCACTTTCTGCGTGAGCGTGTTATAGACGAGGTAACGCCAGTCCTGCTCGCGGTAGGGCAGGATTTTGAGCAGGATCAGGCTGCCCACGCGGGCGTATTCCACCTTGGCATCGTCCAGTGATTGCGAAGCATCCTGCACGGCTTCGCGCCAGATGCCAAGGCCATCGTTGGTGTTGTCCTGAATCTTGACGGTGAGGTCGCCGCCGATGGTATCGACAAACACCGTATCCAGAATGTTCAGGTGCGGGTAGCGACCTTGCACGGCATTCTCGCGGCCCACCGCCGTCCATTCAAAATCGAACGGCGCGGGCAGGGCAATGTCGCGCTCGCCACGATTGTCGATGTATTGCACGGTTTTGCCATCGGGCGAAATCGACCAGCGAAACACGCGGTTGTCGCCCAGCTTCTCGCCAATCTGGAAGGCCGCCAGCAGCTTGCCATCTTTCACGGTCAGTTGCAGCAGCCGTGCGCCCTTGTAATAGGTGTACAACTCGCGAAAATCCTGCACAAAGCTCTGCTGTCCCAGGAAGGTCTGGCGCACATCCACCGGCACCACGTCGTAGCCCGCCTCGCTGCCTTCTGCATCCGCGCCCTCTTGCAGGCGGTACATGGAAAACACATCTTCAATGCGCGTTTCCTGCTTCAGCCCCAGAAAAACGTTGTAGCCAAACAGCAGCGTATCGCCCACCTGCACAATGTCGCGCCCAACACAGTTGTTGTCGGTGCGCACCCGCAAACGCCCCAGCAGGGCCATCTGGCTGCTGCCGAATTCGGCCAGCCGCAGTTCATTGACCTGCTGCGCCAGCCCATGCAACCGCCCACCCTGCTCGGCCAGGCGTTTTTGCAGCACTTCGTAGGCTCCACCGCTGGCGACGGCCTGGTCGATGAGGGAGGTATTGCTCGATTCAGCACTGTTTTTCTGGGATGACATGGCTTGGGTTCCTTTTACTGGTCGTGCAACAGCAAGTTTTGGCTGTATTGCAGGAATTCATCCAGATGCTGCTCAATGATGCGCACCACAATGGGCAGGTGCAGCTTCTGGTAATCGTGTACGGCAATGTTGCGAAAGCCCACCATGCGCTGGAGTGCCGCAGCCAGATCGGAGGAAATCCAGCCTGCCTGGGCCAGCAGAGCGAATACGTCGCGTGCACTTTGTGGCACACCCAACCGCTCGCGGCGAATCACATGCTGCCCCATGTCCAATGCCGCTTCACAGGCACGCTGAATGTTGAGAATAGCGGCATCCTGACGGGTGAAATCGGCGGCAAAACCGGCTGGGTCGGTGGCGTATTCTTCGCGGGCACGGGCCACACAACGCTCAATCGTTGCTGCTTTATTGAGTAAAACGTCATCGACCATAAACGGTCCCTCTTTCCTGAATATCAGACAGCAGTCTTGCACGGGCAGCATCCAATGCAGTTTTTTCACTCAAAATCGCAGCCTCAAACAATGCAGCCTGATGATCGGCCTGCCACCAACACTGACCTGTAGTAATGATCTGATACTGCATGACTGTGGAAGCTGCCCGCAAATCCAGCAGATCGACATGGCACCCGACAATGTCCGCCAGATCACCAGCCACATCAAACAGCACCATCACATCGGCATAACCTGCCACCAGAACGGCCAGATCAAGATCGCTGTCCGGCCCCGCCGTACCTTGAATCCGACTGCCAAAAGCGTAGATGGCCAATAGCTTGGGAATTCGGTCTTTCAGCACCTGCACCAAGATGTCTTTTTTCAAGGCTTGCTCCCTGTATATCCACCCCCGCAGCCACCCAGATAAATCAGTGATTTCGGCGATTGGGGATTATCGAGTTTGAATGATTGGGGGTGGCGTTGCAGGATTTTCAGAATGGTCTGGTTGGGAAGCACCAGCTTCTTCTCCCGAAAACGGCTTGCCACCGCAGGGTAGGAGCAGGGCTGACCAAGAAGAAGCTCCGGGGCGGCCAGCAGAATATCGGCCACACAAACCCGCTGTGCCGCCACCTGCACCAATACCTGTCGCAAGGCATTCCAATGTGAAGGCAGAGGAACCGTTGCTTCGCGCCTGTGGCTGATGTGCCAGCTCTGGATGACTGGTGGGGGTATTGGGGTGGATGCCGCAGTGGGTTTCAGCGAGGCTGGTTCAGCGACTTGAGGGGATGCTGCTGGCTTGGCCTTTTTCTGGAGATAGCGTACCTGATGGGTGCGCCCGGGTTTCATCTCCACTTCGAAATACGCACTGTGCACCTCAAACCACGCAAGGCTTTTGGTGTTTCCCAGCAGACCGGACTGCCGCAATGCGGCAATGACCTGATTCAATGGCTGCCATGAGCCATCACTTAAAACTGGGTATGCAGCCAATGCCTCTTGCACACCTGCCTCCATAACGGGTGCCGTCTTTGGACTGGCGGCACACCCCATGCGATAGCGCACCTGATTGGGCTTGATGGCAGGTGTCAATTCAAAGTGTGGAGCCAGCCTGGCGAACCACGCGCTGCTTTTGGCGTTCTGGGGCAAGATGCCATTCGCTCGCAAGGCTTGCACGATCTGGCTCAAATGCTGCCAGGAACCATTGCGCAGAGCTAGGCAGACTTTCAGCACCTGCTGCACGGTAGCATGGACGTTGATGGGTGCAACAGAAGCGGGGACTGCCGCTGGGATGGAATGGCCCGTCTCCTTGACAGGGGTCTTCACTGGATTAACCGGTTGGGCCGCTGGCGGTATTTTCAATGGTGCCTGAACCACCACCGGGGTGACCAACGAAGCCACAGCCGCAGGTGGCGGAACCGGAGCTGGTTTGGCAGCAGCGGGCGCAGCTTGCCGCACAGGCAAGACAGGTGCTGGCGCTGGCGGCTTCGGAACGACGGGTTCATCCACGACTTGAATCGTCAGTACATCGTCGTAAAACACCTCGGCACTGGTAAAAAGGTTGTGGCTCATCCCCACCGCAATGACCTTGCAACCCATTTCCCGCAGGCGCAATGCCAGTGGTGCAAAGTCGGCATCACCGGAACAGATCACGACCACCTTGATTTGTGGATTGCTGCACACCATTTCCATCGCACCAATCGCCAATGCCACATCCGTGGTAGTCTTGCCCACCACCAGATTGCTGACTGGCCGGATGCCATATTTGCCCATGACCACTTCGATGCCCTTGAGGCTGCTGGCATTGCCGTAGGCATATTTCAGCGCGACCGGCTCGCCCAGACTGCGCACTTCCTGCATGGCATAGTCCAGCGCAGTGCTGTCGTTGAAGTTGTCGGCATCGATGAATATAGCGAGTCTGCTCATGTGTATTGCGTTGCGGTTACCGCCCCGCCTGCAAATGCCGTTTCAGGAACCCGATCAGCGGCTGGGTCAGGCTGCCGGGCAGGGGCAGATCGGGGTTGGTGTAGGTGGTTTGTTGCTGTGCGAGGTCCAGCGGTGCGGTCTTGAGGACGTGGTTCATGCCGGGGACGATCAGCAACTGTGCGGCTGGCTGGGCGGCGGCGAGTTTGCGCGCTTCCTGCACGCTGACCTGGATGTCGGTGTCGCCGTGGACGATGAGCGTGGGCAGGCGCAGTTGCGCCAGTTCCTGTGCCGGGTCGTAGCGGAACCACGAGATCAGGTAGGGCTGCACCGACGGGCGGAACATGCCGTGCAGTGATGGGGGAATCGGCTCGGTGGTCTGGCCGTTTTCCAGCGATTGCAGGATGCCTTCGCTGCGTTCGCGCACGCGCTCGGACACGGCCTGCTGCTGCAATTGCCAGCGGATGACATCGGCCGCCTTGCTGCCCACTCCCGCCAGCGAGATATAGGCACTGGCCTTGCCGGGGCATTGGCGTGCCGCCAGCAAGCCAATCAACGCGCCTTCGCTGTGCCCGACGATGGCCACGCGGCCCAGTCGCCGATCCTGCGCCAGCCAGTCCAGCCAGCGGCACACATCGTCGGCATAGGTTTCGATGCGAAGCTGTGCTTCGTCCGGCCCACCAGCGGCCTGGCTGGCAGCCACGCCGCGCTTGTCGTAGCGCAGCGAGGCAATGCCCGCGTCTTCCAGTGCCTGTGCAAGCCATTTCAGGCTGTCATTGCGACCGGACATCAGGGCACTGTTGCCGTCGCGGTCGGTGGGGCCGGAGCCTGCAATCAGCAACACGGTGGGCACAGGGGTGGATGCGCCCAACGGCACATTCAGGCTACCGTGCAAGCGACCGCCATCGACGGCCATCTGCACCGGCGCGTCGGCGGCCTGCGCACTCCAGTGCAAACAGAGTGCCGCTGCCAATGCCATGGCTCGGCCTGAAGGCAGACGGAAGGGGAATGCCATGCGGTGCTCCTGTGCCGGTGCGGGATTGGGGTCAGGGTGTGTCCTGGGAGCCGGAGCCGCCCAGTGCCTTGAGTACGTCGCGGGCCTGATTGCCACCGATGAACTTCTGCAACAGATCGTTCACGATCGGGCTTTTGCCTGCCGCGCCTTCCAGGAACTTGCCCACTGACAGGCCGCTGGCGAATTTGTCGAAGAACGCGCCTTCGCCGCCAACGATGTCGATGTTGGCCTTGCTGAGGGCGGACGACAGCACCTCGGCCTGTTCGCGGGCAATGTCCTTGCTGGCTTCGATGCCGGCCAGGGCCTGCTCGAAGTTTTTCTCCAGTTGCAGGCGGAATTCCTCGTGGTTGCGGGCGGTGTCGCCCAGCCGGTCGAGGGTGGCGAATTTCTCGGCCAGACCTTGTGCCTCGGCCAGCAACTTTTCGCGCAGCACGGCGGCTTCGGCATTACCGACTTCAGTCGTCACCCTGGCGCGTGCCAGCCCCTGTTCCTGTTCGCCCCGTGCCACGGCAATGAGTTTTTCTGCTTCGACCTTGGCTTCGGCCAGACCTTGTTTCTCGATGGCATCGGCGGTGGCGTCGATCACGCGGGCTTCGGCCAGGCCCTTTTCTTCCAGGCCCTTGGCTTCGGCAATGAGTTTCTCCGCCGTGACCTTGGCTTGCGCCAAACCTTCTTTTTCCACAGCGGCGGCGGTGATTTCGCGCACGCGGGCATCGGCCAGACCGGGGGCGGCGCGTTCGGCCTGAATGCCTTCGGCAAGGCGTTTCTTGGCTTCGGCCTGCTGGGTGGCGGCTTCGAGTTCGGCCTGCGCAACCACGGTGATTTCCACGGCCTTGTGGCGCGAGGCGGCTTCGTCGGCTTCGGCTTTCTTGATCTGCTTGACCATTGCCTCCTCGGCCTCGGCCTGGGCCGCCAGCACGGTGACTTGCTTGAGGCGGTCGGCCTCGGAGACCTGGCGCACTTCCTTGATGCGTTCTTCCTCCTGCGCCACGGTTTTTTCCACGGCCACCCGTTCACGGATGACGTTGGCGATGTTGGCCTTTTCGACTTCCAGGGCTTTTTCTTTCTCGATGCGCTGCAATTCCACCTCACGCTCGCGCGAGACGATTTCCAGGTCTTTGGCGCGGGTGACTTTTTCCACCTCGATGACGACGGCACGCTGGCGGTTCTGCTGGGCCACTTCCACTTCGCGCAGGCGGTTTTCCTCGCGGATGTCGATCTGCTCCTGGGTCTGGATGCGAGCTTGCTCAGCCTTCAGGCGTTCTTCTTCCTGCACGCGCTTGGTTTCGGCCTGCTCGCGGGCCTGAATGGTGGCAATTTCGCGTTTCTGGCGTGCTTCTGCGTCGGACTGCTGGCGTTCCAGTGCCAGCAAGGCCTCTTTGGTTTCGACGTTTTTCTTGGTGATGGCCATTTCCTCGTTGCGTTCGAGTTCATTGGTCACCACGTTCTGCGCTGCCGTCAGTTCGGTGATCTTGCGGATGCCTTCGGCATCAAGGATGTTGTTGGAATCCAGCGCAGCCTTGGGCGTTTGCTCCAGGTAGTCAATTGCCACGTCTTCCAGCGCGTAGCCGTTGAGGTCTTCGCCAATGACCTGCACGATGCGGTCACGGAATTCCTGGCGGTTCTCGAACAGCTTGACAAAGTCGATCTGCTTGCCGACGGTCTTGAGGGCTTCCGAGAACTTGGCGTTGAACAGCTCGTTCACCGCAGCTTTGTCAGAGGCACGCTCCACGCCGATGGACTTGGCCACCTTCAGCACGTCTTCCGGTGTTTCATTGACGCGCAGATAGAAGGCCACGGTGATGTCGGCACGCATGTTGTCCTTGCAGATCAGGCCCTCCTTGCCGCGCCGGTCTACTTCCAGCGTGATGAGGGAGATCTTCATGAACTCCTTCTTGTGGATCACCGGCCAGACCAGCCCGCCGGTGAATTTCACCTTGGGCTGTGACGACAGGTCGTTGATGATGAGCGCGGTGCCCTGCGGCACCTTGATGTAGAACGCCTTGAGCGCGGCCAGAAAGCCCACGACCACGACCACCACGACGAGGGCTGCCACCCCCAGCAGAATCAACCATTCCATTTTTGCTTCTCCAAGCGATGTTTACTGTCCTGAAAACTCGTCTTCGCTGACGACCCGCCACGCCTGAATATCGCGCAGCGGCTCGATCAGCACCACGCGCGTGCCGCGTGGCAACTCCCCCCGCACGGTGCGTATCTGCAACACCAGACCCGCACCACCATCTTCCACCGAAGCGTAGCCCGACTGGGGCGTGACGCTGGCACTGCGCACCACGCCCACCCGCCCCAGCACCACCTTGGCCTCCTCGCGCGGCACACGGCGCAGCACCGCGCGCACCGGCCGCAAGGCCACGATGGTGAGCAGCAGCCCGGCCACTGCCGCTGCCACGAATACCCCGGCCCCCAGCACCAGGTTGAGACCAGGAACCGCCATCCACGCCAGCAGCAGCCGCACCCCGGCAAAGCTGGCCATCCAGGCAAACAGGGTGATGAGCGAGCCGATGATGGTCAGCGGCACGCCCCCCAGCCCCAGCCGGTTGAGCAGCGAAGCCAGCGCGCCAATGTCCATGCCATCGTCATGGGGCATCAGCAGGTTGTCGAGCGCGTCCATTTCCAGCAGGCCGGTGATGGTCACCAGCCAGTACAGCAGCACCAGTGCCAGCAGCACCGTGTAGATGGCCGTTGGAAAGCCCCCGACGATCTGTAGAAAAATGCCCATTGATGCCTCCTGAGGTTACACACCCGCGCCTGCATTCTGCCTGTGAATGCCGCGCGGGTTCAGAACCCGTTCAGTCCTTTTTGACCACCACCGTGCCGGCCAGCTTGTCGTGCCAGCCCTGCTTGCGCCCATCAAACGCCACCCAGATCAGGCCCAGAAGCAGCGGTATCGCGGCCACGAAATAGGCCAGATAACGGCCAATGGCCTGCCCCACGCCCAGGGTTGCGCCACTGCGGGCATCCACCACGCGCAGGCCAAACAGCATCTTGCCGGGCGTGGCCTGACGGTAGAGCCAGAACAGCACCACCGCCACGGCGGGCAGAACCCAGGTCAGCAGCACATCGACCGGCCCGGCTGCCAAATCGTCACTGCTCCAGTATTCCGCGCCATAGAACAGGTACGCCAACGGCGTGGTCAGGCAGGCGATCAGCAGCGAGTCGATGATGGAAGCCGCCACGCGAATCCAGAAACCGGCATATTGCGGGCCTGCCATCTGCTGCAAGTCGCGCAGGTCTCGGTCATTGAATGGGCTATTCATGATGCTATCTCTCCTTGCTCACCATCAGGAACGGTCGGAAGCTGCGCCAGGTTCAGCAGGGGCCGCAGGTGCTGCCGGATGGGCACTGCCCGCCGCCGAACGCGCTTTCAGCCGCGCCAGCACCGCAGCGGCACTCTGCGCGCTGGGGGTGATGCCGGCCTGGCGCAGGCGGGCATCGAGTGGGTCTTCCGATCCTTCGCGGGCGAGTTCGGCCGCCGCCTGCAAGCGTGCGCCGCGCTCGGCCTGTTTCTGCTTGATGCGCTCGAGCGAATCCAGCGCGGTCTGCACACGCGATTCGGAGCCGCTGTAACGCTCGGCCACGGCGGCCTGGGCACGCTGCACGTTCTCGGTGGCCTTGACGGTATCGGCCTGCTGCTTGAGCCGACGAATGTGGGCCTCGGCCTGGGCAATCGCCTGGCGCAGTGCGCTGGCACTGTCGGCAAACTGGGTGGCCTGCCCCTGCTCTTCCTGCAAGCGTGCCTCCAGCGTGGCCACCTTGCCCGCCACTTCGAGGGCGAGGGCCTCGTCGCTGCCTTCCAGTGCGCGGATGGCATAGCCCTCGTACTCGGCCAGTTGCGTGGTGGTTTTCTCGGTCTTGGCGCGGGCGAGTTTTTCCTTGGCAATGATCTCGGCCAGTGCCTCCTTGCTCTTGCGCAGGTCGGCATCCGCATCGCGGATTTCCTGGTCGAGAATGCGCAGGGCCTGCCCGTCGATCAGGGCTTCGCCCGCTTCGTGTGCGCCGCCACGCAGCGCGGTAATGAGTTTGTTCCAGACGTTCATCGCATGTTCTCCATCAACGTTGTTTCGGTGGGCAGTCAGGCCGTGAGCAGCAGAGGCTCGAAGGCTTCGGTCAGTTTGATGACGTTGTCCGAGAGCGTCTCGATCTCGAACACCACATTGGCCAGACTGGATGCGGCACTGAGCGCGCCAAACACCATGTAGGCGGCTTCGCCATTCGCAAAACTCTCCAGTGCCACGGTGGAGAGCGGGAAGACCTTTTGCATGCGCAGAATCTGTTCGTTGAAGCTGATGGTGTCGCGCACCTGGCTGGTGGGCCACAGATAGGCTTCCACCACAATCTGCCGCCCGGCCACGGCGAGGAACAGCGGCAGATCGCCGTATTCCTTCATGGTGATGAGCAGGCTGGCCTCTGCGCCGTCAAGCAGTTCCAGCACTGCCGCATCGCTTTTGACCAGATCGCTTTGCTGCAATGCCTCTTGCAGGGAGTCAATCGTCCAGGGTGCTGTTTGGTTCATCATGCCGTCCTTTGTCAAAGGTTGCGCGCCACGCGGCTGGCGCATTTGCTGTTCCACCGCGAGCAGATCCTGCCCGTATTCAGGCAATATCCACAATTCTTTCTTTACCAGCCCCCGGTCGCGCAAACGCTGGCGGTGCAGACGCTGGTAATAAGCCGAAGTTTTTCGTTCCATGTGGGGATATTTTATAAATTACATGTGATGAATTCTACATGTAATGCACCAATCTGCCCAAAAAACCACAAAAAAATCGCCGGGCGGGCATGTTCCCGTCCGGCGATACGTTTTCAACTCACACGCATCAGGTGTTCAAGCGTTCATGCGCCGCCTGCGCACTGCCAGCGGCCCCAGCATGGCCAGGCTGATGGCTCCGGGCCAGCCAGTGAGTGCGACAAACACGCTGTCCAGCCAGTGCGGCATGCGTCGCCAACGCCACCAGTTCCAGCCCACATAGGCGCACCATGCACTGACGATGCCCGCCAGTGTCAGCCACCACAGGGCTTGCGACAGGCTGAGGTACAGGCCGCGCTGGGTGCGTTCGCGCACATTGAATTCCACCTGGAACGGGAAGAGAAAGCCCATGACATTGGCCTGCACGCGGCGTTTGCGCTGGTCTTCCTCGCCCTGGTGCCAGGTGTAGCGGTGCAGCGGCTGAAGCTGCGGGTCGGTGACCACGACCTGCTTGAAGCCGGAGCGTTCGGCAGAATGCGAGAACTGCCAGTTCAGCGGATCGGCATCGCCTGCGAAGAAGTCCCGATCGGGGCGGTAGTCCTGCAACGGAATGGTGGTTTCAGCGTAGTTCTGCCAGTCCAGCAGCACCAGCCGGTCGGGGCGTGCATAAACACCGTGGTATTCGCGGCGGGTTTGCTCCAGCACATGAATCTGCAAGGCATCCTCGGGCAAGACCACGGGGGTGCGCACCACCTTGGGCTGGCCCTGAATCTGCCAGATATGGAACACGCGCCGCTGGGCATCCACCAGGAATGCGCCGTTGTCGTAGGGCTTGCGGGTGCTGGGGCTGTCGGCCACCATGCGCGCCGGGAAGACAAAGCCCGCCTGCTGCAAGGCGGTGGTGAACTGCGTGGTCTTGGCTTCGTCCACGGCGTTGGTGGCCGCCAGGATGAATTCCATGCGCGTGTTCATGCGGAACATATCGGGCGGGGTGAGCAGCCGCCCCTCCACATCGCGCTCGGACTCCAGCAGGGTGTAGAGGCCAAAATGGGCCTGGTCGAGACTGAAGGGGTGGTGGCGCATGCGCGCTCCGGCGCGGAACACCGCCTCCACATCCAGCGGCCAGCCTGCCACCGTCTCGGGCAACTGGCCGGTCTTGTCCAGATAGTTCAGGTTGGAGAACGGCAGGGCCAGGCGCATTTCATCCTCCGTGAGCGGGTTGCCCTCGGTATCGGAATAGCTGCGGTTGCCGCTGCGGAACCGCTCCAGCACCAAGCGGTCCTGGTCGGCACTGTAGGAGACATACACGGCCTCGTAGTCCTTGGGGAACATGCGCGCGGCATATTCCGGCAGCACCTTGGCCAGCAGCAGCACCGACAGCAGTGCCAGTACGATACGCGACAGAGTCACCATGTCAGCCCCCTTCGGATGCGGTCGAGTACACCAGGCAGGCCCAGCAGCAGGGCCAGTGCCAGCAAGGCAAAGACCGGCAGGTTGTCCACATAACGGCCATAGCCATTGAGGTTGCACAGCGCGGTGGCCAGCACATAGCCCAGCATGGCATGCCAGCAACGCCGCCAGGGCCGCTGCTCGATCAGCACCAGCACCGTGGCCAGATAGGCAACGAAGCCCGACAGGCACAGCGGCAGAATGGTTTGCACCGTCAGTTGCGCCACTTCAGTGGGCAGGAAACGGCTGACGATATGGGCCTGCACCACGCAGAACAACGCACTGAAGCCCAGCAGCAGCGCGAACCCCGTGCCCAGCATCAGCGCGAGGGCCTTCTGCTCGTGCACCGGCAGATGGAAAAACAGGCGCAGTCGCTTGTTCAGGCATTCGGGCAGGAACTGCACGCCCGCCAGCCAGATGCCAGTGAACAGCGGCAGGTACTGCATGCGCTCGAAGTACATGCGGGAGCGGAACAGCACCTGCGTCCACAGGCTTTGGCCACCACTGGCGGCATGGAGGTTATTCATGCTGTAGAAGGATTCGCCCAGTGCCAGCAACAGCAGGGCAAAGGGCAACAGCCCCAGATAACGCAGTTTGATCCACTCCTTGTAGAGCAGACCCTGATAGGGAAGCAAGGTATTCATGGTGTGTTTTGGTGCGAAGCATTCAGCGCGAGGCAGTCAGTACTTGCCTGTCAGCGAGAGAAAGGCATCTTCAAAATTCATCGGTACGTCCTGCCAGCCTTGCAGCGACAGGCCGCGTGCCAGCAGGTGCTGGCGCACGGCTTCGGGCGGCTGGAAGCTGCACACCAGGGTGTGCTGGCTGGAGTGCTCCACGGCATGCAGCACGGCATCCGGCTCCAGTGCATCGGATTGCGTGCAACGCTGGAAACGCCACTGCCCGAAGCCCTGAAAGAAGGCCCCGCGCGATGCCTGGTAGAGCAGCCGCCCTTCCTGAATCACCAGCATGCCGTCCATGAGCCGCTCCAGGTCCTGCACAATGTGCGAAGTCAGCAGCACGGTGGTCTGGTACTCGCGGGCGTAGTCCTGCAAATAGTCCAGCAGCAGGCGGCGATAGCCTGCGTCCAGCCCCATCGAGTAGTCGTCCAGAATCATCAACTCCGGCACCTGCGCCATGATGAGGCCCAGGCAGACCTGCGAACGCTGGCCGCATGACAGGCGCGAAATGCGCCGCGTGGGCGGCACCTTGAGGCGACGCGTCAGGTCGTGGAACAGCTCGGGCCGCCAGCCGGGGTAGAAGTGGCGGTAGAACCGCTCCAGCTCGGCAATGCTCATGAAGTCGTACTGGGTGAACCCTTCGTGCAGCAGGCCGATGCGCTGGCGCGTGGCCGGACGCAGCCGGTGGCTGGGTTCCCCCAGCACCGTGCATTGCCCTCCCGACGGCTCCAGAAAGCCCATCAGGATGTTGATGGTGGTGGTCTTGCCCGCCCCGTTCTTGCCCAGCAGGCCATGGATACCGCCTTTGGGAATCTGGAAGGACAGGTGGTCGATCACCTGTTTTTCGCCATAGCTGTGGGTCAGTTGGCGGCATTCGATCAAATGGGTCATTGTGGCAATGCTCAAGTCAATCCATTCACACATTCCGCTCTTAGAAACGGTAATCCACCCGGGCATTGAAAGAACGACCCCGTGCGTAATAGTTGAAGAAGTTCAACACATTGCCCTGGCCATCCACCCATTTATAGAACTGTCCACGCCCGCTGGGCACCTTGCGGTTGAACACGTTCTGGACATCCAGCGACAGACGCAATGTCTGATCCTTGTGCCGGATGACATCCCAGCCCAGGTTCATGTCCACGCGCAAGCTCGATGGCAGGTGGCTGCTGGTGTAGGTATTGACCTTCTTGCCATCAGAGAGGGTTTCGTTGTCGCCACTGATGAGAATCGGTGCACGCCGCGTGAAAATCAGCGTGGTTCCCAGGTCAAGGTTGTGTGCCAGCTTGCCCTGGTAATGGCCCACCAGTTGCAGCGGACGGTTGAATTTGCTCATGTCGAGCTTGGCGGCATCCATGAGCTGGCCGTTATAGATCACCCTGGAGCGATCCCGACCATCGCGTTCATCGTAATACGCTCCCGAATAGGACTTGTAGTCGATATAGTTCGAAGAAGAGTCCGACCATGTGGTGCCCAAGCGGAAATAATGTCCGTCAAAGCTGTTATTGGTCAGGGAAATCGTATGCCCCGTGTAATAGCTGCGTCCACCGTTGGAAGCCTGCGTCTGCGTGATATCACGCCCGCGCTCATTCACACCGATTTTCACGGTCTGCTGCATGATGCCATCCTTGTGGTGGCGACGCACAAAGTTGTAATCCAGTCCGAACCCAGCCGCCAGTTTCAGATCCAGCCCCAGGCTGAACTCATCCGAATATGGGGTTTTCAGATCACTGGCATCATAATCATACCCGGCAGAAATCGAATATTCCGTCCAAGGCAGATAACCATCCGGCCCTATTTTATTCGGGCTTTGCCGCGTGAATCGCTTGTAACTATAGTATTTGTAAAGGTTGTAATACATATTGGGACCGCCATAATAGCGCGCCAACCCTACACTCAACAACGAGTTTCCCTTGCCCATGACATCCCACTCCGTGGTCAGGCGCGGTGCCAGGTTGTAATTCTGGTACTGGTCGTCATAGTCCATTCTCACCCCTGGACGGAAAACAAAATCCTTCCAGCCGATGGAGTCCTGCACCCACAGCGAAAACGTCCTGGTGCTGGCACTGCGCTGGAATGGCTCCATCACATCCTTGACATCCAGATAATGGTCATAAAGCTGCCCACCCGTGCGCTCCCAGTTGTATGACACACCATCCTGCCCAGGGGCCAGAGGTTGGTTGGGCGAAAGGTAATTCAAACCGTTGTAAACGGTGCCTGCACCGGCATCCACATCGGCCCAGACAATTTCCGTGCTGGCTCCCACATTGATGCGATGGGTGGTGCTGCCCCATTTCACAGGATCGACATCGAAATCCAGTGCGGTGTTGAATGTGCGCTGCTTGTAGTCCTGATCGTAGGCATAGAAGTTACCATCCACCGAATAACCCGGCCCCCAGATGCGCCCGTAGGTTGCACTGGACGGGTCGTCGTTCCAGGACAATTCTCCGTTCGGATAACCCCAGTTCTTGTCACCGTAGGTCATCCATGCCAGATAGGTGTGTCCCTGCAAGACATCACGGCGCGATGTCATGTCGCCATATTTCGACTTCAGGTGGAAAGTACCCTGGTCGGTACGCTTGTTCGCATTCAGCGAGAAATCAAAATTCTCCTGTTCCTGCCGCGACTCGGAATTGATGGCACGGTTGCCGAAATAATCACCCCGATACAGGTAATAAACACCGGTGAGCTTGAAGTCCAGCCCTTCCCCCAGATCGCCACCGACAGAGCCGAAAAGCGTATGCGATTGGCGTCGCTGGTTCTTGTCCTCATGCACCGCCTCATCCCCGGAATAATAGCGCATCGGTATTTTTGACCGGGTGGTGTCATAAGACACAATTGCCGCCAACCGTTCACTCACTGGGATATTCAGATTGACCCCCATGGAGTTTCTCTCATATTTAGGCTGCCAGGAAGCATCGTAGGTCTCTTCGGGGTTGCTTCCTTCCATGGCCAATGGGTCGTAGAATCTTTTCTCCCAGCTGCTGCGCGAATGTCCCCAATACATATTGCCCTTGATACGGTCGGTACTGGGCTTGCGGGTAATTGCACTGACCACACCGCCAGTGAAACCGCTGTAATTCACTGGAACCCGCGCGTCCAGCAAATCAATGCGCTCAATCAACTCTGGATTCAAGCTGTAGTTCTGCACCATACCCATGGGTTCGGAACTGTGCCCAAACGTGCTGATGTACGAAGGGTGATACACGCGACCGTTATTGGAAAATGTGGGAGGAATCACATAATTGTTATTGCCCAGACCATCGATCACATAGCTGTTTTCGTATGGCTTGCCGCCTGAAATGGCAATGAACGGTGGTTTGATCTCCCCTCCCTGATCGGATACCAGCGACTGGTCGTCAAACTGCACCTCCGAGAAAATGCGCAACGCATCTTCTGTACTGCGCGTGCGATTGGGAATTTTGTCCAGCATTTCACGGCTGATGGTCTTGGGATAAGTGGCCTCCACCAGCACCAGCCCCAAGGTCTGATCTCCCTGCCGGGGAGCGGGTGCCGAAGCGCGGGGCTTCACTGCTGCCACCGGTGTGCGGCGCAGCGAGAACGTGCCATCGGCAGCTTCGGTCAGTTCCAGCCCGGTGCCTGCCAGTGCCTGTCGCAGGGCGGCGGCCACTTCATACTGGCCTTTGACCGGGGCCGATTGCTTGCCTGCCACCAGTTCAGGAGCGAACGACACCATGCGCCCGGCACGGCGGGCAATCTGCGCCAGCGTGCTCTCCAGCGACGCAGCGGGGAGGTTGTAGGTCTGCGTGGTGGCAGTCTGGGCCTGTGCGGGCAGGCTGTGGCCCAGCCCCAGGGCCAGCAAGGCGGCCAAGGCCACGGGAGTCAGAAAACGGCGGCGGTGCGCCACGGCATGTTGCTGCATAAGCGGTTTTTCCAGTTTCGGGTTCATGGTTCAGGAGCGGTGCATGAAGTACACCTTCATATTCCATGTACCGTGAAACGGAAAAAGTCACACGCCTTGGCAAAAATTTTTCTGAATTGCTTGCCAGCCGGTTACAGATGCTCGATCACCGAAATCCAGCGGCTGTACTGGGTCAGCCGGATGGGTGTGGTGTGCACCAGTGCCAGCAGGGTGCGTTGGGGGTCGTCGAGCGAGAATACGCCGGACACGCGGATAGCTGCGGCTCTGGGTTCCACCCGCAGAATGCCGGGGTAGTACGGGCGCAAGGCAGCAGCCACCTCGCCAAGCGAGCGGTTATGCACTTCCAGAATGCCATCCTTCCAGTGCAAGACGGACTGCCATTCGCGTGCCGCCCGATCCACCCCCTCACGGCGGAAACTGATGCCCTGCCCTGCACGCAGAACATGGTGCGCCCCCGCTCGGGGCTGTACCCGCACGCTGTGCTGCTCGACCGCCACGGTGCTGAAGCCGTCCTCCTGGCGCACGGCAAAGCGTGTGCCCAGTGCCTGCACCAGCCCCTCTTCGGTATGCACCCGCAAGGGGCGGTCGGCATCCTGTGCCACCTGAATATACAAGGCTCCCGTGCGCAGATGCACATCACGCCACTGCCCGGAAAACGCCAAATCCACCTGGCTGCGGGCATCGAGCAGCATCTGGCTGCCATCGGGCAGGGTGAAATGGCGGCGCGTGGCAGTGGGAGCGGCATAGTCTGCCAGCCAGCCAGCAACCGGGGCATGGCTGTGATCCACCAGCCACAGGGCAACCCCGCCCACACCACCTGCCACGCACAGTTTGCCCAGAAAGTGCCGGCGGGTACGGGCCGGTTTCAGAAAGGTCTGGCGCAGTCCGCTGTCCGGGGCTGCCAGTGCCATTTTCAGCGGCTGCACGGCATGGCCCAGCCGTTGCGCCACGCGCTCCAGTGCCTGGGCATGGGCCGGATCGGCGGCCAGCCACTGCCGGTACTGTGCCTGCTCGTCGGCATCCAGCGGGCTGTCGCTCAGGCGCACATGCCAGGCGACGGCCTGCTCCAGCATCGGTGACGCGGACTGTGCCTTGCCGGATTGGCGACTGCGAAGTTCTCCCATAATGGCTCAGCCGTCACAGGCCTGACAGCACAGCAGCAGTGCCTTGGTGATGTACTTGCGCACGCAACTGACTGAAATGCCGAGCAGGGCTGCAATTTCCGCGTGCTTCATACCATCGATCTGGCTGCACACAAATGCCGTGCGTGCCTTGAACGGCAGGCTTTGCAACACAGCATCGACGGCATGCAGGGCCTCGCAAATCTCCAGGTATTCATGTGCCGACAGGGCGCAGTCCGCGCTGGCCTGCAACTGCCAGTGCTCGCGCCAGGAAGCCTCCAGCTCGCGCCGCCGCCACTGCTTCCATGCCAGCCGCTCGCTGATGGTCATCAGCATGGCACGCTTGACGCGCACCTGCTCCAGACTGGGCGAGGTGACGAGCTGAATGCAGGCTTCGCTGGCAATGTCCTGCGCATCCTCCCAGTTCTGGAGCCTGCTGTAGAGCCTTGCCACCACCCAAGGGTAATCTTCCTGGTGAATCTGGAGCCAGATTTCCCGCCACAGGCCAGGCGAGGCGGTTTCGGTGTGAACGGTCATGACAATGAATGAAAATAAATATCATTGTAATGCCGTTGATATTGTCACCCTACAGTCGCAAGGGGCAGACCCCGATCAAGCCTGGTCGATGTCTTTCAACTCCACGCCCAGCGTGCACAAATCGGTTTCGATGGTTTTGAGCACACTGCGCATGGCCACGCAATCGGCAGCCACCTGGACATCGGCGGTGGCTTCGTACAGCGGATGCCGCTGGGCGTACAGCTCCTGCAACTTGGCCAGCGGATCGGCCACTTTCAGCAGCGGGCGGGTCTGGTCGTTGCGTACCCGCCGCAACAGGGCTTCGGGCTTGGCCGTCAGGTAAATCACATGGTAGTGCGCAGTCAGGATGGCGCGGTTTTCCGGGCGCAGTACCACGCCGCCGCCCGTGGCCAGCACGCAGTCGCCCGGCTGCTGGGCCAGTTGCGCCAGCAACCGCGCTTCGGCATCGCGGAAAGCCGCTTCGCCCATGCGCTCGAAGTATTCGGGAATGGAACAGCCCAAGTCCTGCGTGAGCCGCTGGTCCAGGTCGATGAAGGGATAGTCGCAGTGCCGCGCGAGTTTGCGGCCAATGCTGGTTTTGCCAATCGCTGGCATGCCGATCAATGCAATTTTCATGGGGTGTATTGTCGGGCATTCCGCCCCTGCCCCGGCAGTGGGTCGCTACACGGTCTTCACACCGTTCTCACACCGGCGGCAGGCCGTCCAGATGCGCCAGCACCTGTTGCAATTCTTCGCCGAGCGGACACTCCAGTTCGATCTCGCGTCCATCGACCGGGTGCTGGAAGCGCAACCGCCAGGCGTGCAGGAACATGCGATCGAGCCGGTTCTTTTGCAGGCGTTTGTTCCAGTCGAAGTCGCCATACTTGTCATCGCCCGCAATCGGGTGGCCGCACGAGGCCAGATGCACGCGAATCTGGTGGGTGCGGCCGGTCTTGATGGTCACGGCCAGCAGGCTGGTGGCGGGCATGCCGCTGCTGGCATGGTGGGGCCAGCATTGCCGCACCTGCACCAGCGACAGCGCGCGCATGGCATCGGGGTCGGCAGCGGTGGTGGCCTTGACGCGGCGTTCGCCATCGGGCAGCAGGTATTTGCGCAGGGGCGTATCCACCACCTTGTGCGCGGCAGGCCAATGTCCCTTGACCCAGGCCAGATAGGTCTTGCCGGTGGCACGGGCGCGGAACTGGTCTTGCAGCTTGACCAGCGCGCTGCGTTTCTTGGCGATCAGCAAAATGCCGGAAGTCTCGCGGTCCAGCCGGTGTACCAGCTCCAGAAAACGCGCATCGGGCCGTGCGCGGCGCAATTGCTCGATCACCCCGAAGCTCACGCCACTGCCGCCATGCACCGCCACACCCGCAGGCTTGTTGATGGCCAGCAGCATGTCGTCTTCCCACAGCACGGGGAAGCTGCGGGCCGGGGCATCGGAACGTTCCGCATCAGTGGGCGCGGCAGTCTGTGCCGTGCGCACCGGGGGAATGCGGATGGCATCGCCTGCCTGCAAGCGCGTGTCGGCCTGGGCACGCCCTTTGTTGATGCGAATCTGGCCGCTGCGAATCAGGCGGTAGAGGTGGGTCTTGGGCACACCCTTGATCTCGCGGAACAGGAAGTTGTCCAGCCGCTGTCCTTCCCATTCCTCGCCCACCTGCACCAGCCGCACCTGCGGCGCGTCGGCCTGGGCGGGCGGTCTCTGCGGAGCTTGTGACATGGCTTTGGGCTTTCCCTTTATAATCGCGCTCAACTGTGTTTTCCCCAATAAAAAAGGCGGTAGCCAGCCAAGTGTAGTGCAGTTGGCTCCCGAAAAAGAAAACGCAGTGAATGAATGCCGAGCCTGTCCCTGTTCCCGTGGACGTTGCCGATACCCCAGTGGGCCTTGCTGCTCCCGGTCGCACCAGAGGAATATGGCACTGCGCCTGCGCACGGAATCCATGAACCGGAATTTTTTTCGAACGGCGGGTGTCGCTGCCCGTATCTGTAGTTCTCTCCCATTGCGCCGAATGCCTTTTATGCACCGGCCCTACAGCCCACGCCGCCGTCGCGGACCCCAAGCAAACATGTCCCTGATCTCACCGATGGCAATCTGCCTGCTGGCTCTGCGGTGGCTGCTGATGACGCAGCCACTGGCGCAGCCGTTCGCACGCACGCGCGCCAGGGTGTGCACCATGCGGCATGTCTGTCCCACACCCGCACCACTCCCACGCGGGGATACATTGCCTGCCTGTCAGGCCCGGCCTCGAACCCCACAGCCCTCGCCCTGGTTCAGCAGACCACCGGCCACAGGGCGGGAGTGTCCCTCTGCGACGGGTGGCCTGCGTGCCCTCCGTCTTCCGTTTCATGTTCTTCCCTGCCAGCGGCCCGGCATTGGGAGCCTTAACCGGCTGATTGTCTGAATCACCCGCAGGCAGATGCGTCTGGCGGCCCGAAGGGGGCCATGCCCGCGCACCTGCACTGCATCTGCAAGAAGGAACGCATCATGAAACGGATGCTGATTAACGCAACGCAGGCAGAAGAGCGTCGCCTGGCCATCGTGGATGGGCAAAAACTGCTGGATTACGAGATCGAGATCGAAGGGCGCGAACAGCGCAAGGGCAATATCTACAAGGCGGTGGTCACCCGCATCGAACCCAGTCTGGAAGCCTGCTTCGTCGATTACGGCGAGGAACGCCACGGCTTCCTGCCGTTCAAGGAAATCTCGCGCCAATACTTTGCCGAAGGCGTATCCGTCAGCCAGGCGCGCATCAACGAGGCCATCCGCGAAGGCCAGGAACTGCTGGTGCAGGTCGAGAAGGAAGAGCGCGGCAACAAGGGCGCGGCCCTGACCACCTTCATTTCGCTGGCCGGTCGCTATGTGGTGCTGATGCCCAACAACCCGCGCGGCGGTGGCGTATCGCGCCGCATCGAAGGCGACGAGCGTGCCGAGCTGAAAGAGGCGATGGACCAGCTCGAATACCCCAAGGGCATGTCCATCATTGCCCGCACCGCCGGGATCGGCCGCACCGCCGAAGAACTGCAATGGGACCTGAACTACCTGCTCAAGCTCTGGGATGCCGTGGGCGGTGCCGCCCGTGACGGGCGCGGCGCGTTCCTGATCTACCAAGAATCGAACCTGGTCATCCGCGCCATCCGCGACTACTTCAACACCGACATCGGCGACATCCTCATCGACACGGACGACATCTACGAGCAGGCCTCGCAGTTCATGTCCTACGTCATGCCCGAGCACGCCGGGCGCGTGAAACGCTACCGCGACCAGGCCGCGCTGTTCTCGCGCTTCCAGATCGAGCACCAGATCGAATCGGCCTACGCCCGCACCGTGCAACTGCCCTCGGGCGGGGCAATCGTCATCGACCAGACCGAAGCACTGGTGGCCGTGGACGTGAACTCCGCCCGCGCCATCAAGGGCGGCGACATCGAGGAAACCGCCACCCGCACCAACCTGGAAGCCGCCGACGAAGTGGCACGCCAGATGCGCCTGCGCGACCTGGGCGGGCTGGTGGTGATCGACTTCATCGACATGGAGGATGCCAAGAACCGCCGTGCCGTGGAAAACCGCCTGCGCGACGCACTCAAGCAAGACCGCGCCCGCGTGCAGATTGGCTCCATCAGCAAGTTCGGCCTGCTGGAAATGAGCCGCCAGCGGCTCAAGCCCACCCTCTCGGAAGGCGCGTCCATCCCCTGCCCGCGCTGCGGCGGCTCCGGCCATGTGCGCGACACGGAAAGCTCCGCGCTGCAAATCCTGCGCATCATCCAGGAAGAGTCGATGAAGGACGGCACGGCCGCCGTGCATTGCCAGGTGCCGGTGGAGGTGGCCAGCTTCCTGCTCAACGAGAAGCGCACCGAAGTGGCAAAGGTGGAAATCCAGCAGCGCGTCAATGTGCTCATCATCCCCAACAAGACGCTGGAAACCCCCAACTACAAGCTCGAACGCCTCAAGGGCGACGATGCCCGCCTCGACGACGTGGACAGCAGCTACAAGCTGGCCGAGGAAATGCAGGACCCGGTGGCAGCCACGCGCCGCTCCAAGGAGCCGACCAACCGGCAAACCCCAGTGCTCAAGGGCCTGTTCCCGGATGCCCCGCCCCCCGTGGTGCCGCCGCGCCCGGCCCGTGGCGCAGACCGGCAGGATGCGCCACAGCCCGAGGCCCACTCCCACGCGCCTGCCGCCAGCGGCTGGCGACTGCCGGGGGCCGGATTCTTCAGCCGCCTGCTGCAACGCATCAAGGCCGTGCTGCTGGGCACCAAGGTGGAACCCGCCGTCACCAGCGAGGCCCCGAGTGAAGCTCCCCGCGCCAGCGCGGCAGACGCGTCCAACCCGAACCATCGCCGCAGGCCCAGCAACCAGGAGCGCGGTGGCCGCAACGAGCGCAGCCCCCGCAGCCCGGTGGCACGCGAAGAAACACGCGAGGGCAGCCGTTCCGGCCACCGCGACAACCGTCGCCCCGTGGCAGACAACGGCAACACGGAAGAGCCACGCAACCGCACGCGCCAGAGCAGCCGCCGCTCCGTGGAAGCACGCGAAACCGAACGCGGCAATGAAGCTGGCTACGACGCACAGGACATCGCCACCAGCGAAGACAGTGCCACTGGCGAGCGCAGGGGTCGGGGTTCGCGCGCACCGCGCAAGCAGCGTCTGCTCTCCGCCGATGGCGTGGACAGCCCGCTGAACCACACCGCGACCGTCGATGCAGACACCGATGCCCCGCAGACAGAAGGCATCGAGCGCGACGAAGCCACGGCAGAGGAGCCACGCCGCGAACGCCGCTCCCGCAGCCAGCATGGCCGCGACCGCCGCCGCTCCGACCGCGAGCGTGCCCCCGCCACGCAAGCCGATGCAGATGGCATCGCGCCCTCCACGGCCATCGATGACGACGTGGACAGCCGCGCGGAAGCCGCCTCTGCGGAACCACGCCGCCGCAAGCCGCGTGTCCAGAACGATGCCGCATCCCCAGCCGATGCCAGCGGCGCGGCACTGCCGGTGGACGAAAGCGGCGACGACGCGCCCAGCGCGCCAGCGGCTGCCTCGCGCAGCTACTTTGCCCAGCGCGGTCAGGGTGGCCAAGGCCAGGCCAAGGTGGCCAACGAGCAGGTCGATGCGGACAGCCCGCCAGCCGTGCTCCCGGCTCCCATCGCCAGCGAAACCGCTGTCAGTGAAGAACCGGTAGCCATCGCACCAAAGGCCGAACTGCCAGCCGATGTTCCAGCCGACCTGCCAGCCACCACCGGCAACGACGCGACCAGCATCGACACCCCCGCCGTGCCACCCGAATCGCCCGTTCCCCGTGCGTGGGTGCTGGACACCGAGGCACTGGATGCCCTGGTGCGGCAAGCCGGGCTGGAGTGGGTGCATTCCGACCATGACAAGGTCGCCGCTGCCCAGGCCGCCATTGCCGCCGAGCCGCTGCCCGTCCATGTGCCACGCCCACGGCCCGTGGTGCAGGTGCTGGATGAAGGCCCGCTGGTACTGGTGGAGACCCGCAAGGATCTGGCTGCCCTGCGCCTGCCTTTCGATGCACCGCCTGCCACAGGCACACAGGAATCATGACCCTGTGATGGCAGGGGCTTCATCGTTCGCCCCCGGATGATGGAGCCTCGCCATGCCTTCGGGCAGACGGTGGCAGGCCACACGCCAGCCCTGCCGCCGTCTGCCCCGCCACTTCCTCATTGCGCCTCGCCGCAGGATCACCATGCTGTTTCTCCTCTCCCCAGCCAAATCACTTGACTGGGAAAGCCCGCTCCCACCCTCCATCGAAGCCACCACCCCGCTGTTCCTGGAAAAGTCTGCCATCCTGAACCGCTTGCTGCGCCAGAAAACCCCACAGGAGCTGGCCGAGCTGATGTCCATCAGCCCCAGGCTCGCAGAGCTGAATGTGCAGCGGTTCCGCGACTGGAGCCTGCCGTTCACCCCGCAGAACGCCCGCCCCTGCGTGTTCACCTTCAACGGTGACGTGTACGAAGGGCTGGATGCCGCCAGCCTGACGGATGCGCAATTGCACTGGGCGCAGGAACACCTGCTGATTCTCAGCGGCCTCTATGGCGTGCTGCGCCCGATGGACCTCATGCAGCCCTACCGGCTGGAAATGGGCACGCGCCTGGCCGTGGGCGAGGCCCGCAATCTGTACGATTTCTGGCAGCAGACCATCACCGACTACATCGTGGGCCGACTGGAAGTGAAGAAAGTGCCCATCGTCGTCAATCTGGCATCCAACGAGTATTTCAAGGCAGTGCAATCCCGGCGGCTCAAGGCCCGCATTATCGACTGCGTGTTCCAGGACGAGAAAAACGGCCAGTTCAAGATCATCAGCTTCTATGCCAAGCACGCCAGGGGCCTGATGGTGCGCTATGCCATCGAAAACGACCTGCACACCCCCGACGAACTCTCCGGCTTCAACCTGAACGGCTATCGCTTCGCGCCCGACCTGTCCAACGATGCACGGCTGGTGTTCCAGCGTCAGGAAGGCGATATTCCGGCCTGAACAGGTTCTCAGGCCGCAGTCAGCAGGGCCAGACAGGCCAGCGGCGCGGTTTCGGAACGCAAAATGCGTGCGCCCAGACTGACGGGCACAAAGCCGTGGGCCACGGCAAGTTGCAGTTCCGCCTCGCTCAAGCCCCCTTCGGGGCCAGTGAGCACCTGCACGGCATCCACGCTGCCCTCAGCCGCTGCTGCCTGACGCTGCTGCCACCACTGCGCCAGGCTGTGCTGCGCACCCTGCGGGGTCAGCACCAGCCGCTGCACCGCCACGGCATGCCCGTCGTCTGGCGCGGGCTGTGCCTGTAGCCAGTCCTTCAGGCTGATGGAGGCGGCCACCGTTGGCACGGTATTGCGGCCGCTTTGTTCGCAGGCGGCAATGGCAATCGCCCGCCAGTGCGCCTGTTTTTTCTCGGCGCGTTCACCCTTGAGCCGCAACATGCTGCGCTCGGCGGCAATCGGCGTGATGCAGGCCGCACCCAGTTCGGTGGCTTTTTCCACCAGCCAGTCCATGCGCTCGTTGGCGGGCATGCCTGCCAGCAGGTGAATGGTGGGGCGCGCCTCGCGGTCGGCATGCTCCACCGAATCGACGTGTACCCGCACGTTCTGGCGGCCCATCTGCACGATGGTGGCCTGGTACTGGGCGTTGCTGTGCGGCTCTGCGCCGGGGAACAGCGTGAGGCTCTGCCCCGGCTGCATCCGCAACACCTGCACATGCCGCGCCGCGCTGGCAGGCAGATCGAGTTCCGCGCCGGTCTGCAAAGGTTCAGGGCAATGGAAGCGGGGCATGGCAACGGCTCCGGTCAAAGGCGACCAAAGGAAAACGCTTCGGTCACGGGGGTTTGCTCGATCTCGTCCACCAGCCGCAACAACGGAGCCAGTTCACGGTAACGGCTGGCGGTGGCGCGGATATAGCCGATGAAGCGGGGCGTATCGGCCAGATAGCGCGGCTTGTGGTCGCGCAGTCCCAGCCGCGCAAAAATGCCTGCCACCTTCAGATGCCGCTGCAAGGCCATCCAGTCCACCGCGCGGTAGAACTGGCCAAAGTCACTCTCCCATTCGGGCTTGCCCGCCAACAGCCCGACCTTGCGGGCACGCTCCCAGTAGCGCACGGTGACATCGAGGACGAAGTCCTCCTCCCAGCTCCAGAAGGCATCGCGCATCAGGCTGGCAATGTCGTAGGTGATGGGGCCGTGCAGCGCGTCCTGAAAATCCAGCAGGCCCAGCGGCCCCTGGCCATCGGGTGGCATCATCAGGTTGCGCGGCATGAAGTCGCGGTGTACCAGCACCTGCGGCGCGTCGAGGTTTTCTGCGACGATGCGGTCGAACACCTGTTGCAGGCTGTGCTGCTGTGCCTCGCTGAGCGTGTACTGGCGGTGCGCCTGCACATACCACTGCGGGAACAGGGCCAGTTCGCGCTGGAGCACAGCGGCATCGTAAGGGGGCACCTGCCCGGCAGGTACCGCCTGCTGGAGTGCCACCAGGGTATCCACCGCGTGCAGGAACCAAGGCTGCGCCCGCTGCACCAGCGCGGCCTGCCATGCCTGCGCCTGGTACAGGCTTTGCGGCTGGGCATCGCCCTGAATCTGTTGCTGCTGCGCCAGCAACCATTGCAGCAGGGTCTGCTGGCCCAGGTCTTGCAGCAGCATGAATCCATGCGCCTCATCCCAGGCGTGAACCACAGGCACATGCAGCCGCGCCTGCGCCAGCAATTGCTGCACATGCACGAAAGGCCGACAGTCTTCATGCTGCGGCGGCGCATCCATGATGATGAAGCTGCGGCCTGCGCCCACGCCGTTCGCCTGGCTGTCGATGCGCAGATAGCGGCGAAAACCGGCATCGCTGGCCGCCAGCCGCAACGAGGGCACGACCAGCCCGAATGCAGGGGCCTGCACGGCCAGCCACCCGGAAAACGCCTGTTCGCGTGCCGCATCCGGCCAGATCATTGCATCTGCCATACCCAAAGTCCCCCGCTTGCCCGAAAAACCGAACCGCCCTGCCCGCAACAGCAGGCGATTGTCGAAAATAACCGGCGATTATTACACCGCCAATGCCATGAATTGCGGCTCGCGCTGGTAATATCGGCCACTGGCTGCCCCGGCAACAGGGGGCGTTTCGTGGAACGGATTTTTGCAGGCGGGTGCTTCGTGGTTGATTTTTCTGTGCGGATGAAACAGCGTTCAACAACAAGGGAAGGTCTGCCAGGCCCTTGCGGCCAGCCCACGCCCTGCGGCGGCACGCCCCCTGCGGCCACGCGGGCGCACTTTCGCCTCAACCGGCTGTGGTGGCTGCTGCTGGTCTCGGGCACTGCGCTGGCGCAGCAGCCCGGCTCCGCGCCGGCCCGCGAAGACAGCCTCAACTCCCTGATTCTGAGCCTGCAAAAAAGCCACACCCTGCAACAACACGCACCCGCAGCCTCCCAGGCACAGGAAAAGCCCCCCATCCACCTGGAAGCCGACCGCATTCACGGCACCCAGGACAGCACCATCACGCTCGAAGGCGATGCGCAATTGCAGCAAGGCCCCACCTTTTTGCGTGCCGACCGCGTGGAATACGAATCCAGCGACCAGCAGGCGCGGGCACAGGGCAACGTCCACATCAACCAGGCGGGCGACGTGTATGAGGGCAGCGACCTCGACATCAACCTGCAAACCTACCAGGGCTACTTTCAGGATGTGAACTACCGCCTGCAAGAGAACCAGGCGCATGGCACGGCCGAGCGGGTGGACTTTCTGGGGCGCGAGGAACTGGCCGTGCAGCAGGGCAACTACACCACCTGCCAGCGCGTCGAGCACGACCCCGACTGGGAACCTGCGTGGCAAATCCATGCCAAGAGCCTGCACATCGACCGCGCCAACAATGTCGGCACGGCGCGCGGGGCCGTGCTGGAGTTTCAGGGCGTGCCGCTGCTGCCCGTGCCATACCTGAGCTTTCCGGTCTCCGACCAGCGCAAGTCCGGCTTTCTGCCGCCCACCGTCGGGCTGGACAGCGTCTCGGGCCTGCAATACGAGCAGCCCTACTACTGGAACATCTCGCCCAACCGCGATGCCATCCTGTCCACCAGCATCATGGCGCGGCGCGGCGTGAATGTGGGTGGTGAATTCCGCTACCTGGAGCGCGACTTCAGCGGTGAACTCTCCGGCAGTTTCATGCCCGACGACCGCCTGCGCGACCGCAACCGCTGGAGCTACGCCTACAAGCACCGCCACGACATCGCTGTGCCGGTGGGCCAGATGCAGGCCAACCTGAACCTCAACCGCGTGGGCGACGACAACCACTGGCGCGACTTCCCGCGCACCTCCCACAGCCTGACCGACCGCCTGCTCTCCAGCGAAGGACAGTTGCAGTGGAGCCACCAGGACGTGAGCGTGCGCCTGCGGGCACTGGAATGGCAAACCCTGCAAGACCCCGACTCCATCATCACCCCGCCCTACGACATGCTGCCGCAACTCAATGCGCGCTACACCCCTCAGCAGCCGCTGGCGGGCATGGACGTGTATGGCGAACTCGATACCACGCGCTTTCGCGCCGACGACCGCTACGCCGTGAACCTGACCGATGGCGACCGCAGCTATGCCCTGCTGCGCGTCAGCCGCCCGTTCCTGGCCCCGCACGGTTTCGTCACCCCTTCGCTGCAAGTGCATGCCAGCAGCTACCGGCTGGAGAGCACACCACTGAACCCGGCAGGCAACCACAACCGCGTCATCGGCACGGCCAGCATCGACAGCGGCCTGTTCTTCGAGCGTGAAACCAGTTTCTGGGGCCGCAACACCATCCAGACCCTGGAGCCGCGCGCGTTCTACACCTACACGCCCTACAAAGACCAGAGCATGCTGCCGCTGTACGACACGGCAGAGCTGGACTTCACCTTCGCCAGCATCTACAGCCCCAACGCCTTCGTGGGCAACGACCGCTTCGCCGACAACAACCTGCTGACGCTGGGGGCCAACTCCAAGCTAATCGACCCGGAAACCGGCGGCGAAATCGCCCGCATCGGCCTGGCCCAGCGGCTGCGCTTCAAGGATCAGCGCGTCTCTGCCATCGGCGAGAACGTGGTCACCGACCGCTGGTCGGACATCCTGCTGGGCGGTGCCGTGAACTGGAGTCCCCGGTGGTCGAGCAACGGGGTCATCCAGTACAACTACAAGGATCAGCGATCGGTGCGCTACACGCTCTCGGCCCAGTACCAGCCGGGCGAATACCGCAGCCTCAGCGCAGGCTACCGCATGAAGCGCGATGCCAGCAAGCACATTGACGTGGGCTGGCAATGGCCGCTGACCGCGTTCTGGAACAGCCCAAGCGGCGAGCAGGCCGCCATCGGGCGCGACCGCCCCCGCTGGTACAGCGTCGGGCGGCTCAACTACAGCATGCGCGACAAACGCCTGGTCGATACCATCGTCGGCCTCGAATACGACAGTTGCTGCTGGATTGGCCGCGTGGTGCTCGAACGCCTGCAAAACAGCTACGACACCGCCAACACCCGCCTGCTGTTCCAGATCGAACTGGTGGGCCTCTCGCGCCTGAGCGTCGGCTCCAACCCGCTCAACGCACTGCGCAGCAACGTACCCGGCTACCAGCCGCTGACCGGCCAGAGCTTTGGCTCGGGCAGCCGCTCCGACCAGTACGAATAACGCCTCCGCGCTGGCTGCACATCCCCAGGGCCGATGCAGCCACTGACCGAAACTTTCCCCCTACCGGGCACTCCTACGCCGATGCAACACACTCTGCGCCATACCCTCTCTCCCCTCGTCGTGACACTGGGGCTGGCAATCCCGCTGCTGTCGCAGCCCCTGCACGCCCAGGGCCTGCGCCTGACGGATGCCCCCGCCACTGCCACGCGCAACGCCCCGCAGCCGCGCGAAGGCGGGCTGGCCACCGCCGCCCGCAATGCCGCTGCCGCCAGCCAGCGCAACACCCAGCAGGCCGACTTCATCGTCGCGCTGGTCAATTCCGAACCGATCACCCAGCACGAAGTGCAGACGCGCAAGCAGCGCGCGCTGGCCTTCTTGCAGGCACAGGGCTACAGCATCCCGGACGACAGCGTGCTCCAGCGCGAAGCCATCGACACCCTGATTGCCGAACGCCTGCAATTGCAGGAAGCGCGTGACACCGGCACCACCATCGACGACTTCACCCTCGACCAGGCCGAACAGAACGTCGCCCAGCAAAACGGTGCCAGCATTGCCGACATGTACAAGGAACTGGCCGCCGAAGGCATCGACCGCGACAGCTTCCGCACCCAGTTGCGCAACCAGCTCGTGCTCATGCGCATCCGCGAACGCGCCGTCGATGCGCGGGTGCGCGTCTCCGACCAGGAACTCGACCAGCACCTGCGCGACAACCCGCTGCCCGGCGGCAGCAACGTGCCCGACCGCCTGAACCTGGGACACATTCTGGTGACCGTGCCCGAAAACCCCTCGGCCAGCGAGGAAGCCCATCTGCGCGAGAAAATCACCGAAGCCGCCCGGCGGCTGGAGCGTGGCGAGGACTTTGCCGCCGTTGCCGCGCAATACTCCGAAGCCACCGAAGCCAGCAAAGGCGGCGAACTGGGAATGCGTGCCATCGACCAGTACCCGGAACTGTTCGTGCAGAGCGTGGCCGGGCGCGACGTGGGCGCGCTGGTCGGCCCGGTGCGCTCCGGTGCAGGCTTTCACCTGCTGAAGGTGCTGGAGCGCGAGCAAGGCCAGAAAGACGTGATTGCGCAGAACCACGCCCGCCACATCCTCATCAGCCCCTCGTCGGGCATGGACGAACGCGCCGCCACGCAACGCTTGCAGGAAATCCGCAAGCGCGTGGTGCAGGGTAGCGAAGACTTTGCCATGCTGGCGCGCGAATACTCGCAGGACAAGGGCAGTGCCCCGGACGGCGGCGACCTGGGCTGGAGCAGCCCCGGCCAGTTCGTGCCTGAATTCGAGGAAGTGCTGGCCACCCTCAAGCCCGGCGAAGTCAGCGCGCCCATCGTCTCGCGCTTTGGCATGCACCTGATCCAGTTGCTGGAGCGTCGGCACATTCCCATGACCCAGCAGCACCGCCGCGAAATGGTGCGTGAACAGGTGCGCGAGAAAAAGGCCGAAAAAGCCTTTGGCGACTGGATCACGCAACTGCGCAGCCGCGCCTACATCGAAATCCGCGACGGTCAGTCCTGAGCACGGTGGCCGCCTCCATGAAGCACATTCCCCGCAAACGCTTCGGCCAGCACTTCCTGACCGACACCGGCATCATCGACCAGATCGTCAAACACATTGCCCCGCGTGCGGGCGATGCGATGGTGGAAATCGGCCCCGGCACCGGCGCGCTCACCCAGCCACTGACCGAGCACCTGCCGCAACTGACCGTCATCGAACTCGACCGCGACCTGATCCTGCGCCTGCAAATGCACCCGCAACTGCGCGTGGTACAGGGCGACGTGCTCAAGGTGGACTTTGCCGCGCTGGCCACCGAGCTGCAAGCGGCCAAATTGCGCATCGTCGGCAACCTGCCCTACAACATCTCTTCGCCCATCCTGTTCCACCTGCTGGACTTCGTGGACATCGTGCAAGACCAGCACTTCATGCTGCAAAAAGAAGTGATTGATCGCATGGTCGCGCAGCCCGCCAGTTCCGCCTACGGGCGCATCTCGGTGATGCTGCAATGGCGTTATGCAATGGAGAACGTGCTGTTCGTGCCGCCGGAATCCTTCGACCCGCCCCCCCGTGTGGACAGTGCCGTGGTACGCATGATTCCACGCCCGGCCGGCAGCTTCGCCCCGCTCGACCAGCCACTGCTGGAAGAACTGGTGCGCGTGGCCTTCAGCCAGAAACGCAAGCTGGTGCGCCACACCCTGGGCCGCTGGCTGGAGCAGCGGCAGTTCGGCGGCACATTCGACCTGCAACGCCGCGCCGAAGAAATTCCCGTGGACGAATACGTGCAACTGGCCGGACAAGTGCCCGCTGCCCCCGCACCGGCATAAACGCACTGCGCACTGCACCAGCGGCCTGACGCGCCGTCACAAAACCGTCACCTCCGGGACATACAGTCGGGCTGGGGCATATCCCCAATTGACAGGCCACCTGCCGGAGGAGCACCGCAGTGAAACTGCGCAGAATCATTGCACCATTGCTGCTGACCACCTTGCTGATGGCCGTCGGCGGTGGCATCTGGTATTCCCACACCCAACTGGGCAACACCCGCCAGAGCCAGCAGGAACAGGCACGGCAGGTCACGGTGCGCGGCCTGATCGGTTCCGAAAAAGAAACCTTCTTTGCCGACCCGCGCGTACAGCAGGCCCTGCTGGCCCACGGCATCACCGTACAGGTGGAGAAAGCCGGTTCACGCAGCATTGCCAGCCGCTACGACCCGCAGCAATACGACTTCGGCTTTCCCTCCGGCGCACCTGCCGCTGCCCAACTGCAACAGCAGGCCAAGGCCGGGCAGGTCTTCAACCCCTTCTACACCCCGATGGTACTGGCAAGCTGGGAGCCGATTGCGCAGATTCTGGTGGCCAACGGCATGGCCCGCAAGGAAGACGGCATCTACTACGTCCACGACATGCCGCGCCTGATGCAGGTCATCGGCCAGGGCACGCGCTGGCGCGACCTGCCACACAGCAACGCATTTGCCACCAGCAAATCGGTGCTGATCCACTCCACCGACGTGCGCACCTCCAACAGTGCCGCCATGTATCTGGCACTGGCCAGCTATCTGGCCAACGGCGAACAGGTGGTGCAGAGCCAGGCCGACATCGAGCGGGTGCTGCCACAGGTCACACCATTGTTCCTGCGCCAGGGTTTTCAGGAATCCTCCTCTGCCGCCCCGTTCGAGGACTATCTGGCCCTGGGCATGGGCAAGGCCCCGCTGCTGATGGCCTATGAATCGCAGATGCTGGAATTCTGGCTCCAGCAGCCCGATGCCATCAGCAGCCCGATGGTGATTCTCTACCCGCAGCCCACCGTCTATTCCAAGCATGTGCTGATTCCCTACACCCCCGCCGGGGTGCGACTGGGCGAAGTGCTGGAAAACGACCCGGCACTGCGCGAACTCATCCACGCATACGGCTACCGCACCGGCGGCGCGCGCAAAGGCCCGGAGCTGTGGGCCGAACACGGCATCAAGACCCCGGAAGTCATCGTGGACGTGATCGACCCACCCAGCCAGGAATGGCTGGAACGCCTGATCCAGCGCATCGAGCGCGCCTTCCAGTAAGAACCCTGCTCACCCCAAGGAACCCCCATGAACCAGCCCCTCCAGACCCAGACCGCCACGGCCACCGCACCGACCCTGGATTTGCAGCCCCCGCAGGCCTTCACGCTGGAGCCGCCCGCCCCCGTGCCCAGCATCCCAGCCGAATCCGCCAGCGGCCACGTCCGCCTCAAGCCCGACGAAGTGCAGGAGCTGGACGCACAGGTCAAGGCCTTCATCGACACCATCACCGCGCACGATGCCCACTCGCCCGAATTCCGGCAGGCGGTCGAGCGCATCCACGGCATGGGCAACAAGGACGTGCAAGCCTCGGCCAGCGTCTCCAACCGCATGCTGGAGCGGCCCGTGCGCAGCCTCAACAACGGCCTGTTCGACCAAGGCTCCGAAATCGGCCAGAGCCTGCTGGACCTGCGCCGCCAGATCGAGGAACTCGACCCCACGCGCCAGGGCGACCTGTTCTCGCCGCGCAAGCTGCTGGGCTTCATCCCGCTGGGCAACCGGCTGGTGGACTACTTCGACCGCTTCCAGTCCTCGCAAAGCCACCTCAACGCCATCATCGAAAGCCTCAAGCGCGGCAAGGACGAGCTGCTGCGCGACAACACCGCCATCGAGCAGGAAAAAATCAACCTCTGGACGCTGATGGAGCGGCTGGAGAAATACATCCACATCAGCAAAAAACTCGACTCCGAACTGGAAGCCAAGGCCGCTGCGCTGGACGTATCCGACCCTGCCAAGGCGCGCGTGGTGCGCGAGGAAATGCTGTTCTACACCCGCCAGAAAACCACCGACCTGCTCACCCAGATGAGCGTGAACATGCAGGGCTATCTGGCCCTGGACCTGATTCGCAAGAACAATCTGGAACTGAGCAAGGGCGTGGATCGTACCACCACCACCACGGTATCGGCACTGCGCACCGCCGTCATCGTCGCCCAGGCACTGGCCAACCAGAAACTGGTGCTCGACCAGATCAGCGCACTCAACACCACCACCGGCAACCTCATCCAGGGCACCAGCGAACTGCTGCGCCAGCAAAGCAGTGCCATCCACCAGCAGGCCGCCTCCAGCACCATCGAGATTGCCAAACTGCAACAGGCATTCCAGAACATCTACCAGACGATGGACACCATTGCCGATTTCAAGATCAAGGCACTGGCCTCCATGCAGACCACCGTCGATACCCTCAGCGGCGAAGTCACCAAGGCACGCGGCTACCTCGACCGCGTGCGCCAGCAGGAACTGGCACAACTGCCCGGCAACAATCCGCTGGGGCAGGTGCAGCTCTGAAAGCGTGTCATGCACACCGTCCCCGGCAACCAAGGCTGACCCATGTCCCGCAAGAAATCCCCCCTGCTGCTGCGCCTGCTGCCCGTGGTGCTCATCGCCCTGCTGCTGTGGTGGCAGAACCGCCCGGCCCCCGATGGCAACACGACGACCGACACCGCCGCCCCGGCCACCGCTGCGGCCCCGTTGCGCATACTGGCCGGATCGGAAATCAAATCAAAAATTGGTTCAGATATATGACTTCAATGATATTGAAAACTTCGACACTCAAAAAATAAACCCTGTATCTTTAATCATAAGCCAGGACGGTGATTGGATATACGGCCTTAATGCAGGAGGCGCATCAACGGACGGATACATCTTCCGAATTCGCACAAATGGCAATGATTTCAAAAAATTAACCACCTTTAACGAAACAACAGGCTATCAGCAATCTAGAATTTATACAAATATCGTAGAGCATGGAAATTACATTTATGGCGCATTAAATACAGGAGGAGAATTCAACAAAGGATCCATTTTCCGAATCAGCAAAAATGGCAACGAAGAAATCAAGTTACTGCATCACTTTGACACCACCACAGGTGATAATCCTCAAGGTTCGCTGGCATTGAATGGTGACGGCTATATTTATGGTGTCACCGTAAGAGGTGGGCCAACAGGACGTGGCACTGTTTACCGTATAAAACCTTCGGATATAGAAGGAGCAAGCAAGGTAGAAACGCTCGTTTACAGTTTTACTGGAGATGCAAATATCGATGGACAAAGTCCTGTTGGACTTAAATCTGCCCCAAATGGTAAGCTATACGGCCCATTGTCAAATGTGAATGGGGCGGTTGTTTATGCCTTGAATGTTGGCCATACACCACCGAATCCCATCATTGCATCCTTTGCATCCAATCAGCCAGAAGTGACTTGGCTGGGCGATGCCAATCAGCCAAAGACCAGACTGACATGGGAAGTGACAGGCCCAACGGGCTACACCACTTGCACCGCCAGCGGCGACTGGTCGGGCACCAAAGACCTCAGCGGCAGCGAGGAAGTGACCGTTTTGCGCGAAGGCAACAACACCTACACGCTGACCTGCGACAACGGCTCTGGGCTGGAGAATGCCACTTCCACTCAAACCGTGGTGGTCAAGGCCGTTACACCACCGCCGCCGGTTGCCATCAGCAGCTTCAGTGCCACACCATCCACCATCGAATCGGGCGGCAGCGTGCGCTTTGGCTGGGCCACGCAGAACGCGGTTTCCTGCACTGGCTCGTGGTCTGGAAGCAACCTGCCAGCCGACCAGTTGGCATCCGGCTGGGCAGACTTCAGCCCCAGTACAGAACCGGGCGAGAAAACCTACACGCTGAACTGCAAGGGCCGGGGCGGTGATGAGCAAAGCCTGAATACCACCGTAACCGTCACGACAGCGCAGACAGGCGGCAATGACGGAGGTGGCAGTGGCGACAGCATCAAGGTCGAAGGCGGTGGCCCGCTGGCCTGGCTGCTGGTTCCGCTGGCCGGATTGGCCTTGCTGCGTCGCCGCCGTGCAGGAGGGCTGCCGCAATAAGCCTGTGAGATCAGAAAAGGCCAGCGCAGAAGCGGCTGGGCTTGCAAGAGACGCTGCTTTCCTGGCTGGTCAGCCAACCTTTCAAAACCAACTGACCAGTCAGGGAGCCTGCGCAGTGCAGGCGGGGATGGTCATCCTGCCTGCACTTCACGCCCCGTTGCCGGGAACGCGGCATTTTAATGGCCCTGTTTTTGGCGGCGTGGTTTTTTCCGACCATTTCAATTGGAGTTTTTCATGTCAATCAAGATCAACCTGAACGGCCTGACTGCCGAAGGCCGCAACTTTGATGTAACTGCCGGTGCGCAAACCACGAGCACGTTCTTCGGTAACTTCGATGCGCTGTATCAGCAAAACGGCACGGGTACGTTTTCTGGTACGGCAACCCCTCCTACTCCTGCCGGGCACTTTGGTGGCACCCAGTTTCTGAGCCAGGCACTGACTTCCGCTCCGGCAGTTCAGGCCTGGAGTGCTAACAGTGACAATCTCGACTACACCTTCCGTGATGCCTCTGCTCCCGGCGGTGCCCACACGCTCACCGGTAATCTGGACAGCCTGAGCTTCTTCTCCAGTGTGGACGCTACTCTGCTGGACGTGGAAATCGGCGATCTGGGCATCACCGACAACCTCTACAAGACCGACCCTCTGCACGAGATCGTCAATGGTCTTCAGAACCACGACAGCAGCGCACTGCGCAGCTACCTGTTCGAGCGCGATCTGGACATCGACGGCAGCAGTGGTGACGATGTGATTGTGTCGGGCAATGGCAACGACATTCTGCGCGGCAATGCGGGCAATGATTCGCTGAGTTCCGGCGCAGGCAATGACATCCTCTACGGTGGCACCGGCAATGATGTGCTCAATGGCGGCTCCGGCGCAGACCTTCTGTTCGGGGGGGCGGGCAACGATGTGCTGATTGGTGGCGAAGGCTTCGATGTGCTGAGCGGCGGCTCTGGCGCAGACCAGTTCACCTACGAGAGCAGCAACTTCGGCTGGGATGTGATTACCGATTTCTCGCGTGCCCAGGGCGACAAGCTGGTGTTCTCCAGCGACATTTTCGCCACGGCACAGGACGCGGTGGATTCGTTCTTCTTCGGCGTGCTGGCCTATGACCTGAGCAATGCGATTGTGCTGGCAGGCGTGTCTTCGCTGACCACCAGTGACGTGGTGATTGTGTAATTGCACAGTGCACTGGATGCCGGGTCTGTCCCGGCATTCCTGCCGTATGTACAGATTTTTTGGGCAAGCGTCATGGTGCCAGGCAAGGTCTGGTTTTTCGGTATTTGCTGCGGAATCGACACGAATTTTCATGCAAGGCATCACGCCCCACCACGTCATTCCGGCGCAGGCCCACTGCTGTCCGTGACGTTTTGGCAGGTGTTTGCCAAGTGACCATTGCAGCCTTACTCAAAGCAGTAAACGCCATCATGCCGAACTTGATCGGCATCCAGTCGCAACGCAAGCTATTGGCAAGCAAGGTTTTTTTGCAAGTGTCGTCACTGGATGCCGGATCAAGTCCGGCATGACGTGGTGGGGTGCCGGAATGATGTGGTGTAGTTGGGGCGTCAGGTTCTTGGGCCATTCGTCCAGATGCCAAGGAATTCTTCCGGGGTGTAGATGGGCAGGCTGGCGCAGGCGAAGTCTCGTACGTTGCGGGTGATGATGCCATGGCAGCCGGTAAGGCGGGCGGCTTCGTGAAGAACGGCGTCTTCAAAGTCGGCAAAACCTGTCTCGATTGCATGGCTCAGGACGGTGCGATTGACAGGGGCGATGTCAAACAGCTTCAGCAGTGTGTCGATAGATTGCTTCGCGTGCTGTGCCGTCTGTGCTCGCTTGCACAGATAGAACAGGGTGGTGATGGTGGTGGCGCACAGATAACCCCTGATCTGGCCTTGTTCGACGAGTGCCAGCGTTTGGGCACTGTGCAGCGCAAAGGGTTCGCGGTCCAGCAGTACGTCGAGGACGATGTTGGTGTCGAAAAGGATGCTCATTGATGTTTCGCTTGCAGGTAGGCACGGTAATCCTCCTCATCAGGCAGTTTGCCCTGGGTGTTTTTGAGCGCACCCTTGAGGGAGGTAACCAGCGGCGGCAGTGGCGGCTGTGCAGGGGGGTGCTCAAGCTGCACGAAATAGTCGGCCACAAGCTGGGAGAGGGATTTGCCTTTCTGTCGTGCCTGTGCCTTGGCTTGCTCGATCAGGCCCGCTTCCAGCCGCAGGGTGAGTTTGGTTTGCATGGCATGCTCCATTTGACGTGTATTTATGATTTTATTGTACGTCTTTTTGCAGATCAACAGGCCTGCAAACACAACACGATGGCTTATGCCTTCGGCTGACAGCACCCTGCGATCAGGGGTTTCTTTCTCTTTCACAAGGGTTTTTTCATGAGCAGGGTTTTCAACCGTCCGGGGCGTAATCCGGTGGCCGGGGTGCTGAGATCGTTTCGGTCGGTGTTTGTCAGTGTGGGCCTGTTCAGCGCGGTCATCAATGTGCTGATGCTGGTTCCGGCCATTTACATGTTGCAGGTGTATGACCGGGTTTTGCCATCGGGCAATGAGATGACTTTGCTGATGCTGACGCTGATTCTGCTGGGGCTGTATGGTTTGATGGGTTTGCTGGAGTATTTGCGCGGCATGTTGCTGATTCGTTCGGGCAGTCGGCTGGACTTGCAGTTGAATGGTGCCGTCCACAGTGCCACTTTCGAGGCGAATTTGCGCGGGGGTGCGTTGCAGGCCAGCCAGACTCTGGGGGATTTGACAACCTTGCGGCAGTTTCTGACGGGCAATGCGCTGTTTGCATTTTTTGATGTGCCCTGGTTTCCGATTTATCTGGCGGTGATTTTCCTGTTCCATCCGTGGCTGGGGGTGCTGGCTCTGGCCGGTGCCCTGGTGCTGGTGGTGCTGGCGTGGCTGAATGAACGTGTTTCCGGGCCATTGCTGGCCGAGGCAGGGGTGTTGCACATTCAGTCTGGGGCGGTGGCTTCGGCCCATTTGCGCAATGCAGAGGTGATTGCTGCGCTGGGGATGTTGCCTGCGCTGTTCGAGCGTTGGCTATCGCTGCATCTGCGTTTTCTGCAACGTCAGCAAACGGCCAGCGAGCGGGCTGCGGTGATTGCCTCAATGACGCGGGTAGCACGGCTGTCGCTGCAATCGCTGATTCTGGGGCTGGGGGCCTTGCTGGCGGTGGAAGGCAAGATTACTCCGGGAATGATGATTGCAGCGTCGATTCTGATGGGGCGCACGCTGGCCCCCATCGAGCAGGTAATTGGCGTATGGAAGCAATGGAGCACGGCACGGCTGGCATGGGGGCGGCTGGATCAACTGCTGGCGGCGCATCCGCAGCGGGATGCTGGCATGTCCCTGCCACGTCCGACCGGGGAACTGGTGCTGGAGGCGGTGGCGGCCATTGCGCCGGGGACAAGGCCCGGCCAGCCCGCGCGGGCGGTGTTTTCGCAATTGAACCTGAAGCTGGAGCCGGGCCAGGTGCTGGCGGTGGTCGGGCCTTCGGGCGCAGGCAAATCGACTCTGGCACGCCTGCTGGTGGGGGTAGCGGCTCCAGCAGCGGGGCATGTGCGGCTGGATGGCGCAGATGTGTACCAGTGGGACAAGGCACAGCTTGGCCCGGCGATTGGTTATCTGCCGCAGGATGTGGAGCTTTTTGCAGGAAGTCTGAGCGAGAACATTGCCCGTTTCGGAGCGGTGGATGCCGACAGGGTGGTGGCGGCGGCCAAACTGGCGGGGGTGCATGAGCTGATTCTGCATTTGCCACAGGGCTACGATACGCTGCTGGGCGAAGGCGGCGCGGGGCTTTCCGGTGGGCAGCGGCAGCGCGTCGGGCTGGCTCGCGCCCTGTATGGCGAGCCGGTTTTCGTGGTGCTGGATGAGCCCAATGCCAGTCTGGACGAGGCAGGAGAAGCGGCACTGGAGCGGGCCATTGCAGCACTGAAGGCAGCCGGGACGACGGTGGTGCTGATGACGCACCGTCAGGGTTTGCTGGCACAGAGTGATCGCCTGCTGGTGCTGCGCCCTGGGCAGCCGTCGGCATTCGGGCCGACGGACAAGGTGCTGGCGGCCTTGCGGAATGCGGCAGCGGGTTCCCTCGGTGGCGGACAAGCCATTGCCCACAGGGACAAGGGGATGGCGGCAGAACCGGCCGCAGGTGATGGCCCTGCCATGTACCAGTCATCTCTGGCCTATCGGCTCAAGCCGGGCACAGCAGACCATGCAGCAACGGCAGGCAGCCAACAGGAGAGCATTCAATGAGCGGCGGCAACAGTGACAACAGGGACAACAGTGGCGTATTGACTGAAACCGCACCGCAAAACAGTTCTGCCACGACAGCAGGCATCAGGCTGGATGAAAAAGCGTATGTCCGCTGGGGGTGGCTGGTGGTGCTGCTGGGTTTTGTGGGTTTCGTGGCCTGGGCGGCACTGGCCCCACTGGACAAGGGAATTCCGGCGACGGGGACGGTGACGGTTTCAGGTCATCGCAAGGTGGTGCAGAGCGCGGTGGACGGGCGCATTGCGCGCATTCTGGTGCAGGATGGGCAGGCCGTGCAGGAAGGCCAGCCGTTGCTGCATCTGGATGAAACCTCGGCCAGGGCAGCAGCCGATTCGCTACGCATTCAGTGGGCCACGCTGCGCGCCAGTGCGGCACGTCTGACAGCAGAGCGCGACGGCACCGACAGGGTGACATTCACCCCCGATCTGGCCGATCTGGCAGCAACCGGTGCCGATGTGCGGGTGCAGGCAGCACTGGAGTTGCAGCATCAGTTGTTTGCCTCCAGGCGGCAGGCACTGGCGAGCGAAATCAACGCCATGCAGGAATCCGTGGCAGGCCATGAGTCGGAACTGGCCGGGCTGCGCGAGACGCTGGCGGCACGTCGCCAGCAGCAGCAGGCTTTGCAGGAACAGGTGACGGGCCTGCGCGCCCTGGCACAGGATGGCTATGTGTCGCGCAACCGTCTGCTGGATACAGAGCGGCTGCTGGCACAGACGATAGGGGCCTTGGCCGAAGAATCGGGGCGACTGGGGCAGTTGCAGCGGCAGATTGCCGAGCAACGCTTGCGCATTGTGCAGCGTCGCCAGCAGTATCAGGCGGATGTCCGCGCCCAGTTGGCCGACGCGCGCGTGCAGGCAGAATCGACGACAGAGCGGCTGGCGGCAGCAGAGTATGAACTGGGCCATGCCACCATTGCGGCACCGGCCACGGGCAATGTGGTGGGGCTGAATGTGTTCACCGAAGGCGGCTATGTCCGTGCAGGCGAGAAGCTGATGGATGTCGTGCCCGGTGGCCAGCCCCTGACGGTACAGGCGCAGATACCCGTGAATCTGATCGACAAGGTGCATCCGGGGCTGGAGGTGGAAATCATGTTCACGGCGTTCAACCAGAACCGCACGCCCAATATTCCCGGCACCGTGAAGGTGCTGGGTGCCGACCGGCTGGAGGAGGAGCGCACGGGTTTGCCCTATTACCCGATGGAGGTGGAGGTGACGACCGAAGGCATGGAAAAGCTGGCCGGGCTGGATTTGCGCCCCGGCATGCCCGCGCAGGTGCTGGTTCGCACGGGGGAGCGCACATTGCTGTCGTATCTGTTCAAACCGCTGACGGATCGTTTCCATCTGGCACTGGGGGAGGAGTGAGAATGGCATGGCATAAAACTGCACGTTGGCAGCACGCACGTCACTGGTGCGTAGCCTTGCTGATCGGCACAGGCATGGTGGTGGGCATGGGCACACCGGCACACGCGCTGGGGTTGCTGGAAGCCTATGCACTGGCCACTGCAAACGATGCCACGTTTCAGGCGGCCCGCGCCAGCCGCGATGCGGGGCTGGAGAACAGAGGCATTGGCCGCGCCGGGCTTCTGCCACAGGTGTCGTTGAGCTATCAGAATGCGCCCAGAAACCGGCAACACATTCGCTATGAAGCCAGCAACGGTCAGTTTCAGGAAGACGACCGGGAGTACAAAAGCCATGCCGGTTCCGTCACACTGACCCAGCCGCTGTTCGATGCGGCCGCATGGGCGCGCTGGAAAAAGGCCGGGGCCTATGCCCTGATGGCCGACGAACAGTACCGCAGCAAGGCCCAGGACTTGGTACTGCGTCTGGTCAAGGGCTATACGGGAGTATTGCTGGCACAGGAGCAACTGGCTTTCGCACATGCCCAGCACGATGTGTATCGGGAACAGTTGCAGCGCAACACCAAGGCATTCGAGCACGGCGATGGCACACGCACCGATATGGCGCAAACCCAGGCACGACTCAAGCAGGCCGAGGTGGATGTGATTACCGCCGAAAACGCCCTGGAGGTGGCGCAACTGGCCTTGCAGTCGATGCTCGGGCTGCAACAACCGGCCCTGCCGCCACTGGATGCACTGGCGGCCGACTTTGCCGACGCCACAGCTCCTGAACTGGAAACGCAGGACTTTGCCCACTGGCAGCAACTGGCACTGACGCACAACGCTGAACTGGCGGCCCAGCGTCACGCACTGGAAGCAGCGCGGCAGGATGTACGGGTACAGAAGGCAGCGCATCTGCCCACGGTGCGGGCATTTGTGCAGCACTCGCGCAACCAGTCTGACATTGCAGCAGCCTACAACCAGAACTACCGCACCAATACCGTGGGGGTGGTGCTGAACATGCCACTGTATGCCGGTGGCGGTACTGCCGCAGCCACCCGGCAATCGGCCCATCTGCACGAAAGTGCCCGCCACACACTGGAGGCACAAACGCAGACGGTATTGCTGGAATTACGCAAGCAGCACCGTCTCAGCCAGAGTGGCCCCACACGCATTGCCGCCAGTCTGGAGGCGATGCGGGCAGCCGAACTGGCACTGGAAGGCAACCGCCGCAGCGTGATGGCGGGTGAACGCACCAATCTGGATGTACTGGATGCCATCCAGCAGATGTACCGCGCCCGGCGCGATCTGTCGAATGTGATCTACGAAACGATCAACGCCCGGCTGGAACTGCGCTGGCGCACCGGCACCCTGGATGCCGGGGACTTGCAGGAACTGGCTGCGTATTTTCCGTCCCCGGACTGACGACAATTTCAGAACAGGTTCTCAGGGCCGTTTCATCTCGCAGGTGAACGGCTGTGACGCCTGTTCGGGGGTCAGGGTGCGGATGACCTCGAAGCCGTAGCCGGAGCCTTCCACGTCAAAGGGCACAGTGCCGGTTCCGGCCTTCTGCATGCGGCCTACCAGCAGGGATTGCTGGAACTGGTGGTCGGCCGCGCGCATGGCTCCCTTCTGGCCGTGGAGTTCCACCGCGACGTTCTCCAGCGCGTAGGCGACTTTCTGCGGGTCGGTGCTTTGCGCCTTCTCGAAGGCCTGCGCCAGCGATTCGATCAGCAACTGCATGCGCATGTGCACATAGTCATCCTGCGGGTTGGGGAAGCGGGCGCGGAATGATTCGTAGAAGGCACGGCTTTCGGCAGTGGGGTTGTTGGGGAACCAGTCGGCCACGGCCACGACCTTGCCGATGCCCGCGTCGCCAATGGCTGCCGGTGCGCCCAGTGCGTTGGCGTAGAACGTGTAGAAGCTGCCATCAAAACCGACCTCGGTGACGGCCTTGACGAACAGGGTCAGGTCGTTGCCCCAGTTGCCGGTAATCACGGCCTGCGCACCGCTGGCCTTGATCTTCGCGCCATAGGGGGCGAAGTCCTTCACCTTGCCAATCGGGTGGTATTCCTCGGCGACGATCTCGATGTCGGGGCGACGTTCGGCCAACTGGCGGCGGGCTTCTTTCAGCACCAGATGGCCGAAGCTGTAGTCCTGCCCGAACAGATAGACTTTCTGGATGCTTTTGTCCTGCTCCAGCACGCTCATCAATGCGTTCATGCGCATATCGGCATGGGCATCGAAGCGGAAATGCCAGAAGTTGCACTTCTCGTTGGTCAATGCCGGATCGGTGGCCGAATAGTTCAGGTACAGCAGCTTGTGCTGGGGGTTGCGCTGGTTGTTCTTCTCGACGGCGTTCAGGATGGCCTCGGCGGTGGCAGAAGAATTGCCTTGCAGGATGTAATGCACCCCGGCATCGGCCACGGAACGCAGGGCCGCCAAGGCTTCCTCGGTCTGGCCCTTGCTGTCGAAACGCAGCAGTTGCAGTGGCCGCTGGCCGCCCTGCTCGGCAGGCAAGTGGATGCCGCCACGGGCATTGACGCGCTCGATCGCCCAGCTCAGGTTGCGGAACACGGCTTCGCCGGTGTTGGCAAACGGCCCGGAGAGGCTTTCCACCAGTGCCAGCCGGATCGGTTCGCCACTCGCCGCGCTGGTATTTGCATTTGCGTTTGTGTTTGCGGTCGCCGTGCTGGCCCAGGCTCCCGTGCCGATGCTGGCACACAGTGTCACGGCACCCGTCAGCACCGTGCGACGCAGCAGCCCCGACTGGGCCGACGGGAGGGACATCTTGTTCTTGCGCATGTTCTGCAATCCTTTTTCTCTGAAAGTCACAAAGCCTGGGAGTTTAGGACATGGCGCAGACATTGCCACAAAAGCCACCCTGGCAACCGGGTCGGGTCCACTGCTGTCCGGAATCAATTCAGGCGTGCCTCTCAATGCCTTGTTATGGCTGGGTTTAATGCGTTTCAGGCAAACCCGGACTCCAATTTTTGCACTTCATCAACCTACCCCGCACCGTCATTCCGGCGCAGGCCGGAATCCAGTGACCCCTTGTTCCATTCGGCAATATCGGTGTTTGCTGCAACGTCGTCACTGGATTCCGGCCTGCGCCGGAATGACGGCGGTTTGTGTGTCGATGGCGGGGGCAATGACACCATTGGCAGCCCTCTCAAAACGTTCCGGGCAGCAGTGGGGTCGGGTCAGGAGGTTGGCGAGCGTTTCCTCAATGGCAATCCGGCCCGATCTGGTCGAAATACACCTCGAAGGCCACATCTGCCGCCCATTGGTGCAGGCGTTGCTGCCAGCGTGCGGGCTGTGCCAGTTGCGCCCATACCGGGGCTATTTGCTGCTGCAAGTCCCGGTTCGATGCGCCAACGACCAGCACCCACTTGGCAGGGCTGCGCGGTGGCAAAGTGGCAGAGAATTTCTGCCATTCCTTGCGCCGGAACAGTTGCTGCAACTGCGCCTGTTCGCCCAGCGCGGCATCGCATTCTCCGGTGCGCACCAGCACCAGTGCCTGGGCCGGGGCATCGAACCAGCGCACCTGTGCCCCCAGTGCGGCAATGGCATCCTGCCAATGGCGGTGCCCTTGCGCCACGCACACGGTGCGCCCACGCAGATCCGACCAGGTACGAACGGTGGTATCGGAACGCATGGCCACGCTGTAGCCACTGTCATGCCCGGCAGGCAGCAGCGTGGTCGCTGGCACGGCAGGCAGGCCATCCCCGGCAGGCAGCAGCAGCGCGTCCACTTCGCCCTGCTGCAATGCCTGCTGCCGGTGCTCTGCCGCCACCGGCACCAGCTCCAGCGACTGACCCAACTGCTGGGCCAGCTCCCTGGCCAGCACGCCTTCAAAGCCCGCATCCGTGTAGTTGCGTGTGTCGCTTTGCAATGGCATGGCAGACGGCAACAACCCGATGCGCAACACCGCAGCATCCGCTGGCGAAGCCGCACTCCAGCCTATGCCCAGGAACAGCGCGATACGGCACCATATATATTCAGCATTTATTTTCATATAAAAAATACAAAACCCATTTTCAGCCCATAAATTATCACAAATCAACATCACCATAAAATACAAATACTTATAAACAAATCATATTTTTATATATTGAATTTGCAAATAAAAAATGATTATTTTTTGATGAATAGGGATTTATCTAGAATCCGCAGTCATTCATACCGAATCACTCTTTCGTTTCAGGAGTTCCATCATGCAAAAGCCTCTGTGGCAGCGGGGCACGCGCCGTCCGCTGCGTTCCCTTCGCACCCTGGGTCTGGCACTGGCCGGTTTACTGGGCAGTGTGGCCAGTTTTGCTTCCGAAGCCTTGCCCAGCATCAACCTGCAACTCTCGCCGTGGACGGTGATTGCCCGCGAAAAAGGCTTTTTCAAGGAAGCCTTCGACAAGGTCGGCACCACCAAGGTCAATCTGATCGCCGCCGGGGGCGCGGAACTGCTGGGTGCGGAGGCGGCAGCCATCAACAATGGCGCGATTGCGATTGCACAGCGCATGATCTACCCTGCCACCGTGCACCGTGCCAATGGGCTGGACGGGGTCATCATCTGGTCGTCGGGTGTTTCCAACCGCTACCGCGCACCGATTCTGGCGCGTGCCGACAACGATGAGATCAACAGCATTGCCGATCTGGATGGCAAGAAGTTCGGCAGCAGCCGCATCAGTTGCTACTGGTCGTCGCCGTTCGAGGCTACCAGCAAGGCCGGCCTGACGTTCGACTCCCGCGAGCAAAAAGGCCGCATCCGCTATGAGTCCATCGACAACTCGGCGGTGGCCATTTCGGCCGTGCTGTCGGGCGCGAACGATGCCACCACCGCCCACCTGACCACGGGGGCATTTGTCGGTGCCTGGCTGTCGGGCAAGCTCAAGGTGGTGGGGCACTCGCCCGACGATGGCGTGTATGTGAACCATGCCGGGCGCGTGGTGTACTTTGCCAAGCGGGACTTTGCCGAGAAATACCCGGATGTCATCAAGGCATTCCTGAGCGCGCGTGAACGCACGCTGCAATGGACGCTCGATCATGTGGACGAAGCCGCCGAAATCGTCGCCAAGCAGACCCGCGTGCCACTGGATGTGGCCAAGTTCCAGATCACCCACGCCGGCTCCACCAACTTCATGCAGAGCGAGGCCAGTGCCGACCGTGTGCGCGAGTCCATCAAGACCTTCCAGAAATGGTACATCGACCACGGCGACGACATTCTGAACGAGCGACGGCTCAGCGACACCCAGGTGGACGCCTTCGTGGATGGCAAGTTCTTCGTGGGCGGCAGCCACACCATCTACCAGTAACCCACCAGCCCACCACTCGCGCCCCCTGTGCTCCCACAGTCGGGGCGCGCTCTTTCCCTTTCTCCGCACGAAAAACACACCATGAGCAGCACCGTCGCCCATTCCCTCCCCGCCACCCGGCCTGCCCCGCGCGCCGGTCTGCTGGGCAAAGCCAGTGATGCCCTGAAGAAACGCAGCTACATCGGCCTTATTCTGCCCGCCATCATCCTGGCTCTGTGGCAGGCATCGGCCAGCTTTGGCTGGGTGGACAAGATCTTCCTGCCCGAGCCGCTCAAGGTGGTGACCGCATTCTGGACGATGCTGACCAAGCAGAACCTGTTGCTGGACTTCTTCACCAGCATCAGCATCGTCGGGCAGGCATTCATCTATGGTTCAGCCGCCGCGCTGGTGCTGGGCATTGCCGCCGGGCTGTCGCAGAAGGTGGAACGCTTCTTCGGCCCCACGTTCGACACCATCCGCCACATTCCGGGCATTGCCTGGCTGCCGCTGATCGTACTGTGGCTGGGCATCGGCGCACCGGCCAAGATTCTGGTGATTGCCAAGTCGGTGTTCTTCCCGGTGTTCCTGAACACCCTGCAAGGCATCCGCAATGTGGACAAGAACCACATTGAACTGTCCAGGGTGCTCACCCTCAACCGCCAGCAACTGATTCGCAAGATCATCCTGCCTGCGGCCGCGCCCAGCATCATGGTGTCGCTGCGCTATTCCGCCGGGCTGGCCTGGGCACTGGTGGTGGTGGCCGAGGGCCTGAGCGGGCTGGAAGGGCTGGGCTTTCTGATCTTCCGCGCCCAGGGCCTGCTGCTGACCGACCAGTTGATCGTCTGCATGGTCATCATCGGTGTGGTGGGCTTTGCCATCGACCGTGGCATGTACGCCCTGCAACGCCGCGTGCTGCGCTGGAAGCAAGGCTACGACGGCTGATGCAGCCGCCCTCACCCCCATCCCGGCACACACACTCATCCACTCCGCGTGAAAGACACCCTTCATGGCCACGCCCGCCAAACTCGAAATCCAGCACATTTCCAAACACTATGACGTGGAAGGACGGCCCCCGTTGCAGGTGCTGTCCGACACCAGCTTCAGCGTGGAGCCTGGCTCCTTCGTCTCCATCGTCGGCCCCAGCGGCTGCGGCAAGTCCACCATCCTGCGGCTGATCGTCGGGCTGGATCAGGATTACCACGGTGACATCCTGCTCAACGGCCAGCGCATCACCGGCACCAGCCTGTCGCGCGGCATCGTGTTCCAGGATCACCGCCTCCTGCCCTGGCTGACACTGGAGCGCAACATCGATCTGGCTCTGGAAAACTCCCGCTGGACGGCACACCAGAAAGCCAAGGCCGTGCGTGAGCACATTGAGCTGGTGGGGCTGTCGGGCTTTGAAACCGCATTTCCGCACCAGTTGTCGGGCGGCATGGCGCAACGTGCGGCCATTGCACGCGGCCTCGTCGGCCAGCCGGAAATCCTGCTGCTCGACGAACCGCTGGGCGCGCTCGATGCGCTCACCCGCGTGCGCTTGCAGGAAGAACTGCTGCGCATCTGGCGTGCCGAAGGCGTGACGATGATTCTGGTCACGCACGACGTGGACGAAGCCATTTACCTGAGCAACCGCATTCTGGTGATGAACGCCAATCCGGGGCGCATCGTGCGCGAAGTGGACGTGAATCTATCCAACCGCAGCGACCGCGCCAGCCATGAATTCACCAGCATCAAGCGCGAAGTGCTGGACGCAATGGGCGAATACGAAAAACTGCGGGAGGCGGCATGAGGCTGACCCACCGCCTGCCGCTGGCCCTTGCACTCTCCACCCTGCTGCTGGTGGCACAGGGAAGTGCGCACGCTGCCGATACCGCCCCGATTGCCGACCTGCCCGAACTGGGGCCGATTCGGGCGCAAATCTATTCCGGCGAATACGAAACCGCCGTGCAGGAATTGCAGCAACTGGTGGAAGCCGCTGGCGACAACGCCCACCCCGACGTGTACAACCTGCTGGGCTTCAGCCTGCGCAACATCCAACGCTACGACGAAGCCGCGCACTGGTACCGGCGCGCGCTGTACTTCGATGCCACGCACCGTGCCACCCTCGAATACCAGGGCGAATTGTTCATCTCGCTGGGAGACATCGAGAATGCGCAGAAAAACCACCGTTACCTGCAAATCCTCTGCGGCACAGAAAAATGCCCCGAACTGGAACAACTGGGCAAGGCACTGGCCAAAGCGGGACATCCGGTGCAGGCACCGTAACGCGGCGGCACCCTGCCCCGCCACTCAGTGCCCGAACCGCAACGGCGAATACGGAGCCGGGTCGGTGTACGGTGTTTCGCCGCTCATCAACTGCACCAGCAGGCGGGCGGTGGCAGGCCCCAGCGTGAAGCCCTGGTGGGCATGGCCAAAGTGGAACCACAGCCCTTTGTGGCGCGGGGCTGCGCCGATGACGGGCTTCATGTCGGCGGTGCAGGGGCGCGCGCCCATCCACGGTTGTGGCTCCACCGGCTCGCCCAAGGTTACCAGCGTACGGGCGACTCTCTCGGCCTTGGCCACCTGCACGGGTGTGGGGCGGTCGTACAGACGCGCGAATTCGGCCCCGGTGGTCAGGCGCAGTCCCTGGTTCATCGGCACCAGCATGAAACCGTTTTCGGCATCCAGCACCGGGTGATGCAGTGGCTCACCCCGGTAGTGCTGGTGGTAGCCCCGCTTGATGAACAGCGGCAGACGGTAGCCCAGGCCGCGCGTCCAGCCCGCCGCCCACGGCCCCAGTGCCACAACGGCCTGCCGCGCTTCCACCACGCCATCGGTGGTCTGCACCTGCCAGCCCGCACCCCTGGCTTGCAGGGTACGCGCATCGCCCTGCGCCAGAATGCCACCCAGTGCCTGAAAACGGCGGGCATAGTGCTCCACCAGTGCGCCGGGGTCGCGCACGCACCACGGCTCGGTCCAGTGAATCGCGCCGCTCATGCCTTGCAGGCCCGGCTCCAGCGCAGTCAGTGCGGTGCGATCGAGCCGCTGGTGGGGCACGCCGAATTCCTGCACCAGCCATTGCGCGTGCTCGGCGGCCTGCGCCAGCAGGCGTTCGTCGCGGAACGCCTTGAGCCAGCCAGTCTTGCGCACCAGATGCGCCGCGCCAGACTCCTCGATCAGCTCGGCATGGGCCGGGATAGCCTGGGCGATCAGGCGGCTGAACTCCTGCACGATCTGGCCATAGCGGTGCGGCGTGGAGTTGTGCCAGTACTTCTGCAACACCGGCGCGAGGCCCGGCAAGGCCGTCAGGTGGTAGTTCACGTCCACCCCGCCCTTGCGCACCACTTTCCACAGTGGCGCGAAGCCCTGCGGGAAGCCGTAAGGCTCCACGGCCTCGCTCTGAATCAGCCCGGCATTGCCGTAGGAGGTTTCGCGCCCCGGCTCGCGCCGATCCACCAGCACCACGCGATAGCCGTGGCGCACCAGTTGCAATGCGGTGCTGGTTCCCACCATGCCCGCACCGGCGACAATGACTGTTTGATCCATGCCCTGCTCCCCTGAAATACCGATGTTTTCAATGGCCTTAGAACGTGTTTACTTGCCCGGTCAATGTAGCACAGCGGCCAGGGAAGGTCTGCCCGAATGGAGCGGTAAGTGTGCGCTGCGGATCGGGATGAGCCACGAGGCGCAAAGCGCAGCAATAGCAGTGCTATTGCGAGCATTTGCAACGAAGTGGATCGCCCGATTCCGCAGATGCACACGGCGCGAGCATTCGGGCAGACCTTCCCTGGCATCATGCTGCACTGCACCGCCGAAGGCAGGCGGGCGACAACGCCTATCTATAATTGCGCCACTTCGGCAAACCCTGGGCAGTTCTGACCATTGCTGCTGCCCGGATGCCCTACACCACTTTGCATTTTTCGTGCCAGCCACGCGGGCACGGTCTGCCACCATGACCACACACACTTACGTCCTGAACCTTTCCTGTCCTGACCGCAAGGGGCTGGTACACGCCGTCTCCGGCTTTCTGCTCGACAACGAGGCCAACATCGAGGAGGCCGCCCAGTTCAACGACCACACCACCGGGCTGTTCTTCATGCGGGTGCAGTTCGATGTGCCCACGGTCTCCACCGCCTCGCTGCGCACCGCGCTGGAGGCATTCGCCCAGCCGTTCTCGATGAGCTGGAGCCTGCACGACGCACTCACGCCCGTCAAGACCGTGGTGCTGGTCAGCCGCGAGGGGCATTGCCTCAACGACCTGCTGTTCCGCTGGAAGTCCGGCCTGCTGCCCATCGACATCCGTGCCATCATCAGCAACCACCGCGACTTCTACCAGCTCGCGGCCAGCTACAACGTGCCGTTCCACCACATTGCCGTCACTGCCGCGACCAAGGCCCATGCCGAGGAACGCCAGTACGAGATCATTCAGGACGAAGGCGCGGAACTGGTGGTACTGGCGCGCTATATGCAGATTCTGTCGGACGATTTCAGCCGCAAGCTGGCGGGCCGGGCCATCAATATCCACCACAGCTTTCTGCCCAGCTTCAAGGGAGCCAAGCCCTATTACCAGGCACACGAGAAAGGCGTGAAGCTGATCGGCGCGACTGCGCACTACGTCACCGCCGATCTGGACGAAGGCCCCATCATCGAACAGGACGTGGCACGCGCCTTCCACAGCGACACCGTGGAAGACCTCACCGCACGGGGCCGCGACACCGAAAGCCAGGTGCTGGCGCGTGCCGTGAAATGGCACAGCGAGCACCGCATCCTGCTCAACGGCCAGAAAACCGTCATCTTCCGCTGAACGGCAACCCCAGCCAGCCCCTGCCCGCGCATGTTCAACGTCGTCCTGGTTCACCCCGAAATCCCGCCCAACACGGGCAACGTCATCCGCCTGTGCGCCAACACCGGCAGCACCCTGCATCTGGTGGAACCGCTGGGCTTCTCGATGGAAGACCGCTACATGCGCCGCGCCGGGCTGGACTACCACGAGTACGCCCAGACCCTGCGCCACGCCAGTTGGCAGGCGTTTCTGGCAGGGCAACGCCCCGCGCCCGACCGCCTGTTCGCGCTGACCACCAAGGGCAGCCACAGCGTGTTCGCGCAAACCTTCCAGCCAGGCGACTGGCTGGTGTTCGGCTCCGAAACCCAGGGCCTGCCAGCCGACATCCGCGAGCAGTTTGCCCCGGCGCAACGCCTGCGCCTACCCATGCAGCCCGCGCAGCGCAGCCTCAACCTCTCCAACGCCGTGGCCGTCACCGTGTTCGAAGCATGGCGGCAAAACAGCTTTGACGGCGCGGTTGTTTGACAAAATGGTGCAGTGCAGTGTCACAATCGCTGCTTCACCATGCCACCGATCTGGATCACCCTCATGGACACCAAACTTCTCGAACTGCTGGTCTGCCCCGTCACCAAAGGCCCCCTGCGCTACAACCGCGAACAGCAGGAGCTGATCTCGCGCAGTGCGCGGCTGGCCTACCCCGTGCGCGACGGCATCCCCGTGCTGCTGGAAGAGGAAGCCCGCACCCTGAGCGACGAGGAACTGGAGCAGTGACCACGACCGCGACCCGCCCTGCCAGCGGCGCGCCCGACCAGCCCTTCACCGTGCTGATTCCGGCACGCATGGCATCCACACGCCTGCCCGACAAACCGCTGGCCGACCTGCTGGGCCTGCCGATGATCGTGCGCGTGGCACAGCAGGCCCGCCAGAGCCAGGCCGATGCCGTGGTGGTGGCCACCGACGATGCGCGCATCCAGCACGCCTGCGAGCAGCACGGCATTGCCTGCATCATGACCCGCAGCGACCACCCCAGCGGCAGCGACCGGCTGGCAGAGGCCGCCACCCAGTTGGCACTGGCCGATGGCCACATCGTGGTCAATGTGCAGGGCGACGAACCGCTGATCGACCCCGCCCTCATCGATGCCACCGCCGCGCTGCTGCTGCAACAGCGCGACTGCGTCATGGGCACGGCCGCGCACCCCATCGACACCGAAGCCGATTTTCACAACCCCAACATCGTCAAGGTGGTGCTCAACGCCCAGGAGCAGGCGCAGTATTTCAGCCGCGCACCCATTCCCTTTGCCAGGGATGCAGCGACCACCCCCAACGCGCCTTTCTGGGCCGCCCCCGGCCAGCAACCGCCGTTGCGCCCCCTGCGCCATGTGGGCATCTACAGCTATCGCGCGGGCTTTCTGCGCCAGTACCCACAACTGCCCCCGGCCCCGACCGAGCGACTGGAATCCCTGGAACAACTGCGGGTGCTGTGGCATGGCCACCGCATAGCCGTACACACCAGCGACACCGCCCCCGCTGCCGGTGTGGACACCCCGGAAGACCTGGAACGGGTGCGCGCACACCTGCGCCAATCACAAACGGCACCGCCCGCGCATCCGCATCATCCCTGATAAAGCAAAGCGTTGTATCTGTTTCACGCATGGTATGCTTGATTCGTTTGACCGCAGCAGCCCTGCCATACCGCCTGCACAGCAGGGATACCCCGCATCGACTTCCTGCCTCTTCCATGTTCCGGGTCAGCCCACCGCCACCTGAGACAGAACACGGCAAGCATTCTCGACCATTTTCTGAAACAACAATCCAGAGGAAAACACTCCATGAAACTGATTCTGTTGGGCGCGCCCGGCGCAGGCAAAGGCACACAAGCTGCGTTCATCTGTGAAAAATTCGGCATCCCGCAAATCTCCACCGGCGACATGCTGCGTGCCGCCGTCAAGGCCGGCACCCCGCTGGGCCTGAAGGCCAAGGCCGTGATGGATGCCGGTGCGCTGGTCAGCGACGACATCATCATCGGTCTGGTCAAGGAGCGCATCACCCAGCCCGACTGCACCAACGGCTTCCTGTTCGACGGCTTCCCCCGCACCCTGCCCCAGGCCGACGCGCTGAAGGAAGCGGGCATCGACCTGGACTATGTACTCGAAATCGATGTGCCGTTTGCCGACATCGTCGAGCGCGTCACCGGCCGCCGCCAGCACCCCGGCAGTGGCCGCACCTACCATGTGCGCTTCAACCCGCCCAAGGCCGAAGGCATCGATGACGTGACCGGCGAGCCGCTCATCCAGCGCGACGACGACAAGGAAGACACCGTGCAAAAGCGTCTGGAAGTCTATGACGCACAGACCCGCCCGCTCGTGCAGTATTACTCCGACTGGGCCGCCACCGGCGCGGCACACGCCCCGCAATACCGCAAGATCAGCGGTGTGGGCAGTGTCGATGAAATCACCGCCCGCGCCTTGGCCGCCCTGGAGGGATAACATACAGCCCCAGGGAGAATGCCGCTTACTTAACGCCGTCATTCCGGCGAAGGCCGCAATCCAGTGAGGACATGGAGAAAAAACACGTTCATTTATCTTGGCTTGGCTTGCTTTGTCACTGGATTGCCGGGTCAAGCCCGGAATGACGGGAAACAGGCTTAAGTAAGTGCCATTCTCCCCAGAGCTGATTTCTTTCATCTTCTCTTTCCGGCGCAGACAGCCCCCAAGGCTGCTGCGCCGCGTCTTTTTGGGGTGGGCATCTTCTCCCGCAAGCCCTCATCCCGTCCAGGGTATTTCACCGAACCTGTTTATCATTCCCGCATGGCTGGCTGCATCGACTCGTGCGACGGCCTGCCGTCGGCGATCGTTCGTCGCATCCGTTCACTTCGACACAGGTTCTGCCCATGCCCCGACACTATCTGGAAAAAGCCCAAACCTTCAAGACCCGCGCCGAACAGTTCTGGCTGGTGCAGGCCGTCCAGTCCTGGTTGCAGGCCGATGGCCTGCGCATGAGCGCGGCCATGTCCTTCTACGCCATGCTCAGTCTTGCGCCGGTGCTGGTGCTGCTGGTGGCCATGCTGGGCTGGTGGCTGGATCGCTCGGTGGTGGAAAGCAATGTCATCGAACAGGTGCAGGCCCTCACCGGCGAGCGCACGGCAGCCCTGGTACAGCAAGCCCTCAGCAGTGCCACCACCAAGTCCGAAGGCATCATTGCTTCGCTGATTGCCACCGGCGTGCTGCTCTCGGCGGCTACCGGAGTGTTCGTGGGCTTGCAGGATTCGCTCAAGGTCATATGGGGACAGCAGAAGGATGGCAGCCAGCCGTGGTGGTGGATGCTGGTGATCCGCCTGCGCGGCGTGGGCTATATGCTGGTCTTTGGTGGCCTGCTGATGCTGTCGCTGGTCATGAGTACCGCGCTGCGGGTGGTGGCCACCTGGCTGGACGACTACATCAGCCACCCCTGGTTCTGGTCTGCGCTGAATGAAGGGGTCAGCTTCGTGTTCATCACCCTGCTGTTCTGCGGCATGATGCGCATCAGTGACGGGGCCAAGCCCGCACTGCGGCATCTGATGCTGGGTTCTGCCATCGGCGCGACCCTGTTCGCCATCGGCAAGCACTTCATGACCGGCTATCTCTCGGGTGCGGCGGCGGTTTCGGCCTATGGTGCGGCCGGTTCGCTGGTGGCCCTGCTGATGTGGCTGTACTTCACCAGTGCCGTGCTGCTGCTGGCTGCCAGTTGTGCCAAGGCACTGGCAGACAGTGCCAAAGCCGCCAGCCAGACGGCCACGGATGCCGCCCCACACGCCGACGCGCAACCAAGCGACACCCTAGGGCGTGTCATCCATTAGATTCGCCCTAGCCGAAGGCAAGTGACGGCAACGCAACAATCTGTCCTACTCCTGCCCCTTCATTCAGGGCCGACAAATCCTTATAGTGGAGCCATACCGTTGCACACGAAAGGAGTTGCCCCATGATTGAACGCCGTCCCTTTGAAAGCCTGGGTGGAGCGAACCACGGCTGGCTGGATGCGAAGCACCATTTCTCGTTTGCCGAGTACCACGACCCGGCGCGGGTTCACTGGGGAGCCTTGCGGGTCTGGAACGACGATGCGATTGCGCCCCACACCGGCTTTCCACCCCACCCCCATGCCGACATGGAAATCATCACCTATGTGCGCGAAGGCGCGATCACCCACCAGGACAGCCTGGGCAACCAGGGGCGTACCGAAGCGGGTGATGTACAGGTCATGAGCGCGGGCACAGGCATTCGCCATTCCGAGTACAACCGCGAAGCGGTGGTGACGCGGCTGTTCCAGATCTGGATTTTCCCCGACTACCGGGGAGCCACGCCATCCTGGGGCACCCAGCCTTTCCCCAAGGGGGAGCGTTCCGGCCAGTTCGTGGTATTGGCCAGCGGCATCGAAGGGGATGCAGGTGCCCTGCCAATCAATGCCCATGCCCGCGTGCTGGGTGCGACACTGAAGGCAGGCGAGACGCTGGAATACGCGCTGGGCGGCGACCGCGCCGCCTATCTGGTGCCTGCCACCGGAGCGGTGGACGTGAATGGTGTATCGCTGCACACCCGTGACGGTGCGGCCATCAAGGACGAAGCCGTGATCCGCATCACCGCACACGAAGAAGCCGAACTGGTGCTGGTGGACAGCCGCAAGGCATAAAGGCATACACCAGAGGCCCTGCGCTACAATCCGCCCGGCGGACTGCACGCCAACGCATGGCCCACGAATGGCGGGATGGATACGACACCATCCCGCCATTTTTGCAGTCTGCGTCACGCCACGGCCTCCATACTCCACCTCCAGCCCTCCAGCTTCGCCATGCGCACCATCGGACTGACCATCTTTTTGCTCACCCTCAGCAATGTGTTCATGACCTTCGCGTGGTACGCCCACCTGAAAGAACTCAGCAGCAAGCCCTGGCTGCTGGCGGCCCTGTTCAGTTGGGGCATTGCGTTCTTCGAGTACCTGATTCAAGTGCCGGCCAATCGCATCGGCCACACCGTGCTGTCGGTGGGCCAGCTGAAAATGTTGCAGGAAGTCATTACCCTGTCGGTATTCGTGCCCTTCGCACTCTTCTACCTGAAGGAGCCGCTGAAGCTGGATTACCTCTGGGCCGCACTGTGCATCCTGGGGGCGGTGTACTTCGTGTTCCGCAGCCCCTGACGGGGTCTTGCCAGACTGTTCAGGGCACGATGGCCTGGGCAAACTCCCGTGCGTTGAAGGTTTGCAGGTCTTCGAGTTTTTCGCCCACACCGATGAAGTACACCGGCACGGGGCGTTCCTGGGCAATGGCTGCCAGCACGCCACCCTTGGCCGTGCCATCGAGCTTGGTGACGATCAGGCCCGTGAGTTGCAGGGCATCGTCGAACGCCTTGACCTGGTTGAGGGCATTCTGGCCGGTGTTGCCATCGATCACCAACAGCACCTCGTGCGGCGCGGTGGCTTCGGCCTTGCCGATGACGCGCTTGATTTTCTTCAGCTCCTCCATCAGATGCAACTGGGTGGGCAGGCGGCCTGCCGTGTCCACCAGCACCACATCCTTCTGGCGCGCCTTGCCGGCACTGACGGCATCGAAGCTGACGGCCGCCGGATCGCCCCCCTGCTGGCCGATGATTTCCACGGTATTGCGCGTGGCCCATACGCCCAGTTGCTCGCGTGCAGCGGCACGAAAGGTATCCGCAGCGGCCAGCAGCACCGAAGCATCGGCCTCGGCCAGATGGCGCGTGAGCTTGCCTATCGAGGTGGTCTTGCCCGCGCCATTGACCCCGGCAACCATGATGACGGTGGGTTCGTGCTCACCAATCACCAGCCCTTTTTCCAGCGGCTGGAGCAGCTCGGTGAGTGCGTCGATCAACAATGCCTTCACTTCGGCTGGGTTGGTGGTCTTGGTGTCCTTGACGCGCCTGCGCAGATCGTCCAGCACAAAAGTGGTGGCCTTGACCCCGGCATCGGCCATCAGCAGCGCAGTTTCCAGCTCTTCGTAGAGGTCTTCGTCGATCTTCGTGCCGGTGAACACCGTGGAGATGCTGCTGCCCGTCTTGCGCAGACCGGCCCGCAAACGCTCCATCCAGCTTTTGCGCTCCACAGGAGCCGGGGCTGGCTCCACCACGGGTGCGGGTGCGGGTGCGGGTTCCGCCACTGGCGATGCCAGCACAGGCGGCGGCACGGGAACCACAGCAGCGGGGACGGCCACCGGCTCTGGCCGAGAGACGGGCGCGACCGATTCAGGAGCCAGCACAGGCACGGCGGCCGGTGCAGATACAAGTGCTGGCACCGGCTCGACCACCGGTGCGGGTGCAGCCACCACCGGGGCAAGCTGTTGCGGCAGCTCGGTGATGGCGGGCGGGGCAGCGGCTGGTGGCACAACAGGCTCCGGGGCCACAGAAGCTTCAGCGGGAAAAGCTGCTGGCGGGGGCGGTGGTGGCGGAACCAGCAGGGTATCCTGCTCCAGCCCGAAACCGGGTGCCAGTGCATCTGGCTCCGCCCCCTTGTCTTTCCCCTTGTCCTTGCCGGTGCCAAACAGCGGCTTGTTCAGCCACTCCATGGCCGTGGCGGCAAATCCACTCTTGGCCGGTGCGGCCACAACGGGTTTATCATTGTCGCTTTCGGCCTCTGTGCCTGCCTGCTGGCCCTGGGCCTCGGATGGCGGTGCAGCCTCTGCGGGAGAGTCACTGCCACCCGGTGGGGATTTTTTCTTGAAAAAGCTGAACATAAATAATCTTTTGACAAGTGATGAACCGCAACGCCAGCGGCATGCAGAGGCTGTATGCCTCTCGCAATCGCACGGGCCACGGTGTTTTCGCAACAGTAGCCGCTGCGATGCGGCACTTACCCCGATTCTATGTTTCAATCCACGCCCGACAGAATCGGGCGACCAGTCCGGGAAGGGGCCACGCCGCTTCCCTTTTCCATTGTCCCCCTGAAGGGGGTTGTTTCCAACCGGAATTGCTTCTGATGAAACGTTTGACCCTTCTTGCCGCTGCGGCGGCACTCTGGCTGGCTGGATGCGCGTCGGTGCCGTCCAGCACATCCGCCGAATCGGCTGCGCCAGCCAGCCACCCCCCCGCCACACTGGTGGCACAGACTGGAGACATCCACCATTACCGCCTGGGCAATGGCATGGAAGTCATCGTCAAGCCCGACCGGCGTGCGCCCACCGCCATCCAGATGATCTGGGTGCGCACCGGCTCCATCGATGAGGTCGATGGCACTTCCGGCATCGCCCACATGCTGGAACACATGATGTTCAAGGGCACACCCAGCCTGCCACCGGGCGAATTCTCGCGCCGTGTGGCTGCACTGGGCGGTCAGGAAAACGCCTTCACCAGCCGCGACTATACCGGCTACTTCCAGCAGGTTCCCGCACAGCGGCTGGCCGACGTGATGCAACTGGAGGCCGACCGCCTGGCGCACAACCAATGGCCGGACGAAGAATTCCTGCGCGAGCGCGAAGTGGTGACGGAAGAACGCCGTGCCCGCATCGACGATCAGCCGCGTGCCCGGCTGTTCGAGCAAATGTTCGCTTCCGCCTTCCTGGCCGACCCGGCACGCCGCCCCATCATCGGCTGGATGGCCGACATTGCCGCCTACACCCCGCAGGACGTGCGCGACTTCTACCAGACATGGTATGTGCCCGGCAATATGGCACTGGTCGTCGTCGGGCAGGTGGAGCCTGAACAGGTGCTGGCACTGGCCCAGCAGCACTACGGGGCCATTCCCGCCCGCGCCCTGCCCGAGCGCAAACCCTTTGTGGAACCTGCCCAGCAAGGCGAACGCCGCCTGCAACTGCACGACCGCGCCGAGCAGCACCTGCTCACACTCGCCTACAAGGCTCCGCTGCTGCGCAACCTGCAAACACCCGATGCACAGGATCGGGACGCGCTGGCCCTGATGCTGCTGTCCACCATTCTGGATGGCTACGATGGCGCAAGGCTGGAGCGCGCCCTCACACGCGGGGGCAAACGCCTGGCCGACAGTGTCGGCAGCTCCGCCATGGTCACCGGCCGCAGTGGTGGCCTGTTCGTGCTCACCGGCATCCCGGCGCGGGGTATCAGCCCCACCCGGCTGGAACAAGGGCTTCAGGCCGAAATCCGCCGCATTGCCCGCTCGGGCGTTTCCGAGGCAGAACTGCAACGGGTGCTGACACAGTGGACGGCCTCCGAAGTGTATGCACAGGACTCGCTGTACGCCCAGGCCAGCGCACTGGGGCAGGCATGGATTCAGAAAGACCCGCTCAACCGCACCGAAATGCTGGTGCAACAACTGCGCACCATCACCCCCCGCGACGTGCAGCGCGTGGCACAGCAGTACTTCCAGCCCGAACAGCTCACCGTGGCCACCCTGGTGCCCAAGAAACCCGACGCGAACCGCGCCCCTGCCCCGAAAGGCAAGCCATGACTGCAACATCCCTTGACCGCTCTCCCGTTCGCTCCTGCGCTCCTGCCCCCCAACTGCCCCGTCTGGGGCTGCTGCTGATCGCCCTCACGGCCCAGGCTCCCGCCTGGGCCTTGCTGCCCATCGAACACTGGCAGCAGGACAGCGGCGCGAAAGTCTGGCTGGTGGAAAGCCAGGCCCTGCCGATGGTGGATGTGCGCATCCAGTTCGATGCCGGCAGCCGCCGCGATCCTGCCGGCAAGGCCGGGCTGGCACAGGCCACCGCCAGCCTGCTCACCAAAGGCACGGCGGCACGGCAATCCCAGCGCGCGCTCAACGAAGACCAACTGGGGCAGGCATGGGCCGATCTGGGCGGGCAGTTCTCTGCCAGTGCCAGCAACGATGCCCTGCAATTCTCCCTGCGCAGCCTGACCGATCCTGCCCTGCTGGAGCCAGCCGTGCAACTGGCAGCGCGACAGATCGGCCATCCCGCCTGGCCCGCAGCGGTATGGCAACGCGACCGCCAGCGTTGGATTGCCAGCCTGGCCGAAGCCCGCACCCGCCCCAGCACGCTGGCATCCGAAGCCTTCGCACAGGCCGTCTATGGCAGTCACCCCTACGGCTACCAGATCAGCCCGCAAAGCCTGCAACGCATCACCGTGCAGGACATGCGCCGTTTCTATGCCGATGCCGTGCGTGCGTGCCGCGCCCACGCCACCGTGGTGGGCAAGGTGAACCGCGAGGAAGCCGACCGCATCGTGCAGCAACTGCTGGCCAACCTGCCTGCCACACCCGGCAGCACCTGCCCGCCGCTGGCCGACATCGGGCCAGTGGCCGCACTGGAACAAGCCTCGGAAAAAACCATCCCGGTGGCCTCCACCCAGACCACCATCGTGCTGGGCCAGCCCGGCATCCAGCGCGACGACCCGGACTTCTTCGCCATGCTGGTGGGCAACCACATTCTGGGCGGAGGCGGCTTCACCTCGCGCCTGATGCAGGAAGTGCGCGAAAAACGCGGTCTGGTCTATGGCGTGTACAGCGACTTCAACCCCGGCCGCCATGCGGGAGCATTCTCCATCAGCCTGCAAACCCGCAACGATCAAGCCCCGCAAGCCCTGCAACTGGTGCGTGAAGTCCTGACCGACTTCGTGCAGAACGGCCCGACCGAAGCCGAATTGCAGGCCGCCAAGGACAACCTGATCGGTGGCTTCGCGCTGCGGCTGGACAGCAACGCCAAGCTGCTGGGCAACGTCAGCAACATCGCCTGGAACGGCCTGCCGCTGGACTACCTGGACACCTGGACCGAGCGCGTCGAGGCCCTGGGCACCGACGACATCCATCGCGCCCTGCAAAAGCACCTGAACCCCGAGCACATGGCCACCGTCATCGTGGGCCAGACAGCCGCCCCCCAGCCTTCCACCCCGTGAGGTCACAGCCATGGATGAAATCGTCAAACAAGCAATGGCCAAATGGCCGAACGTCCCCGACTGCTACGGCTGGCTGGGGCTGGACGCACGCGGGCACTGGTACATGCGCGACGATGCCACCCAGGCCCAGGGAGACTTTGCCCACAGCAAAGGCTCACGCCTGCTGCACGACGGGCTGATCGCCTTCATCGGCCGCAACTACACGGCCGACGACCAAGGCCGCTGGTACTTCCAGAACGGCCCCCAGCGCGTCTATGTGGAACTGGAAAGCACCCCGTGGATATGGCGCATTCAGGACGATGGCACCATCCTGAGTCATACCGGCCAGAGCGTCACCGTACAGGGCAGCCTGCTCGACGAACTGGGGCGCGTGTACCTGCACACCCCGCTGGGGCTGGGGCTGGTGCACAGCCAGGACATCTACGCGTTCAGCCGCTTGCAGGAACAGCAACCGGACAACGCCCTGTGGCAGCCCCGTGAGGTTCCAGCCCACGCACTGCCCGCACAGTTCGGCTATGTGCCCAGCCCGCAGGCCCTGAACCGCAACGAGTCACTGAACGGTCGGTGACTGCTGCGCTGCCAGAAACTCGTCGGCCAGTGCCTTGCACTGGCGGCGACGCCAGGCGGTTTCCACCACCTCATCCTTGGCAGTGTCGAACACCACCTTGTACTGGCAGACGATGAAATCCTTGCGCTGCTCGCCCGTGCGCAGGTTCCAGTTGTAGTCCCATTCATTGCCCTTGCCACCGCCGCCCTGCGCGGCAGGCAAAGGCTCACCCAGCAATGCCTGCACCTGCTGGGCAGAAGTGCCCGGCTGCACCGCATGAATCTTGCCCAGATCGGCAAGCTGTCCGATGCGCCGGAACGGTTCGTCCAGCTCCGGCACGGTCGCCTCGACCCGCTCGTAGGACAGACTGGAATCCAGCACCGGCCCTGTCGTGGCGGGCTGTACCTGCTGCGCCCAGCCTGCCGTGCTGGCGGCGGCACACACTGCGGCGGCAACGACCGCGCGAAACACCATGGATTTTTTCATGACATCAACCTCTCACTGATACATTCAACAAAAACAAACGACTGCATGCCCTCACTCCTGCAAGAGCATGCCTTGCCCCCTCAACGCTCACGCAATGCCTCTCTGGCCCGATTGACCGGCTTGATGAGGTACTCCCAGATGGTCTTGCTGCCGGTCTTGATGTCCACGGTGGCCACCATGCCCGGCACAATCGGAAACTGCACTCCGGCCTCATTTTCCAGTGCGTCCGAATTGGTGCGGATGAACACCCGGTAGTAGAACACCTCGGGCTTGACTTCATCGCGGATGGTATCGGGCGAGATCGTCACCACCTCGCCGTCCAACCCGCCATAGATGGCATAGTCGTAGGCGGTGATCTTCACCAGTGCGGGCTGCTGCGGGTGGATGAAGGCAATGTCGCGGGGCGACACGCGCGCTTCGATCAGCAACTGCTCGTCCAGCGGCACAATCTCCATCAGGCGGCCATTGGGCGGCACCACGCCACCAATCGTCGTCACCTCGATGTCCTTGACCACGCCACGCACCGGCGAACGGTGCGTCAGGCGTGTCAGGGAGTCGGCGCGCCCGCGCACCGCCGATGACAGCGACTGCACTTCCGCATTGACCCGCGCCAGCTCTTCGCGGCTGCGCACCATGTACTCGGCATTCAGCTCGGCCAGCTTGAGCTCGATCTCGTTGCGCTGGCGTTCCAGCCGCAACAGCTCCATATTGCTGGCCGCCCCGGTCTTCACCAGGGCCTGGGTCACATCCATCTCCCGCTGCACCAGCGTCAGGGCCTGCTTCAGGCCGCTCTGGGATTCCGACAGACTGGCCTTGCGCGAGTTGAACAGGGCCGTCTCGGTGGAACGCAACTGTGCATAGCCAGACAGCTCCTTGGGGAAGGCAATGCGGGCCTTGCCGCTGACCTCGGCCTCCAGACGTGCAGCACTGGCCAGCGCGGCCCGGTACTTGGCCGCCGTCTCTTCCACATTCGACTCGGTCTTGGTCGCGTCCAGTTGCGCCAGTATCTGGTTTTTCTCGACGATGTCGCCCTCGGCCACCAGCAACTCGGTCAGAATGCCGCCCTCCAGCGACTGCACCACCTGCTCGCGCGAGGTGGGAATCACCTTGCCCGAACCGCTGGAAACCTCATCGACCTCGAACCACCAGGCCCAGGCCACAAACACCAGCAGCAGCAAACCGACCAGGGCAATGATCTTGCGCGAGCCGCTGGCACGCACCTCATCCATCTCATCCGGCAGATACATCACAGCGACTCTCCTTCGCCCGCAGGCCGTGCCTTCACGGCCACCTTCACACCCGTGGCAGCCGCAGAAGCAGCCGGAGTTTCGCTGGCCCGCGCATGGCCCCGCAACCGCTCCAGCACCTTGTCGCGGCTGTCGTTCATGATGATGCGGCCATTGTCCAGCACCAGCACCCGGTCCACCAGCGAGAGAATCGACATGCGATGCGTGGCAATCACCAGCGTGCGCCCCTTGCCCAGTGCCGCCAGCGACTGGATGACCTGCGACTCCGCCACCTCGTCCAGCGACGCGGTCGGCTCATCCAGCAGCAGCACGCAGGGGTTGCGCAACAGTGTGCGCGCCAGCAGCAGGCTCTGGCGTTGCCCGCCCGACAGCCCCAGGCCGCCCTCCTGCACCAGATAATCCAGCCCCTGCTCCATCTTCTGCACCCAGCCCCACGCACCCGTGGACTGCAACACCGCAATCACTTCCTCATCGGAAGCATGGGGCGTGCCCAGCAGCAGATTCTCGCGCAGCGTGCCATGGAACAGCCGCGCATTCTGGCTCACCAGCCCGACATCGCGGCGCACGTCTGCCGGGTCGATATGGGCCATGTTCACGCCATCGAGCAGCACCGTGCCCGATCCATGCTCCATCAGCCCCGACAGGGCTTGCAGCAGCGTGGACTTGCCCGCCCCGTTCTTGCCCAGCACGGCCACGCGCTCACCGGGGCGAATCTGCAAGGATGCCACCTGCAAGACCGGCGTTTTGCCGTCGTAGCTGAACACCGCATTGCGAATGTCGTACTCGCCCTGAATCAGCGGGCGGTGAATCAGCATCCGCTGCTCCGGGTTGTCCACCGGCAGTTGCAGAATCTTGCCCACGCCCTCCGCCGCCACCCGCGACTGCTGCCAGCGGCTGATGAGCGCGGTCACACTCGCCAAGGGAGCCAGCATCCGCGACGACAGAATCGATGCCGCCACCAGCACCCCGGTGGTCATCGTGCCTTCCATCACCATCGGCGCGCCCACGCACACCACCACCACGAACACCGACCCCTGCACCGTCTGCGTCCAGTTGTTCAGCGTTCCCACCAGACCGCGCAGCTTCAGCCCCGACTCCGCGCTCACCGCGTTGTAATGGTTCCACTGGTTCTGGAAGCGTTGCTCGGCCTGCAACACCTTGATGTCCTCCATGCCCTGCACCGACTCCACCAGCATGGCATTGCGCAGCGCGCCCTCGCGCATCCCCTCCTGCGCCAGCCGGTGCAGCCTGCCCTGCACCAGCAGCCCTGGCACCACCATCAGTACCACCGCTGCCAGCGGCACCCACACCAAAGGCCCGGCGATATACCAGAAGAGCACACAGAACAGCGCGAAGAATGGCAGATCGGCCACGGCGGCAATCGTCGTCGAAGTCATGAACTCGCGGATATGCTCCAGCTCGCGCAACTGCGAGATAAAAGTGCCCGTCGCCTTCGGACGCGCCGAATTGCGCACCCGCAGCGCGTGCCCGAACACCTTGTCCGAGACCCGCATATCCGCACGCTTGCCCAGAATGTCCGACACCGCCACCCGCGCCTGCCGCATGAAGAATGCAAACGCCATCGCCAGCATCACCCCGCCGAACAGCACATACAGCGTCGGGAAGGACTGCGCCGGAACCACCCGGTCGTACACCTGCATGGAAAACAGAATCCCCGCCAGTGCCAGCACATTCGCCACCAGCGAAGCCAGCATGATGTGCGCATACGGGCGCAGATCGCGCCACACAATCGCCCGCAGCCAGTGCGGCTCATAGGGCTTGATGTACTCGTCCACGCGCGAATCGGGCACCGACTGCGCCGGGCGCAGCACCGCCAGTTGCCGCACCTGCCGTTGCAGAGCCTCGGCCTCCAGCACCACGGCCAGCCCCTGGTCGCCGCTGAAGCGCACCTCGTAGTCCTGCTCACGGGTCATCGCGGTAATCACCGCCACCTGCCCGTCGTCCAGCACCACCACCAGCGGCAAATGCCAGATCGTCACCTGCGACAGCTCCGGCTTGAGCCAGCGCACCGCCAGCCCCGCCTGCCGGGCCATCTGCCGCACCGCCAGCTCCACATCGCGGCTCTGCTCCCAGGCCGCCGCCGTGCGGATGCTCTCGCGCGAACAGGGCACGCGGTAATGGCTGGCCACCTGCAAGATCGCATCCAGCCAGCCGTGCAACCATGCAGGAGCGGCCGCGCTGGCCGCATTCACACCACTGGCAGGACGCCCCGCCACCCCAGCTTGGGCCATATTCATGGTCGAATCTCCACACCGGACAGCTCTGCACCCTCCAGTTCAAACACCTCGCGCAAACGGCCACTGTCATGCAGGCAGGCAATCTGCTGACGGCGCAAATCGTACAAATTGTTCACCTGATCGAAATACGCCGAGTGAAACTCCTGCTCCGCATTGAGCAAATCCAGCAACGAGCGCGTGCCCATGTCCAGATACTGCTGGCGGTACAACTCGCGCGTCTGGTCGATATTGCCGATGCGCGTGTTCAGCACCGCCGTGCGCTGGGCATAGCCCTGCGACTGCTCGCGCGCATCCTCGAAACTCTGGCTGGCAGCCAGCCGCGCCTGCCGCGTCGCCGCCTCGGCGGCCGTCAGCGCATGGGCGGCAGAGCGCGAAGAAGCCTGCAAGCCACCACCCTCATACAAGGGAACCGAGAAATTCAGCCCCAGCGTCGCATCGTGCCGGCCATTGTCCGATGCCCGCGACACACTGTTGAGGCGGCGGCTCACACTCGCCTCCAGAGCCAGCGTTGGCAGGGTATTGGCCTCTGCCAGCCGCAAACCGGCCACCGCAGCCGCTTCCTCTGCCTGGGCCAGCCGCACCGTCGGCAAGTCCTCCCAGTTCACGGCCTCCAGTCGGCAGGCACCATGCAGAAACTCCGGTGCATCGTCCCCATCCACGGTCGCCGCACCGGCAGGCAAGCCGGTCAGATGCTGCAAGCTGGTGTTCCAGCGGCTCCACTGCGCCTGCATCTCCAGCACCGTGGCACGGGCCGCATCCTCGCGCGTGGCCGCCTGGGTCACATCCGAGAGCGTGCTCGCACCCAGAGCCTGGCGTTCCCGAGCCAGATCGGCCAGCGCGGTCACACCGCTGGCCTGCGCCTGCGCCAGCCGCACCAGATGCCCGTAACGCTGTACCTCCACCAGCGCGTGCAGCGTATCCTGAATCAGATCGTCAATCGACAGCAGCAGCCGGGCACGCGCGGCCGTATAGCCCGCACCGGCACGCTCCACCGTGCTGTCCACCTTGCCAAAATCGTACAGCGTCTGCGAGGCCGACAACGACAGGCTGTGCTGCCGCCGGTTGCCGGTCGTGCCGATATTGCGGTTGCTGAAATCAGACCCAATGCCCGCCCGCACCTGCGGGTAATAGCCTGCCCGCGCCACCTCGATGGACTCCTCCGACTGGAACAGCGATCCGACCGAATTTGCTACCGCCGGATGCCAGTTCACCGCCTGGTACACGGCCGTGCGCATATCCAGCAGCGGCAGACCGGCCTCCTCCTCTGCCGGTGGCTGCGCCTCGGTGGCGGCTCCCGCCCCTTCGGCAACGCCACCCTGCGCGACGGAACTTTCGTCACCCACCGCTTCGGAAACCGTCTGCTCCGTCTGCTCCGTCTGCTCCGTCTGCTCCGTCTGCTCCGTCTGCTCCGTC
>NZ_FQUZ01000006.1:128203-135208 GCF_900129055.1 Lampropedia hyalina DSM 16112
CCGTCTGCTCCGTCTGCTCCGTCTGCTCCGTCTGCTCCGTCTGCTCCGTCTGCTCCGTCATCGGATCGTGGTAGGCCGGCGGCCAGACCAGCAGCCAGCCATCTCCTTCCAGCTGCGCCACCTCAGCGGCAGCCAATCCATCATCCTGACTCCATTCCTGTGCCCAGACAGGCAGGGACAGCACCAACCACAGCACACCCACCCACGGCAGCGCAGAGGGCATCCGCCCGCCACACTCTGGCGAAGAATCGCATTTCACAAAAACTTCCTTCCCATACAGAACCCACACACCGCCACACGGCACAGAAACCACAGAAACAGCAAACGCCGGGCTTTTGCAGCAAAAACCCGGCGTTCGCCTACTGGCTCAGTCGGCCACAGCCCTTATCAGACCAGCGAAGTCTGCGGCTGATCCAAATCGTCCAGCGGATTGTGCACCGGCGGCACATAGGCAGTGGCATCCGGAACCGCAGCGGCAGACTCGTCCTCGCCCAACAGCACAGACAGTTCATCCGTGGCATCGGAATCGCTCAGCAAGCCATCCAGCGCATCATCTTCCACTTCGGCACCCGGTGTCTGGGCATCATCGTCGGCAGAAGACCGGTCGCCTTCTTCCAGCAACGCACTCAGCCCCAGCGTGGAGCCAGACAGCCCCGCATCGCCCAGCCCACCATCTTGCAGGCTGAACAGGCCAAAGCCCTCGGCACCCGGTGCAGCAGCAGTCACTGCACTGGTATTGACATCCACGCCGTCAATGACCAGCGAAACGGTTCCAGCACCAGTCAGAGTACCCGTCCAGGTACCATTGCTGCCATAGACCCACTGTCCAGACAGTGCCACCGAATCTTCGGCTGCGCCCTGAATGGTCAGTGTAGTGCCACCAGTGCCCACGATCGACTTGACGTAATCGGGTGTCAGACCATCGATGGTGTTGGTTCCAGCAACCGACAGGTCCAGCACCTCAATGTTGCGCAAATGGTTGGCCAGAGTGTCACCGCTCACACTCTCACCATAACGCAACTGCACGGTGTCTCTACCACCCAGGCCATTGATAATGGCATTCGGGTTTGTCGGAGCCGTCCAGATCAGAGTATCCGCTCCGCTAGTGGACAACTGGCCACTGGAATTGACCGTCACAAAACCAGTCCGTTCTGTAGAAGGGCTTGCTGAATTACCGCTCTCCACCGTCCAGACATCCACCTTGATCTGGGTTCCCGCAGCACCAGTGTTCTGGTCCACCAGTGCACTGCGTGCCTGCTTGAAGCCCAGGTTATCGAGGTCGGACTGACTCAGGCCGGTGATGGTGTAGCTTTGGGTCGAAGCATCATAGCCAGCCTCAATCTGCACTCCATCAATATAGAAGGAAGCATATTGCCCCAGACCCGTGATGCGCACACTGGCGGTTTCCGTACTCTGATCCGCTGCAACAACCGACCCTCCATGTGAAACAGAGGCATCCCTGACATCGGTCATTCCCGCATTGAGGTTGAGCGAGAGCACCGTATTCTCGGCCCCAAAAGTGAGTGTGGTCTGAAGCGTCACACCATTGGCAACTGGACTGACTGTGACGGCTGCGACATCAAATGTCTCGGTGTTGCTGCCCGCCAGACCTGTTTTCTCGCCCGACTCAACGGTCAGCTCCAGGTTTTCAAGACTGCCACTCCAGAACGCTGGCGGCGAGATGGCCACATAAGCAGGCAGGCTGCCGTCTGCGCCAGAAACAATCCAGGAGTTCGTGCCATCCATGCCACCGGCATTGCTGGCCTGACTTGCCAAAGTAGCGTTGCCTGCATCCGTACCCGTGTACACCAGGAAACCTTGCGGCACATTGCCAAGAATGATGGTCTTCACGGCTTCCGAACCATCATTGTCCTTGAGCGTCACCTCCAGATCCAGCTTGATGGCCTGCGTCTTGTCTGACAAGCTGGCCTCATTGCCTGATACCGGTTCGCTGCTGACCTCCACCCCGTTGTGCACAATTTCCACCTGGGCTTGTTGCGTTGCGGTTGTCACGATTTCCTCTGCACCGGCTTCCTTGAACTTCACTGCCGCAGAGAAGTGCACCGTGCCAGACTGGTCACCTGCCGTTCCCTCTGGCAACTGGTAGCTCAGGCTCACAGTCTCGCCAAGATCAACATCTTTGATGACGTAATAGGTCTGCCCGTCGATCGTCTCAGTCTCAGTCAGCTCATCTGCACCAAGGAACAGCTTGCCGCCCTTCAAGTTATCTGAAGTGGCATCATCCAGCTTCACGTACAGCTTGCCGCCCACCAGATTGCCATGCTCGCCATCCGCACCGGATGTCACCTTCACGGTCACCGGTATGCGGTCGGCTCCCTCCGCCACGCTCTCGGCTGTCAAAACCAGATTGGGCCTGTCTGTCACCGGATCAACCGGTATCAGCAAATCCGCGTTCGCCTCATTGCTGCGGCCATTCGACACGGAAGCCGTCAATACCGCATCAAAGTCGAATGCACCTGCGGCATTGTTCTCGTTGCTGTGCTCCGGCGCGGTGATGCGAATGCTCTCCAGCAATTCAGCCAGCTTCTGCTGCGCAGCAGCCGTATCATCCCCTGGAGCAGTGGTAACGGAGGCCGTCCACACCACCTCACCCTCCACCACGGTCTGGTAGGCTCCCTCGATGCCCGTGCCCACGGGCACGTTCTTCAGCGTCACCGTGAAGGTGTTGGCAATAGCAGGGTCCTGGATTTCAATTGCTGCCGTGACCTTGCTGCCCAGCGTGAACGGCACGTCTTCGTTGGCCTTCTCGCCGTTGTACGCCCATGCTGTGATGAGGGCCGGATCATCTCCAAGACCACCTTCAAAGTCAGCCTTCAGATGCCACTGTACGGAATCTGCCTTGATGTCGGTGTCCGTGCTGTTGCCATCAAAACCCCGATCCTGGGTCTGGACCGTAATCGTGATCGGTGCATCCAAGTCACCATTGCGGCCACTGACATTGAAGACCACGTCGTAATCAATACCATCCACGTGGTCAATGTCGGTCGGCGGCTGCTCATGGATCAGCAGCCAGGTCGTGCCGCCAATCTGTTGGCCACCTTCCACGGTCACGCCATCAGGCACTCCTTCAATGATGATACGAATCAGCTTCTCGCTGCCATCGGCATCCACCGCATTGTCTGCATCGCCATCCTCCAACTTGGCAATCTTCAGACTCACCGTCACCTGGCCGGGTGTTGTCAGCAAGGTGGTGTCAGGGCTGGCGTCGTCATCGGCGTGCTCATCGGTTGTCGTGCCGCCGCTCACAATCGAAGTGATGGAAAGCTTGACCTCATCGGTCACCGGCACGGCGTGCAGGTCGATGGACAGGTCCTTGTAGTCGCTCACAACTGGGCTATCCGCACTCTGGGTATTGCCGTAATGCTGATCCTGCACCTTGTACTTGAGCGTCAGCTCATTCAGGTCGCCATCGGCATTCGCCTTGCCCTTGGCCCCGAGTTGCCCTGCCTGTTCGGCCGTCAATTCATAGTAGGCATCACCACCATCAATATTCGTCGTTGTGAGGCCCGCCGTGGACAGTTTTTCCGTGCCAAGGTACAGCGTGAAGTCAGCCGTTTCGGCATCGCTCACCTTGACCCAGACACCCACCAGAGTCTCGTCAAAGTCGCCATTCTGGTGTTGGATGGCCAGACCCAGCAGGGTGATCTGGTCTTCCACCAAAGCACCATTGGCAGACAAAGTCGCCTCCGGCGAGGGAGTCACGGTAAACGACACATCTTTATAAGCACCGGTGAACGAATCACCATCGTTCTCCGTGCTCACCCCCGCCACCTGGAAGGTCTGCGTACCGCTGTAGTTGGCAGGCACGGTGATCTTGGCATTGGCAAACTGCTGCGGGGTCAGCACCCAGACGCGTTCAGCACCCAGGCCCGTCACCAACATCGTACCCCCTTCCAGACTGAAGCCCTGCGGCAAGCCCGTCACCCGCACAGTCAGGGTTTCGGACTGGGGATTCTCGGCGTGCTCACCATCGGCCAGTTGCACGCTCACCAAGTCCTTGAGCGCAATGCTCTCTGTCTTGTCATCCAGCCCCGCCTCGGTGTAGGAAGCGGCATTCTCAGTCGGCTCCACTTTTGGCTCATCCGCCACACCGCGCACCTCAACGCGGATGGTCTGGCTGTCCTCCACGGCGTTGGTGCTACGGTAAGGCGTACCATCAATGGTCAGTTCATCCACCGACTCGGCAGAAACCATCAAATTGAAGTCCTCGTTGCTGTCTGGTGGTGCCTGAACATGCAGAGGCGTGCCATTGATGAAGTTTGTAATGGTGATGCTGCCTTCAGTCGGCGTTTGCTCCACATGGTTCACAAAGATCTTGGCTCCAGCCGGAATATCCGCAATGGTGAGGTTGAAGGTTTCCGACGGATCGGAACTCTTCAGATTGACCGTCAGCGGAATCTTCGTATCCTCCAGGCCACTGGCACGGCTGTGCAGTGTCAGCGTGACCTCATCGGCCACCGGTTGGATGATCACATTGGCCAGCGTGGCAGAGCCTGATAGCGCAGAGACTGGCTCACCTGTGTGGTGTTCATCATCATCGTCATAGTCCACCGTGTAGGCTTGCACACCAATGCTGAACTGGCCGGAGAAGTTCGCCGGGGCCAGGAATTGCAGCGTATCCAGATACTCCACCGGAACGTCAATCGGCGTACCGGTGTAAGTGGCGGTTTGCCATGCTCCCCCTTCCTCTGTGGTGTCGCCATTGGTTGACCAACGGAACTGCGAACCAATGGCAGAGGCTTGCGGACCGTCACCACCAGCAACCAAACTGGGAGTCAGACGGGCATAGGTGCTTTCACCGACATCTTCATTGCTCCAGCCGGCCTTCAGGTCAAATGGAGCCTCCTTGCCCAATGTAAACCACTGGTCTTCCTCACCTTTCGTAGTGTAAGTGTGGTTGGGGGTGATGGTGACATCGTTGCCGCCAGCATCATTGGTGTCTGCGGTTGTGGTTTCGGCAACAGGATTGACTGTAATCTTCACATCCCGATTGACAATCTCGGTACTTGGAGCCAGTCCAGCATAGGTATCCGTGGTCGTGATGCTCAACTCAATGGTGGCATCCTTGCTGCTGTGCGCTGGTGGAGTGATGGTGAAGTTATCCAACACGGCCTCGCGCTCAACTTGTGACAATACCTTATCGCTGCCGCTGTCATCGTTATTGAAAACGATTGTATAAGTGCCGCTGGTGCCATTTCCGATGATCGTGTAGCCATCTTCCGCAGCCGTCGGGTCCTGCGTGGGTGCATTCACAACCCAGGTACTGTCAGCAGTATTGCCCTCGGTCGGTACCGTAAACGACACACTGTCAATGACCTCGGTGCCATGGGTCGTACCCTTGTCCGTGACCTCCACATGCTGCAGGAAGCGCACAGCCGTGTCTTCATCGGTTTCCACATCGCCAGCCTGCACGTCACCGGCCTGGGGCAAGACATCCAATGTGAATGTCACGTCCTTGGTCTGTTCGGTCGGCGTATGCCCTGTGCTGTCGTTGTCGCGGTCTTGAACATGCAGGGTGATCTTGACAGTCGGGGAACTGCCGCTGTAATCGTCCGGGGTCTTGATGGTAAAGCTCGGCTGCTTGGTAGCTGCATCCACCGTGATCTTGTGGGCCGCACTGCTGATGCTGCCGCCTTCGCCTGCTGTGTAGGGCTGGCCATTGATGGTCACGACGGTGCCCTCTGGCAAGCCTGTCACGCTGTACCAGAACTGTTCCGAGCCATCGATATCGTCGAAGGTCGCAGTCAGGTCATTGGTCAGGGTCAGCACGGCATCTTCCTTGACGGTCTTTGTATCACCGCTCAGCGCAAGCTCCGGCTCATCGGTGACTGCCAGCACGGCAATATCGATGGTCTGCGTGGCCGACTCGCCCGCCACACCAGCCAAAGGCTTGCCCGTATCGTCCACCTCATAGCTGCTGACCTCGACTTCAAGCTGAAGGTTTTCATGCCTTTCCGGCGCGGGCGTGACCTGGAGGGCCTGGTACTCGGTTTCGGTCAGGTAATAAACGCCGCCATCGACCGTGCTGGGAGGAACGTCCGCGTGGTGGTAGTCGACTTTCGGGTGCGTGCGATCATCAGAAATCACAATGGTGATCTTGCCGTCTGCACCGGGTTCCAGCACTGTGCTGTTGTGAAGCACATTTGCATTGCCAGCGGCGGTGCCCGTCAGCTTCAGGGTGATTGCACCCAGAAGTTCGGGGTTGTCGCCATTTCCGATACCATTCAGATCAATGCTATCTGTAGTGATAGGTTTGATCAAATTCAAATCCACAGCCGTATCTTCGAAAGTATTGATAGTTTTATTTTGATCTATTTCAGGAGCATCGGCCTTGGGCGTAATGTTGATCGTCAGCGTCTGAGTGAGTTCCTCCCCACCAGTGATTTCCCTCACCGTATAGGTCACAACCGGCACATCCCCTGAGTAGTTGGCTGTCGGCGTAAAGGTATAGCTACCATCCGTATTGATAAGCAGCGTACCGATGGCAACTCCGCCATAGGTCAAAGTAACTTCAGTATCTGGCGTATGAAGCTCATCCACGCCATCACCGTTACTATCGATGCAGAAATTAGTCACCTCAATGACATCATCCACATCATTAACATAACTCCCAATAGTGCCAGTAAGTACTGCATCTTCTAACACCGTCACAACTTCATCACCAGTACCAGTCAAATCATCGTTGGAGCCCGTGATGGTCACAACAATGACTTGCTCGGCCCATGCTCCATACTCGTCGGTCACACGCGCAATGAAGCTCTCCTGAACCTCATCACCTGCGTTGAGAGCCTGGGTCGCCACACGGGCGTTGTCCAGTGTGTATGTCCACTGCCCTGTGGCCGCATCCATCCCAATCGTGCCGTAAACACCATCGTTTCCACCCGGAATACTCCAGGTCTTCTGCGCTCCTGTATCCCCGTCCTCGGATGTGAGCGTACCTGTGGCCGTATTCGGCTCTTCTGGATTGGCCGTGCCCTGCTCCGT
>NZ_FQUZ01000007.1 GCF_900129055.1 Lampropedia hyalina DSM 16112
GCGTTTGATGTCCACGCTGGTATTGTTTCACTAAAAGATAGCTCCCATAGAAAGGAAGCGAGACAGGGGCACTCTGCGAGTGCCGCGCTATCCCTGCCCGGCATGAAGGCCGGGGTTCTCGCGCAATCGGATGAGCACAGAGTTTTCAGGCTTCTCCTGCTGCACCCAGGGCGGCAGCGATCAGTGCCGGGGCGATGCGGTAGCCATTGGCTTGCAACTGCTGCAACAGCGGGGCGAGTGCTGGTATTTTCCCTTGGCGGCGGGCCTGCACCAGCACGCCCAGTACACCGAAAAGCGGCAGGCCCAGGCGGCGGGCGGCAGCGCGGCCACGGCGTTCATCCATCAAGAGGCTGCATCCCAGTGCGCGGGCCAGGCTGATGGCCTGGGCTTCACCTTCGTCCAGGGCGACGACGGCCTGCGTGTAGATGGTGTCATTACGGTCGGGATGCACCCGCGCATGTTGTTGCACGAAGTCGGCAATGTCACGCGCACCGGGACGTGCAAGGTCGCCACTGGTTTCCATCAGCACGGTCTGCGGCAGGTGGACGGTGCCGAATATTTCCGTGAGCAGCATCAGATGGCGGCAACCGGCCAGAGCAATCAGCGGGCCAGCGTCGGCGACGACAACAGGACGCATGGATCAATCCCCGGTGTTTGGGGGCAATACATCAAATCCAGCGAGTTCTTCGCCCAGTTCGGCGGGATCGTAATCGACCACGGCAATACCCTGGGAACTGACGTAGGCGAGAAAGTCGGCCAGCTTCATACCGGCGAGCCGGGCGGCACGACCGGGCGGCAGATCACCACTTTGGAAGAGCCGCGTTGCCAAGGCGACATGCACGCCTGCACGCAGCAGTTCTTCGGTAAAGGGAACACCGACAAACAGCGGCTGACCATGCCGGGTGACGAGCGAGAGCTGCCCCTGCTCGGCCGTGCGGCTGAGTTCACCGGAGCGTTCACGCAGTTCGCGGATGCTGAATGTTTGCATGGCAAAAACCTCCATTTGTGGACACACATTGTAGATCAACTCCTCAATATATATGGGCGTAACCCGAACGAACCAAGGAGACGTGCATGAGCGCGGAATTGCGCATAGACCCGACGGATGATCTGTTGTCGGTGGATGACCGCCACTTTGTGCGGCTGGGCTGGTTGATCGTACTGGTCGGCGTGGTGGGTTTTCTGGGCTGGGCCATGCTGGCACCACTGGATGCCGGTGTGCCAGTCGATGCCAAGGTGGTGGTCAGCGGCAACCGCAAGGCGGTGCAGCCCATCAGCGGCGGCAAGGTGCAAAGCATTCTGGTCACTGAGGGCCAGCGGGTGCAGGAAGGCCAGGTGCTGGTGGTACTGGAGCCGAACGTGGCGAGCAACCAACTGGATTCCTTGCAGTTCCAGTTTCTCAGCAGCCTGGCGACGGAAAACCGCCTGATGGCCGAGCGGGACGGCCTGAACGACATCCGCTTCGATGAACGCCTGCTGCAAGCCGAGCGCGAGGGCAACTTGCAGGCCGCGGAGATCATCCAGGCGCAGCGGCAGTTGTTCGACAGCCGCCGCAGCGCCCAGCAGGCCACCCTGGGCGGCCTGGAAGCCACGTTGCGCGGCCTGCGCGAGCAAAGCGACAGCCTGCAACGCATCCTGCAATCGCGCCGCAGCCAGCGCGAGACCTTTGAGCACCAATTGGCCGGGCAGCGTTCCTTGGCCGATGACGGCCTGCTGGCACGCAACCGCCTGCTGGAATCCGAACGCCAATACCTGCAACTGGCCGGTTCCGTGGCCGATGACCAGGGCCGCCTGGCGCAGTTGCAGGGCCAGGTGCAGGAGTACCAGTTGCGCCTGATCCAGCAGCGTGAGGATTACCAGAAGGAACTGCGCACGGCGTTGGCCGAAACCCGCACACGCACCGCCGACCTTGGGTCGCGCCTGGACAGCGCGCAGTACGAAGTGACCAACATGCAGATCGTCGCGCCCACCGAGGGCATCGTGGCGGGCCTGGCGGTCTTTACCCAGGGCGGCGTGGTCAGCGCAGGCGACAAGCTGATGGACATCGTGCCGCTGGACCAACCCTTGCTGGTGGAAGGCCGCCTGCCGGTGCAGGAAGTGGACAAGGTTCAAACCGGCCAGCCGGTGGAGCTGGAGTTTGCCGCCTTCAACCGATCTTCCACCCCCAAGCTGCCGGGCACGGTCAAGACGGTTTCCGCCGACCGGCTGGAAGATCCGCAGGGTATGCCGTACTACCACATTGAGATCAGCGTGGATGACCTGGACAACCGTGAGGTGCTGCCGGGCCTGCAATTGCAGCCGGGCATGCCGGTGACCGCCTTCGTCAAGACGGGTGAACGCACCATGATGAGCTACCTGCTCAAGCCGCTGCGTGACCGTACCCGTCTGGCACTGACGGAGGAATGATGAGCCGCAGCCACACACTCAAGCTGATTATTGTCGCGCCTCTGGCTTTCTATCTGTACGTCGATGGCATGCCCACGGTATTGGCCCAGGCCACACCCGCTACGGCTTCGCCTTTGCATCAATTGCAAATGGCATCACCACCGCAAGGGGTTGGGCAGGCCTCAACCGCCTTGGCCAGCCAATCGCCATCGCTCGATCTGGTTCAGGCTTACGAGCGCATGCTGCTCAACGACCCGCAGGTGTTGAGTGCCCGCGCGGCCCGTGACGCTGGGCGGGATAGCGGCAACATTGCCCGTGCCGCCTTGCTGCCACAGGCCTCGATCAACTACCTGCGCAACCGCACCAACCAGACCGAGTACTACGACAGCACCACGACTGCCGGCCGGCAAAGCATTGAGGACAGTTTCTATGGCCGCCGCGCCGGCCTGACCATTGAGCAGACGCTGTTCGACTATTCGGCCATCAGCACCTATCGCATGGGCAAGACCCAGGCTGAATATGCCGAGGTGCAGTACCGCTTGCAATTCCAGCAGCAGGCCGTGGCCCTGATCGACGCCTACCTGAATGCCTTGCTGGCCCGCGATTCGCTGGAACTGGCCCGCCAGCAATTGCGCGTGTACCAGGACATGCTGCGCGGCAACGAGCGCATGATGGCCCAGGGTGAAGGCACCCGGATCGACATTCTGGAGACCCGCACGCAGTTGGGCGCCACCCAGTCGGAACTGGTGACCTATGAGAATGCGCTGGCCGACCGATTGCGCGAGCTATCGGCCCTGCTGGGAGGGCCGGTCCATGCCCACGAGCTGATGGACATCAACCAGACGGCCATGCTGCCCGCCTTGCCCGATGGGGACTTGGCGGTGTTGCTGGGCGATGCCCAACAGCAGAACCCGGAAGTCCAGGCCGCACGCCTGGCGGTGCGCTACAACGACCTGACCGTGGAGCGCGAGAAAGGCCAGTTCATGCCGCGCGTGTCGCTGTATGCCTCCCATGAGCGCATCGTCTCGGACACCATCAACAACAAGGGCCGCGACTACAAGAGCAACACCATCGGCCTGCAGGTCTCGATTCCGTTGTTCAGCGGCGGCTCCAGCTACTACAGCACGCGCCAGGCCAGCAACCGGCTGACCCAGGCCAGTTACGACCTGGAGCGCACCACCCAGACCACCGCCACCACCCTGGAGCAGTACTACCGGGTGTTTGCCACCAGCACCGAGCGCGTGAGCACGCTGCGCCAGAACGTGGCCGACAGCACCGCGCTGGTCGATGCCATGCGCAAGAGCGTGGCTGGCGGCGAACGCACCAATACCGATGCCCTGCATGCCGAGCGCCAGTCCTACCAGGCCCGGCAGGAACTGCTGCGCACCTACGTGGAGTGGTTCCAGGCCTACGCCAAGCTGCAGTTCTACGCCGGACGGTTCTCGGAGGACGACGTGCTGGTGTTGAACCGCCATTTGGTGGCGCAGAGGCAATGAGAGGATTGCCCTGGGAAATGGCGTGAGGGTGAAGTGGGCTGTGTCGGAACGCGGGTACGATCTCAGGGATGCAGCACTTCCAGCAGGCGATCCAGCCCGCCGCTGTTGATGGCGACCTGGGCCTGTGAACGCACGCGTGGCTTGGCGTGGAAGGCCACTGACAGGCCGACGGCCTGCATCATCGGAATGTCATTCGCTCCATCGCCCACGGCAATCGCCTGGGATGGGTCGATGCCCAGCAGCGAGGCCAGGTCCAGTACCGTCTTGCGTTTTTCTGCGCCGTCGCAAATATCGCCCCAGGCTTGATCGACCATGCGTCCCGTCAGGATGCCGTTCTTTAGTTCCAGCACGTTGGAGCGCGCAAAGTCCAGGCCCAGCTCGGCCTTGATGCGGTCGGTGAAGAAGGTGAACCCACCCGAGACCAGCAGCGTCTTCAGGCCAGCCTGCTGGCAGGCCTGCACCAGTTCGCGTGCGCCGGGGGTCAGATGCACCCGTTGTGCGTACACGCTCTCCAGTTGCGCCACGCTCACGCCCCGCAGCAACTGCACCCGCTGGCGCAGGCTTTCCTTGTAATCGCTGATAAGCCCCTGCATGGCCGCTTCGGTGATGGCAGCCACTTCGGCCTTTTTGCCCACCACATCGGCGATTTCGTCCACGCATTCGCTGGTCACCAACGTGGAGTCCATGTCGAATGCGATCAGGCGATAGTTTTTCAGTTGCAGGGGCAGGGCGATGTCCTGGACTTCCAGGCCGGGGGAAACTTCTTGTTTGCTCATGGTGTGCCAATGGCAGGTTGTGGGGCGGCACGCTGTACGCGACAGCGCGTGCCTGAGGTGAAACACATCGAAAAAAGCCACTGTCATGATACCAAATCCATACGATCCACCCAGCCGCCCGCAAGGGCACGTTGCGAATCCACAAGGAAGTCACAATTGCCTGAGATGATGCGGCGCAACTACCGGAGACAGTGCCGACATGGTGTTACCATCCGTGGCATTTGTAGGGGTTTTCGCGTATTCCGGGCTTTTTTACAGGCTGGGGCGATGGCATTTTTTTCTATCAACATTGCGAGGTTTGCATGACATTTCTCAAGGGTAAAAAAGGACTGGTAGTCGGCATTGCCAACGACCAGAGCATTGCATGGGGTTGCGCCAAGGCATTTCACGAGGCCGGTGCCGAGCAGGCCATCACCTGGCTCAACGACAAGGCACGCAAGTATGTGGAGCCGCTGGCCCAGCAGGTCGAAGCCAGCATCACCGGCAATCTGGATGTCACCAACCCCGATGAAATGAAGGCGATTTTCGACACCATCGGCGAACGCTGGGGCAAGCTGGATTTTCTGGTGCACTCCGTGGCATTCGCTCCCAAGGAAGACCTGCATGGCCGTGTGGTGGATTCGTCGCGTGACGGGTTCTTGCAGGCCATCGATATTTCCTGCCACTCCTTCATTCGCCTGACCCGGCTGGCCGAACCGCTGATGAAGAACGGCGGCACGGTGCTGACCATGAGCTATCTGGGAGCCTCGGAAGTCATGCCCAACTACGGCATGATGGGGCCAGTCAAGGCCGCGCTGGAGTCCAGCGTGAAATATCTGGCCGCAGAGCTGGGCGGCCAGGGCATCCGGGTGCATGCCATCTCTCCGGGCCCGCTGGTCACGCGCGCTGCATCCGGTCTGGCCGGTTTCGATTCGCTGGTGCAGGAGAGCATTGACCGCTCACCGCTGCACAAGGCCCTGAACGTGGACGATGTGGGGCCGCTGAGTGCGTTCCTGGTCAGCGATGGTGCCAAGGCCATGACCGGCGGCCTGCTGTTCGTGGATGGCGGCTACAACATCCTGAACTGACGCATGCCTTGACCCGGTCGGATCATGGCCGGGGTTGCGCATTGTGCTCACGCATGGGGCGGCATTCCTGATGGGGATGCCGCCTTTTGGCTTTCTGGGTTGCCGTCCCGTGCAGATGGGCTGGCCTGTGGCTGGAAGAACATCGGGTACAGCCGCTCGACCACCGGGCCGCTGAGGTCGAAGGCATGGCACTGGCCCAGATGTGGCGGTATTTGCAGCATGGTTCCCTGCTGGCGCAGGCGTTCGTAGTGGGCAATATTGTGTGGCGCAATGGTCTGGAATGCCACAGTGGCCATGTTGAACAGCAATTCGCGCATGTGCGTGCAACCTTCGACCTTGCCCAGATGTTCCTCGATGCTCTTGCGCCAGCCCTTGGCCATGCTGGAGCCGATCATGCGCCGCATGTGGCGGTCGGCACTCGTGCAATGGCCGTGTGGATGATCGGCCATGGCACTGACGATGTCCACCACCGTCAGTTGGGCATCGAAGGTGATGCGAATCAGCATTCGGTGCAAGGGGACATGGGCTGGCAGGGGGGCTTCGATGCCGTATTCAAAGTCGAAGGGCTTGGTGTCGAGCATCTGCGCTTCCACGTCCCACAGGCCATCCTCGCGCTGAAAACCCAGAAACTGGGTGGTGCGGCTGTGGGCCGGCTGGCGCGGCACCGGCGCGGGCAGCTCGGGTGTGAAATCCGGGGGCGTGGGAATCTCGTTCCTTCCGTTCAATCGTGGTCTGTCCATATGTTTCCCTTTGTGTTCCCTGGCATTGTACGAAAGCCGCATTGGTATCTGCTGGCGCAGGGCGGGGCATAATCGGCCCCTTCACCTTGTGTTCACGCCCACCCATGTCTGCTATCGACGCTGCTCCTGATTCTGCTCCCAAGCCCCAATGCCTGTATGAGGACAAGCATGTGCTGGTGCTGTTCAAACCCCATGAGCTGCTCAGTGTGCCGGGGCGCGGCGAGGAAAAGCGCGACAGCCTGGCCTGGCGTGCCCAGCAGTACTGGCGCAATGCGCTGGTGGTGCACCGGCTCGATATGTCCACATCGGGCCTGTTGGTCATGGCGCGCAGCCCTGAAGTACACCGCAGCCTGTCGATGGCCTTTGCGCAGCGGCAGGTTCACAAACGCTATACCGCCGTGGTGCATGGCCGATTGCCATGGCCCGATGCCACAGATGCCACAGATGCCACAGAGTGGCAGTTGATCGACAAACCCCTGATGCTGGACTGGGAGCGTCGCCCGCTGCACATAGTGGATACCGAGAACGGCAAGCCCAGCCAGACGCGCTGGCGCATTCTGCCCGATACCCCTGCCGATGCGCACTGGCCCGTGCCCCATACCCGCCTCGATCTGGAGCCGGTGACGGGGCGCACCCATCAGTTGCGTGTGCATCTGCAAAGCATGGGCCACCCCATGCTGGGCGATCCGCTGTATGCGCAGGGAGCCGCTCTGGAGGCCGCACCGCGTTTGCTGCTGCATGCGCGCGAGCTGGGTTTCGATCATCCTGTCACTGGCAAGCCCTTGTTCTTCGAGTCTGCTGTGCCCTTTTGAACGCCATTGTCTCTGCAAGGCCTCAAATCCATATACGCTAAAATGCCCCGTCGGATTCGCTCCGGCGAGCACCTTGCGGCCAGTCTGCGCCGCCTCTTTTCTCCCTCCCGATAGCCAACATGTCCTGGATTGACAAACTTCTTCCCGCCAAACTCAGAACTTCCGAATCCGGCGAACGCCGCCAGATTCCCGAGGGGCTGTGGTCCAAGTGTCCGGTCTGTGAAACGGTGCTGTACAAATCCGATCTGGAGAAGAACCAGAACGTCTGCCCGCACTGTGGCTACCACCACCGCATTGGTGCGCGTGAACGCCTGAACCTGTTTCTCGATGCCAAGGGCCGCTACGACATCGGGCAGGAAGTGGTGCCCACCGATGCCCTGAAGTTCAAGGACAGCCGCAGATACCCGGAACGCCTCAAGGAAGCCAAAAGCAACACCCAGGAAACCGACGCGCTGGTGGTACAGGGCGGAACCCTCAACGGCCTGCCAGTGGTGGTGGCCTGTTTCGAGTTCGATTTCATGGGTGGCAGCATGGGCAGTGTGGTGGGCGAACGCTTTGTGCGTGGCGTGCAGGCGGCGGCCCACAAGAAGGTGCCGTTCATCTGCTTCACGGCCACTGGTGGCGCGCGCATGCAGGAGGGGCTGCTGTCGCTGATGCAGATGGCCAAGACGAATGCGTCCCTGACACGGCTGGCGCAGAAAGGCCTGCCGTACATCAGCGTACTGACCGACCCTACCATGGGCGGGGTCAGTGCGGGCTTTGCGTTCATGGGCGATCTGGTGATTGCCGAGCCCAAGGCTCTGATTGGCTTTGCCGGGCCACGGGTGATCGAATCGACGGTGCGGGTCAAGCTGCCCGAAGGCTTCCAGCGTGCCGAATTCCTGCTGGAAAAGGGTGCAATTGACATGATCGCCGACCGGCGCGAACTGCGCACCATCATCAGCCAGAATCTGGCGATTCTGCAACGCCGCCCCACAGCGGCGGTGACTCCTTCTGCAAGCCCGTCTGCCGCCGTGCTGGAGCTGGCAGTCGAAAAGTCCAGCCCATGAAACAAGGGGTTTCAGTGCCCCATAAAAAAGCCTTTCGGTTTTGATCCGAAAGGCTTTTTTGTTGTGTCAATCCATGGGGCGGCGGTTCAGACCACCCGATGGGTCAGATGCTGCCAGCCTGCACATTGGCATTGGCAGCGGCCAGTGCCGTCATGTTCACGATGCGGCGCACCGTGGAGGAGGGCGTGAGCACATAGGCGGGTGCAGCGGCACCCATCAGGATCGGGCCGATGGTGGTGCCGTGGCCGCTGACTTCCTTGAGGACGTTGAACAGGATGTTGGCCGAATCCAGGTTCGGGCAGATCAGGATGTTGGCATCCGATTGCAGCGTGTTGCCAATCAGCGTGCGGCTGCGCACTTCTGCCGACAGGGCAGCATCGCCGTGCAGTTCGCCGTCGCACTCGATTTCCGGGAAGCGTTGCTTGAACAGTTCCGTGGCCTTGCGCATCTTCAGCGCGCTGGGGCGCGACGAGGAGCCGTAGTTGGAGTGCGACAGGAAGGCCACCTTGGGCGGCAGGCCAAAACGCTGCACTTCGCGCACGGCCATCTGTGCAATGGAGACCAGGCCTTCTGGATCGGGGTCTTCGTGGATGTAGGTGTCGGCAATGAACAGGGTGTGGTTTTCCAGGATCAGTGCGTTCAGCGTGGCCAGGCCCTCGGTGTCGTCGCGCACGCCAATCACATCCTTGATGCGGCGCAGGTGGTTGTCGAAGCGACCGATCATGCCGCAGAGCATGGCATCGGCATCACCCAGATGCACCATCAACGCGGCAATGATGGAGTTGGAGCGGCGCACCGAGACCTTGGCGGCTTCCGGTGTCGTACCGTTGCGGCCCATGATGTGGTGGTAGGCCTCCCAGTACTGGCGGAAGCGCGAGTCGTTTTCAGGATTGACGATGTCCACGTCCTGACCGACCTGAAGGCGCAAGCCGGCTTTCTGGAGGCGGCTGGCAATGATTTCGGGGCGGCCAATCAGGATGGGGTGTGCCAGTCCTTCGTCCACGGCAGTCTGTGCCGCACGCAGTACCCGCTCGTCTTCGCCTTCGGCAAAGGCCACGCGGCGCAGTTGTGCCTTGGCGGCACGGAACACGGGCTTCATGAACATGCCGGTCTGATAGACAAAGCGGCTGAGGCTTTCGCGGTAGGCGGCGAGGTCTTCGATCGGGCGTGTGGCCACGCCGGATTCGGCTGCGGCCTGGGCGACCGCAGGGGCAATGCGCAGGATCAACCGGGCATCGAACGGGGTGGGAATCAGGTAGTCGGGGCCAAACAGCAGTTCCTTGCCGGAGTAGGCGGCGGCGACTTCATCGCTGGCTTCGGCCTTGGCCAGTGCGGCAATTTCATGCACACAGGCCAGCTTCATGGCTTCGGTGATCTTGGTCGCGCCGCAATCGAGCGCGCCCCGGAAGATGTAGGGGAAGCACAGGACGTTATTGACCTGGTTCGGGTAGTCGGAGCGGCCTGTGGCAATGATGCAGTCCGGGCGCACAGCCTTGGCCAGTTCCGGGCGGATTTCCGGCTCGGGGTTGGCCAGTGCCAGGATGATGGGCTGGCTGGCCATGGTTTTCACCATCTCAGCGGTCAGCACGCCAGGGGCGGAGCAGCCCAGGAACACGTCTGCACCATTGACGATGTCGGCCAGGGTGCGGGCATCGGTTTCGTGGGCGAAACGGGCCTTGGATGCGTCCAGGTTGCCCAGGCGAGCGGCGTGAATCACACCCTTGGAGTCGGCCAGGAAGATGTTTTCGTGCCTGACGCCCAGCCCTTCCATGACGGTGACGCAGGCAATGGCTGCGGCTCCTGCGCCGGAGACAGCGATTTTGACCTCATCGATTTTCTTGTTTACCAGCTCCAGCGCATTGACCAGCGCGGCGGAGGAAATGATGGCCGTGCCGTGCTGGTCGTCGTGGAACACCGGAATGTTCAGGCGCGCGCTGAGTTGCTGCTCGATGTAGAAGCACTCGGGGGCCTTGATGTCTTCCAGGTTGATGCCGCCCAGTGTAGGCTCCAGCGCGGCGATGATTTCCACCAGCTTGTCGGGGTCGCGCTCGTTCAGCTCGATGTCGAATACGTCCACACCGGCGAATTTCTTGAACAGGCAGCCTTTGCCTTCCATGACGGGCTTGCCGGCCAGCGGGCCGATGTCGCCCAGCCCCAGCACGGCAGTGCCGTTGGTGATGACACCCACCAGGTTGCCACGCGAGGTGTATTCGGCAGCCAGCGAGGGGTCGGCCTGAATGTCCAGACAGGGATAGGCGACACCGGGCGAGTAGGCCAGCGAGAGGTCGCGCTGGTTGGACAGTGGCTTGGTGGGGGTGACGGCAATCTTGCCCCGGCTGGGCGAGCGGTGGTATTCGAGGGCTGCCAGTCGCAGGGCTTGTTCAGCGTCGGAGAGGGTCTTGGATTCTTGGTTCATACAGGTTCCAAACTAACGAAAAAACGAAGAGGCACGGTGGAGTGCGGGAGCCTGCACCGTCAGCCAAGGGGCACCATTCTTACAGGGAATGCGACCGTGGGGGTTCTTGTAATTAAAAATTTTGAATGCAAACCGCGTAAACCCCGAGCATTCGGCATGGTGGTGTGGGTTGGGAATAGAGGGAACGGGCACAAGCCATTTGCCACGCGTGCGACAAAAACGAGCCATGCCCCAAAAAAGAAGGCGTTGCAATGCAACGCCCTGGACAGATTTCTTTAGGCAGAAACGATGGTGGTCGGTTGCAGGCGCGTGAGGTCAATGCCCGCCCGTTCTGCCCCCGACAGAATCGCCTTGATGGAGGCCGTGACGATGTTGGGGTTTTGCCCCACGCCCCAGACGCGCTGGCCGTCCACGCTGACGTCCACATAGGCGATGGCCTGGGCATTCGCTCCTTCGCCAATGGCGTGTTCCGCATAGTCCAGCACCTTGATCTCGCGGCCAGATGCCTTGGAGAGTGCGCCGATGAAGGCATCGATCGGGCCGGAACCCTGGCCTTCGATGGTCACGCTGCTGCCGTTCTTGCGCACGCTGGCCGTGATGCCGGTCTGCGCACCATCGCCTTCGAGCTGGTAGGACGGGGCCGACTCTGCCAGATGGTATTCACGCTGGAAAATATCCCACAGGTGCCTGGCCTGCATTTCCGTGCCTTCGGCATCCATGGCCTTCTGCACCACCTGGCTGAATTCGATTTGCAGACGGCGCGGCAATACCAGCTTGTATTCGCTCTCCAACAGATAGGAGATGCCGCCCTTGCCGGACTGGCTATTGACGCGGATCACTGCCTCGTAGCTGCGTCCCAGGTCCTTGGGGTCGATGGGCAGATAGGGCATGTCCCAGATGTCGCTGTCCTTGCGCGCCGAGAATGCTTTCTTGATGGCATCCTGGTGCGAGCCGGAGAACGAGGTGAACACCAGATCGCCCACATACGGATGGCGCGGATGCACCGGCAACTGGTTGCAGTGTTCCACGGTGCTGCGGATGGCATCGATGTCGGAAAAGTCCAGTTGCGGATCCACGCCCTGTACATACATGTTCAGCGCGATGTTCACCAAATCGAGGTTGCCGGTGCGCTCGCCATTGCCGAACAGACAGCCTTCGAGGCGGTCGGCTCCTGCCATCAAGGCCAGTTCTGCCGTTGCCGTGCCAGTGCCCCGGTCATTGTGCGGATGCACCGACAGGATGATGGAGTCGCGGCGTTGAATGTGGCGGTGCGTCCACTCCACCATATCGGCGAAGATGTTGGGGGTGGAATGCTCCACAGTGGTGGGCAGGTTGATGATGCACTTGTTATCGGGTGTGGGCTGCCAGACATCGGTGACGGCATCGATGACGCGGCGGCTGAACTCCAGCTCGGTGTCCGAATACATCTCTGGCGAATACTGGAACACCCATTGCGTGCCCGGATGCTGGGCGGCGATTTCCTGGAACAGGCGTGCGTTGCTGCTGGCCAGTTCCACGATTTCATCTTCGTTCATCCCCAGCACCACATTGCGCATGACCGGGGCCGTGGCGTTGTAGAGGTGCACGATGGCACGGCGCGCGCCCTGCAAGGCCTCGAAGGTGCGCCGCACCAGATGCTCGCGTGCCTGGGTGAGCACCTGCACGGTCACATCGTCGGGGATGAGGCCGTCCTCGATCAGCTTGCGGGCAAAATCGAATTCCACCTGGGAGGCGGATGGGAAGCCGATTTCGATTTCCTTGAAACCAATGTCCACCAGCGTCTGGAACATGCGCAACTTGCGCTCCACATCCATCGGCTCGATCAGCGACTGGTTGCCGTCGCGCAAGTCCACGCTGCACCATACGGGTGGCTGGGTGATGGTGGCATCGGGCCAGGTGCGATCCTGAAGGCGCACGGGGGCGAAGGGGCGGTATTTGGTGGCGGGGTTTTTCAACATCATTTGGAGCAGTCCTGAACTGTGGTCTGAAACGACCAGCGACCCTTTCAATGGCGGAAATGCAAATCGGCCCGTCGCTGGTGCTAACGGGCCGATGAAAGAGGCACTTGACGCCAAGCGCACATCAACAACTTCGCCCGTGGAGCGAAAGTAGCGATAGCGATTGCGTGAAGTTTTGCATGGCGTGCAATATAGCACAAAAACGGCACTTCCTTCGTGGGAGGGGTTGCAGGCTGCGAGCACTTGGGAAGTCTCCTGCCATGTTTTTTCCTGGCGGGGTTGTCATAAAACCGTCGCAATTCAAATTCATTTCAATGTCAGAATAAGCCGTTTGAAATCATTACCCAGCATGGAGCCTCATGGTCACTAAAACGTCAGCTGCCACGGCCAAGGCAGTTCCCGCAACGTCTTCCAAAACCACTGCAAAAACCACCCCTGCGCCCCGGAAAACCACTGCCGTGCGCCGCACCCGGGCCAGCCTCCCTGCGACACCACCATCTTCCGATGCCAAGCCTGTGACGGCATCGGCTCCTGCTCCGGCCCCGAGAAAACGCCGCACTCGCACCAGTGCACCGGCTACGCCAGCGGCTGTGGTTATCGCTTCCGTTCCCACTCCCACATCCGCCCCCGTTCCGGTTGCCACGGTGAACAGCGAAGCCCTGCCGGTGGCCAAGAACCCTTCCGGCGATATCGCGGGCGCGCTGGATACCGTGCGCGAGCTGCAAGCCAGCTCCGGCTCGCTCTGGAGCCTGAAAAGCCGCCAGCAGATTCAGGCCGAGGCCGAGCTGATCGTGCATCTGGAACGCCCGGCCCACATCCACTGGCTCGATCGTGACCACAGCATTCTGGCCTTCAACGAGCGCGTGTTCGACTGGGCCACCCGCGCGGACGTGCCGCTGCTGGAGCGGCTGCGCTATCTGACCATCGTATCGTCCAACCTCGACGAGTTCTTTGAGGTGCGCGTGGCCGATCATCTCGAAGCCTTTCTGGACGGCGTGCTGGACGACGAGTATTCGGTGGAGAGCTACCGCAAGATTGCCCGCAAGGCGCATGAACTGGTGCAGCGTCAATACACGCTTTACAACCAGGTGCTGATGCCCGAATTCATCGGGCAGGGCATCGAGATCATCTCCCACGGCAAGCGCAATGCGGCACAACGCCGCTGGGTGAGTGATTATTTCGACCGCGAAGTGCGGCCCCTGCTCACGCCGGTGGCACTCGACCCGGCACACCCTTTCCCCCAGGTGGCCAACAAGTCGCTGAACTTCATCGTGCGGCTGGAAGGCGAGGATGCCTTTGGCCACACCAACGAGATTGCCATCGTCAAGGTGCCGCGCGTGCTGCCTCGCTTCGTGCGCCTGCCCGATTCGCTCTCCGGTGGCAAGGGCAAGATCGGGGTCATCAGCCTCTCCAGCATGATTCGCGCCCATCTGGCCGAGATGTTCCACGGTCGCAAGGTGGTGGAATACTCGCAGTTCCGCGTCACGCGCCATTCCGATCTGGCTGTGGTGGAAGGCGAGGTGCAGAACCTGCGCACCGCACTGCGCAAGGGCCTGCAACATCGCCATTTCGGCAAGGCCACGCGCATCGAGGTGTCGTACAGTTGTTCCGAGCAGGTCGCCAGCCTGTTGCTGGCGCAGTATGGTCTGCCCGATGAAGCCCTGTTCCGCGTGCGCGGCCCCGTCAATCTGGTGCGCCTGACGCAGGTGATCGACCTGCTGGACGATGAACGCACCGACCTGCTGTTCCCCAAGTGGATTCCGCAGTGGCCGCGCTCCCTGAAGAACAGCGAGAACCTCTTCACCCGCATCCGCCAGCGGGATGTGCTGATTCACCAGCCTTTCGAGAGCTTCGATGCCGTGGTCGAGTTGCTGCGCCAGGCGGTCAAGGACCCTTCCGTGCTGGCCATCAAGCAGACCGTGTACCGCACCGGTTCCGATTCGGCCATGATGGATTTGCTGCGCGAAGCCGTGCGCAAGGGCAAGGAAGTCACCGCCGTGGTGGAGCTGAAGGCGCGTTTTGACGAAGAAAACAACATCAACTGGGCCGAGGCCCTGGAATCGATTGGTGTGCAGGTCGTGTACGGCATCGTGGGGCTGAAGACCCATGCCAAGATGCTGCTGATTACACGGCGTGAACCCTTGGGGCTGAAACGCTACGGCCATCTCTCCACCGGCAACTACAACCCCAAGACGGCCCGGCTCTACACCGACCTGAGCTACTTCACCGCAAACGATGCCATCACCGCCGACATGGATTCGGTGTTCACCCTGCTGGCCAGCCAAGGCACACTGCCGCCGCTCAAAAGCCTGCTGGTGGCTCCGTTCACGCTGCAAAAATCCATGCTCGATGCCATCGACCGTGTGCGCGAAGCCGCAGCAGGTGGACAGAAGGCGCGTATCGTCGCCAAGATGAATGCCCTGACCGACTGGGTGCTGGCAGCGGCCCTGCACAAGGCCGCCCAGGCAGGCGTGCAGGTGGATCTGATCGTGCGGGGAGCCTGTGTTCTGCCCGCCCAGACTGTGACGGACAAGGGCGGCAGCATCCGCATTCGTTCGATTGTGGGGCGTTTTCTGGAGCACAGCCGTGTGTTCTACTTCCAGGCCGGGGAGCAGGAAGACCTGTACCTCTCCAGTGCCGACTGGATGAACCGTAACATGAATCGCCGCGTGGAACTGGGCTGGCAGGTGACAGAACCGGCATTGCGCCAGCGCATCATCGACGAATGCCTGATCTCGTATCTGCTGGACGACCGCGATGCCTGGGTGCTCAAGGAAGATGGCAGCTACCAACGCCTACAGGGTGACAGCATCAATGCCAGTGCCCAGCAAGTGCTCGCCCACTATTTCAGCACCGCGCCCGTGGTGCGCACACGCGGTGGCCACCCACAGGTGCTGGAGCAGCAGCCCCCGAGCGGTGGCAAGAAAACCTCCTGAATGGCGTGACTGGAAGCGGGAAACATGGGTTTCCCGCTTTTTTCTGACGCGCCCCTGATCTTTTCGGTTTCAATGCGCAGCGTTGCCGATCTGCGCATCGGGTTTGACGCTGTGCACCAGGGCCAGGAAGGCACTGCGGATGCGCTCCAGGGCTTCGGGGGTCTGGCCTTCAAAACGCAGCACCAGCACTGGCGTGGTGTTGGACGCACGCACCAGACCGAAGCCGTCCGGCCAGTCGGCACGCAGGCCATCTATGGTGCTGACCTTGGCGGGAGCCGGGAAGTGTGCTCTCTCCACCAGTTGCGCCACCAGTGCGTGGGGTTCGCCTTCGGCGCAGGCGATGTTCATTTCCGGCGTGGAATGGCTGCTGGGCAGGGCGTTGAGCACGGCACTGGGGTCGGGGTGGCGGCTGAGGATTTCCAGCAGGCGCGTGCCGGCGTAGGTTCCGTCGTCGAAGCCGTACCAGCGTTCCTTGAAGAAAATGTGGCCACTCATCTCACCGCCCAGCGGGGCACTGGTCTCGCGCATGCGTGCCTTGATGAGCGAGTGGCCGGTCTTGAACATCACGGGTATGCCACCGGCCTGTTCGATGGCGGGGGCGAGTTGCTGGCTGCACTTCACGTCGAAAACGATTTCGCCGCCGGGCACGCGCGAGAGCACGTCCTGCGCGAACAGGATGATCTGGCGGTCGGGGAAGATGTTCTGGCCGTCCTTGGTGACGATGCCCAGGCGGTCGCCGTCGCCGTCGAAGGCCAGTCCCAGTTCGGCAGCGCTGTGTTGCAGTGCGGCGATCAGGTCTTGCAGGTTCTCGGGCTTGCTGGGGTCGGGGTGGTGATTGGGGAAGTTGCCATCGACCTCGGTGAACAGTTCAGTGACGGTGCAGCCCAGTGCGCGGAAGATCGCCGGGGCAGTGGCTCCGGCAATGCCGTTGCCCGCATCGACAACGATGTGCAGCGGACGTGTAAGCTGGATGTCCGAGGCAATGCGCTCCAGGTAGGCAGGAAAGACATCGGCTTGTGTCACGGTGCCGGTTCCGGGCAGTGACCAGTCTTCGCGTTCGATGCGCTGGCGCAGTTGCTGGATTTCGTCGCCATAGATGGCTTTGCCTGCCAGCACCATCTTGAAGCCGTTGTAGTCCTTGGGGTTGTGGCTGCCGGTGATCTGGATGCCGCTGTGCGCCAGGGTGCTGGCGGCGAAGTAAAGCATCGGAGTGGTGACCATGCCCACATCAATCACGTCGATGCCGGTTTCCGTCAAACCCTGAATCAGGGCCTGTGCCAGTTCCGCGCCGCTGAGGCGGCCATCACGCCCGACAGCGACGGTTTTTTCGCCGGCAGCCAGTGCGGCCGTGCCGAAGGCCCGGCCCAGATGGAGGGCCGTGGCGGCGTTGAGGGTGCTGGGCACGATGCCCCGGATGTCGTAGGCTTTGAAGATGGAGGCTGGGACTTGCATGGGGTAAGGGAAAGGTTTTGGGGAGGGTATCCGTGCCACAGCCCCGGTGTGCCGTGCCGTGGGGCGCGACACACCGGGGCTGGTGCATGAGGGCAGCCGCCATCGGAGTGGGTGTAACCGGGCGGGCAGATGGAGATGGGCGGCTTATTCGGCAGCGGCTTCCTGGGCTTCGGCCTTGCTGCGGGTTTCCTTGCGGGCGGGGCTGATGTCGAGCTTGACCTTTTCGGTCTGACCGCCCTTGCCATCGTCCACGTTTTCGAGGTCGATGACCACGCGCCCGCCATCGGCCAGTTGCCCGAACAGCAGTTCGTCGGCCAGCGACTTGCGCAGGGTGTCCTGAATCAGGCGTTGCATGGGGCGCGCGCCCATCAGCGGATCGAAGCCCTTGCGCGAGAGGTACTGGCGCAGTGCGTCGGTGAAGCTGACTTCGACCTTCTTCTCGGCCAGTTGGCTTTCGAGTTGCAGCAGGAACTTGTCCACCACGCGCAGGATGATCTGCTCGTCCAGTGGCCGGAAGCTGACGATGGCATCGAGCCGGTTGCGGAACTCGGGCGTGAACATGCGCTTGATGTCGGCCATCTCGTCACCGGCCTGGCGGGCATTGGTGAAGCCGATGGTCGATTTGTTCAGGGCTTCGGCTCCCGCATTGGTGGTCATGATGATGATGACGTTGCGGAAGTCGGCCTTGCGCCCGTTGTTGTCGGTGAGCGTGCCGTGGTCCATGACTTGCAGCAGGATGTTGAAGATGGCCGGGTGGGCCTTCTCGATTTCATCCAGCAGCAGCACGGCATGGGGCTTCTTGGTGATCTGCTCGGTGAGCAGGCCGCCCTGGTCGAAGCCGACATAGCCGGGAGGCGCGCCGATGAGGCGGCTGACGGCATGGGCTTCCATGTATTCCGACATGTCGAAGCGGATCAGCTCGATGCCCATGATGTAGGCCAGTTGCCGTGCCGCTTCGGTCTTGCCCACGCCGGTGGGGCCGGAGAACAGGAACGAGCCGATGGGTTTGTCGGGCTTGCCCAGGCCGGAGCGGGCCATCTTGATGGCACTGGCCAGGGCTTCGAGGGCGGCATCCTGCCCGAACACCACGCTCTTGAGGTCGCGCTCCAGCGTCTTGAGCTTGCTGCGGTCGTCCTGCGAGACGGCGGCGGGCGGAATGCGGGCGATCTTGGCGACGATGTCCTCGATGTCGCTCTTGCTGATGGTTTTCTTGCGCTTGGACGCGGCAGCAATGCGCTGGGCGGCCCCGGCTTCGTCGATCACGTCAATCGCCTTGTCGGGCAACTGGCGGTCGTTGATGTAGCGTGCCGAGAGTTCGGCAGCGGCTTGCAGGGCACTGGCGGCGTACTTGACGTGGTGGTGATCCTCGAAGCGCGATTTCAGCCCTTTGAGGATGTCCACGGTTTCGGCCACGGTGGGTTCGACCACGTCGATTTTCTGGAAGCGGCGCGAGAGGGCCGAATCCTTCTCGAAGATGCCCCGGTACTCGGTGAAGGTGGTGGCCCCGATGCAGCGCAGTTGCCCGTTGGAGAGGGCAGGCTTGAGCAGGTTGGAGGCATCCAGCGTGCCGCCGGAAGCCGCACCTGCACCGATGAGGGTGTGGATTTCGTCGATGAACAGGATGGCCTCGGGCTTGTCGCGCAGGTTCTTCAGCACGCCCTTGAGCCGTTGCTCGAAGTCGCCCCGGTATTTGGTGCCTGCCAGCAGCGCGCCCATGTCCAGCGAATAGACGACGGCATTTTCCAGCACTTCGGGCACATCGCCCTGGGTGATGCGCCATGCCAGCCCTTCGGCAATGGCGGTCTTGCCCACGCCCGCTTCGCCCACCAGCAGCGGGTTGTTCTTGCGGCGGCGGCACAGCACCTGAATGGTGCGCTCTACCTCGGCCTGGCGGCCAATCAGCGGGTCGATGCGCCCCTGGCTGGCGGCCTGGTTGAGGTTGTTGGTGTACTGCTCCAGCGGCGAGGCTTTTTCATTGCGCTCTGCGCCGGGTTGCTGCGCACCTTCGTCGGCTTCGGAGGCGGCCTCGCTGGAGCCGCCCTTGTCGCTGGCCTCGCCCTTGCGGATGCCGTGGGCGATGAAGTTCACCACATCCAGCCGGGTGATGCCCTGCTGGTGCAGGAAATAGACGGCGTGCGAATCCTTCTCGCCGAAGATGGCCACCAGCACGTTCGCGCCGACGACTTCCTTCTTGCTGTTGCCGGTGGACTGCACGTGCATGATGGCGCGCTGGATGACGCGCTGGAAGCCCAGCGTGGGCTGGGTGTCCACCTCGGCCTCGCCGGCCACCTGGGGCATGTTGTCCTTGATGAAGCCGGTCAGGGCCGCGCGCAGTTCATCCATGTTGGCATTGCAGGCACGCAGGACTTCGGTTGCGCTGGGGTTGTCGAGCAGGGCGAGCAGCAGGTGCTCGACGGTGATGAATTCGTGTCGTTGCTGGCGAGCCTCTACGAAGGCCATGTGCAAGCTGACTTCCAGTTCCTGGGCAATCATGTGATGAACTCCTTGTGCTTGCTGATAAAAAGAAAAGCGGGGTGTTGGGAGGGTAGATGCGGCCTGTGCGTCACGGTTTCAATGCAGGCCACAGCAATCTTTGTGCCCATTCTGCCGAAAACTGCGGAGGCCGGGGAAAAGCCATGCCGTATTCCATGCCATTGGCCTGCCGTTGCATGTCATCGTTCGGGTGGGTGGGCATATATCGTCACTCCTGTGCCGGTTCGGCCACGCATTGCAGCGGATGCCCGGCCTGGGCGGCGGCATCCATGACCAGCGCGACCTTGGTGTGGGCGATGTCGCGGGTGTACACGCCGCAGACCCCGCGCCCTTCCATGTGCACCTTCTGCATGATCATGTTGGCGGTGTGTTCATCCTTGTTGAAGAAGCTTTGCAGCACATCGACCACGAATTCCATCGGGGTGTAGTCGTCGTTGAGCATGACGACCTGGTACATCGGTGGAGGCGGGGATTTCTGGAGCTTGCGCTCCAGTACCACGGCTGCCTCGTCCGCATGCCTGGGATGGATGGCAGGGGGAGTGCGGGGGGCTTTGGGCGGAAGGGATGCTGCGAGGTGAACCATGTTTCAAGCTGTGCCCGGCGTGAGCAGGCGACAAGGGAAGGCGGGAGGAGGGCCATTGGCCCCGTTTCCGAGCGAATTCGGATGAAATCCATTCTAGCAAGCATTTGCCCCGCATTCAGGCCCTTGGGAAGGGCTGTCTGATGACACGCCCTTGGGCTTACCAGGGTCGCCGCAGGCGTTTTTTCAGGGACTGGGCCGGTTTTTTGCGGGATGGGGTGCGTGTGCGCGGTGCAGCCAATGGCGCGGGGGAAGTGGCATCGAAGCTGAATTCGGCCAGCAGGGGCAGGTGGTCGGACATGCGCCGCCAGATTCTGCCGCGTGGCACGAACATGCCGCGCGGAGTGAGGCCACGCACGAAGATGCGATCCAGTTGCACCACTGGCAGCACCGATGGGTAGGTGAAAAAACGCCCCTGCTCAAATTCCCGAAATCCACTGGTGCGCAGGAGCGCGCTGGTCTGCTCGCCCCAGTCGTTGAAGTCCCCGGCCACCACCACGGCGGCATCGGCGGGCACTTCGTCGCGCACGAACTCGTGAATCATCTCCACCTGCCGGATGCGGCTGATGTGAATCAGCCCCAGATGCACGACCAGTACATGCACGGGGCTGCCGCCGACGTTCAGCTCCACATGCAGAATGCCGCGCTGCTCCAGCCGGTGGTCGGAGATGTCGCGCTGCTGCGAATGCACCACGGGCCAGCGCGAGAGCAGGGCATTGCCATGCTCGCCGTGGCGCGTGACCGCATTCGTGTGGTACACGGCCTCATAGCCTTCGGGTGCGAGAAAGTCCGCCTGCGGAATGCTGGGCCAGTCGGCAAAGCGCAGTTGTTCGCGCAGATTCATCTTGCGCACTTCCTGAAGGCAGACGATGTCGGCATCGAGCTGTTCGATGGCCAACCCCAGATTGCCGATCTCCAGCCGGCTCATGCGCCACAGTCCCTGCACACCCTTGTGGATGTTGTAGGTGGCAATGCGCAGCACCTCGGGGCGCAGGGCATCTTCGGCCACGGTGGCATTCATCGGGGGAGAAAGCGGGTCGGACAGGACGGGGTGCATGACTGGCAGTGTACTGTGCGATGCCGCATGGCACATGGCAGAAGCGTGACCGCCGCTAAAATCAGGGCGTGTGCGGCTTTTTTGCATCGGGTTCTGCCCGTCACTTTCCAACACCATGAAACAGATCAAAGGTTCCCAGATTCTGACCCTGACGGGTTTGCGCTTCGATGCCAATCTCGGCATCCTCAGCCACGAACGCAGCGCGCCGCAGCCGATTCAGGTCGATGCCGAACTGCACCAGGGCACCCAGCCGCTGCTGCCCAGCGACGACGATATCCACAGCGTACTGGACTACCGCAAGGTGCGCCAGATCATCATCGACGAATGCACGGTCGAGCACATCAACCTGCTGGAGACCCTGATTGGCCGCGTCTCGCACCGGCTGATGCAATTGCCGGGCGTGCTGGGCGTGCGCGTGAAGATTGCCAAGCTGGAGATTTTCGACGACTGCGAGGTGGCCATTCGCATGGAAACCGGGCAGTGGTAAAAACTCCCCTGATGTATCAGGCCGACCGGGTTTGCGGCAGAAACAGGCTTTGCAGGTTGCTGAGGAAGTCGAAGCCGCGTGTGGTGGGCTGGATGTGGCCATCTGGATGCCGCTCCAGCATCTGTAGCGACAGGGCGCGATCCAGACCGGACTGGATGCTCGACAGGGGCAGGCCGGTGCGGGACTGGAAGTCCTGAAGCTGGAAGCCGTCTTTCAGGCGCAGTGCGTTGAGCATGTATTCAAAGGGCAGGTCGGCGCGGGCAATGTCGTGCTCCTGGGCGATGGCCTGCTGCTGGCGGGCGGCCTGCATATAGCGTTGCGGGTCGCGCACGCGCACCTGGCGCACGATGCGGTGGGCAAAGCTGAGTTTGCTGTGCGCACCCGCGCCAATGCCCAGATAGTCGCCGAATTCCCAATAGTTGCGGTTGTGCAGGCACTGGTGGCCGGGCTGGGCGTAGGCAGACACTTCGTAGCGTTGCAGGCCCTGCTGGCCGGTGGCCTCGGTGATGTGGTCGAGCATGGCGTAGGCGGTGTCTTCGTCGGGCGTGGGCGGCGGGTATTTGGCGAAGTAGGTGTTCGGCTCGATGGTCAGGTGGTAGATGGACAGGTGCGGCGGCTGGCAGGCCAGTGCGGTGGCGACTTCGCCTGCCAGCATTTCCGGGGTCTGGCCGGGCAGGGCGTACATCAGGTCGAGGTTGAAGGTCTCGAAGGACTCGCTGGCTTCGTGGACGGCGGCCCGTGCCTGTTCGGCATTGTGGATGCGGCCGATTTTTTCCAGCAGCTTGTCGTCGAAGCTCTGCACGCCGATGGACAGGCGCGTGACCCCGGCCTGACGGTAGGCGGCGAAGCGGTCGGTCTCGAATGTGCCGGGGTTGGCTTCGAGTGTGATTTCACAGCCGGGCATCAGCCGCAGGCGTGCGCGCACGCTGGCGATGAGCTGATCGACCTGTTCGGCAGACAGCAGGCTGGGGGTGCCGCCGCCCAGGAAGATGCTGACGACACTGCGCCCCCACACCAGCGGCAGGGCCGCATCCAGGTCGGCCTCCAGGGCTTGCAGGTATTCGGCCATGCGTGCCTGGCTTTGCGCCAGCGGCTGCCCCAGCGTGTGGGAGTTGAAGTCGCAGTACGGGCATTTGCGGATGCACCAGGGCAGGTGGATGTACAGGCTCAGCGGCGGCAGTTCGGTCAGTTGCAGCAGGCCAGGGCGCATGTAGTGCCGGATGTCCACGATGGAGGGCATGGTCGGAATGTGGGGTAGGTGGGAGGGACTGGCATTGTACGGAAAGGATGCCCGGCAAGGTCAGGGACGGTCTGCAAAACCCGTTGCGCGGCCTGCATCCCGCTGGCTGTGCTCACTGTGCGTTCACTGCGGCAGGCCGTCGTGCAGGGCGTGGTAGATTTGCTCGGCCAGTTTGCCGGAGATGCCTTCCACGCTGGCAAGGTCGGCCACGCTGGCCTGGGCCACGCCGCGCACGCCGCCAAAGCGTTGCAGCAGCCGGGCGCGGCGTTTCGCACCAATGCCGGGAATGTCTTCCAGGCTGCTGCTGCGGGTGCGCACGCTGGCGCGGCGGGCACGCATGCCGGTGATGGCGAAGCGGTGGGCTTCGTCGCGGATCTGCGCCACCAGCATCAGGGCGGCAGAGTCGGGTGGCAGGCTGATCTTGGGTCGGCCATCGGCGAAGACCAGTTCTTCCAGCCCTACCTTGCGGCCTTCGCCTTTTTCCACGCCGACGATGCGGCCAATGTCCAGCCCCAGTTCGGCAAAGACTTCCCGTGCCATGCCGACCTGCCCGCGTCCGCCGTCGATCAGCACCAGATCGGGGAAGGTATCGCTGGCATGGGGTGTGCCATCCGTCGGCTGGTGCAGGGTTTCGGCCAGCCTGCTGTAGCGGCGCAGCAGCACCTGGCGCATGGCGGCGTAGTCGTCGCCGGGGGTGATGTCGCTGATGTTGTAGCGGCGGTACTGGCTGTTCTGCATCTGGTGCTGCTGATAGACCACGCAGGAGGCCTGGGTGGCTTCCCCGGCGGTGTGCGAGATGTCGAAGCATTCCACGCGCCAGTCGTGCAGGGCGGCATCGTCCAGCGGCAGTTGCAGCACGTCGGTGAGGGCGCGGGTGCGTGCCTGTTGCGAGCCTTCCTCGGCCAGCAGCCGCTGGAGTTGCCAGCGGGCATTCTGCTGGGCCATGTCCAGCCAGTTGCGCCGCTTGCCGCGTGGCTGGTGGATGGCGTGCAGCGATACGCCGTGCTGCTGGCCCAGCAGGCGCAGCAGGCCCTTGTCCACCGGGACGCTGGTGATGATGACGGGCGCGGGCGGATAGCTCAGGTAGTGCTGGGCGATGAAGGCTTCCAGCACCTGTTGAGCGGCACTGCGGGCCGCAGCGGCGGCATCGGTGTCGCCGTCGCTGGTTTCGGTGCGGTCGCTTTCGGTCTCTGCCTCTGTCTGTGGCAGCTCGAACTGGGTGGCCGCTTCGATCTGGCTGGGGAAGTAGGCGCGGTCTCCCAGATGGCGGCCACCGCGCACCATGGCAAGGTTCACGCAGGCCTTGCCGCCCTGGAGCTGCACGGCGAGGATGTCCACGTTCTGGTCTTCGGGCGTTTCGATGGCCTGCTGGTGCAGCACCTGGGCGAGGGAGGCGATCTTGTCGCGCACCTGGGCGGCAAGTTCATACTCCATTTTTTCCGCGTGTTCCATCATGCGCGCTTCGAGCTGGCGCAACAGGGTGTCGGTCTGGCCGCGCAGCAGCGATTCGGCGGCCTGCACATCGGCGGCGTAATCGGCTTCGCTGATGTGTCCGACGCAGGGGGCGGTGCAGCGTTTGATCTGGTAGAGCAGGCAAGGCCGGGTGCGGTGGTTGAACACGGTGTCTTCGCAGGTGCGCAACAGAAAGACTTTTTGCAGCAGTTCGATGGTCTGCTTGACCGCCCAGCCATTGGGGTAGGGGCCGAAGTAATGGTGGCGGGTGTCGGTCGCGCCCCGGTAGTAGCTGATGCGCGGGTACTGGCTGGCCGTGCCGGACTGGCTGCTGTGGCGTGCGGAGGTGCGGGCGGAGATTTTCAGGTAAGGGTAGCTTTTGTCGTCCCGGAACAGGATGTTGTACTTGGGGTGCAGGGTCTTGATGAGGTTGTTTTCCAGCAGCAGGGCCTCGGCCTCGGAGCGCACCACGGTGGTTTCGAGCCGGCTGATTTTCGAGACCATGTGGCCGATGCGCGTGCCGCCGTGGTCGCGCTGGAAGTAGCTGGAGACGCGCCGCTTCAGGTGGTTGGCCTTGCCGACGTACAGCAGTTGCCCGCTGGCATCAAAGTAACGGTACACGCCCGGCAACGCGGGCAGGGCGGCCACCTGTTGCAGCAGCGCGGGGTCGTGGGCGGCAGGGCGGTTCGGGTCGGATGCGGGTGGGGGCATGGCATGGGATTGTGCCGCATACGGCGAATCGGGGACGGCATGTGCAGGGCATGGCTCATGGATGGCTGTCGGGATGCTGCGTCATATGGCTGCCATGCGCGTGCCACAGTGCTGTCATGCCATCGCGGCATGGTGCGGTGTTGGTGCTTCCATATTGCAGTGCAACAAAAAGAATCCCTTGACATCCTCCCCTCCCTAAAGACAGGGGATTCCCGCTTCACAGAACCGTGCCCATGCCTCAAAAAGCCACAGGACTTACCGCTTCTCCACGGGCTGACACCGCCAGTCCGGCGGCCAGTACGTTGCGCGCAGCGTTCACGTCCCGGTCGTGGTGTTCTCCACATTCCGGGCACGTCCACTGCCGCACATTCAAAGGCATCTTTGGCATGGTGTATCCGCAGTCCGAGCAACGCTTTGACGAGGGATACCACTGGTCGATTCCTACCAGTTCACGGCCATACCAGTGGGCCTTGTATTCCAGTTGCCGCACGAAATCCGACCAGCCTGCATCGGCAATGGATTTCGAGAGATGGCGGTTTTTCTGCATGTTCGAGACAGACAGGCTTTCCACGGCGATCACTTGGTTTTCGTTTATCAGCCGGGTGGAAAGCTTGTGCAGGAAATCCTTGCGCGAGTCTGCGATCTTGGCGTGCAGTCTGGCGACTTTGAGCTTGGCTTTTCTTCGTCGGTTCGATCCTTTGGTTTTCCTGGCAAGACGGCGTTGCAGCTTTGCTAGCTTCGCCTGGTTCTTGCGGAACGTATTCGGTGCAGCGACTTTCTCGCCGGTGGAGAGGATGGCGAAGTGAGTCAGGCCCAGATCAATACCTACCTTGCCGGATGCTTCAGGCTTCGCAGCCACGGCATCGTCACACAGCAGGCTGACGAAGTATCGGCCTGCCGTGTCTTTGGAAACGGTGACGGTGGTGACCTTGGCGGCCTTGGGAATCGGGCGCGACCAGCGAATGTCCAGCGGAGCATCCATCTTCGCCAGCTTCAAGGCCGAGCCGTCCCAGCGAAATGCGCTGGTGGTGTATTCGGCAGACTGCTTTCCGTCCTTGCGTTTGAACTGCGGATAGCGGGCGCGTCTGGCGAAGAAGTGGCCAAAGGCGGTTTGCAGATGGCGCAAGGCCTGCTGCACCGGGACGCTGGAAACCTCGTTGAGCCATTCATATTCCGGCTGCTTTTTCAGGGCAGTCAGGGCCGCAGACGTGGCGTGGTAACCGACACGCTCTTGCCGTTGCATCCACGCATCGGTGCGCAAGCGCAACATGTGGTTGTAGGCAAAGCGCGCGCAGCCGAACGTGCGAGCAAGGATTTGTTCTTGCTCGGGCGACGGGTAGAACCGGAATCGGTAGGCGCGTTTGATGTCCACTCGCGCATTATTCACTTGAAAGATAGCAAATTTCAGAAAGGAAGCGAGAGAGGGGCACTCTGCGAGTGCCGCGCTATCCCTGCCCGCCGTGAACGACGGGGTTTCTCGCGCTATCTGATGACCAGTACCCTCGATCTTGTGTACATCAATGCCGGTGGCGGGCACCGTGCCTCTGCCCTGGCACTGGAGGCGATCGCGCTGGAGCAGCGACGGCCCTGGAACATTCGCTTGGTGAACCTGTTCGAGGTGCTCGATCCGGCCCACCGCTTCGAGTCCCTGACCGGCTTCAAGCCGGAAGACATGTACAACAAGCGATTGGCGCGGGGCTGGACGCGCAGCATGGGGCAGGAGCTGAAGGTCTTGCAGCAATTGATCCGCCTGAGCCACCCGCGTCTGGTGCAACGCCTGTGTGCGCATTGGCAGGACAGCCCGGCGGACATGGTGGTATCGCTGATTCCCAATTTCAACCGCGCCATGCTGGAGGGCCTGCGCCGCAGTGGCTCGCAGGCCCCTTATGTGACGGTGATGACGGATTTGGCCGATCTGGCACGCGGGCATTTCTGGATCGAAGCGGCCCAGGCAGGCAATCCGCAGCATCTGGTCTGTGGCACCGACAGGGCCGTGCAGCAGGCTCTGGCACTGGGGCATGGAGCCGATTATGTGCATGCCACCTCGGGCATGCTGGTGCGCCCGGAATTCTATGGCCACTCTGTGCGCGAGCGGGAGCCATTGATGCGCCATTACGGCCTGGACCCGCAGCGGCCCACCGGGCTGGTGCTGTTCGGGGGGCATGGTTCGCGGGCCATGCTGGACGTTGCCCGCAAGCTGCCCGAGGTGCAATTGATTCTGCTGTGCGGCCACAATCAGGCTCTGGCAGAAGCCTTGCGCAAACTGCCCGCCCAGGCTCCCCGGCTGGTACAGGGATTCACCAGCGATGTCCCCGGCTTCATGCGGATGGCGGATTTCTTCATTGGCAAGCCGGGGCCGGGCAGCATCAGCGAGGCCCTGTGCAGTGGCCTGCCCGTGATGGTGCTGCATGGCAGCAATACCATGCCGCAGGAACGCTACAACGTGCAATGGGTGGTGGAGCAGGGCGTGGGCCTGGTCTGCAAGGGACAGCGGGGCATTGCCACGGCGGTGCAGGCCATGCTGGCGCAGTTGCCCGTTTTGCGCCAGCGGGTGGCGGCGATGAACAACCGCGCCCTGTTTGAAGTGCCCCAGATACTCGCGCAGATTCTGCAACAGGCGCGGCCAGTTCCAGCCCCAGCCCATGCGCAGGCTGCGGTCGAGTGGGTGGATACCGCGCTGCATTGACGGGCCGCACTTTCCAGCAGAGTTTTGCAGACCTCCCCTGGCGGTGGGATAATTCATCCCATCATGACCATTACTCTCAAAACCGAAGCAGACTTGCCTGGCCTGCGCGAGGCCTGCCGCAAGGCTTCCGAAGTGCTGGATTTTCTGACACCGCACATTCAGCCCGGCATCTCCACCCTGGAAATCGATCAGCTCGCCGCCCAGTGCATGCAGCAACTGGGCGTGCGTTCGGCCACGCTGGGCTACAGCCCCGGGCCGGAATATCCGCCCTATCCCGGCTCGGTCTGTACCTCGCCCAACCATGTGGTCTGCCACGGCATTCCCAGCAGCAAGCCCCTGAAAAAGGGTGACATCCTGAACGTGGATGTCACCGTCATCACTCCCGAAGGTTGGTATGGCGACAACAGCCGCATGTTCGAGGTGGGTGAAGCCTCGATTGCGGCGCACCGTCTGTGCCGCCTGACCTTTGAAGCCATGTGGATCGGCATCGTGCAGGTCAAGCCCGGCAAGACGCTGGGAGACGTGGGCCACGCCATCCAGAAATTCGCCGAAGGCCACGGCCTCTCGGTGGTGCGGGAGTTCTGCGGCCACGGCATCGGCCGCAACTTCCACGAAGACCCGCAGGTGCTGCATTACGGTCGCCCCGGCACGATGGAAGTGCTGGAGCCGGGCATGGTGTTCACCATCGAACCCATGCTCAACCTGGGTCGCAAGGAGATCAAGTCTCATGGGCGCGATGGCTGGACCATCGTTACCAAGGACCATAGCCTGACGGCGCAATGGGAGCACCAGCTCATTGTCACCCCCACGGGCTACGAGGTGCTGACGCTCTCGGCTGGCTCGCCCGCATTGCCCGATTTCGTCACGGCCACCAAGACCTGAGAACCTGATCCACCATGACCGCGCAGTCTGTTGCCTTCTCGTCGCACGAGCCACTTGCCACCCTGCGCGAAGCCTATCGCCAATCCAAGAAAGACACCATCGCCCCTTTGATGGAAGGGCTGGTGACGCGCAGACGCATTCCCGCCTTGCTGGGCAGGCTGGCTTCCCATGCCGATGCCCTGCTGCTGGCCCTGTGGCGCAAGGCTGGATTGCCCGATGGGTTCTGCCTGGTGGCGGTGGGCGGCTTTGGCCGCAAGGCACTGTTTCCCGCTTCCGACGTGGACGTGCTGCTGCTGATTCCCGGCCCGACCGCCCTGGCCGACGATGACCCATTGCGCCCCCGCATCGAGACGTTCGTCAGCAGTTGCTGGGATGTGGGCCTGGAAATCGGCTTCAGCGTCCGCACCGTGGCCGAATCGCTGCACGATGCCGCTGCCGATGTCACGGTGCAGACGGCCATGCTGGAAGCCCGCCCGGTCTGCGGTGACGCTGCCTTGTTTGCCGGTTTTCGCCAACGGTTTCTGGAGCAGATCGATCCGTTGAGTTTTCTGCATGCCAAGACCTTGGAGATGCGCCAGCGGCACAGCCGCTACGAAAACACCCCGTACGCACTGGAGCCTAACTGCAAGGAATCTCCGGGCGGGCTGCGCGATCTGCAAATGATTCTCTGGGTGGCGCAGGCCGCCGGGCTGGGCGGCACCTGGAACGAACTGGCCGCCAACGGCATCGCCACCGAGCTGGAAGCCGCCGAACTCACCCGCACCGAGGCCGATCTCAGCCTCATCCGTGCCAAGCTCCACGCCCTCACCGGGCGGCACGAAGACCGCCTCCTGTTCGATCTGCAAGCCACCGTGGCCGAGGCGTTTGGCTACAGCTCCAGCAACCCGCGCGGCAAGAAACTGCCAATGCGAGCCAGCGAACAACTGATGCGGGCCTATTACTGGTGCGCCAAGGCCGTCAGCCAGCTCAGCCAGATTCTGTTGCTCAACATTGCCGAACGGCTCCAGCCCAGCGTGCACCGGCTGCGCCCCCTCAACGACCGATTTTTCGACAAGGCGGGCATGATCGAGGTGGCTACCGACGACCTGTACGAGCGCAATCCCCACGCCATTCTGGAAACCTTTCTGCTCTATGAAACCCAGGTGGGCCTGAAAGGCTTGTCGGCACGCACGCTGCGCGCCCTCTACAACTCGCGCGATGTGATGGATGGGGCCTTTCGGCGCGACCCGGAAAACCGCCACCTGTTCATGCAGATCATGCAGCAGCCCGCAGGCATTACCCACGCGCTGCGTCTGATGAACAACACCTCGGTGCTGGGGCGGTATCTGTGGCCGTTTCGCCAGATCGTCGGGCAGATGCAGCACGACCTGTTCCATGTGTACACCGTCGATCAGCACATCCTGATGGTGGTGCGCAATATGCGCCGCTTCTTCATGCCCGAACACGCGCACGAATACCCGTTCTGCTCGCATCTGGCCGCTGGTTGGGAGCAGCCCTGGATTCTCTATGTGGCCGCGCTGTTCCACGACATTGGCAAGGGCCGGGGAGGCGACCATTCCGACATTGGCGCGCACGAAATGCAGAAGTTCTGCCGCCAGCATGGCATCGGCCCGGAAGACACCGACCTGCTGGTGTTCCTGGTGCGCGAACACCTGCGCATGAGCCAGGTGGCGCAGAAACAGGACTTGAGCGATCCCGACGTGATCGGGGAGTTCGGCCGCTGTGTTGGCAACGAACGCTACCTCACCGGCCTGTATTTGCTCACTGTGGCCGATATCCGTGGCACCAGTCCCAAGGTCTGGAACGCCTGGAAGGGCAAGCTGCTGGAAGACCTGTACCGCGCCACCGCCCTGATGCTGGGGGGCATTGCGCCCGACCCCGATGCCGAGATCGAAATGCGCAAGCGAGAAGCCAAAGTGCTGCTGGCACTGGAGAACATTCAGGCCGATGATCTGGCGCGATTCTGGAGCGGGCTGAACCTGAGCTACTTCATGCGCCACAGTGCCGATGAAGTGGCTTGGCATGCCCGCCATGTGCTGCTACCGCCGGTGCAGCCGGACAGCCCGCTGGTGCGCGCCCGCAAGTCCGTGGTGGGCGAAGGCATCCAGATCTTTATTTACACCCCCGATCGCACCGACCTGTTCGCCCGCATTTGCAGCTACTTCGATCAGGCCGAATACGAAATCCTGGATGCGCGCATCCACACCACCGGGCAGGGCCACGCGCTGGATACCTTCCAGATTCTGCTCGAATTCAGCACCGAAACGCCCGAGCAGACCGCCCAGCATCTGGAGTATGGACTGGCCCACTATCTGGCCAGGGAAGCACCGCTGCCCCAGCCCAGTTCCCGCCGGGTGTCGCGCCGCGTCAAGAACTTTCCGGTGCCCACCCGCATCCAGTTGGAGCCGGACGACAAGGCACAGAACTGGCTGCTGAACATCTCCGTCTCCGACCGGCCAGGCCTGCTGTACTCGATTGCCTGGACGCTGGCGCAGTTTCACCTCAGCATCCTGCTGGCCAAGATCACCACGCTGGGTGAGCGCGCGGAAGACAGCTTCCTGATCGAAGGCGATGCCCTGCGCGACCATCAGTTGCAACTGGAGTTCGAGCGCGAACTGTTGCGCCGCTGCGCACCTCCGCTCTGAGGTCCGCGCGGGATTTACCCAAACTTTACCCACGCGAAAACACCGCATGATCTGCCTGCGGCATATTCGCCGTGGCCATTTCTGGAAAATGGCGACTTCGATGTGAACGGCCCAATGCCATGACAAGCAAGATTTTGATGATTGAGGACGATACGCGTCTGGCCGGCATGGTGACGCAATACCTGGGGCAGTCGGGCTTCACCGTCTGGCACCAGCCCGATGCGGCCAGCGGGCTGGCCGCCCTGGGAGCCGTGCCGGGCATGGTGCAACAGGGCATGTCCGCGCTGGCCGGCCCCGCCGTGCCAGCCATTCCTGCCATGCCCGATCTGGTCGTGCTGGACCTGATGCTGCCCGACATGGATGGCCTGGATGTCTGCCGCCGCATTCGCGCGCTGCCCGATGCACGCGGCCAGCTTCCGGTGCTCATGCTCACGGCCAAGGGCGACCCGATGGACCGTGTCATCGGGCTGGAGCTGGGGGCCGACGATTACCTGCCCAAGCCCTTCGAGCCACGCGAATTGCTGGCACGCATACGCGCCATTCTGCGCCGCCAGCCGGGCACCTCGGCCCTGTCGCCACCGCTGCTGCCCACTGCCGATGCCATGCGCTTTGGATCGCTGGAGATCGACCGCAGTGCCCGCACCGTCACCGTCGCCGGGGAAGTGGCGGAACTGACCTCCTACCAGTTCGACTTGCTGGTGGCACTGGCCGAACGGGCCGGGCGGGTGCTGACCCGCGACCAGATCATGGAAGTGGTGCGCGGGCGGGAGCTGGAAGCGTTTGACCGCTCCATCGACGTGCACATGGGGCGCATTCGCGCAGCCATCGAAACCGACCTCAAGAAGCCCCGCCGCATCCTCACGGTGCGCGGCGTGGGCTATGTGTTTGCCAAACAGCAGGACTAGCAGGACGGATGGCCGCTGCCTGCCCAAGAGAACCGAACCCCGCATGGCCTGGATGAACAACCCCTTTTCCAAACGCATGTACCTGCGCATCTGGCTGGCGGTGGTGGGCTGCGTGGCCGTGCTGCTGCTGGTCATCGGCTGGGCCTGGCAGGTGGCCGAACACTACAACACCCAGCAGGAAGCCGCCCAGGTGGTGCAGGGCCGCGATCTGGCCATGCTGTCTGCCGACGGCCAGCAGGTTTTGCACCGGGGACAGGCCCTGCCGCAGTCCACACCGGAGCCGGGATTTCGCCTGCGCTGGGTACAGGAGAACGGGCAGGAGTACCTGCTGCACTTCAGCCCCCGCAGCAGCGAACGCGAGCGACCCCCGCGCCCGCCGCACGATGGGCTGGCTTTCTGGATTCGCCCGCCTTTTGGCTTCCTCTGGCTGCTGGGCGTGGTAGGGCTGGCCGTCATCGTCGGGGTGTTTCCCGTCATCCGCCACCTGATGAAGCGGCTGGAAATGCTGCGCCAGGGCGTACAGCAGTTTGGCGAGGGCGATCTGGGAACCCGCATTGCCGAGAAGGGCACGGACGAAGTGGCGGAACTCTCGCGCCAGTTCAACCGCGCTGCCGAGCGCATCGAAACCCTGGTCAATTCCCACAAAACCCTGCTCGCCAATGCCTCGCACGAATTGCGCTCCCCACTGGCGCGCATCCGCATGGGGCTGGAACTGAGCGGAACGGCCCAGACGCAGACGGGCGTGAGCGGTTTGGCTGAAATCCAGCGCAATATCGCCGAACTCGACCAGTTGATCGACGAAATCCTGCTGGCCAGCCGCCTTGACCTGACCGAGCACCGCCCCGAAACCCTGGAGCCTGTCGATGTGCTGGGGCTGGCAGCCGAAGAAGCCGCCCGCATCGGCGCGGAACTGGACGTGCTCACCCCGGTGGCGGGCACCGATGTCTATGGCGATGCCAAGCTGCTGCGCCGGGCCATTCGCAACCTGCTGGAAAACGCCCGCCGCTACAGCCAGGGCGGGATCGAACTGGTGCTGCAAAGCGACCCCACGGCCATCGTGATGCGCATCATGGATCGCGGGCCGGGTGTGCCCGAAGCCCACAAGGAGCGCATTTTCGAGCCGTTCTACCGCGCCCCCGGAGCCAGCGAACGCTCGGGCGGCGTGGGGCTGGGCCTGTCGCTGGTGCGCACCATCGCCCAACGCCACCACGGCCAGGTGCACTGCGAAGACCGACCCGGCGGAGGAGCTGTGTTTGTGCTGACTCTGCCGCCAGCCCGTGGGGTGGATGTTGCACGGGATTGAATCGTTTTGGATCGTTCCTATGCTCCTGCGTAGGAACGCCTTCCCCGCCGCTCCAGCGGCATGCCGGGGTACAGACGCTGGAGCGTCCCGATACCGTTCCTACGCAGGAGCGTAGGAACGATCTAAACGATCCAAAGTATCTCTACCGCCCCAGCACTGGCGCAATTGCCTCGCCGGTGAAGCTGGCCTTTTTCACCACGTCTTCCGGTGTGCCGGCAGCGACGATCTGGCCGCCGTTGCGGCCGCCATCGGGGCCGAGGTCGATGATCCAGTCGGCTTCGGCGATCACGTCCAGGTCGTGTTCGATGACGATGACGCTGTGGCCGCCATCGACCAGGCGGTGCAGCACATGGATGAGTTTTTCCACATCGGCCATGTGCAGGCCGACGGTGGGTTCGTCCAGCACATAGAGGGTGTGCGGGGGGCGGTTGCCGCGCCGGGTGATGTCGTCGCGCACCTTGGTCAGTTCCGTCACCAGCTTGATGCGCTGCGCTTCGCCGCCCGACAGCGTGGGGCTGGGCTGGCCCAGCGTCAGGTAGCCCAGCCCTACGTCCTGCAACAGTTGCAGCGGGTGGGCAATGGTGGGCATGGACGCAAAGAATGCCACGGCCTCATCGACTTCCATCTGCAAAATGTCGCCAATGCTTTGGCCACGCCACGTCACCGAGAGGGTTTCGGGGTTGAAGCGTGCGCCGTGGCAGACCTCGCACGGTTCCTTCACATCGGGCAGGAAGTTCATTTCGATGGTGCGCATGCCCTGGCCTTCGCAGGCGGGGCAGCGGCCGTCGCCGGTGTTGAACGAGAAGCGGCTGGCCGTGTAGCCGCGTGCCTTGGCTTCCAGCGTGTCGGCAAAGAGCTTGCGCACGGTGTCCCAGAAGCCGATGTAGGTGGCCGGGCAACTGCGCGGGGTTTTGCCGATGGGGGTTTGATCGACTTCCAGCACGCGGGCAATCGGTTCGCAGCCTTGCAGGTCTTGCAGGTGCTGCAAGTGGGGTTGCACTCCGGTGGATGCCAGCGTCTCCCGTCCCGCCTGGGTGGCCTGCAAGGCGACGATGCGGGCGACGTTGGCCAGCAGCACATCGCGCGCCAGCGTGGATTTGCCCGAGCCGGACACGCCGGTAATGGCCACCAGTCGTCCCAGTGGAACCCAGGCCTGCACTTTGTGCAGGTTGTGCAGCGTGGCTCCGCGCAGGCGCAGGGCGGCTTGATCGGCCTGCACCGGGCGGCGTGCCTGCAAAGGGTGGCGCATGGGCTGGCGCAGGTACTGGCCGGTGATGGAGTCGGGGTGTTGCGCCACGTCTGTCGGGCGGCCCTGGGCGACGATCTGGCCGCCGCGCACACCCGCGCCGGGGCCGACGTCGATGAGGTGGTCGGCACGGCGGATGGTGTCTTCGTCGTGCTCCACGACCACGAGGGTGTTGCCCTTGTCGCTGAGGGTTTGCAGCGCGTCCAGCAGGATGCGGTTGTCGCGTGCGTGCAGGCCGATGGTGGGTTCGTCCAGCACATAGCACACGCCTTGCAGGTTGCTGCCCAGTTGCGCGGCCAGGCGAATGCGCTGCGCCTCGCCGCCGGAGAGGGTGGGCGCGCCGCGATCCAGCGTCAGGTAGCCCAGGCCGACCTGTTCCAGAAATTGCAGGCGCGAGCGGATTTCGGGCAGCAGATCGCGGGCAATCGCGGCTTCACGCCCCTGCAATTGCAGCGCGTCAAACCAGAGGCGCAGATCACCGACACTGCGCTGTGCCAGCTCGGTGATGGCCGTGCCGTGAAAGTACACGGCGCGGGCGGTGGCGTTCAGGCGCGTGCCGTGGCAACTGGGGCAGGGGGTGTGGCCCACGCCATCGGCATCGGGTTCGTCGAAGGCGCGTTCGCGCCCATGCGCATCTTTCTGCGGCAGGGAATCGTCGAGTGCCTTGCGCTGCTCCCGCGTGAGCACCACGCCCGTGCCCACGCAGTCGGGGCACCAGCCGTGGGAGCTGTTGTAGGAGAACAGGCGCGGATCCAGCTCGGGGTAGGACGTGCTGCATACCGGACAGGCGCGCAGGGTGGAATGGGTTTCCACCACGCCAATGGCGGCGGTGGACTGGCCGTCGCGCAGGGCTTCGGACAAGCCATCCAGATGGCTGATGACCTGCACGATACCCTTGCCGTGGTGCAGGGCCTGGGTCAGTTGTTCGCGCAGCAGGCTCTCGTGTTCCGGGCCGATGTCGAGGCTGAAGATGGGCAACTGAATGTGGTGTTCACGGTAGCGGTCGAGTTTGGGGAACGGGTCGGTGGGCACGAAGTGGCCATCGACGCGCAGGTGGCTGTGGCCGTGCTGGCGTGCCCAGGTCGCCAGTTCCGTGTAGATGCCCTTGCGCCCCGACACCAGCGGAGCCAGCAGGCCAATGTGCTGGCCGGCATGGTGGCGCAGAATGTGCGCGACGATGGCATCGGGCGATTGCGGCCGCACCGGAGTGCCGTCGTGGATGCAGTGCTGCACGCCCAGCTTGACGTAGAGCAGGCGCAGGTAGTGCCAGATTTCCGTGGCCGTGCCGACGGTGCTTTTGCGTCCACCGCGTGAGAGCCGCTGCTCGATGGCAACGGTGGGCGGGATGCCGTGGACGGCATCGACATCGGGGCGGCTGGCGGGCTGCACGATGCTGCGGGCGTAGGCATTGAGCGATTCGAGGTAACGCCGCTGGCCTTCGGCAAACAGGATGTCGAAGGCCAGCGTGGATTTGCCGGAGCCGGACACACCGGTGATGACGTTGAATTGCCCGCGCGGAATGTGCACGCTGAGGTTCTTCAGGTTGTGCTCGCGGGCGTGGATGATGTCGATGCAGGCGTTGGGGCTGGGGCTGACCGCGTAGTGGCGTGTGGCTTCGGCGGCGTGCAGCGGCGTTGCCAGGGCGTGCGCGTAGTCGCGCAATGCGGCAGCGGTGTGCGAGCTGGGGTGCTCGCTGAGTTGCCGGGGTGTGCCTTCGGCCACCAGCCTGCCACCCGCATCGCCCGCATCGGGGCCGAGGTCGATGAGCCAGTCGGCCGCGCGCATCACGTCCAGATTGTGTTCGATGAGGATGATGGAGTGGCCCACGTCCAGCAGTTGGCGCATTGCCTGCATCAGCTTGGCAATGTCGTCGAAATGCAGCCCGGTGGTGGGTTCATCGAACAGGAACAGCGTGCCCTTGCGTGCAATGGGTTGGCGGCTTTTGCTGGCAGTTCTGGCGGCATCGGCCAGAAAGCCCGCCAGTTTCAGGCGTTGTGCCTCGCCGCCGGAGAGGGTGGGCACGGGCTGGCCCAGCCGGATGTATTCCAGCCCGACATCGGCAATCGGTTGCAGCGCGCGCACCACTTCGGCATCGTCGGCAAAGACCTGCACGGCCTGTGCCACGGTCAGCTCCAGCACATCGGCCACGCGGTAGCCCTGTCCCCGGCGATCGATGCGCACTTCCAGCACTTCGGGGCGGTAGCGACTGCCGTGGCATTCCGGGCAGCGCAGATAAACGTCGGAGAGAAACTGCATCTCCACATGCTCGAAGCCACTGCCGCCGCACACCGGGCAGCGTCCGTCACCGCTGTTGAAGCTGAACTTGGCAGTGCTGTAGCCGCGCTGCTGTGCCAGCGGAGCCTTCGCAAACAGCTTGCGCACCGCATCCCACGCGCCCACATAGCTGGCCGGATTGGAGCGGGCGGTCTTGCCGATGGGCGATTGATCGACGAACACCGCCCCCGAGAGCTGCTCTGCACCGATGAGGGCGCGGTGCGCGCCGGGCGTGTCGCTGGCCTGCCCGAAGTGGCGCAGCAGGGCCGGGGCGAGAATATCCTGCAACAGTGTGGACTTGCCGGAGCCGGACACCCCCGTGACCACCACCAGCCGTTGCAGCGGAAAATCCACGCTGAGGTCTTGCAGGTTGTGCGCGCGCGCGCCTTCCAGCCGCAGCCGGGGCGTGTGCGCATCCACCGGGCGATGGCCGCCATCGGGAATGTGCTTGCGCCCACCCAGGTAGTCGCCGGTGAGCGTGTGGCTCTGGCGCAGGGCGGCGGGGGAGCCGTCGAACACGATCTGCCCGCCGCCTGCACCTGGCTCTGGCCCCATGTCGATGATGCGGTCGGCGGCCAGCATCACGGCCGGGTCGTGTTCCACCACCACCAGCGTGTTGCCTGCGTCGCGCAGGCGCAGCATGGCCTGGTTGATGCGCTGCATGTCGCGCGGGTGCAGGCCGATGCTGGGTTCATCCAGCACGAACAGGGTATTGACCAGCGAGGTGCCCAGCGCGGTGGTGAGGTTGATGCGCTGCACTTCGCCGCCGGAGAGCGTGCGGCTTTGCCGGTCCAGTGTCAGGTAGCCAATGCCCACTTCATTCAGAAAACGCAGACGGGTGCGGATCTCATGGAGCAGCATCTGGGTGGCCTGTGCCTCGGCACTGCGGTCATCGTCTGGCGGTTGCAGCGTATCGACGAAGCGTGCCAGTCGCGACAGCGGCAGGCCCATCAGGTCGTGCAGGCACAGGCCGGGCAGGCTCTCGCGCTGGGCCTCACTCCATGCCACGCCTTCGGGCTGGAAGCGCGGCTGGCCCTGCAAGGCGGCATCGGCAGCGGCATGGCTGCCCACACGCCACAGCAGGCTTTCGGTTTGCAGGCGTGCGCCACGGCAACTGGGGCAGGTCGTGTAACTGCGGTATTTGGAAAGCAGCACGCGAATGTGCATTTTGTAAGCCTTGCTCTCCAGGTACTCGAAGAAGCGGGCAATGCCATACCACTGGCGGTTCCAGTGGCCATCGCGGTAGTCGGCCTCACCGTGCAGCACCCAGTGCTGTTGCGCGGCGGTGAGCTGGCTCCACGCCGTGTCGCAGGGAATCTTCCAGGTGGCGGCATGGCGCAGCAGATCGTCCTGCACTTCCTTCCAGGCAGGAGTCTGGATGGCCTTGATGGCACCGTCGCGCAGGCTCAGCCGTGCATCGGGAATCACCAGCCCCCAATCGACCCCGATGACGCGGCCAAAGCCCCGGCACGTCGGGCAGGCCCCTGCCGGCGAATTGAAGGAAAAGCGCGAGGGCGTGGCCTCGTGGTAGCGCAGGCCGCTCTGCGGGCAATGCAGCCCTTGCGAGAAGTGCAGCACTTCGGCCTCTGCCGGGGGCGAATCAGCCGCCCCCTGCACATGCACGGATAGACGGCCATTGCCGCGCCGAAAGGCCACTTCCAGGGCTTCGATCACGCGGGTGCGGTCGGTGTGCAGGCGGCTGGCGCGCAGGCGGTCGGCCACCACGTCCAGTACCTTGCGTGTGGTGGGCACGCTGGCCTTGGCCTTGCCGCTGGATTTTTTGCTGGTACTGTTGGCAGAAGTTGCGGTGGGTGTAGGTGCGTCCACCGTCACCAGGCGTTCGGCCTGAATGCGTGTGAAGCCACTGGCCGACAGCCATTGCTGCATCTGCTCGTCGCTGGTGTGGGCGGGCAGCTCCACGGCAAAGGTGATGACGAGGCGGGCATCCTGACCGGTGGCCTCGCAGGCATCGAAACGCTGCGCCAGCGCGTCGAACACGCTTTGCGGGGTATCGTGCTGCACGGGCAGGGCGGTGTCGCGGTCGAACAGCCGGGCGGTGCGGGCGAACAGCAGCTTGAAGTGATCGTTCAGCTCCGTCATCGTGCCCACCGTGGAGCGGGACGTGCGCACCGGATTGGTCTGGTCGATGGCAATCGCAGGCGGCACGCCTTCGATGTGATCCACCGCAGGCCGGTCCATGCGATCCAGAAACTGCCGCGCATAGGCGGAAAAGGTCTCTACATACCGCCGCTGGCCTTCGGCATACAGCGTATCGAACACCAGCGAAGACTTGCCACTGCCGCTGGGGCCGGTGACCACCGTCAGTTCCCCGGTGCGGATGTCCACGTCCAGATTCTTCAGATTGTGCTGGCGCGCGCCACGGATGCGGATGGTGTTGCCAGGGGCTGGCGGCTTGGATGGGGAAGGCATGGCAGGTCGTGGATGGAATTCTGGAAAGAGCCAAGGGATTGTAGGCATTTTGCCCAAAGCCTTCAGTTCCCTTTCCCGTACGGTCATGCCGCTGTGCGCGAGCAGCACCACAAGCGGGCATGGCGGGGTGGCAGGGTTTGATGCAGCATTACCGTTATCCATTTTTTGGATAGTCGATATTCTTTTTTGAATGGAACTTATCTTTTGATTTATCTTAGACTTGCAGCGGCTTTGGCTGCCGTGTATCCGGTGGAGCAAAGTCTTTGTCATCTGTCAGTAGCCACACTCGGACTCTTTCGGGAACAGCCAGGACTGCATCGCTGATCTGCGTGCGCAAAGCCCATGGGCTGGAGCAGCAACAGCATTGGTTGAGCCCGCTTTTGGAGTGAGTCCAGCAATGAAGAGAACGCTACTTTTTTCCGCAGTGCTGATGGCATGCGCCAGTTATGCACAAGACCATGCGCAGGGCACGGAGCCTGGCGATGGCATCCACCGGCTTGAAACGGTCACCGTGACCGGCGAAGGCATGGCCGAAGCCAGCACCGAGTACGTGGATTCCTACCGCGCCGAGGCGACTTCGGCCAGTACCAAGATTTCCACTTCGCTGCGGGAGATACCGCAATCCGTCACCGTCATCACGCAGGAGCGCATCAAGGATCAGAACCTGCGTACTGCGCAGGAGTATTTCCAGTGGATTCCGGGTATGGGCAATGTGCTCAACCAGGAGGGCTTTGTCAATTTGCGCGGCTTTTCGGCGCAGACCACCGTCAATGGTGTGCCCACGGGAGGGCTGGTGGGGCGAACACACGCCGATATTTCCGCATTCGACCGCATCGAGGTCATCAAGGGCCCGTCTGGATTGATGACCGGCAATGGCTCGCCTGGCGGCAGCATCAACTACCAGTTCAAGAAACCCACCGCACAGTTCAGGGCCGAAGGCACACTGGCTGCGGGCAGTGACAGCGCGCTCAACACCGGCCTGGACGTGGGCGGCAAGCTTCTGCCCTCCGGGGTGCTGCGTGGCCGTGCCGTACTGTTCAAGGATCAGCGGGATGAGTATGTCAATGTGGAAGAGCGCGACCGAACCTCCATTTATGGCGTGCTGGAGGCCGATCTCACGCCTGGCACGATCGCCTCGCTTGGCTTCTGGCGGCAGGAAAACACCGCGAAACAGAGTTTCCGGCAGGGCCTGCCTGCATACACCGATGGTGGCTTGCTGTGGGATGTGGATCCGCGAACATCCATGACCCAGGATTGGGCCGACTTCAGGTTCAAGGCCACATGGTGGCTGGCCGATGTGGAGCATTACTTCAATGACGAATGGAGCATGAAGCTGTCCTACCGCGATGGCGAGACCGGCCATCCCGCTTATTATTCCGCGCCGGGTGCATCGCGCGGTGGCAGCGGCTGTGGGGCCAATGCCTCTTTCTCCGGCATTGATCGCAACAATCCTGCTTCTGCGGTGCGCTGTTTCACGACCGAGTTCTGGACCGATGACCAGAAGCATCGCGATGTGGATGCCTTCCTTGCAGGCAAGCTCGATCTGTGGGGCCAGCGGCATGACGTGGTGGTGGGCGCGAACTGGGAACGCAACACCTTCACCCGCGTATTGGGTTCATCCTTCCCGCAGTACGATTTCCGCAACGATTATTTCAACCCGAATCCGCATGTGATCGATGCGCCGCCGATGTCTGGCACGCCGACATCCAGCAGCAGCGTCACGCGCAAGCGCGGAATTTACACACGCGCTACCGTGCGCATCAATGACTGGCTCAAGGTGCCAGTGGGTGGACGCTGGAGCTGGGTCACCAACTCGGACGGCTCACATCCCGCCAGAGCCGAATTCACCCCCTACCTCGGCCTGGTGGCAGACATCAACCGCCACTGGACGGTGTATGGCAGCTACACCGAAACGTTCAACCCCAGCACGGCCCGCTCCTGGGTGGCTGAAGGCCATTCAGGCAATCTGCTGCCGCACCAGTTCGGCGAGCAGTTCGAGCTTGGCGTCAAGACCTTCTGGTTCGACAACCGTTTGACGGCAACGGCCGCAGTGTACGAATTGACGCTGGAGAACACATCGCGGGCAGACCCCGATCACACTGGTTTTTCCCTGCCTACGGGTGAGCAACGCACGCGCGGTGTCGAATTCGACGTGCATGGGCAGGTGCGCCCCAACTGGTCGGTCGGTACGGCGTATGCCTATGCAGATGCGAAATACGTCAGTGCCGATGTCGGTCAGGGCCAGCGCGTGGCCAATGCGCCCACGCATTCGGCCAACCTGTACACGAACTACCGATTCAGCGATCAAGGCCGCCTGCGCGGCCTGAGCATGGGCGGCGGCGTGCGTTATGCCGGAAAAATATATGGCAGTCTGCCGGGCGGTCGCAGTGGCCCCGGCCCGCGTCTGGAGGCTCCGGGCCACACTACTGCCCACTTGCGCGCTGGCTACCGCATCAACCGCCATACTGAACTGAGCGTGAACGTCGATAACGTCTTCGACAAAACCTACTGGCAGGAACTGGGTGGCCTGACCGGCCAGAACTTCTATGGCATAGGCCGTACCTGGATGGCTACCTTGCGCGTCAATTACTGAGCATTTCTGCCCCGCGCCCCGCTGGGCGGGAGTCTGCACATCACATTCAAGAATCCAAGGAGAGACACACCATGAAAGCATTCAACGCATTGAGGCATCCTCTGGCCGCCCTGAGTCTGGCCGTGGGTGCGGCAACACTGGCACTGCCACTGGCAGCACAGACACGGGCCAGCGATGCCCCACCTGTTGCCGCTGCGACTGCCAGCCGCACCTTTCACCATGCGCAGGGCCAGACCACCATCGCTGCTGTGCCGCAGCGCATTGCGGTACTGGATCTGGCTGCACTGGACATCCTCGACGGTTTGGGTGTCGAAGTCGCTGGTGTGCCCACACTGGAGGCGCAATACTGGCCGGACTATCTGAAAAAATACAGTACCAGCCAGTTCACGCCTGTGGGCGATCTGTTTCAACCCGATCTGGAGGCATTGAAGAAACTCCAGCCTGATCTGGTCATTCTGGGGGGCCGTTCTGCCAGCAAGTTCCAGGAAGTCAGTGCAATTGCGCCAACCATCGACCTGTCCAGCGGCAGTACCGCATTTGTGCCCACGGTGGCGCAGAACATCCTGCTGCTCGGGCGCATCCTGAACCGCGAGCCACAGGCCAGCGAGCGGGCCGAGAGCCTGCTGCGCCAGGTGCGTGAACTGCATGCTCCAGCGCGAGCCTGACTGGCTGTTCGTGATCGACCGCAGTGCCGCATTCGGTGAACGAGCCAATGCTGCGGCGGTATTGCAGGCCAGTGCGGCCATCACGGGCAGTCAGGCGTGGCAGCGCAAGCAGGTGCTGCACTTCGATGGGCGCGAGTGGTATCTGGCTGGTGGAAGCCCGAGCGCGGTGGAGCGCGCGATTCGCCAGTTCAGCCAGGCACTGGATGCCGTGGAGCTGAAGTAGGCACAGTGGCTGGCGGTACTCACACCGCCAGCAACCGGCGCACTTCCTCGCTGCCCATGTCGGCGTGGGTGCCCTGGGTGACCACTTCGCCCCGGTTGAGTACCACGAAGCGGTCGGCCAGTTCGTGGGCGAAGTCGAAATACTGTTCGCACAGCAGGATGGCGATATTGCCCCGCGCCTTGAGCATCTGGATGACGCGGCCGATGTCCTTGATGATGGAGGGCTGAATGCCTTCGGTGGGTTCGTCCAGGATGATGAGGCGGGGTTCGGCAACCAGGGCGCGGGCAATGGCCAGTTGCTGTTGCTGCCCGCCGGAGAGATCGCCGCCGCGCCGCGCCAGCATGGTCTTGAGCACCGGAAAGAGTTCATGGACTTCTTCCTTGATGTGCCGTGCCTTGCTGGCCGGAAAGCGGGCCATGCCCATCAGGATGTTTTCTTCCACGGTGAGCCGCGCGAAGATGTCGCGCCCCTGTGGCACATAGGCGATGCCCAGCGCGGCACGCTGGTGGGGCGGCAGTTTCGAGATGTCCACGCCATCGAAGTGGATGTGGCCGCTGGCGACGGGCAGAACGCCGGTGAGGCATCGGAGCAGTGTGGTCTTGCCCACGCCGTTGCGCCCCAGCAGGGCCATGCACTCGCCGCTTTGCACGTTCATGGAGACGCGGCGCAGGGTGTGGCTGCTGCCGTAGTATTGGTCGATTTGGGTGACTTCCAGCATGGTTTTTTTGCCTGTGGTTGGGTGGGTGTCAGTGTGGCCGGACGGGCAGGATTTCATTCAGAAGCCGCTTCATCACCGCCCCAGATACACTTCGATGACCCGTTCGTCGTTCTGCACCTGCTCCATCGTGCCTTCGGCCAGTACGGAGCCTTCGCACAGCACCGTGACCTTGCCTTGCTGGGCGATCTGGGCGACGAAGTCCATGTCGTGCTCCACGACCATCAGCGAGTGCTTGCCCTTGAGCGAGTTGAACAGTTCGCCGGTGCGTTCGGTTTCGGCATCGGTCATGCCGGCCACTGGCTCGTCCAGCAGCAGCAGCCTGGGTTCCTGCATCAGCAGCATGCCGATTTCCAGCCATTGTTTCTGCCCGTGCGAGAGCAGGCCCGCCGTGCGCTGGAACTGGGCAGAGAGGCCGACGGTTTCCAGCACTTCGCCGATGCGGTCGGCCTGTTCGCCGCGCAGGCGTGCGCCCAGTACCGGCCAGACGCGCTTGTCGGCCTTCATCGCCAGTTCGAGGTTCTCGAAGACGCTGTGCGCCTCGAACACGGTGGGCCGCTGGAATTTGCGGCCAATTCCGGCGTTGGCGATCTGTGTTTCGCTCAAGGTGGTCAGGTCGATGTTCTGGCCGAAGAATGCCGTGCCGCTGCTGGGGCGGGTCTTGCCGGTGATGATGTCCATCATCGTGGTCTTGCCCGCGCCGTTGGGGCCGATGATGCAGCGCAGTTCCCCTACGCCGATGTCCAGCGTGAGGTTGTTGATGGCCTTGAAGCCGTCGAACACCACGTTCACGCTGTCCAGGTAGAGGATCACGCCGTGGCGGGTATCGACTTCGCTGCTGGCCGCGCGGCCATAGCTGGCATGGCCGCCCAGTTCGTGTTCCGGGTTCATGATGAGGGTGGTGGGGCCGTCGTCACGCATGGGTTTGCTCCTTGTCCTTGTTGCGCCGGTTCAGCAGCTTGCGTGCCAGGCCCACGATGCCCTGCGGCAGGAAGATCGTCACCAGCACGAACAGCGCGCCCAGTGCGTACAGCCAGTATTCCGGCATGGCGGTGGTGAACCAGGTTTTCAGGCCATTGACCACGCCTGCGCCGATGAGGGGGCCGATGAGTGTGCCGCGCCCGCCGGTGGCCACCCAGATGACCATTTCGATGGAGTGGGCCGGGGACATTTCCGAGGGGTTGATGATGCCCACCTGCGGCACATACAGCGCGCCCGCAATGCCGCAGAGGATGGCCGACAGCGTCCAGATGAACAGCTTGAAGCCCAGCGGTTCGTAACCGATGAAGCGCACCCGCGCTTCGGCATCGCGCACGGCGGTGAGCACGCGCCCGTAGCGCGACTGCACCAGCGCGCGCGCCAGCACCAGCGTGCCCAGCAGCACGGCCAGCGTGAGCCAGAACAGCGCGGCACGGGTGCCGGGAGCCGTCAGGTCCAGCCCCCAGATGGAGCGAAAATCCGTGAAGCCGTTGGTGCCGCCAAAGCCCGTCTCGTTGCGGAAGAACAGCAGCATGGCCGCAAAAGTCAGGGCCTGGGTGATGATGGAGAAGTACACGCCCTTGATGCGGGAGCGGAATGCGAAATAGCCGAACACGAAGGCCAGCAGGCCCGGCACCAGCACCACCAGCAGCAGTGCGTAGGCAAAGTGCTCGGTGAAGCTCCAGTACCAGGGGTAGTCCGTCCAGCCCAGAAAGGACATGAAGCCCGGCAGGCCGGAGCCGCCCGCCTGTGCCGCAGCGGCAGCGGTGGCGCGCGTCAGGTACATGCCCATGGCATAGCCGCCCAGCGCGAAGAAGATGCCATGCCCCAGCGAGAGAATCCCGGCATAGCCCCACACCAGATCGAGGGCCAGCGCGGCCAGCGCGTAGCACATGAACTTGCCCAGCAGGGCGACGGTGTGCGCCGGAACGTGCAGGGCATGGCCCGCCGGAAACAGCAGGTTGCACAGTGGCAGCAGGGCCAGCACGGCCGCAACGCTGGCAATGCCCGCCCACATGCGCGGCGAGAACAGCGGCTGGCGCGTCAGGGCCAGCATTTCGGAGGTCGTCGGTCGGGTCATTCCACACTCCTGCCCTTGGGGGCAAACAAACCTTGGGGGCGTTTCTGGATGAACAGCACGATCAGCACCAGCACGGCAATCTTGGCCAGCACTGCCCCGGCAAACGGCTCCATGAACTTGCTGATGCTGCCCAGCGCGAATGCGGCAATCACCGTGCCCGCCAGTTGGCCCACGCCCCCCAGCACCACGACCATGAAGGAGTCGATGATGTAGGCCCGCCCCAGGTCAGGCCCGACGTTGCCCAATTGCGACAGGGCCACGCCGCCCAGCCCGGCAATGCCCGCGCCCAGGCCGAAGGTGAGCATGTCGATGCGCCCGGTGGGCACGCCCACGCAGTCGGCCATGCGGCGGTTCTGCGTGATGGAGCGCACGAACAGGCCCAGCCGCGTGTGGTTCAGCAGCAGCCAGACGAACAGCACCACCAGCAGCGAGAACACGATGATGGCCAGCCGGTTGTAGCTGAGCACCAGCCCGTTCATGACTTCCACACCGCCGCTGAGCCAGCCGGGGTTCGCCACTTCCACGTTCTGCGCTCCGAACAGGCTGCGCACCGCCTGCATCAGCACCAGGCTGATGCCCCAGGTGGCCAGCAGTGTCTCCAGTGGGCGGCCATAGAGCCAGCGGATGACGGTGCGCTCCAGCACCATGCCCACGCAGGCGGTCAGGCAGAACGCCACGGGCAGGGCGGCCAGCACATACCAGTCCAGCCACTGCGGTGCCCACTGGCGGAAGGCCAGTTGCACCAGCCAGGTGGCATATGCGCCGATCATCAGGAATTCGCCGTGCGCCATGTTGATGACTCCCATCAGCCCGAAGGTGATGGCCAGCCCCAGTGCGGCCAGCAGCAGCACGCTGCCCAGGCTCAGGCCGTAGAACAGATTGCCGGCCCATTCGATCTTCTTCAGGTGCGCATCCAGTTTCTGCACGGCCTGCGCGGCGGCGGTGCGCACGGCCAGGTCGGGTTCGTGGAACTGGCCTTCGGCATTCTTTTCCAGCATGGCGGCCAGTGGTGCGCGGAACGATGCTTCCTGCGCATGGGCCAGCAGATTGACGGCATGCAGCCGTGTCGAGGCATCGGGGCTTTGCAGTTCCAGGCTGGCCACGGCGATCTGCAAGGCTTTTTTCACGGCGGGGTCTGGCTCGGTGGCCAGGGCCACGTTCAGTTGCGGCAACAAGTCAGCGTCCTGACTGTGGCGCAGTTGCCGCGCCGCTTGCAGGCGGGTGGCGGTATCGGTGGCGTGCAATTGGGCGGTGGCCAGCGCACTGGCCAAGGCACGGCGCAGGCGGTTGTTGATGGTGATGCGCGTGGCCGTCTCGGGCAGGGTGGCGGCGGTGCCATCGGCTGTGGTGACGGCATCGCCCGCGCCCGACTGCAACCAGAGCTGGCCTGCGGCCGGGTCGGCATACAGCCTGCCTTCGTGCAGGGCCTGCAATACCACGATGGCCTGCGGGTCGCTGCTGCGCCCCAACTGGCCGATGGCCGCCAGCCGCTCGTCATTGCTGGCAGCGGCCAGCGCGGCCAGGGTGCGCGGCTCCAGGGCGGCATGGCCGGGCAATGGCCACAGGCTCACCAGTGCCAGCAACAGCGCGGCCAGCCACGCCGGGGCAAGCCGCAGCAGGGGTCTGCGGAGGTGGGGGATGGGAAGGTGCATGTTCATGGTGCAAAAGCCTGGGCGAGCGAAACAGGAAGTCCGTGCCGTGCCCACGGGGTCTGCCGGACCGGGGTGGGCGGTGGCACGGTTCAGGCCGGCTTATTTCGCCGGAGCCTTGTCGGATTTTTTCTCGTTGCCCGGCAGGTACGGACTCCAGGGCTGGGCGCGGATCGGGCCGTCCGTCTTCCAGACCACATCAAACTGGCCATCCTCGCGGATTTCGCCGATATAGACGGGTTTGTGCAGGTGGTGGTTGCTCTCGTCGAACTTCACCGTGTAGCCGCTGGGCGAGGCAATGCTCTGGCCACCGATGGCTGCGATCACCTTGTCCACTTCGGTGCTGCCCGCTTTCTCGACGGCTTGCTTCCAGAGGTTGATGCCGATGTAGGTCGCTTCCATCGGGTCGTTCGTCACCACGGATTCGGCCTTGGGCAGGTTCTTGGCCTTGGCATAGGCCTTCCACTTGCTGATGAAGGCGGCATTGGTGGGGTTGTCGATGCTCTGGAAGTAGTTCCACGCGGCCAGATGGCCTACCAGCGGCTTGGTATCGACACCGCGCAGTTCCTCCTCGCCCACCGAGAAGGCGACCACGGGCACGTCGGTGGCCTTCAGCCCCGCATTGCCCAGCTCCTTGTAGAACGGCACGTTGGAATCCCCATTGATGGTGGAGACCACGGCGGTCGGGCCACCGGCGGCAAAGCGTTTGATGTCGGCGATGATGGTCTGGTAGTCCGCATGGCCAAACGGCGTATAGACCTCCATGATGTTGGCATCGGTGATGCCCTTGCTGTGCAGGAAGGCACGCAGAATCTTGTTGGTGGTGCGCGGGTACACATAGTCGGTGCCCAGCAGCACAAAGCGTTTGGCCCCGCCGCCATCCTCGCTCAGCAGGTATTCCACGGCCGGGATGGCCTGCTGGTTGGGGGCCGCGCCGGTGTAGAACACATTGCGCTCCAGCTCCTCGCCCTCGTACTGCACGGGGTAGAACAGCAGGCCATTGAGTTCCTTGAACACCGGCAGCACGGCCTTGCGCGAGGCCGAAGTCCAGTTGCCGAACACCACGGCAACTTTTTCCTTGGCCAGCAGTTCACGGGCCTTTTCGGCGAACAGCGGTTCACTGGAGGCCGGATCGACCACCACGGCTTCCAGCTTCTTGCCCAGCACACCGCCACTGGCGTTGATCTCGTCGATGGTCATCAGCGCGACATCCTTCAGGGCGGTTTCCGAGATGGCCATCGTGCCGGTCAGCGAATGCAGGATGCCGACCTTGATGGTGTCCTGCGCATGGGCCGAGAGCGTCAGGCCGGATGTGGCCAGAATGCCTGCGACCGTCAGTTGCTTGAGGATGAATCTGCGTTGCATGGTGTGTGCCTTTCAATCAGGGGGAAGCCATTGGATGGGGATGCGGGCGGGTGTTGCAGCCAGGTGAAAACACTGTGCCGAGAACCCCCGTGCCATGCCGGTTACGCAAATCGTGTGCCATGTTGCTTGGCTGCCGTCATTTCGGCCTTCGCCCACTGCTGTCCGGAATATTGTGAGAGGGCTGCCAATGGTGCCATTGCAACTGCCCCCAACACACAAACCGCCGTCATTCCGGCGCAGGCCGGAATCCAGTAACACATTGTTTCATTGGGACATATCGGTGTTTTTTGCAACGTCGTCACTGGATTCCGGCCTGCGCCGGAATGACGGTGCTGGGTAGTTTGATGAAGTGTAAAAATTGGAATCTGAGTTTGCCTGAAGCGCAGTAAATCCAGCCATAACAAGGCATTGAGAATGCACGCCTGAATTTATTCCGGACAGCAGTGGGCCTTCGCCGCAATGATGGTGCAAGATCAGTTCACGAATGGTGGAGATTGGATCGCTCCTGCGCTCCTGCGCAGGAACGCCGCTCCCGCCGCTCCAGCGGTATGCCACCACATGGCGCACGCAGGGGGTGCTGTCTGCCTTGAACTGGTGCGCCCATGCACCAAAAACGCCAGCACAGCACGGGCAGGCCGATACCTGACCAGACCATGCCAGCCGAACGAACGCATCAGTCCTACAGCAGCGGCGACCGTCGCTGTGGATTCAGATACATATTGTTGTTTGCAAAGGATTTATAGGGGTTTTTGGTGTTTTCTGCATGCCGTGGCAGGCAGGGGTGTGGCCATTGGATTGCCGGTTCGCAGTGCGGTGGCACAGCTTTTGCACAGGGTCTTGCCACTGGTATACAAGAAAGGATTCCGCCGCATGCCTTCCCCCATCTCCCTCTCTTTGCCCACCACCGGCTGGACGCTGGCGCAGTGGCGCGATGCCTATGCCCACGGTGCGGAACCGGCCCGTCTGCTGGCAGCACTGCGTGCGGGTCTGCTCCCGGACGATCCGGCCTGGATCAGCCTTGCCAGCCCGCAACAGCTCGATGCGCAGTGTCGGCATCTGCAAGCCCTGCTGGAGCAGGCCGGTGGCGATCCAAGCCGGTTGCCGCTGTATGGCGTGCCCTTTGCCGTCAAGGACAACATCGATGCGGCGGGCTGGCGGACCACTGCCGCCTGCCCCGCATTCGCCTACACCGCGCAGCACGATGCCCTGGTCGTGGAGAAGTTGCGTGCGGCGGGGGCCATTCTGATCGGCAAGACCAACCTCGACCAGTTCGCCACCGGGCTGGTGGGCACGCGCTCCCCGTATGGTGCCGTGCCCAATGCGTTTGACCCGGCCTATATCAGCGGTGGTTCCAGTTCCGGCTCGGCCAGTGTGGTGGCGCGTGGGCTGGTGCCGTTCGCGCTGGGCACGGATACCGCCGGTTCCGGGCGTGTGCCAGCGGCCTTCAACAATATCGTGGGCCTCAAACCCACCAAGGGCTGGGTCAGCAATACCGGGCTGGTGCCTGCCTGCCGCACGCTGGACTGCATCACGGCCTTTGCCCTGACCGTGGAAGATGCCGCGCAGGCGGTGCGCATTTTCTCGGGCTACGACCCTGCCGATGCCTACAGCCGTCCGCGTCCGGCGGTCACGCCGGCACCGATGCCCGCCCAGCCGCGTCTGGCCGTGCCCACTGCGCCTGCATTCTTTGGCGATGAGTTGGCTGCCGAACACTTCGCCCAGGCACTGGCGCAGTTGCGGGCGCAGGGGGCCACGCTGGTGGAGATCGATTTCAGCCCCTTTGCCGAACTCGCAGCCCTGCTGTACCAGGGGCCGTGGGTGGCCGAGCGGCAGGTGGCCATGCAGCCCTGGCTCGATGAACGGCCCGATGCCATCGACCCCGTGGTGCGGCAGGTTGTGCAGCAGGCCAGCGGTTATACGGCTGCCGATGCCTTCCGGGCCGAATACCGCCGCGCCGCACTCAGCCGCCAGATTCAACAGCTTCTGGCGCAGGTGGATGCGCTGGTCGTGCCTTCCACGCCCACCATCTTCACCATCGAGCAGTTGCGGCAGGAGCCGGTGCAGCGCAATTCCGCGCTGGGCACTTACACGAATTTCACGAATCTGGCCGACCTGTGCGCGCTGGCATTGCCTGCCGGTCTGCGCAGCGATGGCCTGCCAGCAGGCATCACGCTGATTGCCCCGGCCTGGCACGACGGCACATTGGTGGATTTCGGCCTGCGCTGGCAGGCGAAGCAAGGCCTGCCAGCAGGCGCGCCGGGGGTGGTACAGCCACTGGCCGATTCGGCCACGCCCCCGGCCAATCCGCTGGACGAGCGGCAGGAGATTGTGCTGGCCGTGGTGGGCGCACACCTGCGCGGCATGCCGCTGAACCACCAGCTCAGCAGCCGCAAGGCACGTTTTCTGGAGGAAACGCAGACCGCGCACGGCAGTTACCGCCTCTACGCCCTGCCGGGAACCACGCCCCCCAAACCCGGCCTGCGGCACACGCCGGGGCAGGGCGCGGCAGTGGTGGTGGAGCTGTGGGCACTCACGCCCCATGCGTTTGGTGAATTCACCGCCGAAGTGCCTGCACCGCTGGGCATCGGCAACGTGGTGCTGGCCGATGGCCGCAGCGTCAAGGGCTTCATCTGCGAACCCGCCGCGCTGGAAGGGGCCACCGACATCACCGCGTTCGGCGGCTGGCGGGCCTATCTGCAAAGCCTGTGATTTCGCTGCATTCATGTACCCCATTCCATTCGGAGAACTGCTGACATGTTCCATACCGTTCTGATTGCCAACCGGGGCGAGATCGCCGTCCGCGCCATTCGCACCCTGAAGAAACTCGGCATCCAAAGCGTGGCCATTTATTCCGATGCCGACCGCAACGCCGAGCACGTTCAACTGGCCGATGTGGCCATCGCGCTGGGGGGGGACAAACCCGCCGACAGCTATCTGCGCATCGACAAAGTCATCGATGCCTGTCGGCAAACCGGGGCGCAGGCGGTTTTTCCTGGCTATGGTTTCCTGTCGGAAAGCACCGAGTTCGGCAGGGTGTGCGAGGAAAATGGCATCGTCTTCATCGGCCCGACAGCGGTGCAGATCGAGGAGTTTGGCCTCAAGCACCGTGCCCGCGAACTCGCCGCTGCCGCCGGTGTGCCGATGACCCCCGGCACGGGCCTGCTGGCCAGCATCGATGAGGCCCTGACGCAGGCCGACCGCATTGGCTACCCGGTCATGCTCAAGACCACGGCAGGCGGCGGTGGCATTGGCCTGACGCGCTGCAACTGCGCCGACGATCTGCGCAAGGCATTCGAGAGCGTGCAACGCCTGGGCGAGACGTTTTTCCGCGACGGGGGCGTGTTCATCGAACGCTTCGTCGATCACGCCCGCCATGTGGAAGTGCAGATTTTTGGCGATGGCAAGGGCCGTGTGGTGGCACTGGGCGAGCGCGATTGTTCGGTGCAACGCCGCAACCAGAAAATCATCGAGGAAACGCCCGCGCCCCATCTGCCGCAGGCCACGCGCGAGGCCCTGCTGCAAGCGGCGGTGCGGCTGGGCGAATCCATCCAGTACCGCAGTGCGGGCACCGTGGAGTTCGTCTATGACGCTGCGCGCGATGCATTCTATTTTCTGGAAGTGAACACGCGCTTGCAGGTGGAGCATCCCGTCACCGAAGCCGTCACCGGGCTGGACCTGGTGGAGTGCATGCTGCGCGTGGCGGCCGATGCGCCGCTGGACTGGGGCGCGCTTTCGCGCCCGCCGCAGGGCGCGGCCATCGAGGTGCGGCTGTATGCCGAAGACCCGCTGAAGAACTTCCAGCCCTCGCCCGGCACGCTCACCGATGTGCATTTTCCCGATGGTGTGCGGGTCGATGGCTGGGTGGGCACTGGCACGGAGGTCGCGCCGTTCTACGACCCGATGATTGCCAAGATCATCGTGCGTGGCCAAGACCGTGCCGATGCCCTGGCCCGCCTGCAAGCGGCCCTGGCCGAGACCCGCATCCACGGCATTGCCACCAATCTCGATTACCTGCGCCAGATCGTGGCCGCCCCGCGCTTTCTGCAAGGCGAGATCAGCACCCAGTTTCTGAACGACTTCCACTTCGTGCCGCACATTGTTGAAGTGCTGGTGGCCGGAACCGCCACCAGTGTGCAGGACTACCCTGGCCGCGAAGGCTACTGGGACATTGGCGTGCCGCCGTCCGGCCCGATGGACGACTACGCATTGCGCATGGCGAACCGGCTGGTGGGCAATGCCCCGCAGGCGGCCGCACTGGAATGCACGCTCAACGGCCCCACGCTGAAGTTCCATTGCGATGCCATCGTGGCCCTGACCGGCGCGAACACCCCGGCCACGCTGGATGGTGACGAATGCCCGCTGTGGAGTGCGTTCGACGTGAAGGCCGGGCAGGTGCTGAAGCTGGGCAAGGTGCTGTCGGGCTGCCGCAGCTATGTGGCGGTGCGCAATGGCATCGACGTGCCGCTGTACCTGGGCAGCCGCGCCACCTTCGCGCTGGGACAGTTTGGCGGACACGCCGGGCGGGTGTTGCGCACTGGTGACACGCTGGCCATTTCGCAGCCGCAACTGCCGGCCTGCACCACGCCCGCGCCAGTGGCGCAACCCGAGCGGCTGGATGCGCAACTGGTGCCGACCTATCCCAGCCACTGGCATATTGGCGTGGTCTATGGCCCGCATGGCGCACCGGACTTTCTCACGCCCGAAGCCATTGACATGTTCTTCGCCACCGACTGGCAGGTGCATTACAACTCCAACCGGCTGGGCATCCGGCTGGTCGGCCCCAGGCCCATCTGGGCACGCAGCGACGGTGGCGAGGCCGGGCTGCATCCTTCCAATGTGCACGATTGCGAGTACGCCATCGGCAGCATCAATTTCTCCGGCGACACGCCCATCATCCTCACCCGCGACGGCCCCAGCCTGGGCGGCTTCGTCTGCCCGGTGACGATCGCCAAGGCCGAGCTGTGGAAGGTCGGGCAGGTCAAGCCCGGCGATACCATCCGCTTCCAGCCGCTGTCCTGTGCGCAGGCCGTGGCCTTGCAACAGCGGCAGGAAGCGGCGATTGCCACGCTCCAGGCCCCACCCGAAGGCATTGCCAGCCTGCCGCTGGCGGCTCCGGATGCGCTGGAGAGCACGATAGTGGCCAGCCTGCCCGCCAGCGGGCACCAGCCGCGCATCACCTACCGCCAGGCGGGCGACAGCTACCTGCTGCTGGAATACGGCGAGAACGAGCTGCACATTGCCGCGCGGCTGCACATTCACCTGCTGATGCAGCACTTGCAGGCCCAGCCGATTGCGGGCGTGTTCGAGCTGTCGCCCGGCGTGCGTTCGCTGCAAGTGCGCTACGACAGCCTCACCATCGGCCAGCCGGAACTGGTGGCGCGGCTGCTGGAGATCGAGAAACAATTGCCTGATGTCACCACCGTCACCGTGCCCACCCGCGTCGTGCATCTGCCGGTAGCCTGGGAAGACAGTGCCACGCTGGGAGCGGTGCAACGCTACCAGGAAACCGTCAAGCCCCAGGCCCCGTGGCTGCCGAACAATGTCGATTTCATCCAGCGCATCAACGGGCTGGACAGCCGCGAGGACGTGCGCCGCATCTTCTTCGAGACCCGCTACCTTGTCATGGGGCTGGGTGACGTTTATCTGGGTGCACCCTGTGCCGTGCCGCTGGACCCGCGCCATCGCCTGCTCACCTCCAAGTACAACCCGGCGCGCACCTTCACCGCCGAAGGCACGGTGGGCATTGGCGGCGTGTACATGTGCATCTATGGCATGGATTCGCCCGGCGGCTACCAGTTGGTGGGGCGCACCGTGCCGATCTGGAACAAGTTTCTGAAGAACCCCGTGTTCCATGCAGGCCAGCCGTGGCTGTTGCGCTTTTTTGACCAGGTGCGCTTCTACCCGGTCAGCGAGGCGGAACTCAACCAGTTCCGCGAGGATTTCCGCGAAGGCCGCGCCACCGTGCGCATCGAGGAGGAAACCTTCGACTATGCCGTCTACCGGAAATTCCTTGCAGACAACGCTGCCAGCATTGCTGCGTTCAAGGAACGGCAGGCCCGCGCCTTCACCGACGAAGTGGCCCTGTGGCAGGCCGACGACATGACCGCCAGCGAGCCGCCTGCGGTCGAGACCAGCACCGTCACCCTGCAAGATGGCCAGAGCCTGATCGAAGCCGACCTGTCGGGCAACATCTGGAAAGTGCCGGTATCCAGCGGACAAAGCGTCAAGGCCGGGGATACCCTGCTCATCGTCGAAGCCATGAAGATGGAAATTCACGTCAGCGCACCAGCCGATGGCACAGTGGTGGACATCCTCTGCCAGCCTGGCCGCCCCGTCAGCAGTGGCGATGCCCTGCTGGTCTTTGCGGCAGCGGCCTGATGGGTCGGGAAAGGTCGCCATGAACACTGCCGCCCCGCGCCTGCGGCTGCGCATGCAGCAAAAGGCCAGTGCCACGCCCAGCCTGGCCGAACAGGTCTATGCGCACCTGAAGCACGACCTGTTCGAGCTGGCCCTGTTGCCGGGCGAGCACTTCAGCGAAACCGAGCTGGTGCAGGCCCTGGGCGTGAGCCGCACCCCCGTGCGGCAGGCCTTGCAGCAACTGGCACGGGAAGGCTTTGTGCAGGTCAGCCAGCGCAATGGCTGGCAGGTGCGGCCTTTCGACTTCGAGCGGTTCGAGCAGTTGTACGACGTGCGCATCGTGCTGGAGCTGGCAGCAGTGGAACGCCTGTGTGCCTTGCCCGATGTGGCCGAACAGGCCGAGCTGCAACAATTGCAGCGCGCCTGGCAAGTGCCGCTGGCCGAGCGTCTGCCCGCCTGCCGCGAAGCCGCGCTGCTGGACGAGGCATTCCATTGCACACTGGTACAGGCCACCGGCAACGCCCAGATGGCCGAAATCCACCGCGACATCACCGAGAAAATCAGCATCATCCGCCGCCTCGACTTCACCCAGCGCGCCCGCGTCGATACCACCTACGAGGAACACGCAGCCATTCTGCAAGCGGTACTGCGCCACCGCAGCGACAGTGCCCGCAGCCTGTTGCGCGCACACATCGAAGCCAGCAAGGCCGAGGTGCGCAAGATCACACTGCACCACCTGCACACTGCCCGGGCCGGGCTGAAATCGTAAACCTAATCCGAGTGGCACTTACTTAAGCCTGTTTCCCGTCATTCCGGGCTTGACCCGGCAATCCAGTGACAAAGCAAGCCAAGAGAAACGAATGTGTTTTTTCTCCATGTCGTCACTGGATTGCGGCCTTCGCCGCAATGACGGCGTTCAGTAAGTGCCATTCGCCCTAATCCAGCAGGTCGGAGTAATCACCATGGCCATAGCCGTCCAGTTGCTCCCAGGGCAGGGCTTCGGGGGCGTCGATGGCTTCCACGCTGAGGCGGTAATAGGTGGTGTCGTGCGGGCCACGGCGCAGTACCCGCAGTGGGTATTGCTTTTCGGTGTCCCAGGCGACTTCGGTCATGCTTTCATCGGCAAAGCGGCGGTAGAGCTGAATGCCGTCCTTGGGTTGGCCGATCGGGTGCAGGCCTTCCAGCGAGCTGGGCGGGATCACCCAGTAGGTGGCATCCCAGGAGCCGTTGTAGCCCACATTGCCCTGGTGTGCGGTTTCCACGTCGATCAGACGCTGCATCTTGCGCATGACCACCTGAACCTGGATTTGCCCATCGTTCAGGCGTTCTACCAGAATGGGTGCATCCTGTGCCTCGGTGTGGGCGTGGCCTGCATGGGGGCCTGCGGCCTGCGATGCGAGGTGGCCGTGTGCCAGGCTGTCCTGAATGGACTGCGGCACGTCTTTTTCCACCCAGACCTTGTTGCCCTGGCGGTGCATCCGCTTGGTGTAGCTGACTTCGCGCTGCACACTGTCACTGCCGATGGTGATGGTGTGGTATTTGAGCAGCAGATGGGCGTCGGGTGCGGAAGGCGACAGGGCTGCGGCAGGTGAGCCTGCACAGGCCAGTGCCACTGCCCACATGACGCAGCGACCGTGGCGCACGGGGCGGTGCAGCCATTGCGTTGCAGAAAACCAGGCCCTGTTGAAGGTGCTGAACATGCGATTCCAAACCATCGAAACTATATAAAAAAAACAAAAGAGGCCATGCCGTTGCCGGTATGCCTCTGCCGTGGCGGGACTGGGAGGCCGCCTTGTCTGGAGACCGTCCCAAGTCCAACAGGATCACAGACCCGAAGCAGCACGCACTTTCTCGAACACCTTGGTGTTGTCGTAAGTGCCCTTGAAGTGCTGGGAACCTGCTCCACCGGCGTACAGCATCACGTCGCCACCACCGTGGGTTTCGGAGCCGGGGCCACCGCGCAGTTCGATGCCGACTTCCTGGAGGAAGTTATCGGCTGTGGTATCGACATTGCTGAGGTCCTGGCGTGCGGCACTGCGGGCAGGCGAGAGGAAGGGCTGGCCGTCGTCGCTGTTGATGGCTCCCTCGGCGGCACGTCCGCCGTTGCCGAACACCAGCGTGGTGTAGGGCTTGCCATCGGAGGCCTTGACCACGTCACCGCTGCTGTAGTCGTGTACCAGACCGAGGATCGGGTTGCCGATCTTGGTGTAGCCGTTGAAGGCCATCGCATGGTCATGGTCGGCGGTGACGACGATCAGGGTGTTTTGCAGGCCGGGGTCTTTCTGGCCCATGAAGTCCAGGGCCTTCTGTACCGCTGCGTCCAGTGCGAGGGTGTCTTCCAGCGCGCGCTTGGCATTGGAGCCGTGCAGGGCGTGGTCGATGCGGCCGCCTTCGACCATCAGGAAGAAGCCGTTGTCATTGCGGCTGAGCACTTGCAGGGCCTTCTCGGTCATCTGCGATAGGCTGGGCTCGTTCTTCTGGAGCTTCACGCGATCCAGTTCATAGGCCAGTTCGCTGTTGGCGAAGATGCCCAGCAGCTTGCTGGTGTTGCTCACATCCAGGCTGGCCAGTGCGGAGCCGGAGTCCACATACGCATAGCCCTGTGTCTTCAGGTCTTCGACCAGATTGCGCTCGTCGGTGCGGCGGCTGCTGGCATACACCGACTTGGGCAGGTAGTTGCGCCAGCCGCCACCGAGCATCACATCAATGCCGTTCTTCAGGCGCGGGTTGAACTCGGGGTAGCCCGGCACGGACTGTTCGGCAATGGTGTTGTAGGCATTGCGGTTGCAGACGTGGGCGTAGGTGGTGGCAGGCGTGGCATGGCCCAGACGGGTGTTGGAGACCACGCCGGTGGAGCGGCCCTTGTCGATGGACAGCTCCAGCAGGGTTTCGGCTGCCTGGCCATTGCCTGTCGGACAGGTGGTGTCCTCGCCGCTGATGTACTGCGAGCCATCAGGGGCATAGGCCAGGGTTTCTGCGGACATGGAGATGACTTCGTTGTTCATCTTCACGCCGGTCATGTAGGCGGCCATCGACGGGGCACTGTCGGTGGTCTGGCCGTCGCGCGAGAAGGTCTTGATGCGACCGGCATGGCCCAGGTTCTGCATCGCCAGCTTGGCGCGTTCGGGCGATTCCAGGCTGGCTCCGTTGGCGAGTTCCTTCTCGCCCTTGTAGATGCGCGAGGCGGTGATGGTGACCGGCCCCATGCCGTCGCCCAGGAAGAAGATCACGTTTTTGGCGGTGGCGGTGTTCTGTGCCAGGCTGCCGGTGGCCGTGCCCAGCAGGGCCAGGCCCAGTGCCAGTGCCACGGAGGTCTTGCGGGTGTTGGTGTTCATGTCGAAATTCCTTGGTGTGTGAAGGTGTTGGCGGTTCACTTCAGGTCGATGGCGGTCTTGACCAGGCCGAACACGTCGGTGTTGGTCAGCGTGCCACGGAAGTTGTCCGCACCCAGGCCCTTGGCTCCCAGGAACACATCGCCGCCACCGTGGGTTTCCACTTGCAGCGGAATCACGGCTTCTTGCAGGTAATTGGGGTTTTCCATGTCGGCGGCGGTGAGCGGCGCGCGTGCATCAGGGCGATTCGGGCCGTTGCCGAAGCCCAGAATCGTGTAGCTGTTGCCGCTGATGTCCTTGGACTCGCTGCCATTGACGTAGTTGTTCACCAGGCCCAGCACACCGGGCTTGCCCGGCTCGGTCTTGCCGGTGCGCGCGGCATAGCCGTTCATTTGCAGGGTGTGGTCATGGTCGGCAGTCACCACCACCAGGGTGTTTTGCAGGCCGGGGTCGATGGTTTCCAGCTTGGCCAATGCGGTCTTGATGGCTTCGTCAAAGGCCACGGTGTCCTGCAATGCCCGGCGGGCATTGGTGGCGTGCAGCGCGTGGTCAATGCGCCCGCCTTCCACCATCAGGAAAAAGCCCTTTTTCTGGGCCGCCAGCACGTCGATGGCCTTGGCGGTCATCTCGGCAATGCTGGGTTCCTTGGTCGGGTCGCGGTCCAGGTCGTAGCTCATGTCGCTCTGTGTGAACAGGCCCACGACCTTGCGGCCATCGGTGGGCAACTGGTCGAAACCGGCACGGTCGGTGGTGACCGTGTAGTTGGCTTTCTTCAGCTCTTCGAGCAACTGGCGTTTGTCGTTGCGGTGGCCGCCTTCTTCCTTGGGCACGAAGTTGCGGATGCCACCACCCAGCACCACGTCGATGCCGTCGGCCAGCTTGGCGTTGTAGCCCTGGCCACCGGGCACGAGGGCTGCGGCAATCGTGTTGTAGGCATCACGGTGGCACACATGGGCGTAGGCGGTTGCCGGGGTGGCATGGGTCACGCGGGTGGTGGTGACGATGCCGGTGCCGTAACCGGCGGCTTTCATCTGCTCCAGCAGGGTATCGACGGGCTGACCATTGCCGGTAGCCGGGCAGGTGCTGTCGCTGTCCTGTACATAGGCCTTGCCCTGGGCATCGACCGCGCTGGTGTCGGCGGACATGGAGATGACCTCGTTGTTCATCTTCACGCCGGTCATGTAGGCGGCCATCGACGGGGCACTGTCCGTGACCTGACCGTCGCGCGAATAGGTGTGGACGAAGGCGGTTTCCGGCAGGGTGTCGATGGTCAGTTCACCGTCTTCGCCTACGGCGTAGATGCGCGCAGCGGTCAGTGTGGTGATGCCCATGCCATCGCCCAGGAAGAACACCACGTTTTTCTGTGGGGCAGGGGTGCTGGCATGGTCGTCGTTGCTGCCGCAGGCGGTCAGTGCGATGGCCGCACCCAGCAAGGTGGGGTAAAACAGTTTCTTGTGCATTGGAACTCCAGTAATTGAGTTGATGGCAAGGGAAACTCCCTCATCAAAACGGACTGGAATTTAAAAAATACCAATGACAGGGCCATGACAGAGGCTGCGGGAAAATCCCCGATTGGGGTTATCTCCCATCCATGCGGTGTATTTTGTGAACGATTTTTTTGGATTATTTTTGATAATGAAAAATCAAATATTGGGGTGTCGTATTATTGATTTTTGAAGATCGTTAATATCCTGCACTATTTCATTTTCGGTTCTGGCCCAGCGCAACGGGCAGCAAGACCAGAATGCCGGTGAAGAAAAAGGCCATGCCGGTCGAGAAAGCCACAGAGTGTTTCTCCACTTCGACATAGCCATCCCCAAAGATGGACGAGAGAATCGAGTAGCAGGCCATCACGCCACCGATGCCCGCACAGAGCAAGGCGTTCGAGACGGCTGGGTGTGGGGAGCGCAGGGCCGCCAGCAGCAGCAGGGGGGCCGCCGCGAACACTGCGATGAAGCCCCAAAGGGAACTGTGGGGGTTCCAGTCGTGGAATCGCTTCAGCATGTAGGACGTGGAGGTCTGCTGTGCCAGGGCCAGCGTGGCAGCATCGACAACGGCCCCCTTTTCCTGATAGCCCAGGTTTTCCGGGTAAAACGGGTACAGCTCCCGCATTCCCTTGACGAAGGGCCGCCAGAATGTGCCGGGGTCAGTGGCAAACAGCGGCAACAGTTTGGCCCGGCTGACGTGGGCGATTTCCGGGCAGACATCCCGGATGGATATTTCGGTCGCATACCAGTTGAAGCCAATCGCCTGTTCGCATCGTTCGGGCAGATTCAGTATCTTCAGTGCCTGCTTTTTGTCCTGGGCTTCGGGCAGCACCGTCCACATGAAGGTGTTGGTCTTGTTCGCATAGCTGATGCCGGAATTGTTTTTGGCCGAGATATTCGAGTATTCGGTATAAATGAACGGCAGCAGCACGGCCAGACCGAGCAGGGAGGTCGCAAACTTCCATTTCCGGTACTGGAAGTGGTACACGGCCGCGCCCAGCACGGCCAGAAAACAGGCCAGCGGCATGTATTGCTGCTTGGCCAGGCCCAGTGCCACGATGGATGCCATGAACAGCAGCCACCAGCGCGGCCCGGAAAATCGCTCGTGGCTGTTGATGCTCAGCAGCACGCCCACACTGAAGAACGCTAACATCAACACCTGAAACTCCAGATAGAGGGTATTGACGTAGAGCAGGTTGTAGAAATCGCTGAACACCAGCAGGAAGGCGATCGACAGCAGCCAGCGGGTGGGGAGCAGGTTGCGCTTGAGCAGGAAAATCGCCATGGCAAAAATCGCCAGAATCTTGATGGCCGACACATAGCGAATATCCAGCGGGCTGCCCAGGCGGGTGGTCAGTGCGGCCAGATGGACAAATGAATTGCCTGTCGAGCGCAGGCAGAGGTCCTTGCGCCTTTCGCCATCATTGACGAATGATTTGACGAAGGACTCGTGATTGCCGTCGAATTTTTCCTTGCCCTCGTACTGAATCCAGATTCCAGTGCAACTGGACTGGCGGATGAAATCCCAGTTGTTGCCATAGCCCATGGCGGACGAGCCAAAGACCACAAAAAAGACTTTCCATGCCACCGCCGCAAAGGCAAGCACGAAAAATACCTGGAATATCTTGGGATGCAGCGATTTCATGCCGGTTCGGATTCAGATATTGGTTTTGTGGAACAGAAAGCGCGGCATCAGCTTGATGACCGCCATGATGAACCGCCACTTGGCCGGGGTGTACCGCACGGGGGTGCCGTGGTCGATGGCTTGCAGAATGTCGGCGGCCACCTGTTCCACGGGAGCCAGTGCCGGGCCTTTGCCCTGGAGGTGCGCGGTCATCGGCGTTTGCGTGGGGCCGGGCTTGATGAGCACCACCTTGATGGCGGTGGCTGCGAAGCGGTGCTGCATGCCCTCGGCATAGCGGCTGACCAGCCCCTTGGCGGCACCGTAGCTGTAGTTGGACTTGCGCCCCCGGTCGCCTGCCACGGAGCCGATGATGGCCAGCGTGCCCTGCTGCTGTTTTTCCAGGTGCAGGGCAAAGGCTTCGGCAAACAGCACGGGCGATACGCCATTGATCTGGAGGGCCGCATTGCAGATTGCCAGATCGGTCTGGCATTGCTGCTGCTCGGGCAGTGTGCCGTGCGCGATCAGCACAATGTCGATGCGACCCCCGGAGGCAATCGCATGGGCCGCATCGCCAATGGCCTGGGGGTCCAGAAAATCGCAGGTGCGCACTTCCACCTCGGATTGGGGGCTGCGCACGCGCAGGTCGTTGGCAATGCGTTCGAGTTTGCCGCTGTCGCGGCCCAGCAGCACCAGTTGTACCGGTGCGCGCTGCACCCACAGGCGGGCACAGTGTTCGGCCATGGCAGAGCTTGCGCCGACGATGACGATTCTTTGGGGGGAATTCATGGAAGCTTTCTTCAGTCGATGAGTCTGCGCGAGAGGCTGGAGCCGATGCCGGGGTCGCGCAGGGGCAGAAATTCGGGCAGGCGCGGGTAGCCCGTCTGGAACAGGGCGCGGGACATGCGCGCATCCTTGGCCGGGTAAATGCGACCCCCGGCTTCGCGCACGATGGCATCCAGCCGCTCCAGCAGGGCCAGGGTCGGGGTATCGTGATTGGGAAAGTCCAGTGCCAGGGTGGTGGCACCGGGCAGTGGAAAGCCCAGCATGCCCAGCGAGGCTTGCGGGCCGAAGGTCTTGAGCACAGCCAGGAAGGAGCCGCTGCCGCTGCGGGCAATCTCCTGCAACATGGCGTGGGTGGCCGCTTGGGCGTGTGCGGCGGGAATGGCACTCTGGTACTGGTAGAAGCCCTTGGGGCCGTACATGCGGTTCCATTCCAGCAGGCCATCGAGCGGGTAGGAGTATTGCTCGTAGTGAACGATGCCGATGTCCGCCCGCGCCTTGCGGGCATTCAGGCGGTAGTACATCTCGTTGAAGGGTTTCAGCGACAGCCCATTGACCAGCGAAAACGGCGGGGTGAAGGGCAACCGGCGTTCCCTGGGGTGGGGCAGTGGCACATCGGGGCGTGCCTGTTGCAGTGGCCGCGCGCGCATGAACAGGCCACGCTGCTGGCTGGAGAGGCAGTCGATCCAGGATACGGTGTGTTCCCAGTCCTGTTCGGAGTCATGGGCCAGCCGGAAGAATTCGTCCAGCCCGGCATAGGGAACCGTCTGCGCTTGCAGCCACGGCCCGGCCACGCGCCGCAGGCGAATGGTCGCTTCGGTGATGACCCCCGTCAGCCCCATGCCGCCGACGGTGGCCGCAAACCATTGCGGCGTGCGCTCCCGGCTGCATTCCAGCACCTGCCCATCGGTGCGCACCAGGGTGAAAGATTGCACATGGTGGCCGAAAGAACCCTGAACGTGGTGGTTCTTGCCGTGTACGTCATTGGCAATCGCGCCGCCCACGGTGACGATCTGGGTACCGGGCGTGACGGGCAGCATCCAGCCCTGCGGGACGAACACGCGCTGAATGTCGCGCAGCAGCACACCAGCTTCACAGCGCAGGTCGCCGGTGGCGGCATCGAAGGCCACGAAGCGATTCATCCCGCTGGTCTGCCACAGGGTGCCGTGCGGATTGAGGCCCACATCGCCGTAACTGCGCCCCATGCCGAAGGCCAGACCCGGCAGGGAGCTGTGGCCGATGTACCGGGATGCAGTGGCGGGGTCGTCCAGAGCCACACACTGGTGCGGCATCGCCCACAGGCGGCCCCAGGAGGTGACGCTCTGTACCTGTGCTGCCATGTCACGCTCTTTCATGGTGTATTGGTTCCCAGAATGAGATGTCCGATGACATAGGTTGCATCCCCGCCTTCGGCCACGATGCGCAGGCGGTCAGCCACCGGAGTGCCGGCGGGCACTGACAGTCGGTGGCGTGCCATGCCAGCAGTGTAGGCCGGTTCCATGCGTGCCACGACATGCCATCGGCCAGCCGATTCCACCAGGATGGTATAGCGGTCGTTGTTGTCGAAACTGACGTCGATGCTTTGGAACGCCTGTGGCTGCTCCAGCAGCACGTCGAGGCTGTGCTCGAACCGGTGGTTGCCCGGCGCGTTGTGCGGTGTGCCGTCTTCCACGATGTGGGTCAGATCGCTCAGGTGCAGTGAATCGCTGGCGGGCAACTGCGGGATGTAGCCATGCACATATTCATGGAAATCCGGCTGCTTTCTGGCGGAAGTGTGGATGTTCCAGATTTCCCGCAGGCGTGACATGTCGTTCAGCGGCGCGCGGGTGATGGTGCGGATGGGTTCGTAGAAATCCCGCATGGCAGGCTCGTCGAGCAGGTTCTGGTTGGCCTGAATGCTCTGCATATACCCCGTGGGAACCTGCCGATTGAAATGGCCGATGCGCCAATGGGGATTGAACTGGGCGGGAATGCGCGACAGCAGAGGGTCTGACAGGGCACAGATGTCGATGAAATGCGTGCCCGGCTCGCGGATGCCGCTGAAGCCCAGTCCACCGCAGATCAGCTTGACTTCCTGGGGTGTAGCCGGGCGTTCGTGGCTTTGGGGATAGTGGCGGGTCATTTCCGTCAGGGCGGCAAAGTTTTTCTGGAATCCCAGCAGTCCATACAGGTGGTAGTAGTGGCCGCGTTCGTCGGTAATGCCGTTGGCATCGATGCCGCCATTGGAATAATCTGAATTGCTTCGCAACGTGGATTGCTCCACGCCCAGCAGCCCCAGCCCCAGAATGGCCGCGAGCAGGCCAGCGGTTTGCGCCTGGGTGAGGCGGCACTGAATCAGAATCATCAGGGCTGCGAAAAAGGGCACGGTGAGAAAGCGGCCTTCCATGAAGTCGCCCCCAATGCTGGCCACATAGAACAGGTAGAGCACGATGCCCAGTGCCAGCAACTTTCTGTCGAGCGATTGCCACAGGCCAATGCACACGCCGCAGAAGATGACGAACAGCGTCAGCGGATCCCGGTCGAGGCTGTGGAGCAGATAGGTGATGCCCTGCGCAAAGCGTTCATCCAGGGCAATGCCAGCGCCCAGCTTGGCATACGCGGTATTGGGGAATGGAAAGCCGTAGTAATACATGGAGAACAGCGTCCAGACCACGACTGGCATGCCCCCGGCCACCACGGCCAGCCAGAATGGCCTGCCTGCCCACAGGTGGCGCAGCAGCAGGGCCGTGCCCAGCGGAGCCAACATCACCAGCAGGTCAGGGCGGTTCAGGTAGAGCAGCGAGCAGCCAGTGAAGAACATGGCGGCATGGCGGAAATCGGGCTGCTGCCAGGACCGCAGGAAGAACAGGTAGCACGCCAACACCAGCAGGTGGGAGAGTGGGTTCTCCAGCCCGGAGGTGGAGTAATCGATGAACGCCCGCGAGAGAATCAGGCAGGCGGCGGCCACTGCCACTGCACCTGCGCTGGCATTCAGACGGGTCAGCAACGCCCATGCGGCTGCCAGCGACACACCGATGGACAGCACGAATGTGGCCACGAACACATTCTTGAAAACCAGCGCGCACAGCGACAGCAGCAGGAACCAGACGGGGTGCGTGTAGGCCTGAACCCGCTCATCCATGTTGAAGCGCGCACCGTGCCCGTGCAGGAAGTTCAGCACCGTGCGCAGTGTGATGGCGGCATCGTCCGAAATCCAGGCGGTGCGCAGTACCACCAGAAGATAAACCCCGAGGGCCACGAGCAGCAGCAGGTATTTCTCCGGATGGGCCTTGCTGGCCCGGCCGTCATTTCTGTCGGAAAACATACTTCTTGTCGAGGTGGTACTTGATCCAGTAGCCGATCGCCAGACCGATCACGCCGCCCAGATAGCGCATTTCCTTGCTCTCGAATGCCAGATGAAAGCCCCACTCGAAGCCCCAGAAGATGGCTGTGGTGAGCAGGCCCATGATGGTGTAGAGCACGAAGGTCTGGCCATCGTGGGCGGCATTGTGGGCGCGGAAGTGGAAGATGTAGCGTTTGTCCAGCAGGTACTTGACCACCAGACCCACTGCTGTGCCCACCAGTATGGACAGCGGCACGGCGTAGGGGCCGCTGTACAGGCGCAGCAGCCCATCCTGCGCGCCGATATTCGTGACCGTGGCAATCAGTGCGAGAATCGCATAGGTAATGGCGAGCTTCATCTCTTGAAGGCGATGCCGCGCACTGGACAGAACTGCAAAGCACCAAAGGAATAAAAGAATGGATGATACCCGCAACCGCACGGTTGCCACGCAAACGAGAGGGATGCTCCAGCTGATGCGTCCCCGGCAATGGGTGAAGAATGGTTTTGTGTTGGCTCCGCTGGTGTTTTCCGGCCTGTTTCTGGATGCGCAATCCATTGGCAATGCCCTGCTGGCCATGGTGCTGTTCTGCGTGGCATCCTCGGCCACCTACATCGTCAATGACCTCAAGGACATCGAGGCCGACCGCCGCCACCCGAAAAAGTCCCGCAGCAGGCCGCTGGCATCCGGCGCGGTGAGCGTGCCGGTGGCCTTGGCGGGGCTGGTGGTGTTGTACGCCATCCTGATTGTGGGCTGGTTCCACATGCCGCAGGTGGTGATTGTCATCCTGGGCTACCTGCTGATGAACCTGGCCTACACCTTCGTGCTCAAGCACCAGCCGGTACTCGATATCTTCACGATTGCGATTGGCTTTGTATTGCGCGTCTATGCCGGTGCCATGGCCCTGACCATGCCGGTCTCGGGTTGGATGTTCATCACCACGCTGTGTCTCGCGCTGTATCTGGCCGCCGTCAAGCGTCGCCAGGAACTGGTCTCCAGCGGTTCGGATGGACGCAAGGTGCTGGAGCGTTATTCGGTGTCGCTGGTGGATCGCTATGCCGAGATGTCGGCCACCGGCGCGCTGGTGTTCTACAGCATGTTCGTCATGGAGGCGCGGCCCGAGCTGGTGCTGACCGTGCCGCTGGTGCTGTTTGGCCTGTTTCGCTACTGGTATGTGGTGGAAAAGCTCGATGGCGGCGAGTCTCCCACCGATGTACTGCTGTCCGATTGGCAATTGCTGCTGACCGTGCTGCTGTGGGTGCTGGCCTGTGCCTGGGCGATTGTCTCGACAATGGCGTGAAGCCAAGCAGCACAAATAGCAGAAAGCAGATCATGGATTTATCCTACGCCATCACTCCATTCGCGGCCTGGCTGGTTGCCGGCATCAGCAAGTTCGCCATCAACAGCCTCAAGGCGGGAAAACCAGCCTTCGGGCTGATTGGCTATGGTGGCATGCCCAGCAACCACAGTGCCATTGTCAGCAGCATGGCGGCCTTGATTGCCCTGCGCGAGGGCATCGATCACCCGGCCTTTGGCGTGGCCCTGACACTGGCGTTCATCGTCATGCTCGATGCCAACAGCCTGCGCCGCCAGGTGGGCAAACATGCCGAAGCGATCAACCGCTTGCAAACCCATACAGTCAGTGCGGGCCAGTCCACCGCCCAGCCGCTGCGCGAACGCATGGGACATAGCCGCTGGGAGATTCTCGCGGGTGTGGGTGTGGGGGTGCTGGTGGCCTGGGTGGTGCATGCCGTGACAGGCTGACGGTTCGGTTCAGTATGTCCCAGTCGCCCGGAAACGCCTGCGCAGCCAGGCGATGGGCGGGCCGACCAGGGGCAGCTTCTGGAACAGTTCTTCGGCAGCATCCCAGTAGTCGCGGTGGCAGCAGACGCGGCCATCGGCGGCAAAACCGAAGCGGGTTGCGCCTTCGATGCAGTAGTCGTGGCCACGCAGACCGAAATGAAACCGCCAGGTGACGAAGGCTGTGGCCCCGGCCAGTTGCTGTTCGGTGATGACGAAACGCGGCTGCTCGCTGGCGGCGAACATGTGAGCGAAGATGGCGCGAATGGCCGCCTGCCCCTGCACGTCGTGGAACGGGTCTCTGAACCGGGCATCGGGGGTGTAGCACTGCACCAGGGCATCCAGGTTCGTGGGTGCGAGGGTGGCATAACAGGCCAGCAGTTCGGGCAGTCGCGGAGCAGTCATGGTGCGAAGGAAGTCGGGGTTCAGGGTTTCAGGGCACGGGCCAGAATGGCGAAACGCCAGCGATAGGGCAGGTATTGCAGCAAGCGCAACCAGCCGGTGAAGCGACGCGGAAAGCTGATTTCAAACCTGCCACGCGCCATGCCGGCCAGAATGGCCTGTGCAGCCTGTTGCGGGGTTTGCAGGGCGGGCATGGCAAAGGTGTTGCGTGCCGTCAGGCGGGTGCGCACAAAGCCGGGATTGACCAGGTATACGCCCAGTCCGCGTGGGCGCAGTTCGCAGTACAGCAGTTCCGCCAGATTGATGAGCGCGGCCTTGCTGGGGCCGTACACGGTGGCACCGGGCAGCCCCAGGTAGCCTGCCACGCTCGCCAGAATCACCAGCCCACCATGCCCCTGTTGCAGCAGGCTGGGCAACACCTGTTGCAGGCCATAGTAGATGCTGGCGACATTGGTCTCCAGGGTCTGGCGGGTCTGGTGCGGCTCCAGCTCCCAACTGCGTTCGGGGCGGTAGCTGGCGGCACAGAAGATCACGCAGTCCGCTGCGCCTTTCCAGTGCCGCAGCAACTGCTCGTGGCAGTCCTGCCAGGCAGCGGGGTCGGTGGCTTCCAGCGGCAGCACCAGGGCTTGCGGGTGCGAGCCTGCGCTGGCCTGCAAGCCGGCACGGGAGCGGGCACTCAATGCCACCTGTGCTCCCTGCTCCAGCAGCGCCTGTGCCAGTGCCGCGCCGATGCCGCTGGACGCGCCGATGATCCAGACCTTGCGGCCTGCCCAGTGGGAGATGCGGGGGTTGAGTGGTTGGAACATGGCAGGTCTTTCAGGGCGTGGGGCTTAGAGGGGCTGTTGATCGTGTTTTTCCTGTAGGGCCAGCGGATGCAGGCTCCACAGTGCCCACAGCTTGCAGGCACAGGGCAGGCCGGCATACAGCCAGCCCAGCCACAGGGTGCGGCTTTCCGTGTCGTTGCCGGGCTGGTAGCCCAGTGCGGCCAGCAGCGGCAGCGCGAGTGCAGAACTGGCCAATGCCAGCTTGCCCAGCAGGTGGCTGAGGCCGTAGTAACTGCCAGGCTGGGCATGGGCCGGAATGCGGCGTGCCAACAGTACCGGCGGCAGCACCAGATCGGCCCCCAGCGACCAGCCGGTGAGCAGGCACACCAGGGCGAAGACCCAGGCCGTGTCTGGCCCCAGCCATGGGGTGATGGCAAACCCCAGCACTGCCATCCGCATGCCGCTCTGCCATGCCCGCACCATGCCGTGCCGCCGTGCGAGTCGGTTCCACCAGGGCAGGCTGGCGGCTGCCGCCAGGAAGTACATGGCCAGAAATGCGCCCGCCCAGCCCGCAGCCTGAAGCCGGTCTTCAATGAAGAACAGCACCAGCGTGGCGGGCAACGCCGCCGACAGCGCGTTGAGAAAGTACGGCAGCAGCATGTGCCGGAACGGGGCATGGCTCCAGGCACGCCGCCAGCCCGTATTGCGGGCCTGCGCCATGGAATGCCACGGCGGTGCATGGCGCAGCAACAGCCACAGGCCCAGGCCCAGCAACAGCGCGAACAGCAGGGCATAGCCCGGCAAGGCCCATGCCTGGGTGTGCTGTTGCACCAGCCACACGCCCAGGGTGCTGGCGCAGACGACTCCCGCCAGGCCCAGCCCTTCGCGCCAGGCGGCGGCGCGCTGTTGCAGTGCGCGGGCGGCTGCGGTGGCCAGGGATGCCTGTGGCTGTGACCAGCCTTCGGCATCTGGCGCGTGAGGCGACGCCAGAGAGGCCGTGTCAGGGCCAGGGCCAAGGCGTGCGCCCCAGCACAGGTGGGCAATGTGCAGCACGCTGTGGGCCGTGCAGGCCAGTATCAGCATCGCACCCAGCCAGAGTGCCAGCCCGCCGGTGGGCAGTGCAGGGGGCAGCCACAGGCCGGCAAACGAGACGGCCAGCAGGGTGGCGGCCAGCCACAGTGCGACGGGCAGTTGCCGCCTTTGCGCCCAGGTGCCGATCCAGCGACCCAGCCACGGGTCTTGCACGGTGTCCACCAGTCGGGCCAGAAACAGCACCGCACCGGTCAGTGCAAGCGGCAGGCCCAGCGAACCGCTGTAGTGGCTGGGTGCTTGCAGGTACACCGGCATGGCCGCCATTGCCAATGGCCAGCCCAGCAGCCCATAGGCTGCCATGTGCCTGCCCTGTACTGCCAGGGAAGGGGGCGCGGCAGTCATGCCACCAGTCCCAGCAACTGGCGGCGCAGTGCCGCATCGCGGGTGCGCGAGTGCAGCCAGATGGCGAAGAAAGCCTGCGCAAAGTGGGCATCGGGGATGTCGGCCAGGTGGCGGTGCCGGCTGTAGAAACGGCAGCCCTGACCGGGCAGGTGCAGGCCACAGAGCTGGTCGCCCGGCTGCACATCCTGCCAGGCCTGTTGCATGGCCGCTTGCCAGGCCAGTCGCTGGCTGGCAGTGGAGGGCGGCTCGCCAATGCGGGCGATTTCCTCCAGGCTGGCATCGACGAACTGATCGCGCCGAATGCGCCGGTGGTAGTCCAGGGCCAGCACGAAGCGATGATCTTGCCACGGGGCAGTGGTCATGGCCGGGCTGTGCTTGGGCCAGTCTGCATCCACCCACAACCGCGCGGTGTAGAGGCGCAGCCCCAGCCAGCGAAAATCTCCCTGCCCCAGCAGGCGGGCATGGGGCAGGGCCTCGTGCCAGGCAGGAGCGACCTGGGCCGGGCCATTGGCGAGTGCGGGCAGTGCCGCATGCCACAGAGGCAGGGACGAGAGCGAGAGCAGCAGGGTGCGGCGTTGCATGGGCGGGTCTCCAGGGAGTGGGGGAGCGCGTTCACAATCTCTGTGCGTATCCGCTGGGCGGAAACTATCAGGCCGTGGCAGTACCAGTGGTGCAGGCCGCCCTGTCAGGCTTGCAGCACGAAGTGGCATACATCGGTGCGGCCTTCGTCGAAGCCCGCTTCGCAATAGCACAGGTACAGCAGCCACAGGCGCAGAAACGATTCATCAAACCCCTGGGCGGCAATGGCATCGCGTTGTTGCACAAAAGCGGCGCGCCAGCGTCGCAGGGTCTGGGCATAGTCGGCCCCGAAGGCATGGGTGTGCAGGTGCTGCAAGCCCTGCCACTGCGCGGCCTCCACCAGGCGTTGCGGGCTGGGCAGCATGCCGCCGGGAAAAATGAACTCGCGGATGAAGTCGCTGCTTTCGCGGTAGCGCGCAAAATGCCGCTCATCGATGGTGATGGACTGCACCACCGCCTTGCCACCCGGTCGCAACCGCTGGCGCAGGGTCTGGAAATAGCCCGGCCAGTAGGCCTGCCCGACGGCCTCGAACATCTCGATGGAGACAATCGCATCGTACTGGCCTTGCAATTGGCGGTAGTCGCACAGCTCCAGTCGCGCCAGATCGTCCAGCCCATCGGCACGCAGGCGTTGCTGTGCCCATTGCAGTTGCGCTGGCGAAATGGTCACGCCATGCACGGCAATGCCCTGGCGCGCTGCATGGTGCGCAAAACCACCCCAGCCGCAGCCGATTTCCAGCACGCGCTGGCCGGGCTGCAAATCCAGCAGATCGATGATGCGCTGGTACTTGGCCGCCTGTGCCTGTGCCAGTGGGCGGCTGTGGTCGCCATCGAAGCAGGCGGCAGAATAGGTCATCGACTCATCCAGCCAGAGCCGGTAAAAGGCGTTGCCCAGATCGTAGTGGGCGTGGATGTTCTTGCGACTGCCTGTGCGCGAATTCGGGCGCAGGCGGTGTTGCAGCCAGAACCAGCTGCGGGCCAGCCAGGTGCCGAACAGGGCCTGTTGCAGCACCGCATCGTTGCGGATGGCCAGGCGCAGCAGGGCCGTGGGATCGGGGCTGTCGATCTGGCCGTCGCGCCAGGCATGGGCCAGGCCAATGTCCCCGGCCGAGAGAATCTGCCCGCAGGCGCGCCAGTCGTGCAGGTGCAGTTCCGCACACAGTCGATCGGCTCCGGAAGAGCCGAATTCCAGCCAGCGGCCATCGGGGGTGCGCAGACGCAGATGCCCGTGCTGCAAACGCTCCAGCAGCGAGAGGAATACCCGCGCAGCGGCAGGAATGCGCCGCGTGGCGGCAATGGCAGAGGGGGGCAAAGTCTGGGTGCGGGTCACGGCAGTTCCTTCGATGGGGCGGTGGCAATGGTTTCGGTCTGGCTCAGCAACTGCGCAGGCGGTGCGGGTTTGCGCAGGAATGGCACTTTTCGCAGCCACAGGCGCAGGGCTTGCCAGTGAATGCGTGCCACCACCCCCAGCGTCAGCAAGGGCTGGCGCAGCAGGCAGCGGCGCAGGTTGGTGGCCGTGAAAGGCAGGCAGCGGCCTCCAATGCTGGTGCGCATCAGCAGGCCCTGGGCATCGTGGTAATGGATGCTGGCAAAGCGTGTCGAGCCGCTGTCCCGAAAACGGAACCGGTAGTGCCCTTCCACCGGGCAGAACGGCGACACATGAAACACCTTGCGGCATTGCAATTCGCTGTGCGCGGTGATGGCAGTGCCGTCGCTGGTGTGCAGCAGGTACAGATGGTGCTCGCCGAATGTGTTGTTCACCTCTGCCAGCACCGAGCGCAGCGCACCCTGGGCATCGTGGCAATGCCAGAAGCTCACCGGGTTGAAGCCATGGCCGAAGACGCGCGGAAACGTTTGCAGGTGCACGGCAGCCCCGTCGTGCGGGCGGCCCGCACTGTGCAGCAATTGCCGAATCCATGCCAGCAGATCGCCGCCATCGCGCGCGCCGTGGTCGGCTGTGCGCAGGCTCAGGGGCCGCCAGCGGTCGATGCCGAACCAGCGGCCTTGCAGCTCGTCCAGACGCGCCAGATTCAGCCGCAGGCAAAACACCGGGTAGTGAAAGCGGTGCAGGCAGGGGCGCAGGCGTTCGTGCACCACCGTGCCGACAATGATCTCGGCGGCAGACTGCATCGTCATGGCCTGCCCCAATGCGGCAACACCCCGAAGTCACGCGCCACCTGCAAGGCCGAGCGCAGACCATCTTCGTGAAAGCCATAGCCTGCCCAGGCTCCCGCAAACCAAGTGCGGCGTTGCCCCTGCAAATCGGGCAGGCGTTGCTGTGCGGCAATGGCGGCGGCATCGAAGACCGGGTGCGCGTAGTGGTGCGTGGCCAGCACCGTATCGGGGCGGGGTGCTGTGATCGGATTGAGTGTCACCACCACAGGCGTCTGGAATGGCAGCGGTTGCAGGCGGTTGATGAGGTAGCTCACGCACACGGGCCGCTGACCGTCGGCATTCTGGCAGCCCAGGTAATTCCAGGCGGACTGCACCGCCCGGCGTTGCGGCAGCAAGGCCGCATCGGTGTGCAGCACAGCGGTATTGGGCTGGTATTGCACCGCACCCAGCACCTGCCGCTCCAGCGCGCTGGCATCGGACAGCAGTGCCAGCGAATCGGGGGCGTGGCTGGCCAGCACCACCGCATCGAACACCTCGGAGCCTGCCGCAGTCTGCACCATCACGCCTTGCGCCTGCCGCTGCACGCTCTGAACCGGGCAGGCCGTGCGCACATCGGCCAGGCTGGCGGCAATGCGCTGCACATAGCTGCGCCCGCCGCCTGCCACCGTGAACCACTGGGGCCGGTCGTTTACCTGCAACAGCGCGTGGTTGGTGCAAAAGCGCACAAAGGTGGCGGCTGGAAACGCCAGAATGGCAGCGGGCGTACTCGACCAGATCGCCGCTGCCATCGGCAACAGGTAATCGTCCCGGAAGGCCCTGCCATAGCCACCCTGTTGCAGCAACTCACCCAGCGAAAGGCTGCTTGCGCCACCGCCTTGCTCCAGCCACTGCACGGCTTCGCGGTGAAAACGCAGAATATCGCGCAACATGCTCCAGAAACGCGGCGAAAACACATTGCGCCGCTGCGCAAACACCGTATTCAGATTCGTGCCAGCCCATTCCAGCCGCCCGCCATCCAGCGACACGCCAAACGACATCTGGCTGGCTACGCTGGCCACGCCCAGTTCGGCCAACAGGGCCAGCAAATTCGGATAAGTGCGTTCGTTGAACACCAGAAAGCCCGTATCCACCGGGGCCGTGCGGCCCTCCAGCGTCACATCCACCGTGTGCGTGTGCCCGCCCAGCCGGTGCTCGGCCTCGAACAGGGTGACGCGGTGCTGGCGCGCCAGCAGATAGGCTGTGGCCAGACCGGCAATGCCTGCGCCGACCACCGCGACACGCTGGCCAGGAGGCAGAACAGGGGCCGCGCCGGGGGCAGCGGAAGTGGATGCAGCAGGGTTCATGCGCAATCGTGCTCAAACAAAGGTGGAAATAAAACCGTGAATGCAGTAAATTTACTCATTCGGAAAATAGTTTACTACACAGTAGCATACCTACCAATGAGTATTTTTGCCAAATTGAGCTTCAAGGACCAAGCCTTTCGCCTGCGCGAAGATGCCATCCTGGATGCCACCACCCAGCTTTTCGCCAGCAAAGGCTTTGACCTGATGACCATGGACGATGTCGCACTGGCCGTCGGCATCTCCAAGCCCAGCCTGTACAAGCACTTCAAATCCAAGGAGGAACTGGCCGGAGCTGCCATGCTGCGCCTGCTGCAAGAAGCGCAGGCCTTTCTGGATGGCCTGGATGCCGCCCTCAGCCCGCTGCAACAACTCAGTGCCCTGCTGGAGTGGGCCATGCGGGTGCGCCTGGATGGCGGCCTGCCATTCCTGCCTTCCACCAGTGCCCATGTGCGCGACATGCTCACGCGCAACCTGCGCTACGTTGCCGCTGCCCTGCAACTGAACATGCGGTTGAAGAAAATCGTCCAGGCCGGCAAGAAAGCCGGGCAACTGCGCCACGACCTGCCCGACGATGTCATCCTCTACAGCTACTACGCACGCACCTGCGACCCGGCAGTCGAATACCTGCGCCTGTACGCCAAAATGCCCGATGAGGACATCATCGGGCACATGCTCAGCGTTTGCTTCGAGGGCATTCGGGCTTGAAGCCACTCCATGCCAATGACCTTCGATTGCCTCTGGCCTATGCCGGTTTCGGACGGCTTATGGCACGGTCTGCATGTGGTTGGAAAACCCCGTTTCCGTTTCGCAACGCCAGGTGGCCCAGAGTTTGTGGCTGGGAGTGTCGCCGCCTTCATCCAGCTCCAGGGCCAGCCAGTTGCGTGCAGCCAGAACGTAGCGACTGTGCCCTGGAAACCGCATCATCTCGATGCGGTACTGTGCATCCTGCTGTGCCTTGGCCGCCGTGCTCTCCAGCATGCGCAGAAACAGGCGTTCGAGCACATTCATCAACGAAGGATGCACCACCCCGGATGAGGTGAACTGCTGGATCGGCCCTGTGGTTGCCGCTGCCGCTGCATCCTGGTGCGAGGCCAGCCCCCAGGCGGCCACATGCACGTCGCCAGACAGAATCGACACGCGCAGTTTCCGGGTCTGGGCGGTGCCGAACAGCACATCCAGCAGGCGTTTGCGCTCGCCTTCATGGTCATCGTGTGCCCAGTGGTCTTTCAGGTCGTCGGCATTGCTGTCGAGCACATGATCCTGCCCGAAAGTGTCCAGCCAGCCTTCGGCCAGCCCCAGCTTCGGATGCACCACCGGCACGGAAGACATGAACAGCAGATGCCGGGTGGCCGTTGTGGCGGAGGCAGGACTGTTCAGCCAACGCTTGAGGGCACTCCAGCTCTCTGGCCCCAGAATCTGCGTGCGGGAGCGTTCGGTGCGCAGATCGGCCACCACCAGCGCGACAGCCCCCATCCGAAACGCCGAGGTGAAGCCAGGCTGCCCATCCAGCAGCGGCAGTGCCCGTGGGTCATGGCGCAGAACGGTGTTCCATGCCAGCGGCCGGTACAGCGGGTCCTGCACCGAAAATCCAGCGGGTGTGGCCTCCTCCAATGCAGGCAGGTCTGACAGGGCATGCTGCATCTGGAATACCCAGAAAGCCCGCCGTGCATGGCGAAACAGCGTCTGGAACAACGGGCTTTGCTGCATTTCGCAACTGTAGGAACCCCAGCCGTCGAAGATGTCGTGATCGTCCCACATCATGATAGTGGGAATGCGTGCCAGCGCATCGGCCCCGTCGCGGTTGGGCTTGCCGACACCCCAGGCACGGCGTTTGCGGCCCAGCCAGCGGCTGCTGTAGAGGCTGAAGTAATAGTGCTCGATCTGCCCCTCCAGCTCCTTGTTCACGCGAAAGCCCAGTTGCTCCTGGCGCGACAGCCCCACCCACGCCTTCAGGCGTGGAATATCTTCCCAGATGGAATCGAAATAAATCTGGTCACCGCCCATCAGCAGCAAGTGAAAGCGTTGCAGCCCGCGCTCGTGGATGCGTGTCTCGTGCCAGAGCTGTTCCCGATCCAGCAGGGGCGTTTGCTGGCCTCGCAACTCCTTGTCGTGGCTGATGAGAAGGTCTTCCCAGACGGAATTTTCCGGGCGTACCAGTTTGCGCATGCCACTGGGATCGGAAAAACCATTGCACGACACATAGGCCAGCCGTGGCGTGGCCCCCAGGGCCGGTACGGTGAACGACCACTCGATGCCACCTTGCGGCACCCCAAAGCGCACGCGCCGCTCCTGTGCCTGGAGCGGGCAACTCAGGTCGTAGCGCAGAAAACGCTGGTTGCGGTGCAGCAGCAGTTCGCGCGGAACCGGGCAGGCACGCGATTCCACCTGCATGGTAGGTATCGAAGCATGGGCATCAATCCCCACCAAAGCCGTAACCTGCCAGTCCTTGCCGTCGCCACTGATCCCCCGAAACGACAGAACGGGGCCAACGAGAAACGCATGGTTTGCCATGAAATCTGCTCCTTTTCAATCGGCAAATTCTGCGGCAAAAAACCAGCCAGCAGCACGGAATTTCGGGGGGAAAACCCGTGTTCGCTCCTGCCAGCCGATGCACTACGAAGCCGACTTGATCTTCATCTTCTCGAAGCGTTTCTGGTACTCGGTAATGCGGTCTTTCATCACCACACTCAGCGGCTGAATATCCAGCGTCACCCTGCGCAGCAAGGCTGTATCCAGTGGTTTGCATCCGTCCAGAAAGGCCAGCTCGATGGCCTCTTTCACCACCGATTCAATGTCTGCGCCTGAATAGCCTTCGGTGGCCTGGGCCATCGCGCCCAGATCAATGCCGGAATGCAGTTTTCTGCGCTTTTCCAGATGCACGCGGAAAATCGCCTCGCGCTCCACGGCATTCGGAAAATCCACATAGAAAATCTCGTCGAACCGCCCCTTGCGCAGCAATTCCGGCGGCAGGGCCGAAATATCATTGGCCGTTGCCACCACGAACACCTGCTTGGTCTTCTCCTGCATCCAGGTGAGGAAGTAGCCAAACAGCCGCGTCGTCACTTCCGAGCCACCGCCACTGCCGCCGCTGCCTGCTCCCACAAAGGCTTTTTCCACCTCATCGACCCACAGCACACAGGGGCTGACCGCTTCGGCCACTTGCAGGGCGCGGCGCATATTGTTTTCGCTCTCGCCCACATATTTGCCCATCAGTGAACCCATGTCCATCTTCAGCAGCGGCAGGGCAAACTGCGCTGCCGTGGCCTTGGCCGTCAGTGATTTGCCACAGCCCGGCATCCCCACAATCAGCACCCCCTTGGGCGACTCCACGCCAAAGGCACGCGCCTGCGCCCAGTTCTCCAGAATGCCCGATTTCTGCCGCAGCCAGGGCTTGATCTTCTCCAGCCCGCCAATGTTGTCCAGCGTTTCCGTGACCGTCACCATCTCCAGAATGCCGCTCTTGCGGATGATCTGGCGTTTTTCCTCCTGCACCAGTGGAATATCGTCCAGGTCAATCGAGCCATCGTTTTGATAGCCCCGGTTGAGCAATTGGCCGATCTCGTATTGCGTCAGCCCCTGCAAGGCCAGGGCCAGTCTGGTGATGTGTTCGGGTGGCAGCGTCAGTTCATAGGCTTGCAGGTAGCGGCCGATCAGGTCGCGGATTTCCGCCTCGTCGGGCAATGGCAATTCAAAAATGGTGATGAAAGTCTCCAGTTCCGGCGGAATGAAGGCCTGTGAAGACACCAGAAAAATCGTGGTCGTGGCGTTCTGGTCTTCCAGGATGCGTGCAATCAGGGCACGCAAGCGTGCCACCGCCAGCGCATCGGCTGTGCCAGAGGCATCGCGCAAGGCTAGGTGCGCATCGCGCAGCACAATGAACTGGTTGTCCAGCTCGTCGGCCAGCAACACATTCAGCGCGGCTGCCAAGTTACACCATTCGGTTTGCGGCTGGCGGGTGTGAAAGTCCGTGAAGCCGCTGGCAAGATTCCATTCCACAATCGGGCGTTCTTGTCCGTCGGATTCGGCCAGCTCCTGAATCAGCTCGTTGGCATCGGTTTCTTCCTGCGTGACCAGATAAATGGCGGGGTACAGGGATTCGACCTGGGCGTGTAGCAGGTCTTGGATAGGTGTTTTCATGGCTATAGACCTCCAAAATAGCCCCTTAGTGAAGGAGGAATAAAATCGGTTGGAATTTTATATTTTTCAATGCCTGGGGTTTTTGTGATGTTTTTTGATATTATTTCATCAAGATTTTTTGTGGATTGTATATATGAGTGCCTGTTGCTTAATGGGTTTCCGAAAATTTGATTTTTGTTTATTTTGTTTATTTCTGAATTTATTGAACTATATATTTCGTAAAACAAATCGCTGGCTTCTATTTTGGCTCTAACAATTTCTTCATTGCTTATGTCGTTGCATGTGCTTAATAAGTTTTCGAGATGGGTTTTAATTTTTATTTTGGATGGGTAGAGTTTGTTTTTTATTTCTTGTGAATTGTGTGATGAAATAGTGTTTTTTGAAGTGTCTTTGAGTGAGTTAATGATGGTTTGGGCGGTGGATGGCTTCATCTCAATCGAGAAAATATCACAAATTTCAAGCAAGTGATCTGCTTCGGTGATCGGTTGAATGGCATCTATTTTCTTGTTGTAATCTAAAAGATTCCTGCTTTTGAGCCATCTGCTGAGTTGGCCGTTATTGTGCAGCCCCAGAATTTCCAATGTCATATTCTGGCGTAATTCTTCTAGGTTACGTACTCTCTTGCCGTTGATGGGTAGATTGAATTTAATGGTTTTTATTTTTCTCATTCTGTTTCTCCAAAATGTAACTCAGGAAACCTGTTTAAGCTATCATGGTACGATTCATTGGGGTTTTTTAGGATTTGGATGATGGAATCTATAAATTTTTCGTTACTCTGGTTTTTTGAAGGCAATAGTTCCTGAATAAGAGTCCCAAGATAATTTTCATTGTCTTGATTGAATTCATTTTTGCTAATGATGATTATGAATTTTATGCGGTGTTTTAGTAAGTCATGGTTGCATTTTAGCAAATAATTTTCTGATGATTTTTTATTGAATTCAAGCTCGATTTCTTTTATATTTTTGTCAATTTTCGATTGGATTTCGATAATCTCCATTTCGATTGCATCATTGTTTAAAATATTTTCAATTTCTTTAATTGGTGTTGTGTAATTATTTAATGACTTTTCTGCAATATCAAGATTGATTTTTAGATTGAAATAATTGCTAACCGCAACTAACCTACTGGCAGCCTCGGGATGGTTGAGGGTGGAGATGAAATGAAAAATTTCGGATTTCTGAATACTTTGTAGCCAATACTCTAACAGACCATTATCGATGTATTCCAGAATCTGCGCGGTCATGTGTTCGCGCAACTCATCCAGCGACCCTACCTCCGTATGGCCCATTGGAAGTTTGAATTGAAGATAATTCATATTGTTTTTTTAAAAACCAAAAAAACTTGCAATGCTTTTGCCCACTGATTTCACTGCGCCCACTGTTTTCCTTACAACGTTGCCGGCAACATTTTTTATTGCCTCCATCCCTTTCTGGATGGCTTTGCGTACCGGCGTTTGGGCAATGCGCGCGAGTGTGGAGCCAATTGCCTTGCCGATTATTTGACCAGCCATGATTCCAACCGGATTTCCTCCAGTGAAAAAACCGGCAATGACTGCACCGACTGATCCACCCAAGCGACCGCAGAATATTTCTGCAGCACCAATGGCGGCACTGGTAGCGGTATCGGTGATAACGTTCATCGCGGTTGTAGGATTCAGTTTCCCGGTGCCTGCTGCATGAATGATGCGCACATTTTCGGTTCCGGTAAAGCTGTGCCGCGAAAACCATTCGGGGCCGATTTTTCCGGTTTCCCGCTCTTTCTGGAATTCCTCGCCCAGCAGCCCCTTGCGGGCGGCTATGTCTGTGGCAGTCGCCAGCGTGGCTTGCAGGCCGGTGGTTTCGTTCAGCGGTAATTTGCCTTGCAGATAATCGTCCACCAGTTGGCTGGCCTTGGGCGACTGTTGCAGCAGTTCCGGGTCATGTACGAGGGTTTGCACCTGTTGCAGCAGGCTTTGCGCGGCCTGGTGTTGCTGGCTTTGTTCCAGTTCCTGCGCCACTTGCAGGCGGGTGATGCGATTCCACTCCAGTTTGGCCGGTTGGCTGGCCTGGTTTGCATTGGCTTGCAGTGCTTGATCGCTGAACAGTGTGGTGGCTGCCGCTACTTCCACGGGCGATGCGCCTGTTTTGACTGCAATTTCTTCGATTTTCTCGGCCAGCCAGCTTGCCCGGCTCTTTTTCTGCTGCTGGTGTTGCTGCAACTCGCTGCGCAACTGGTGGCTGCGGCCAATGTGTGCGACAAAGTCGCTGGCCAGGCTGTGGGCGGCCTGTGGTGCAAGTTGGCCTTCCTGCTCCAGCGAATGGGCCAGCCAGTCGGTAAGCGGTTGGGTTCCGTCGCGTTCGGCATAGCGCAGGATGGAATGGGAGAGCAGCTCCATCAATGCCTGTTGTTCCTGCTGCGGGGCATGGGTGGATGGTGAATTAGGATTCATTGGAGTTTCCTTGAGAGCGGGAGAGAAAAATCCATCTTACCCCACACCATCGACAGGTTATGTCGCAGTTGAACGGGGTCGATTTTTTATGCGTTATTTCGGCCTAGGCATCCACCCCCACAGCGTCATGCCGGGAAGCTTCAAGGCTGCTGCAACCCTTGCATCAAGGCTTCGAGTGTTTCGCTGGTTTCCAGCCACTGCATTTCTGCTTCTTCCAGTGCGGTTTGCAGGGTCTTGATCTGTTTGCCAGATTCGGCCCATTCTGCCGGGCTGGTGTCGGCTCCCAGGCTGGCTTCGAGGGCGGTTTTTTCGGCCTCCCAGTCGGCCATTTGTTTTTCCAGCTTGTCGAGCTGTTTTTTCAGGGGGCGGGTTTTTTCGGCCAGTTGTTGCCGCTGGGCGGCTTCCTGCTTGCGCTGTTCCTTGTGGGAGAGGGCGGCAGTCGGGGAGCTGGATGGCTGGGTCTGTTGGTTTGGTGCGGCATCGGCCAGGGCGGCGCGCTGTTCGCGCTGGTAGTCCTGCACATACTTCTGGTAGTCGTCCAGGTCGCCATCGAATGGCTGCACCTTGCCTTCGCTGACCAGCCAGAACACGTCGCTGACGGCCCGCAGCAGGGCGCGGTCGTGGCTGACGAGCATGACGGTTCCATCGAAGCCGTTGAGTGCCATGCCCAGGGCTTCGCGGGTGACGAGGTCGAGGTGGTTGGTGGGTTCGTCGAGCAGCAGCAGGTTGGGGCGTTGCCACACCAGCATGGCCAGCACGAGGCGGGCTTTTTCGCCACCGCTCATGGAGCCGACGGGTTGCGCGGCCATGTCGCCGCCGAACTGGAAGCTGCCGAGGAAGTTGCGCAGGTCTTGCTCACGGGTGGGGTTGGGGGCATCGGCTCCGTATCCCCGCGCCATGCGGATGAAATGCTCCAGCGGGTTGTCGCCCGGCTCCAGCACGTCGAGTTCCTGCTGGGCGAAGTAGCCGATGGACAGGCCCTTGCCCTGGGTCATTTCGCCCGAGAGCAGCGGGATGTCGCCCACCACGGATTTGATGAACGTGGATTTGCCCTGGCCGTTCGCACCCAGTATGCCGATGCGCTGGCCCGCCAGCACAGAGGTGCTGACGTGGCGCAGGATGGTGTGGCTTTCGCCGCCGTGTTTGGTCTGGTAGCCCATGCTGGCGTTTTTGATGGAGAGCATGGGGTTGGGCAGTTGCAGCGGCTGGGCGAATTCAAAGCTGAATTCGGCTTCGGCCAGCACGGGCGCGACGCGCTCCATGCGCTCCAGTGCCTTGACGCGGCTTTGCGCCTGCCGTGCCTTGGTGGCCTGTGCCTTGAAGCGGTCGATGAATTTTTGCAGGTGGGCGATTTTGTCCTGCTGGCGCGTGAAGGCTGCCTGTTGCTGGCTGAGCAGCAGGGCGCGCTGTTCCTCAAAGTAGCTGTAGTTGCCGCCGTAGCGGGTGATGCTCTGGTGCTCCAGGTGCAGTGTGACCTGGGTGACGGCATCCAGGAACTCGCGGTCGTGGCTGATGACGATGAGAGTGCCGGGGTAGCGTTTGAGCCAGCCTTCCAGCCAGACGAGGGCATCGAGGTCCAGGTGGTTGGTGGGTTCGTCGAGCAGCAGCAGGTCGCTGGGGCACATGAGCGCGCGCGCCAGTTGCAGGCGCATGCGCCAGCCGCCCGAGAAGCTATTGACCGGGCGTTCGAGTTCGTCGGGGGCGAAGCCCAGCCCCAGTATCAGGGCCTGCGCGCGAGATACAGCATCGTAGGCTCCGGCATCGGCCAGTTCGGTATGGGTTTGCGCAATGGCCATGCCGTCGCCACTGGCTTCGGCTTGTTGAAGTTTGTCCTGCAAGGTGACCAGGCGGGTGTCGCCGCTGACGACGAAGTGGGTGGCGGTGTCGTCGGTTTCGGGCATGTTCTGCGCCACCTGTGCCAGTTGCCAGTGGGCGGGCAGGGTGAATTCGCCGCCGTCTTCGTGCAGGCTGCCGTTGAGCAGGGCAAACAGCGTCGATTTGCCCGCGCCGTTGCGCCCGACCAGCGCGACGTTTTCGCCGGGGTTGATGGTCAGGCTGGTGTGGTCCAGCAGCACTTTGATGCCACGGCGCAGGGTGATGTTTTTCAGCGTAATCATGGGGCTGGATTATCGCTGTTGTCTGCCATTGCAGCAGCTTTGAACCTCCCTGCCATTGTCATTCCGGCGAAGGCAGGAATGACGGGAGTGTCAGAGGTGAGGTTATGCCAGCGCAGCTTCAGCGGCAGCGTAGTCGGGTTCCTCGGCGATTTCCGGCACGAGCTGGCTGTGCAGCACCTGGTTGTTTTCATCGAGCACGATGACGGCGCGGGCGGCCAGTCCGCGCAGTGGGCCGGAGGCAATGGCTACGCCGTAGTCGCTGGCAAAGTCGGGGTTGCGGAAGGCGGAAAGGGTTTTGACGTTTTCCAGGCCTTCGGCACCGCAGAAGCGCGCCTGGGCAAAGGGCAGGTCGGCCGAGATGCAGAGCACCACGGTGTTGGCCAACTCGCTGGCGTGCTGATTGAAGGTGCGCACGGAAGTGGCGCAAGTGGGCGTGTCGATGCTGGGGAAGATGTTCAGCACCTTGCGCTGACCGGCGAAGCCGTCGAGGCCGACTTCGGCCAGATCGGTGCCGACGAGGGTGAAGGCCGGGGCGGTCTGGCCAGGTTGGGGAAGCTGGCCAGCGACTTCGACGGGGTTGCCTTTGAGGGTGATTTGCGCCATGGGGGTGTCTCCTGATGGTGGGGAAAGGGGGATGCCTGCCGGAATCTGCAAGCCGGTGCAGTATAGGCTATCGCCCCTGTCCTGGGTGGAGGCTCAGGGCATTGCCCAGCAGGCGTGAGGTGATGTCCACGATTTCGATCATGCGGTCGTAGGGCATGCGGGTGGGGCCGATGACTCCCAGTGTGCCGACGATCTGGCCGTCGATGGAGTAGGGCGCGGTGACGACCGAAAGCTCGCTCACGGGCACGCGCTGGCTCTCGCCACCGATGTAGATTTGAATGCCTTGCGCCGTGCCGGTGACTTCCAGCAGTTGCAGAATCTGGGTTTTCTGCTCGAACAGGTCGAAGGCGCGGCGGATGCTGTCCATGTCGCGCGAGAAGTCGGTGACGGCCAGCAGGTTGCGTTCGCCTGCAATGACGACCTGCTGTTCGCTGGCGGCGTCGGCAGCCTGTTCCTGGGGCTGGATGTTCATGGCCGCTTGCATCAGCTCAGCCACTTCGGTGCGCAGGCGGTTGATTTCGCTGCGCAGTTTTTCGCGCACCTGTTCCATGCCCAGCCCGATGTAGTGGGCGTTGAGGTAGTTGCTGGCCTGGGTGAGCTGGTCTTGCGAGAAGTCGGCGGCGGTCAGGACGATCTTGTTCTGCACGTTGCCATCGGGCGAGACCAGAATCACCAGCACGCGCTTTTCGGAGAGGCGCAGAAATTCGATGTGATGGAAAACGGTGCTTTTCTGCGGTGCGATCACCACACCGACGAATTGCGACAGGCTGGAGAGCATCTGCGCGGCATTGGCAATGACTTTCTGCGGCTGGTCGGGGGCCAGAGCCGGTGCAGAGGCTGGTGCAGATGCCGGGGCGTGCAGGCGGCTGTGCTGCACGGTCATCATGCTGTCCACGAAGAGGCGATAGCCCCTGGGTGTGGGAATGCGCCCGGCGGAGGTGTGCGGGCTGGCGACCAGACCGAGTTCTTCGAGGTCGGCCATGACATTGCGGATGGTGGCCGCCGAGAGTTCCAGCCCGGATGAGCGTGCCAGTGTGCGCGAACCGACCGGCTGACCGTCTTCGATGTAACGCTCGATCAGGGTGGTGAGTAGGTGTTTGGCGCGATCATCCAGCATGGCGTGGATTCTAAGGCAGCCGCACTTGCGTTCATCCACTTTGAATCGTTCCCGCGCTCCTCTCATGGCGTGCCGCTGGAGCGGCAGCGGAGGCGTTCCCACGCAGGAGCGCAGGAACGATCCAACAGGTGTGGTTCCCCTACAGCGAAGGCTCCTGCCGCGCAGCGGGTGGGGTTTTGCGGCGGCGTGTGGGCCACCAGACCAGAATGCCCAGCGCGATCAACGCCAGCAAGGCCCAGCGGGGCAGTTGCAGCAGCAGGCGGCTGAGCAGTTGTTGCAGGTTGCCTTTCCAGACGATCTTGCTGGCGCGGGCACTGTATTTGACGAAGCGCAGGGTTCCCATGTCGTCCAGTACGCGCAGCCCGCGTTGGCCGTAGGTGGCGGCCAGTTGAATGCTGCTTTTGTCCAGGCGGTGCAGTTGGGTACCAGCCTGCAAGGCCGTGTCGCCGCCGATGCGGTAGAGCGTGGCCCCGTGCGGGGCGAAGTGATCGGCAAACCGTGCCATGCGGTGCAGCGAGGCGGCATCGGTGCTGTGGCGCAACAGGCGCAGTCCACCGGGGGTCTTGCCCAGGGTCTGGACGCTCTGGAAAATCTCGCCGACTTCATCCAGGTTGCGGGTGCTGGCGGCATTTCTGCTGGCGCGTACCAGCGTGGCTCCCAGCCACGGCGGCAGGCTGTCGGCACGGCGCAGGGCCTTGAGGGTGACGATACCCTGCTTGGCGGCGGTACTGCCTGCCAGTGCCGGGCTGGCCGCTCCCGCGCTGGCAACCGTGCCTGCACCGCTGAGCAGTTGCGCACCGGTGGCGGCCACGCCCAGCGCGGACAGTGCCACGATGACCGGGTCGGTTTCCTCGTCGCGCAGATAGCGGCTGGCCTGCACGGCCAGATCGCGCAAGTCGCCAATCACCATCAGGTCGCTGAGCACGCTGGCAATCTGCCCGGCGGTTTCGTCGCTGCTGCCTTCGATCATGCCTTGCCAGACTTTGCCCGCCTGATAGTGCCAGGCACGGCGTTCGGTGTCGATCTGCTGCCACAGGGCCTGCGCCTGCGGGTCGTGCTGTACGTAGTCGTGTTCCATGAAAAAGCCCAGGTATTCGGCGGCTTCGGCATAGCGTTTTTCGGCCAGCAGTGCGTGGGTCTGGGGCAGGGGGTCGATGCGCTGCAAGGCCAGCACCCGCAACTGGCCCTGCTGCCACAGCACGAGTGCCGACAGCAGGGCCAGTGCGGTCACGAGAAGTCGGAAGATCAGTCGGTACATGGATGGATTGTTGTCAAAAAGTCAATGGTTTTTCGATAATCTTCGCATTTGCGGCAATTCAAATATCAAATACAGTGTGAAACTGAAAAGCCACTGAAGACAGACCCTTGGCATTTATTTGGAAGTATGCTTGCCGGTTTGGTTCAGGCTTGCCGATTGGATTTTGAACTTGTTTTGACAAAAAGGGATTGCTGATGACGAACGCAGTAGAGCGCACCACGGTGCATGGTTTGCAAGTGGCCACGGTGCTGAAGAATTTTGTGGACGAACAGGTGCTGCCGGGCACGGGCATTGACAGCGCGGCCTTCTGGCAAGGCTTCGATGCGGTGGTGGCCGAGTTCGCGCCACGCAATATCGCCCTGCTGGCCGAGCGCGACCGCATCCAGCTGGAAATGGACCAATGGCACAAGGCCAATCCCGGCCCGATTCAGGATGTCGCCGCCTATCGCCAGTTTCTGGAAGGCATTGGCTACATCGTGCCCGACCCCGGCGCATTGAAGGTCACTACCGGCAATGTGGACGATGAGCTGGCGATTCAGGCCGGCCCGCAACTGGTCGTGCCGATTCTGAATGCCCGCTACGCGCTCAATGCCGCCAATGCCCGCTGGGGTTCGCTGTACGACGCGCTGTATGGCACGGATGCGATTGCCGAGGACGATGGCGCAACCCGTGGTGCAGGCTACAACCCGGTGCGCGGCGCGAAGGTGATTGCCTATGCCCGCCAGTTTCTGGACACAGCGGCCCCGCTGGCGGCTGGCTCCCACGCCGGTGCCACCGCTTACGCCGTGGCCGACGGGGCCTTGCAGGTCACGCTCAAGGATGGTTCGCGCACAGGCCTGCAAAAGCCTGGGCAGTTCGTCGGCCACCAGGGCGAAGCCGCCAATCCGTCGGTGGTGCTGCTGGTGAACAACGGCATTCACATCGAGATCGTGATCGACCGCAGCACCGCCATCGGCAAGGGTGATGCCGCCGGAGTCAGCGATGTGGTGTTGGAAGCGGCCTTGTCCACGATTCTCGATCTGGAAGATTCCGTCGCTGCCGTGGATGCCGAAGACAAGGTGCTGGGCTACAGCAACTGGCTGGGCATCCTCAAGGGCACACTGACCGAGGAAGTCGCCAAGGGCAACAAGACCATCACCCGCCGCCTCAACGCCGACCGCCAGTACACCGGAGCCAACGGCCAGCCTGTGACGCTGCATGGCCGCTCACTGCTGTTCGTGCGCAATGTCGGGCACTTGATGACCAACCCCGCCATCCTGTACGGCACGGCTCAGGAAGTGCGCGAAGTGCCCGAAGGCATCATGGACGCGCTCATCACCACGGCCATTGCCCTGCACGACCTGCAAGGCCACGGGGCCGATGGCATTCGCAACTCGCGCAAAGGCTCCATCTACATCGTCAAGCCCAAGCAGCATGGCCCGGCGGAAGTCGCTTTCTCCAACGACCTGTTCGCGGCCGTCGAGAAGGTGCTGGGCCTGCCGGAAAACACCGTCAAGCTGGGCATCATGGACGAGGAACGCCGCACCAGCGTGAACCTCAAGGCGGCCATTGCCGCTGCCGCTGCGCGTGTGGCCTTCATCAACACCGGTTTTCTGGATCGCACCGGCGACGAAATCCACACCGCCATCCATGCTGGCCCGGTGTTCCGCAAGGGCGACATCAAGAACAGCGCGTGGATCAAGGCCTACGAGAAAAGCAATGTGCTGGTGGGCCTGACCGCTGGCCTGCGTGGCAAGGCACAGATCGGCAAGGGCATGTGGGCCATGCCCGACCTGATGGCCGAAATGCTCAAGCAGAAAATCGGCCACCCGCAGGCCGGAGCCAACACCGCCTGGGTTCCCTCGCCCACCGCCGCCACCCTGCACGCGCTGCACTACCACCAGGTGGACGTGAAGGCCGTGCAGCAGGAACTGGAGCAAACCGATGCCGACGCGCAGCGCGATGCCATTCTGGGTGATCTGTTGCAGATTCCCGTCGTGGCCGAAGCCAAGTGGACGGACGAAGAAAAGCAGCAGGAACTGGACAACAACGTGCAGGGCATCCTCGGCTATGTGGTGCGCTGGATCGACCAGGGCGTGGGCTGCTCCAAGGTGCCCGACATCAACAATATCGGCCTGATGGAAGACCGCGCCACACTGCGCATCTCCAGCCAGCACATTGCCAACTGGCTGCTGCATGGTGTCGTGACCGAAGCCCAGGTGCGCGCGACCTTCGAGCGCATGGCAGCGGTGGTGGATGCACAGAACGCAGGCGACCCACTGTACCAGCCGATGGCAGGCCACTTCGATACCTCCTACGCCTACCGCGCCGCCAGCGATCTGGTATTCAAGGGAGCCGAACAGCCCAGCGGCTACACCGAGCCGCTGCTGCACGGCTGGCGACTCAAGTTCAAGGCCGGAGCCTGATTCCGGGCCTGAAGGCGGACACTACGGTTGCCCCCACGGCATGACGGCATTGGGTGGCTTGCGCCGCAATGACGGTGCTGTGGGCGGTCAGTGCTGGTTCAGATCGATGCGGTAAATGGCACGGTTGGCATCCTGCGGGTCGTTGCCTTCCAGGTGGATGTTCTGCAATCCGGCAGCCTGGGCCACTGGCAGTGCGTCCTTGGCGGAGCGCAACAGCACCGTTCGATGTACTGGCGCACGATGGAGATCGGGGCACTGCCGCAAGACGAGGCGAAGTATGATGGATGTATGCAACAACTTCAAGCCTTCCAATACGAACTGCGGCCCGATGGCCGACAAGAGCGGCAAATGCGCCGCTTTGCTGGCTCATGCCGGTTCGTCTTCAACAAGGCATTGGCGTTGCAGAAAGAACGCTACGAGCAAGGGGAAAAAAAGCTCGGCTATGCGGGCCTGTGCAAGCTGCTTACTGAGTGGCGCAACAGCCCGGAAACGTCATGGCTGGCGGATGCGCCGGTTCATCCGCTGCAACAAACGCTCAAAGACCTGGAGCGGGCCTATGGCAATTTCTTCGCCAAGCGGGCGCACTTCCCGTGCTTCAAGAAGAAGGGCCAGAGAGACAGCTTCCGTTACCCGGATGCCAAGCAGATCAAGCTGGACGCGGGCAATGGCAGAATCTTTCTGCCCAAGCTCGGCTGGCTGCGCTTTCGGCAAAGCCGCGACGTGCTGGGTACGGTGAAGAACGTCACTGTGAGCCAGTCTTGCGGCAAGTGGTTCGTGAGCATCCAGACCGAGCGAGAGGTAGAACAGCCGATTCCCAAGGCAAGCAGTGTCGTGGGCATCGACATGGGAGTGATCCGCTTTGCCACCTTCAGCGATGGCAGCTACCTTGAACCGCTGGCGAGCTTCAGGCAGCACGAAGCGGCCTTGCGCAAAGCGCAGCGTTGCATGAGCCGCAAGAAGAAATTCAGCAACAACTGGAAGAAGGCCAAGGCCCGTGTCCAGAAAATTCATTCCCGCATCGGCAACGCCCGCCGCGACTACCTGCACAAGGCCACGACAGCCATCAGCCAAAACCACGCGATGGTAGTCATCGAGGACTTGCAGGTGCGCAACATGAGCAAAAGTGCCAAGGGCAATGCAGACAAACCGGGCAAGAGCGTCAAGGCCAAGTCTGGCCTGAACAAGTCCATCCTCGATCAGGGCTGGTTCGAGTTCAGGCGGCAATTGGAGTACAAGCTCCAGTGGTCGGGCGGGATGTTGGTGGCCGTGCCACCGAAGAACACCAGCAGAACCTGCCCGCAATGCGGCTGCATCAGCAAAGACAACCGGCAGACGCAGGCACGGTTTGCGTGTGTGGAATGTGGTTACGAGGAAAACGCCGACGTGGTCGGCGCGATCAATGTATTAAGGGCGGGACACGCCCGGATAGCCTGTGGAGAGGATGTCAGCCGTGCCAAGCCTGCAAAGGCAAGACGCGCAGCCTCGGTGAAGCAGGAACCCGCCGAAGCGACTCAACCCAGCCAAATGCTGGTTTGAGTGCAGTAGGAATCACCTGCCTTTAGGCGGGGGAGGATGTCAAGCAGGCGTGACAGAGCCTATCGCCGCGTCATTCCGGTGAAGGCCGGAATGACAGTAGGTGGTGACTACGCACCCGCGTGAGCGAAAAGACTCAGACCACGCCTTGTGCCACCATTGCATCGGCGACCTTGACGAAACCGGCAATATTGGCTCCGTCAATGTAGCTGATGCTGCCATCGGGACGGCGGCCATACTCCACGCAGGACTTGTGGATGCCGCGCATGATTTCGTGCAGGCGTTGATCGACTTCGTGGCGCGGCCAGGACAGACGGGCTGCATTCTGGCTCATTTCCAGGCCGGATGTGGCCACACCGCCCGCATTGCTGGCCTTGCCGGGTGCATACAGCACGCCCGCGCTCTCGAATGCCTTGGCCGCTTCGATGGTGGAAGGCATGTTCGCACCTTCTGCCACGCAGACCACGCCATTCTTGATGAGCATCTTCGCGTCATTGACATCCAGCTCGTTCTGGGTGGCGCATGGCAGGGCCACATCTGCCGGAATGCTCCAGGGGGTACGGCCTTCCAGGAACTGTGCGCCCACCTTGGTGGCGTAGTCCTTCACACGACCGTATTTCACGTTCTTGATGTCTTGCAGAATGGCCAGCTTCTCGTGGGTGAAGCCGCTGCTGTCGGAAACCGTCACCACCTTCGCGCCCAGCATCAGGGCCTTCTCGACCGCGTACTGCGCCACGTTGCCCGAGCCGGAAACCGACACGGTCATGCCTTGCAGCGAGTTCTTGCGCTCGCTGAGCATTTCCTCGGCAAAGTACACGGTGCCGTAGCCGGTCGCTTCCGGGCGAATCAGCGAACCGCCGAACGACAGGCCCTTGCCGGTGAAGATGCAGTCGGCGCGGTTGGTCAGCTTCTTGGTCATGCCGACCATGTAGCCAATCTCGCGGCCACCCACGCCGATGTCACCGGCGGGCACATCGGTGTCGGAACCCACATGGCGGAACAGCTCGGTGACGAACGCCTGACAGAAGCGCATGATCTCGCCGGTGCTCTTGCCCTTGGGGTCGAAGTCCGAACCGCCCTTGCCACCGCCCATCGGCAAGGTGGTCAGGGCATTCTTGAAGGTCTGCTCGAAGGCCAGGAACTTCAGCACCGACAGGTTCACCGAGGGGTGGAAGCGAATGCCGCCCTTGTAGGGGCCAATGGCCATGCTGTGCTGAATACGGAAACCGCGATTGACCTGCACCTTGCCTTCATCGTTCACCCAGGAGACGCGGAAGATCACCACACGGTCGGGTTCCACCAGGCGTTCGAGCAAGCCCTGACCGGCATAGCGCGGAGTGCGGGCAATGAAGGGCCACAGGCTGTCGATCACCTCCGTCACGGCCTGCAAGAATTCTGGTTGGTTGGGGTTGCGCGCAGCAACGTCGTTCAGGAAATGGGCGAGAGATGGTTCAGCCATGATGAGTGAAGGTGCAGAAAAAGAACAGTTCCCGGTTGGTCTCACAGCCACAGCAGGACATGGATTGCTGCCGTCTGACAACGTTTTTCTGCGGGCAGTTGCAAGCTGCCAACCGGCCATTTTGGGGCGTTTTCCTGGAGGGAATCCCGGAAAACCAGCGATTATTGCGCCATTTTCATGCACGAAGGCGAAAAAAATCCCCCATGTGGGGGATGCGTTTTGCAATCTTGGTGCATTGCACCATGATGGTGCAATTTCAGCCTGCCATGCCTGAAAACTCAGACACGCTTGCGGTATTCGCCAGTGCGGGTATCGATTTCGATGCGGTCGCCCTGGTTCACGAACAGGGGCACGGACACCTCGAAGCCGGTGGCAATCTTGGCAGGCTTGAGCACCTTGCCGGAAGTGTCGCCCTTCACGCCAGGCTCGGTCCAGGTGATTTCGCGCTCCAGCCCGGTGGGCAGTTCCACGGAAATGGCCTTGCCGTCATAGAACACCACTTCGGATTCCATGCCGTCTTCCAGGTAGTTGAGCGCGTCGCCCATGTTGCCTGCCTCGATCTCGTACTGGTTGTACTCGGCATCCATCCAGACGTACATCGGGTCGGCAAAGTAGGAGTAGGTGCAATCCTTCTTTTCCAGAATCACGTTGTCGATCTTGTCATCGGCCTTGAAGACGACTTCCGTGCCCATGTTGGACAGCAGGGCCTTGAGCTTCATGCGCACGGTGGCTGCGCCACGGCCGCCACGGGCGTATTCGGTTTTCAGGACGATCATCGGATCCTTGCCGTGCATGATGACGTTGCCGGCGCGGATTTCTTGAGCAATTTTCATAATGGAATGACTGGTGTTGAGGTTTCGCCGTGGCCAGAATCTGCGAAAACCCGACCGGAACCAGCGAAAAGAGGGCGCAGAACCAACCCGAAAGGCGGCTGCTGCGCAAAACGTGACAGTGGCCAGTAGCCACCCAACTGCGCATTCTAACCGCTGGCTGGGCCTGATCCACTATTTTCTGGAATGTTGGGGAAAGAGCCTGCATGGCTGCAATGGCAGCCGCCTTGAGCGTTTCCGCTATCGTGATGCCGGACTTGACTCCGATTTGCACCATTCGTGAAGTTACTCCAAACCGTCATTCCGGCGCAGGCCGGAATCCAGTCATTTGGCAATACCGGTGCTTTTTCAACGGTCGTCACTGGATTGCGGCCTGCGCCGGAATGACGGCCGTTTGGGTATCAAGGGCTGTTGGAATAGCCATGTGGGCAGCCGCCGTGCGCCCAGCCCGGCAGACGCTGCATGGACTCCAGCTACACTATGTAACCACCGTCTGCCCGCCCCGAATGCCCCCGCCCACATGCCGCACACATCCCCCGCATCCCCTCTGCTGCCCCCGGAACTCTCCCAACTGCTGGTGATTGCGGGGCCTACCGCTTCCGGCAAGACCGCGCTGGCCCTTGCGCTGGCGCAGTCCCTGCAAGCCGAGGGAATTGCCACCGAGATCATCAGCGTCGATTCCGCGCTGGTCTATTGCGGCATGGACATTGGCACGGCCAAGCCTTCGGCCCTGGAGCAGGCGCAGCTTCCCCACCACCTCATCGATATTCGCACCCCGCAGCAGAGCTACAGTGCCGCCGAATTCCGGCAGGATGCACTGGAGCTGGTGCGGCAGATTCGTGCGCGGGGCGCACTGCCGCTGCTGGTGGGCGGCACCATGCTGTATATCCACGCATTGCTGCATGGCCTGGATGCACTGCCCCAGGCCGATGCCGCCATTCGCGCCCGTTTGCAGCAGCAGGCGGCAGAGCAGGGCTGGCCGGCCCTGCACGCATGGCTGGCGCAGGTGGATGCGGCCACGGCAGCGCGTCTGGCCCCCAACGACAGCCAGCGCGTCGGGCGTGCGCTGGAAGTCTGGCTGGCGACCGGCACGCCGCTGTCGGCCCTGCACACCCGCCAGCAGGACGATGCCCAGCATGCCGCGCGGCAGGCGTGGATGGCCAGCCACCTGATCGCGCTGGAGCCGCATTCCCGCGCCTGGCTGCACGAGCGCATTGCCCGGCGTTTTGACCTGATGCTGCAAGCGGGTTTTCTGGAAGAAGTGCAGCATCTGCGCCAGATGCCGGGCATGAATGCCGACCTGCCAGCCATGCGCAGTGTGGGCTACCGGCAGGCCTGGCAGATGTTCGATGGCGAATTCCCGGTGCAGGAGTTGCCAGAGCGGGCCATTGCCGCCACCCGCCAACTGGCCAAACGCCAGATCACCTGGCTGCGCAGCATGTCCAGCCGCTGCATCGTGCCCTGCGACGAAGCCGGCATGGAAACCCGCGCCATCGGCACTTTGCGCGACAAGGTGCTGAGAACCATGCAGCATCCCGCCATGCCAACCGCACTTGACACCCCAACGGCCGTCATTCCGGCGCAGGCCGCAATCCAGTGACGACGTTGAGAAAAACACGGGTATTGCCCAATGGCACATGGTGTGACTGGATTGCGGCCTGCGCCGGAATGACGGGGTGGGAGGGTTTCACCATCACGCCAACTGGGCGAGAGAAACACCATACCACCAAAGTGCCATGGCTTGGTTCTGGCGAACCGTTCAGTTTCGGCCCGAATTCATCATGGCGGTGGACAGAAAATTCCGTGCGTCGGAACGCGCAGCGGCATCGCTGCTTTTCTGCACGGATGCCTGGTATTGCACCAGCGCAATGGTGGCCAGAATGCCGATGATGGCCATGGCAATCAACAACTCGATCAGGCTGAATCCGCGCGTGGGGTGTGATGGCATGGTGGGTGGGCGGTGATGGCCGGTTGCCTGGGCAAGATGAAAAAAACCGCCATGCTCCTTGCAGAGGTGGCGGTTGGGGGATGGGGTGGACGCTCCTGCATCTGTGCCCCATGGGGGGTCGCTGGAGCGACCGGGGAGGCGTTCCTACGCGGGAGCGTAGGAACGATCAAACGATTCAAATTTATGGTGCTGGATTTACAGCAGCATTTGTCTTACATCCACCAATTTTGGTTACGTCAGCACCATTAGCTCCTACTACAGCCCCTGCTGCTTCTGTAGCTGTATAAGACGGGCCACTGCCTACAGCAGTACCGCAGATGGTTACTGCACCGCCTTCACTGCTTCCAGTGAATACGTTTTTCAAGCCACGCGAACTGGTTGCTGCTACTGCAATGGCATGGTCAGATTCATCAACTGCCAAAGCCACATATGCAGAAGCCATAAAATCGAAACTGGACACAACATATTTGGCAGCGGGTGTTCCTGCTGTATATGTGTATTTGGTTGCTGCTGTCTGAGCACCATTCGCACCAGTAATTGTTGCTTCTGCAAAAGCAGAGCTTCCTGCAATCAATCCAGCGACGAGGAAAGCAATTTTAATTGTTTTCATGGTTTTTCCTTTATTTGACAGAATTGGCAACAGCAGAGGTCAGGAAGTTTTTCGAATCAGAGTGAGCTGATTTATCCTGTGCTTTCTTTTGGTAAGTGCTGTACTGCGGAATCGCAATCGCAGCCAAAATACCAATAATCGCCACGACAATCATCAGTTCGATCAGGGTGAAACCCTTTTGCAGAGATGCTTTCATTCTTCAACTCCTTGTGAATAAACAGGCAGTTGATGCCTGGACAGGGAGTTATTTGCAAACACTATGCCATGCCGAAAATCGGCAAAATGGCTGCCAATTTGGCTGAAAATATCCGTCGTGTCGCGGTTTGGGCGCGACATGGCGGTTTTTTGTCGGGGGATGGTGGCGACAAGGGCAGCATGTCGCCCGAATGCCGCGCCATGATGGGGTGGCGCGAGGCAACGATTCAAATCGCACAGGGGGAACTGGATTTCGGCCTTCGCCGGAATGACGGTTCTGATTGTTCCTACACAGGAGCGATCCCAATGGCCGTCATGCCGGGCTTGACCCGGCATCCAGTTGCGCCGTAACCGCTTGGCAAGCAAGGTGTCATTGCAAGCGTTGTACTGGAGGCCGGATCAAGTCCGGCATGACGGCGTTGGGTGCTTTGGCTCAGGCTGTCTCATGAACAGGCGGTGGCTACGCCGCCCTCCCTATAGGCAGGCTTACAATCCGAGCATGACCTTGAACCATGCCGATTCCTCCCACCCCATCAGCCTGAACACTGCGGCCTTGCTGACGGGGCGCAGTGTCCGTACCTGGCAGCGTTGCATTGCCGAGGGGCAAATTCCGCGCCTGCCGGACAACCGCCAGCAGGCTGCGGGCGCGTTGATTCCGTTCGAGGCGGTGCGCCCGTGGATAGGGCGGCAGGACTGGTTGCAGGAGGAGGTGGATTTGCTGGTACAGGCCGATCAGGGCGTGGCCCATGCACAGGCAGAAATCGGTGCGTGGTTTGCCCTGGCGGCCTTGCAGCAGGCCCCCCAATCATTGCACTCGCCCAGCGGGGGGGGGGGCGATATTATACCGGCTTTTCACTTTCTTTCGCAGGCGGCAGAACAGGGTGAAGCCGATGCCATGCACTGGCTGGGCCTGCTGTATCTGGCCGGTTTCGGGGAGGGCGATGGCCACGCGCTGGCGTTGATGTGGATTGCCAGGGCAGCGGCACATGGGCATGTGATTGCGAAGGTGCAGTTGGAGGGGCTGTTGCCTGGGGGCGAGGCGGTGCAGGGGTGATCGGTGGTCGGGGCCAAACCGCTGAAACCGCTGGCCCTACAATGCGGATTCACCACTGAACAGAAAGCTAGCCATGCACTTTTCCTTCCGGTCTTTGCGTTCTCTGGCCTTGGCGATTGCCGGGGCTGGGGCCATCACCCTGTCGGCCCATGCGGCGTTGGCCGTGGGGGCAGAGGCTCCCGATTTTTCGACCACGGCGGCCAAGGCGGGTCAGCCGTTTGCATTCGCCTTGCGTGATGCGCTGGCCCAGGGGCCGGTGGTGCTGTACTTCTTCCCGAAAGCCTTTACCAAGGGGTGCACGCTGGAGGCCAATGCCTTTGCCCAAGCGAATGCGCAGTTCGTGGCACAGGGGGCCACGGTGGTGGGCATGTCGCACGATGACATCGAGACCCTTCAGCGTTTTTCTTCCGAAGCCTGCCGTGATGAGTTTGCAGTGGCATCCGACCCGGATGCACAGACCATCCGCGCCTACGATGCCCAATCGGCAGCGCGCCCGGAGTCGGCCCAGCGCATTTCGTATGTGATCGACCGCCATGGCCGGATTGCCTTCGTCCACAGTGGCAGCGACCCTCTGGAGCATGTGGCGCAAACGCTCGCGGCGGTGCAGGCACTGGCCGCCGGGCGTTGAACGCTGCCGAAGCGGGCTTCAGATTCTGCGCCCGGCCTTGAACAGGATGTAGCCCGCGCACAGGCCCGCCAGCAGGATGACCCATGCCAGCACCGGGGCGACCATGTCGATGGCAGAGCCATGCGGTGGAAAGGCAAAGAACAGCATCCGAAACTTGAGAAAGAACACGCCACAGGCCAGCCACACGGCAGGCCCAAGGGCGCGCTTGAAAAAACCTGGTGCAAACAGGGCCAGCAGGGGAGTGAGCACCACCAGCAGCAGAATCAGCGTTTTCAGCATGGGGCGGTTTTCAGGGCGATGGCACGGTGAAACGCCATTGCGAGTGGGACAGGGGCGCGGTGTCGCACGTTTGCAGGAACAGCGCGCGCCAGCGGTGGGTGGCTTCAAATGTGGAGTCGGATGCGGTGCTGACGGTCAGGCACAGCCCGGAGCCTGCCAGTTCGATGCGGCCATCGGTGCGGTGCACAAAGCGTTGCAGCGTTTCGGCTTCCAGGAACGGGGAGCGTTCGCCACAGCCGCGCGGCATGAGTGCGGCACCGGGCAGGGCGCGCCGGTTGATGCCTGCTGCGGTGGCGCAGACGTTGTAGGCGGGAAAGCGGATGCGGCCATTGGACTCGAACACCACGGCTTCGTCGGCATACAGGCCGGGCTTGCAGTTGTGTGCACTCAATGGCATGTCGAACCGGATGTGCCTGCCCGAGCCGAGAATGTCCAGGCAGTAGCCGTCCTGGGGACGATCCAGGTCGTTCACCAGCCGCAAATGTCCGGGGGCGGTGGTGTCGTCGGCAGTGGCGGGTTCGGCTAGGGCAGAGGCAGAGGCATTGGCCAGGGCCAGCAGACCCAGGGTGGTCAGGCGGCAGGCAAGATGGAGCAGGGGCATGGCAGATGGGGCAGGCGGTGGCGGGAGTTCCGAATATACGCCTACTGTACGCGCTTGGTGAATTGCCCCCGCTGTGTCATGGATCGTTCCTGCGCGGGAGCGCAGGAACGATCCATTCGTGTCGGTTTCGCAAGCTGCCATGCCATTCAAGTCAGGGTTATCCACAATATGTGTGGATAAGCTTGTGGGCAAGCCTGTTTTCTGCAAGAGCTTGCCCAGTGGGCGGATTGACCTGCCTAATAAACAGTCAGGAGCCTGCCATGGCGGGGTTCTATGGGAACACCAGTTGCTGTGCCAGCAGGGTGCTGGCTTCTGCGCCCGTCAGTTGCGAGTGCAGGAATGGCACTTCCAGCGGGGTCAGGCTGTCGGCATGGCCTTGCCACAGGCTGGCCTGTAGATGGGGCTTGCTGGCGTGGTCCTTGCCTGCGCGAATGTGCGTGAGTGTGCCGGGGTAGTGGCGGTGGTGGTGCTGGCGGATGAGGCGGTTGGTGTCGGTGACGACGCGCACCACGCCAGTCAGTGCGGCATCGGGCAGGTGGCCCAGTGCGGTGTCGCCCGTGCGCAGGAAGGCGATGACTTTCTCTTGCGTGTCCAGTTCCGGATGGCCTTCGGGGTCGTAGCCTGCAATGGCCAGCAGGGCGCGCAGGGCCTGGATGGGTGTGGGTTCTGGCTCGGCCCGCCAGACTTCGGCGGGGTAGGAGTCGAGCATGGCGACGAGGCCGACGCGGTGGCCGGTGTGGGCCAGTTCGACGGCCATGGCCTGGGCAATGATGCCGCCGACCGACCAGCCGAGCAGGTGCACGGGGCCATCGGGCTGGATGTCCCGCACGCGCTGTGCGTACTGGCGCGCCAGTGCGTCGATGCTGTCGGGCAGGGCATTGGCGGGGTCAAGGGCGGGCGATTGCAGGCCATAGACGCTGCGCGCGCCTTGCGGCGACAGGGCCAGTGCCCGCGCCAGATGGCGGTAGCCCCAGCAGATGCCGCCCGCCGGGTGGATGACGAACAGCGGGGCCTGGCTGGCATCGGCACTGGCGAGTTGGATGACGGGGGCGAGGCCGCTGTCGAAGCTGACTTTTTCGTCGTCGATGAGGGCTGCCAGTGCGCCGATGGCCGGGTGGGCGAACAGGCTGCCCAGGCCGGGATTGCGCTGCCATTCTTCCTGGATGCGCAGCAGCAGTTGCACGGCGGAAAGGGAGTCGCCGCCGAGGCTGAAGAAGTCGCTGTCGGCATCGATGCGGTTCACGGGCTGTTGCAGCAGTTCGGCGAACAGGGTTGCGAGTGTGCGCTCGGTGGCAGTGTGCAGCGGGCGGCCCGCCACGGCATCGAACCGGGGGGCGGGCAGGGCACGGCGGTCGAGTTTGCCATTGCTGGTGACGGGCCAGTCGTTCAGTTCGACGATGGCACTGGGGACCATGTAATCGGGCACATGGCTGGCAATGTGCTGGCGCAGGGCGTGGGCATCGTAGCCCTGGCCCGGCTGCACATAGGCCACGAGTTTCCTGTCGCCCGCGCGGTCTTCGCGCACGATGACGCCGCCGCGCTCGATCATGCCGCTGCCCTGCATGGCGGCTTCGATTTCGCCCAGTTCGATGCGCAGGCCGCGCAGTTTCACCTGGTGGTCGCTGCGGCCGATGTACTCCACCGCGCCATCGGGTCGCCAGCGGGCGATGTCGCCGGTCTTGTAGATGCGCTCGCCCGGCAGGTGCGGGTCGGGCAGGAAGGCGGCACGGGTGAGGTCATCGCGGCCCAGGTAGCCGCGTGCCAGTTGTACGCCGCCCAGGTAGAGGTCGCCCGCCACGCCGGGGGGCAGGGCGCGCAGTTGCGCATCGAGCACATACAGGCGGGTGTTCCAGACCGGCAGGCCAATGGGCACGGGGCGCGAATGGTCGCTGGCACTGGCGGGCCAGTAGCTGACATCGACGGCGGCTTCGGTGGGGCCGTAGAGGTTGTGCAGTTCGCTGTGCAGGGTGGTGTGCAGACGGTCGCGCAGGTCGGCGGGCAGTTCTTCGCCGCTGGTGAAGATACGCTGCATGCGAATGCCGCGTGCAGAGGGTTCGGCCAGAAATGCCGCGAGCATGGAGGGCACGAAATGGCAGGTGCTGATGCGCTGCTGGCGGATGATGCGGGCCAGCCAGGCCGGGTCGCGGTGCGCGTCGGGCGAGGCGACCACGAGGGTGCAGCCGCTCAGGAAGGGCAGGAAGAACTCCCACACCGAGACATCGAAGGTGGCCGGGGTTTTTTGCAAGATGCGGTCGCTGGCATCGAAGCCATAGTGCTGACGCATCCACTCCAGCCGGTTCACGATGGACTGGTGCTCGATCATCACGCCCTTGGGTTCGCCGGTGGAGCCGGATGTGTAGATGACGTAGGCGAGATGGTGGGGGGCGGGCGCACCGGGCAGGCTGGCGGTGCTGGCCGGTTGCGTGGGCCAGTCGGCAGGGGCTAGTTGCGGCAGGTGCGCGGGCAGCAGATGGCCGTCATGGCCGTGGATGAGTGCGCACAGGGGCTGTGCCAGTTGCACCACCCGCGCCAGCCGTTCGGGCGGGTTCTGCAAGTCCAGCGGCAGGTAGGCTCCTCCGGCGCGGATGACGGCGAGCAGGGCGATCACCAGCTCCAGCGAGCGCGGCAGCGCGACGGCCACCAGGGTGTCATGGCCCACGCCGCGCTGTTGCAGGGCGTGCGCCAGTGCGCGGCTGCGCTGCTCCAGTTCGGCGTAGCTGAGCACCTGACCATCGAATTCCAGCGCGGGGGCATCGGGGGTGTAGCGCATTTGCGCTTCGATCAACGCCACCAGCGTGGTATGCGGCACGGGGTGGGCGGTGGCATTGACATCGAACAGGTAGCGTTGGGCTTCGGCGGTGGTGGCCAGCGGGATGTCGTCCACGGTGTGGGCGTTCAGGGCTGCGGCCACGAAGGCTTCGATGCGCTGCAAATGCGCCTGTACGGTGGGCCGGTCGTAGAGGTTCGGGTTGGCCTCGATTTCCAGTTCCAGCGCGTCGGTGGCATTGCCGCGAAAGCCGATGGTGATGTCGTCGATGGGGCCGGTGCCGAGGATTTCCAGCCGTGCTTGCAGGCCGGGCAGGTGGATGGGCTGGTAGAAGGGTTGCACGTTGATGAGCGCGCCATACAGACGGCGGTTGCCGCCCAGCAAGCCCAGGTCGCGGCGCAACTGCTCGCTGCGGTAACGCCCGTGGCGGCGCGCGCGGGTCTGGGCGCGGGCCATGTTGTGCAGATGCTCCGTGAGGGCTTGCCCGGCCGGGGCGGCCACGCGCAGGGGCAGCACGTTCATCACCATTGCAGGCACACGGGCACTGGCACTGCCCAGCCGCCCCATGTAGGGCACGCCCACGATGGTTTCTTCCACACCCGCCACGCGCTGGCAGTAGAGGGCGGTGATGGCGGTGAGCACGTCCGGCCAGGGAATGTCCACCCGCGCGGCAAAGGCCAGCAGGGCTTCGCGCCAGGCGGCAGGCAGTGGCTGGCGCAGGTGGTGGCAGGTGTGCGCGCTGCTGGCCTTGCCGCTTTGCTGCTGGGCCATTCCGGCCACTTCGGTGGGGGTCTGGAAGAGTTCCTGCCAGTAGGCGGCATCCTTGCGGCGTTTGTCGCTGGCGCGGTAAGCCGCGTCTTCCTGCATCACGGCATCCAGTGCGCCCAAGGCTGCGGCAGGCGTGGCGGATGGGGCCGTTTCGCCATCGGGCGAGGGCAGGGCCTGGGCGTACAGGGCGGCCACGCGGCTTTCCCACAGGGCCATGCCGTAGCCGTCGGCACAGAGGTGGTGGGCACGCTGGTACCAGACGGCGTGGTTTTCTGCCAGCAGGTACAGGCATTGGCGCGCCAGCGCGTCGCGGGTGGGATTCAGCGGCGTTTGCATGTCGGCCTGCATGGCGGTCTGTGCGGCCTGTACCGGGTCGGCCAGGTGGCGCAGGTCGATGACTTCCAGCCGTGGCACAAAGCCTGGCTCCAGCCGCTGCGCCACACCGCTGGCGGTGTCGCGGAAGTGCAGGCCCAGCGATTGCGCTTCTTCGGCAGCCTGGTTGGCGGCCTGCTCGAAGGCGGCCTGATGCAGCGGCCCTTGCAACCACAGCGCGTGGCCGGTGTTGAAGCTGGGGTTCTGTGGGTCGAGCTGCTGCGCGTACCACAGGCCGGACTGGGCTTCGGTCAGGGGCCAGAAAACGGGGCGAGGCTGGGAGACGGGGGCTGCTGGGGGCATGGCGTGCAAGAGGGCAAAGAAGCGGGAGCCGGAATGGACGAGCGCACTGGCGTGCGGTGCGCGGCTTTGTGGCGAGAGGCGGTCTGTTTAGAACAAGTTTACGGTCTCAGTGCCATGCGGTTCAGTCAAGAAAAGCACCCGTCATTCCCGCGAAAGCGGGAATCCAGTAGCACAACGTATCCGATGGAAAAGCAAGGTGTTCTTTGGGTATGTCGTCACTGGATTCCGGGTCAGGCCCGGAATGACGATGCCACTGGTACGGCATCGCCCTGAAATCGTGAACGCGTTCTTATGCCTGCATCTGCGCCAGACGCTGTTCTACGACAGACCACCAGCCTTGCAGCGTGGTGTGTTCGGCGATTTCCGAAAAGTCCAGTCCGATGCCGCTCTCGTTCCAGCGCACCAGCAGGTTGAGCACGCGCATGGAGTCCAGCCCGAGATCCATCAGGTTGTCGTCCAGGGCGATGTCTTCGGGTTGTTCATGCACCATGCGGGCAATGTCGGCACGCATTTGTTCCAGCGTGAGGGGCGAGGCGGGGGAGATGGTCATGGGCAGGGCACTGCAAGAAATGAAAGCCGCCTATTGTGCCAGAACAACAGGAATAACTTTCATTCAATACTGAGGTCGTGCAGGCCATAGTGCCCGTGCTGGCGGTCGCTGAAAAACCGCTCCAGCGTGATTTGTGTGGTGCGGAATGCAAGCTCCGACCAGGGGATGTCGGCCTCGGCAAACAGGCGGGCTTCCTGGGTTTCGGGGCCGGGGTGCATGTCCGGGCTGCGCATGTCGGCCCGATAGAACAGATGCACCTGCCCCACCCGTGGCAGGCTGATGATGGAGAACAAGGCCCCCATGTCGATCTGCACACCCGCTTCTTCGTCGGTTTCACGCGCCGCGCCCTGGGTGGTGGTCTCGTCCAGCTCCATGAAACCGGCTGGCAGCGTCCACTTGCCCATGCGCGGTTCGATATTGCGCTTGCACAGCAGCACCTTGCCCTCCCAGACAGGGATGGTGCCTACCACGTTCAGCGGGTTGAGATACTGGATGCTGTGGCAGGCAGGGCAGACGGCGCGGATGCGGGAGTCGCCATCGTCGGGAACGCGATGCTCCACGGCATGGCCGCAGACGCGGCAGTAGTTGATGGTGTGGCGGGGCTGCATGGTCAGGAGCGGGGCTGTGATTGAAAGGGATGTTACTGCACCTGCACGCGCAGTTCGGGCAGGCCGTCGATCTGTGCCTGCATGACATCGCCTGCCACCACCGGGCCTACTCCGGCGGGTGTGCCGGTGAAGATCAGGTCGCCGGGCTGGAGCGTCCAGCCATTCGAGATGTGCGCGATCACCTCGGCCAGCTTCCAGATCAGCTCCTCGGTGCTGCCCTGTTGTTTTTCCGAGCCATTGACCAGCAGGCGCACCGAGGCGTTTTCGATGCCGGGCACGGCTTGCCTGGGCAGGATGGGGCCGATCGGGGCACTCTGGTCGAAGCCCTTGGCCAGCGACCAGGGACGGCCTGCTTTCTTCAGGCTGGCCTGAATGTCGCGGCGTGTCATGTCCAGCCCTACGGCGTAGCCAAAGACATGCTCCTGTGCCTGCTCGGGCGCAATGTGCTGGCCGCCCTGGCCGATGGCAATCACCAGTTCCACTTCATGGTGCAGGTCTTGCGTCAGGCTGGGGTAGACGATCTGGCCGGTGCTGCCTTCCGGCACGAACACGATGCTGTCGGCTGGCTTCATGAAGAAGAACGGGGCTTCGCGGCCACTGGAGCCCATTTCCTGCGCATGTTTGGCGTAGTTCTGCCCCACGCAGTAGATGCGATGCACCGGAAACAGTTGCTCGCTGGAGTGAATACCGATGGCGGCGGGGGCGGCAGGGGGAAACAGGTAGGAAGGCATGGCAGTGAAAGGCAAATCGGGTCAATGAACGGGCAAAACGCCCTACTATACATGGATCGCCCTGACGCTGCGGCCATGTTCATATTCCGCATTCCTGTCATCCTTCATTTGTTTTTTTCATCGCCCCATGCACCATCTTCTGCCCGAATGGCCCGCCCCTTCATTTGTCAAAAGCCTGTTCACGCTGCGTGGTGGCGGGGTCAGCCAGCCACCGTTCGATTCGCTGAACCTGGGCGACCATGTGGGTGACATGGCCCAAGCCGTGCAGGCCAATCGCCATCGCCTGCACATGCAGGTGCAGAAGCTGTCGCCGGGAGCGGGGCGGGCCGTGTTCTTGCAGCAGGTGCATGGTGATGCCGTGGTGCATCTACGGGCAGATACCCCCGATGCCACCGTTGCCGATGCTGCGCTGGCCACTGCGCCGGGTGTGGTCTGCACCATCATGGTGGCCGACTGCCTGCCGGTGCTGCTGGCGCACCGTCGCCTGCCGCTGGTGGCCGCTGCCCATGCAGGCTGGCGTGGATTGGCGGGTGTGCAGGGGCAGGGTGTTTTGGAAAGTACCTGGGCAGCGTGGCAACAGGCAGCATCGACACTGAAACCTGCTGGCGCAGGCGAGCAGACTGCCCTGGCAGCGGATACGCTGGTCTGGCTGGGGCCGTGCATCGGGCCGCAGGCATTCGAGGTGGGCGAGGCCGTGCATCAGGCCTTTGCCGATGCGCCCGCATGTTTTCAGCCCATTGTCGGCCAGAGCGGCAAATGGCTGGCCGATTTGCCCGGACTGGCACGGCAGCGGCTGCACGCAATGGGACTGCGGCACATTCATGGCAATGATGGCAGCCCCTCGTGGTGTACCCACAGCAACCCGCAATGGTACTTCTCGCATCGCCGGGATGCAGTGCAAAAAGGCGGCAGCGGACGCATGGCCGCCTGCATCTGGCTGGAAGATTCCCCTGCTTCTCCAGCATTGGCTGGGTAAACCAAGAGATAGATGGATTAGCCCTTGCCTTTGCCTTTTTCGCCTGGACATTTCGTGTATAAAGACAGCATAAACATCGCACTGCGGTACTGAGGCTGGATGCAGCCCATGTGCAACAGACGTGCCAGCAGCGGTGGCAACCAAGACATGGATTGATTCAGAGAAGGAGACGCAACACCATGGCATTCAAATCCACAACGCCCGACTGGCAGCAGTTTCAGCAAGCCGCCTGGCAGCAATGGAACCAGTTCATCCAGCAAAATCCCGTCACTGCCGCATCGGGATTCACGCAGGCCACATCCAACCCGTTTGAAGCCTTTGCCGAGGCCGTCAAGGGCCAGCTTCAGGGCGCAGGCAATACCGCGTTGCCCAGCATTCAGATTCCCCCCGAAAAATTGCAGGCCCTGCAACAGGAATACCTGACACAGGTGACGGATCTTTCGCGCAAGGAGGTCGAAGACCTCAAGAGCCTGTTCAAGGGCGACCGGCGGTTTGCCGGTGAAGTCTGGAGCCAGAACAAATTTTCGGCGCAGACGGTCGCGCTCTACCAGATCAATACCGAAACCCTGCGCAAGATGGTGGCTCTGGTGGAAACCGATGCCAAGACCCGCGCCCGCCTGGAATTCGCCGTAGAACAATGGCTGGCGGCGGCAGCTCCAGCCAACTTCATGGCTTCCAACCCCGAAGCCCAGCTTCAGGCCATCCAGTCCAAGGGCGAGAGCATTGCCCGCAGCCTGCAAAACATTCTGCAGGACGTGCGCCGTGGTCACATTTCCATGACCGACGAAACCCAGTTCGAGGTGGGGCGCAATATTGCCATCACCCACGGTTCGGTGGTGTTCGAAAACGAGTTTTTCCAACTGATCGAATACACGCCCACCACCGACAAGGTGCACGAAAAGCCCTTGCTGCTGGTACCGCCCTGCATCAACAAATACTACATTCTGGATTTGCAACCCGGTAATTCCTTCGTCGAATATGCCGTCGCACAGGGTTTCCGCACCTTCATCGTCAGTTGGCGCAATGCCGACCAGTCGCTGTCCGAAGCGACCTGGGACGACTACATCCAGAATGCCGCTATCCGTGCCATCGAGGCTGTGCAGGACATCACCGGCGCGCCGACCATCAATGCACTGGGCTTCTGCGTGGGTGGCACCATTCTTTCGACCGCACTGGCCGTGCTGGCCGCGCGCAACAAGTTCCCGGTGGACAGTGCCACGCTGCTGACCACGCTGGTCGATTTCAGCGATACAGGTATTCTCGATATCTTCATCGACGAGAACATGGTGCGCTTCCGCGAACTGCAAATGGGCAAGAAGGGCCTGTTGCCTGGTCAGGATCTGGCCACCACCTTCAGCTTCCTGCGCCCCAACGAACTGGTCTGGAACTATGTGGTGGGCAACTACCTCAAGGGCGAAACCCCACCGCCATTCGACCTGCTGTACTGGAACAGCGACGGCACCAACCTGCCTGGCCCGTTCTACGCTTGGTATCTGCGCAACACCTATCTGGAGAACAACCTCATCAAGCCCGGCAAGCTCACCATTGCCGGACAGAAGGTGGACTTCAACAAGATTCAGGCCTCGATGTACATCTACGGCTCGCGTGAAGACCACATTGTTCCGATCACCGGCTCCTACGCCAGTACCCAGGTGTTCCAGGGCAAGAAACGCTTTGTCATGGGTGCGTCCGGGCATATTGCCGGGGTCATCAACCCACCGGCACGCAAGAAGCGCAACTACTGGGTGGGCAAGGCCGACGCTTTCCCGCAGGATGTGAATGAATGGATCGAAGCCGCGACCTCGGTGCCGGGAAGCTGGTGGCCGGACTGGTCGGACTGGCTCAAGGCCGAGTCTGGCGAGCTGGTCGATGCCCCCAAGAAACCTGGCAAGGCGGGTAAGTATGCGGTGATCGAACCCGCTCCAGGCCGCTACGTCAAACAGCGCGCGTGACACAACGGTGACATACCGATGGGTTAGATTCCGTCTCGCCCATTTCGCTGAGGATTGTTTCAGGAAAGAAGGTAACAGCAATCGACGATGAGGCAAGGCTCCCCGCCTTGCAAACCGGCCTAGAGGCCACTAAGGAAGGTCTGCAAAACCCGTTGCGCCGCCTGCATCCCCTTGGCGGGTGCGGGCTTACCGCAAGAGTTTTGCAGACCTTCCCTAAACAAAACTTGAAAAGGAGACAATTCCATGAGCAATCAAAAAGTAGCTTACGTCACGGGAGGAATGGGGGGCATTGGCACCTCTATCTGCCAACGCTTGCACCAGGAAGGCTTCACGGTCATTGCCGGGTGCGGCCCCCAGCGGGACTTCCAGAGCTGGCTGGACGAACAGAAAGCCCTGGGCTTCACGTTTCATGCTTCCGTCGGCAATGTGGCCGATTGGGATTCCACGACCGAGGCTTTCGAGAAAGTCAAGGCGGAACACGGTTCCATCGACGTGCTGGTGAACAATGCCGGCATTACCCGCGACAAGATGTTTGTCAAGATGTCGCCGGAAGACTGGCGTGCCGTCATTGAAACCAACCTGAACTCCATGTTCAACGTCACCAAGCAGGTGGTCGCGGACATGGTGGGCAAGGGCTGGGGCCGCATTGTCAATATCAGCTCGGTCAATGGCGCGAAAGGCCAGGCAGGGCAGACCAACTATTCGGCTGCCAAGGCCGGGATGCACGGCTTCACGATGGCTCTGGCGCAGGAGTTGGCCAACAAGGGCGTGACGGTGAACACGGTCAGCCCCGGTTACATTGGCACCGATATGGTCAAGGCCATCCGCGAGGATGTACTGGAAAAGATCGTGGCGACCATTCCGGTCAAACGCCTCGGCAGCCCCAGCGAGATCGCCTCCATCATTGCCTGGCTGGCTTCGGAAGAAGGCGGCTACTCCACCGGAGCCGATTTCTCGGTGAATGGTGGCCTGCACATGCACTGATTCCGGTATCGGTCATTTCCTGAAAAACGCCAGCCTCCTTGGGACGCTGGCGTTTTTTATTCGGGTTGCCGTCATGGCTTCTGGATGGCATCGCCTGTGGTGCTGGCATGGCGTGCATCGTCGTCCACATGCAGGTAAATGGCTGTGGTTTCGATGGAGACATGGCGCAGATTGCGCTGGATGAAGCGAATGTCGTTGCCCGCATCGGCCTGGTGCGTGGCCGATGTGTGCCGCAGCCAGTGGGTGGAGGCACTGCGCAGTTTGGCCGCTGCCACCGGGTTGCTGGCCTCCAGCGTGCCCGCCAAGTCCAGAAACACCTTTTTCACCAGCAGGTAGATGACGGCTGGAGTCAGGGTGCGGTCTGGATTGCCGGTGATCGACAGCACCAGTGGCGATGAATCCAGTCGATTGGGCACCGTGGGCAGGCCATAAAACTGCCGATAGCGTACCCAGTCGGCCATGAGCTGGGCACTCACGGGCACATCGCCCACCCGCCCCCCTTTACCCTGAACCCGCAGCCACCAGTTGCCCCGGCGTTGGAGCAGGTCGCTGGTTTGGGCATCGGCGGCTTCCGACACCCGCAGGGATGCACCATACAGCAGCCGGAACAGCCAGCGCAGGCGTTCGTAATGTTGGCACTCGCGGGTGGTTTCGCGCGGCAGGTTGTCGATGAAATCCAGCACAGCCTGCCATAGCTCCTGCTCCAGGTAGCGTTCCACACCCACTTTGTCAGTGGCGTTGCGGCTGGACTTGCGGCGGCGCAGAGCCAGTGGATTGCCACGCAGATAACCGGCTGCCACCAGATAGCCGAACAGGCCGGACAGAATCCCCATGGCCTGGCCAATGCTGCGTGGCGAGAGCGGGCCGTCGAACAGGCGGCGGTCTGCTCCGGTGCGGGGCAGCAGCGGGTTGATCCAGTCGCCATGTGGTTGTGCCAGAAATGCTTCGTAGGCCAGCAGGTCTTCGCGGGTGAGGCTGGAAAAAGGCTTGCCCAGACTGTGGTTGGCCCACAGCAGCAGGCGCACGGCTTCCTTGCGGTAGCTGCGCAGGGTGTGCGGGGAATCGGCGTATTCGGCCAGCCACAGCCGAATGGCTTCCACATCGGTGTTGGCGGCAATCTGCCGGAAACCTCCGCTGGCACGGTTGGAGCCTTGGCTTCCGTCCAGTGCCGGGGAAAAAAACGATTCTGGCAGGGCCTGCCTTGGCAAGGTCAGATCGTTTGCAGGCATGGCCATTTCACGTTCACGCCGTGCTGGTGCTGCGCTTGACAGCCAGCAGGCCGACACCGATGGCCATCAGCAGACCACCGAAAATGCGGTTCTGCCACAGTTGTGCCCGTGCTGTGCGCAGCCAGTTGCGCAGCAGCTTGCCACTGGCGGCATAGCCGTGCATCACAGTGCCATCCACCAGCGACAGCGTAGTGCCCAGAATCAGCAATTGCAGCCAGACATTGCCTTGTTCAGGGTGGATGAACGGCGGCAATACCGCCACCATGAACAGAATGCCCTTGGGGTTGGTGGCATTGGTGACAAAGCCGCTGATGAACCGGCTGCGCCATGCCTGTGCCTGCGGGTGTGCACTGGGATTGGCCTGGATTTCTGCGGCGGTTGCGAGGGCGGAAGGTGCCGAGGTCGGGCTGAAGAACTGTCGCAGGCCCAGGAAAATCAGGTAGCCTGCACCCAGCAGCTTGATGGCCATGAAGGCGGTTTCAGAAGCCACCAGAATCGAGCCGACGCCGGCACCGGCAATCACGAACAGCAGCCACAGGCCGCATTGCAAGCCCAGAATGGTGACACTGGTCTTGCGTACGCCGTATTGCAGGCCATGGCTCATGGAGAGCACGGCACTGGAGCCGGGGGAAAGTGCGATGGCCCAACTGGCCAGGAAGAAGGCCAGCCATAACTTGAAGTCCATTTTTTCGATCTGCCTGTGGATGGGGGTATGGATGCGTTGCGGCAAAAAATTCCGTGGCAAGCAAGACGTGTCGATTGCGACTGCTGTTATGCTTGAAGCCCTTTATTTTCGTGCTTGCCCATTCGGTCGGCGAGAGTGTACGCCTGCCAGCGGGCATTTTTTTGTTTCAGGAAGGTCTGCAAGACGCTTGTGGTATGCAGCGCAAGGCGGATTTTGCAGACTTTCCTTCAGCCATCCACCGCCATGTTCAATCCCTCCCAGGAAGATGTCCGTCGATTCTTCTGTGCCGTCTATGCCAAGTCCCGTGCGGGCGAACCGATGGAAGCCATCGAGACACTGGCCAGTCTCTGGATCGAGGAGCATCCCGAATACCATGCCGATCTGGCCGATGTCGAGGCGGCGGTAGCGCGGCAGTACGATGCCAGTGTGGATGGGCGCAGCAACCCTTTTCTGCACCTGTCCATGCACCTGTCCATCAGCGAGCAATGCAGTATCGACCAGCCGCGTGGCATTCGGCAAGCCGTGGAATTGCTGGCTGCACGTCTGGATTCATTGCATGAAGCCCACCATGCCGTGATGGACTGCCTGCAAGCCATGCTGTGGGACAGCCAGCAGAACCAGCAACCGCCCGATGGCAATGCCTATGTGGCCTGTGTGCAGCGCAAGGCTACGCGGCGGGGCTGAGAACTTCGCAAAAGACTGCCTTGTCAGTATGCCTTGGCAGCGATTGGGGCGAAGCGGTGGGGTTGCACGTCGCCGTTCTGGGCGCGGTGGCGCAGGGCGTGGTCCATGACGACCAGGGCCAGCAGGGCTTCGGCAATCGGGGCGGCGCGGATGCCCACGCAGGGGTCGTGGCGGCCCTTGGTGACGACATCGACGGGCTGGCCGTCCACGTCGATGGACTGGCGTGGCGTGGTGATGGAGCTGGTGGGCTTGATGGCAATGCGCACGTCGATGTTCTGGCCGGTGCTGATGCCACCGGCAATACCGCCCGCATTGTTGCTGGTGAAGCCCTGGGGGGTCAGCGAGTCGCCATGCTCCGAGCCGAGCTGGCGGGCACTGGCAAAGCCCGCACCGATTTCCACGCCCTTGACGGCGTTCAGCCCCATCATGACGTGGGCGATGTCGGCATCAAGCTTGTCGTACATCGGTTCGCCCAGTCCGACGGGTACGCCGGTGGCAATGATGCGGATGACCGCGCCGCAGGAGTTGCCGCTGCGGCGCAGGGCATCCATGTATTCTTCCAGTTCGTTGGTGTTTTCCACCGGCGCGAAAAAGGGGTTCTGGCCGATGTAGTCGATGGACTGGAACGGGATGTCGATGGAGCCAAGCTGGGTCATGAAGCCCCGGAACACGGTGCCGTATTTCTCGGTGAGCCATTTCTTGGCAACGGCCCCGGCAGCGACGGTGGGCGCGGTCAGGCGGGCCGAGGAGCGGCCACCACCGCGTGGGTCGCGGATGCCGTATTTGTGCCAGTAGGCGTAGTCGGCGTGGCCGGGGCGGAACTGGCGGGTGATTTCGCCGTAGTCCTTGCTGCGCTGGTCGGTGTTGCGGATGAGCAGCGCAATGGGGGTGCCGGTGGTCTTGCCTTCGTAGATGCCGGAGAGGATTTCCACGGCATCAGGTTCGCGCCGCTGGGTGACGAAGCGGCTGGTGCCGGGGCGGCGGCGATCCAGTTCCTGCTGGATGTCGGCCTCGTTCAGTTCCATGCCGGGCGGGCAGCCGTCGATGACGCAGCCGATGGCCGGGCCGTGGGATTCACCGAAGTTGGTGACGCGAAAAAGGGTTCCAAGGGTACTTGCGCTCATGGGAGTGGATTATGGGGGCAATTCGGGAATGGGGGGAAGAGGGCGGCAGGCCGGTGCGTGCCGCTGCGGCATTCAGGTGGTTTTCATGATGCGGTAGCCGGTGAGTTTCTCGTGTTCGCGCAGGGCGTAGCGGTCGGTCATGCCTGCAATGAAGTCCGCGACGGTACGGGCGGTTTCGGTGGGGTTGCTGCCGGGGCGCACGCGCCGGGCGTAGCTGGGTTTCATGCGTTCGGGTTGTTCCAGGTAGGCGTGGAACAGTTCGCGGATGACCTGCTGTGCCAGCGTGGTGGTGCGCACGACTTTGTCGTGGCGGTAGAGTTCGCGGTACAGCAGGCTTTTGAGTTCACGGGCCTGTTGCTGGGCGGTGTCGCTGAAGCGGATCAGCGGGGGCAGGGTGCGGGCGGCATCGGCTGAGGCAGGCTGGTGCTGTGCCAGCAGGGCGCGGCTGTGTTCGATGACATCGTATATCTGCACGCTGAGCATGTGGCGGATGGTTTCGTACAGCCAGCGTTGCGGGTCGTCGCGCAGGCCGGGATGCTGGCGCACCAGGGCCTGGTGGTGTTCGCGAAACAGCGTGGATGCCTGCAACTGCTCGACGGTGAGCAGGCCGGAGCGCACGCCGTCGTCCACGTCGTGGCAGTTGTAGGCGATGGAGTCGGCGAGGTTGCACAGTTGCGCTTCGAGGCTGGGCGATTGTCCGTTGAGAAAACGCGCGGCAATGCCGTTGGGGTCCTGGGCTTCGATGCGGCGGGCATTGGCTGCCGAGCAGTGCTTGAGGATGCCCTCGCGCGATTCAAAGCTGAGGTTGAGGCCGTCGAATGCGGCATAGCGTTGCTCCAGCAGATCGACGACGCGCAGGCTTTGCAGGTTGTGCTCGAAGCCGCCAAATGCCTTCATGCACTCGTTGAGCGCGTCCTGCCCGGCATGGCCGAAGGGGGTGTGCCCCAGATCGTGCGCCAGCGAGATGGTTTCCACCAGGTCTTCGTTCAGCCCCAGCGGGCGGGCAATCGAACGTGCCACCTGGGCCACTTCCAGCGAGTGGGTCAGGCGGGTGCGGAACATGTCGCCCTCGTGGTTCAGGAACACCTGGGTTTTGTACACCAGCCTTCGGAACGCGGAGGAGTGCACGATGCGGTCGCGGTCGCGCTGAAAATCCGTGCGCGTGGGGGGCACGGGTTCGGGGATGCGCCTGCCACGGCTCTGGCGCGGGTCGCTGGCGTAGGGAGCCAGCGGGGCGATGCCGTAGGTGCAGGTGGCGGGTGGAGTGGGCGATGGTGTGGTGGGCATGTGCCCGATTATGCGTGCCCCAACGCGGGGGCGAATCTAAATGGTGACACGCCCTATCGCATCCAGCAGCGGGATGACGGTGGCATCATCGACTTTTTCGGTGATGGCCTTGCCCGGTTCCTTCAGCACCACATAGCGGATGGCCCCGCCCTGGGATTTCTTGTCCACGCGCATCAGCTCCAGATAGCGGGCGGTGTTGCGTTGTGGGTCGATGCGGGGCGATTGCACGGGCAGACCGGCCTGTTGCAGCAACTGAACCAGGCGGCGGGTGAAGCTGTCATCGGGCAGGTGGCCGAGAAGGTGCGAGAGGCGGCTGGCCTGCACCATGCCAGCGGCGACGGCGTGGCCGTGCAGCCATGCGCCATAGCCCATGCCGGCTTCGATGGCGTGGCCGAAGGTATGACCGAAGTTGAGGATTTCGCGCAGGCCCGATTCGGTTTCGTCGGCACTGACGACGGCGGCCTTGATTTCGCAACTGCGGCGGATGGCATGGCGCAGGGCATCGGGCTGCTGGGCGCGCAGGTCGGCGACGTGCTGCTCCAGCCAGGCGAAGAACGCCATGTCGTAAATGGGGCCGTATTTGATGACTTCGGCCAGGCCCGCGCTGAGCTGCTCGGGCGGCAGGGTCTGGAGGGTGTCGATGTCGCAGACCACCAGCCGGGGCTGGTAGAACGCGCCGATCATGTTCTTGCCCAGCGGGTGGTTGATGGCGGTCTTGCCGCCCACCGAGGAATCCACCTGGGCCAGCAGCGTGGTGGGAACCTGCACGAAGGGCACGCCGCGCATGTAGCTGGCAGCGGCAAAGCCGGTCATGTCGCCGATGACACCGCCGCCCAGCGCGAACAGCACGGCCTTGCGGTCTGCGCCGTGGCCCAGCAGGGCATCGAAGATCAGGTTGAGGGTTTGCCAGTCCTTGTACTGTTCGCCGTCGGGCAGCACGACTTCGTGGATGACCGGGTAGTGCGCTTGCAGGCGTTCGCGCAGTGCCTGGGCATACAGCGGGGCGACGGTGGTGTTGGTGACGATGAGCGCGCTGGTTCCCTTGGGGAAGTGTTGCTGGGCTTGCTGCCAGAGACTGGGGCCGTGGCCGATCAGAATCGGGTAGCTGCGCTCGCCCAGCTCAATGTGAACGTGGTCGATGGCGGGGGTGATGGAACGGGTAGGGCTGGTGGATGACATGGTGTGTGCCTGGGTTCAATCGGGGAAATCGCAAAGTCGCAAAGTCGGGAAGCCATGCAGGGGCTGCAAAAAACAACCGCCAAAACTGCAAGCCATGGAAGGAGGCTTCAGCGTTGGCGGTTGTGATCTGCGTCACCGCATGCGTGGCAGTGTGTCAGTGAATCATCGGATTCGGTTCACAGCATCAGGGCGCGCCAACACTTGCCCCGCTGCTGGAGCGCATGGCCTTGAAGAACTCGGAGGTGGTTGGATCCAGCACCAGCACGTCGCCGCTCTGGCCCAGGCTTTCGCGGTAGGCTTGCAGGCTGCGGTAGAACTGCGCGAATTGCGGGTCGCGGCCATAGGCCTGTGCATAGACGCTGGTGGCTTCCTGGTCACCCAGCGCACGCACCTGCTGCGATTCGCGGTAGGCGTTGGCCAGGGTCACGGTACGCTGGCGATCCGCATCGGCACGGATGCGCTCGCCTTCGGCCTGTCCGGTGGAGCGCAGTTCGTTGGCCACGCGGGTGCGTTCGGCACGCATGCGGTTGAACACGGATTCGGTGATGGCCTGCGAGTAATCGACGCGGGTGATGCGCACATCGATGATGTCGATGCCCCAGGGACGCTGGCCGCCGGTGACGGTGTCGAGCACCTGCTGCTTGACATCGGTCATCAGCGATTCGCGTTTTTCCGAGAGCAGCTCGCGCACGGTGCGGCGGTTCACTTCTTCCTGGAAGGCACTGCGCACGACGCGGCCCAACTGGGTGGCTCCGGCACTTTCATCGATGCCGACGTTGCGGATGTAGGTGGACGGGTCGGTGATGCGCCAGCGCACATACCAGTCGATCACCACCCATTGCTTCTCGGCAGTCAGCGATGGTTCCGTGACCTGGCTTTCCAGCATCAGCAGGCGTTTGTCGAGGTAGCGCACGCTTTGCACCGGTGCGGGGAGTTTCCATTTCAGGCCGGGTTCATCGACCACGCGCTTGATTTCCCCCAGTTGATAGACCACGCCGTACTGGCGTTGATCGACCACGAAGGCCATGGCACTGATGAGAAACAGGCCAAGCAGTCCCAGTGTGGCCCAAAGTCCTATACGATTCATTTGGCGGATTCCATTCCTGTCTGAGTCTGATTAACGTGTATCACCACGGCCTGGGCGTGCACTGCTGGACTGGCTCAGGGGGTGACTGGTGGCAGGGGCTGTGGCCTGTGGCTGCGGGGGCGTTGCCGTGGCGGTGGCATTGCCAGCCGTGTTCTGGCTGCGACCGGCGGCCTTGTTCGCCGACTGTTCCACCAGCTTGTCCAGTGGCAGGTACATCAGGCTGGAGCCGTTGCGGCCGCTGGTGTCCACCACCACCTTCGAGGAGTTGCGGTACACCTCTTCCATGGTTTCCAGATAGAGGCGTTCGCGGGTGACGCGCGGGGCTTTCTGGTATTCCTGCAACACGGCGATGAAGCGTTCCGAGTCACCGCGCGATTCGGCAATGATGCGCTCGCGGTAGGCCTGCGCTTCTTCCTTGACACGCGAGGCTTCACCGACGGCACGCGGAATCACGTTGTTGGCATAGGCTTCGGCATCGTTCTTGGCGCGTTCGCGTTCCTGGTCGGCGCGCAGTACGTCGTCAAAGGCATCGCGCACCTGTTCCGGGGGGCGTACACCGCTTTGCTGCATATTGATGGCGACGACTTCCACACCCACGCTGTAGCGGTCGAGGATGGCCTGCATCAGCTCGCGCACGCGCGGGGCGATCTGGTCGCGTTCACCGGCAAGCACATTGTCCATGCGCATCTTGCCCACCACTTCACGCACGGCACTTTCGGCAGCGGTGATGACGGCCAGGCGCGGGTCCTGGGTCTCGAACAGCCAGGCGCGCGCATCGTTGAGGCGGTACTGCACGGCAAAGCGCACTTCGACGATGTTTTCGTCCTCGGTGAGCATGGCGTAGTGGTTCAGGCCGGTTTCCTTGATGGTGCGGTCGTTGCCGATGTCGGCCGACTGGATTTGCGTGACCTGCACGGATTCATGGCGGCCAATCGGGGCGGGCCAGCGGTAATTGACCCCGGCATTGACGGTGCGCTCGAACTGGCCAAAGCGCGTGACGACGGCCTGATAACCTTCCTGTACGATGAAGATGCCCGAGGCCAGCCACAGCAGCACGGCCACGGCCACTCCGGCGGCCAGCAGGCCACCACTGAGTGCCGGGGGACGGATGCCACCGGGAAAGCCACCACCACCGCCGCCACGGTTGCCTCCTCCGGGCGGCTGGCGTGGGCGTTCGCCCTGGCCGAGCAGGCGGCCGAGTTTGCCGTTGAGGTCTTGCCACAGTTCGTCCAGATCGGGCGGAGTGCCGCGCCCATCGCCCTGGCGCGAGGGGCGACGCGGTTCGTCCGGACGGCTGTCGGGCTGGGATGGGCGAATGGGGGGAGGTTGTGGGGCATCGTCCGGGGTGTTGCCACGATCCGAATCCGCGCCGGGTTTGTCACTGCCGCCACGTCCCCAGCCGGGGTCGTTGAGGTTGAACAGGGCGCGCATTTTTTCCAGAAGTCGTGCCGCTTTCCGGTCACGTGAATAGGCCATCATTCGCTCGGTCTCTGTAGGTATTGAAAGTAGCGGGATCAATCAGATTGACGGTAAAAGACAGAAAGCGGTGCACTTGCGCACCTATCTTTCATGCAAGCAGGCGTGATTTTGCCCAATTCCAGCGTCATTCCGCGATTGAAGGGTCATTTTCAGGGGCTTTTGTGGCGTTGGCTTCACGCGCCAGCAGGTGTTGCGCCAGAAACTGCCGCAGTCCGTCCAGTCCCTGGCCGCTGTGGGCACTGAGGAACAGGCGTGGCATCTGCTGTCCGTCGATCTCCATGCTGTCTTGCAGGCGCAGGGGTTGTTGCTCTGGCGGCAGCAGGTCCAGCTTGTTGAACACCAGCACCTGTTCGATGTCGGCCGCGCCGATTTCTTCCAGCACGCGCTGCACTTCCTGAATCTGCTCCGGGAAGTTCGGATTGGCGGCATCGACGACGTGCAGCAGCAGATCGGCATCGACGGCTTCCTGCAAGGTGGCCTGGAAGGCTTCGACCAGTCCGTGGGGCAAATCGCGGATGAAGCCGACGGTGTCCGACAGCGAGAGCTGGGCCTGGGCTTCCTGAAGGTAGAGCTGGCGTGTGGTGGTGTCCAGCGTGGCAAAGAGCTGGTCGGCGGCATAGGCGCGGGCCTTGACCAGCGCGTTGAACAGCGAGGATTTTCCGGCGTTGGTATAGCCCACCAGCGAGACGCTGAAGACCTGGTTGCGGTCGCGCTGGCGACGCTGGGTGTTGCGCTGTTTCTTCACCTTGGTGAGGCGTTCGCGCACGCGCTTGATGGCATCGCCGATCATGCGCCGGTCCAGCTCGATCTGGCGTTCACCGGGGCCGCCACGCGTGCCGATGCCGCCGCGCTGCCGCTCCAGGTGCGACCAGCGGCGCACCAGCCGCGTGCTGAGGTATTGCAGCCGTGCCAGTTCCACCTGCAATTTGCCTTCGTGGCTGCGGGCGCGCTGGGCGAAGATTTCCAGGATCAGGAAGGTGCGGTCGTACACCGGCAATTGCAGGGTGCGTTCAAGGTTGCGTTGCTGGGCGGGGCTGAGGGCCTGGTCGAAGATGACCTCGCGTGCGCCCAGTGCCTGTGCCATGTCGGCGATTTCCTGCACCTTGCCACTGCCGACGAACAGGGCAGGGTCTGGTACCTTGCGCTTGGCCACCAGTTTGCCGACGGGCTCCAGTCCGGCGGTTTGGGACAGCAGCCCCAGTTCTTCGAGTTCTCCGTCAAAATGGGGCAGACCGAAGTCCACTCCTACCAGCAGCACCGGGGCCTGGCCCGATGCGGTATCTGTCTCAATGCTTGTCAATCTGGTGAATATCCCAAAAGGAAAAGGTGTGGCAGGCACAGAGGATTGTGCCTGCCACACCTGATGGATGGAGAAAAATCAGTCACCCGAGCGATCAGTGCCAGCATTTTCCGCATTCACGGAAAAATTGACAGGCCGGGCGGGGACAATGGTAGAGATGGCGTGCTTGTACACCATCTGTGTCACGGTATTGCGCAGCAACACCACATATTGGTCGAAGGATTCGATCTGGCCTTGCAGCTTGATGCCATTGACCAGATAGATGGAAACGGGGATATGCTCACGACGCAGAGCATTCAGAAAAGGGTCTTGCAGGAGTTGTCCTTTGTTACTCACGATATTCTCCGTGTTGAACCCGACTGCCGGTGTGGCAGGTGCGCGAGGCGCAGGGGTTGATCTTGTTATAGGAAAGAAAGCGGACGCTCACGATACCACAGCAACGAAAGCCCCACGATGTCCATATGGGTTGTGGGCGGATTTTTTCAAGTCATGGATTGGCAGCGTTCTCGCGCTGCCGATGCGGGCATCCAGGAACCGAACAGGAAAGAGCCGGTGTCATGCAATACACCCTGAAAGCGGCCGTGTGCGCCGAAATTGTCATCAAGAAAAGCCGTTTTCTGGCGCGGGTGGAGCCGGTGGAAAACCGCGCCGCCGCGCAGCAGGTGGTCGCGGGTCTGTGGCAACAGCATCCCGAGGCGCGGCATGTGTGCTGGGCACTGATGGCCGGCGGTCAGTCGGCGGCCGTGGATGATGGCGAACCCAGCGGCACGGCCGGGCGGCCGATGCTGGAAGTGCTGCGCCACCAGCATCTGCACAATGTGCTGGCCACGGTGGTGCGCTATTTTGGTGGCGTGAAGCTGGGAGCCGGGGGGCTGGTGCGCGCCTACACGGATGCGGTGGCGCAGGCCCTGTTGCAGGCCGAGAAGATGCCGGTGCAGGCCACGGCCGTGCTGGCGTTCAGCGTCGCCTATGCGCAGGAGGGACTGATGCGCCAGTTGCTCCAGCAGTTTCAGGCCCGGCAGGTGCAGATTGACCACGGTGCGGCCGTGCGGGTGCAGGCGACGGTGCTGCTGCAAGAGCAGGCCGCCGTCATGCAGCGCATCAACGATGCCACGCAGGGCACGGCGCAATGGCACGATGAGGAGCAGACGACGATTTGATGCTGCCCGATTTTCAGGGTTTGCCCACCATGGCATGGCCCTCGATGAACTGGTCGATGTGTTCGCTGCACAGCAAATGCACATTGGCCTGAATGGTTTCCAGATCCCAGTCCCACCAGGAGAGGGTCAGCAGTTTTTCAATCGTGGAGTCATCGAATCTTTTTCTGACGAGCCGGGCCGGATTGCCCACCACGATGCCATACGGCGGTACATCTTTCGCGACGACGGACTGGGAGCCAATGATGGCACCATCGCCGATGGTGACACCCGACATGATGGTTGCGCCCTGCCCAATCCACACATCGTTGCCGACGCTCACGTCGCCTTTGGTGACGGGGGTCTTGCCAGAGGCCCGTGGCCAGTCGCTTTTCAGGGCGGGGAACGGGTAGGTCGTGACCCAGTCGGCGCGGTGGTTGCCGCCCATCATGAATGTGACATTCGGGCCGATGGAGCAGAATTTGCCAATTCTGAGGCGGGCCTCCTGGTTGATCCAGCGAACGGAAGGCACTCCGTAGGTATGGTCCCCAATTTCGATCAATGGGTGCCGGATGACGCGATTGGTGTAATGGAAGTTTTTAACATCCCGTGAATGGGATGGGCCGAGATGGTTGCTGCTCATGATGGTGGTTCAGGAATGGTGGTGGGATGCCAGGGCTTGCAGGGTATCGGCCAGGCCGCTGGCGCGGAGGGTGGGTTGCTGCACGGCCTGTTGCCAGGTGCCGGGCTGTTCGGCCAGGTAGGTGAATGCCTTGCGGGCACGGGTCAGGCCGGTGTAGATGAGTTCCTTGCTCAATAGCGTGCCTGCTTGGGGCGGCAGCACCATGAGGACGTGGGCGAATTCGGAGCCTTGGCTTTTGTGGATGGTCATGGCAAACGCAGTTTCGACGTGGGCCATGCGCGGGGTGGCAATGGAGCGCGGCACGCCAGAAGCCGCATCGGCGGGAAAGTACACGCGCAGCTTGTGGCGGTCGGCGGCACTGGGCAGGCAGATGCCGATGTCGCCATTGAATACGCCCAGGTTGGCATCGTTCTGCGTGACCTGCACGATGCGTCCGGCAAACCAGCCTTCCTGCCGGGCGCGGATGCCCTGCCGCTGCAACTGGCCGATGACCAGCCGGTTGATGCCTTCCACGCCCCACGCGCCTTCACGGGTGGCGCAGAGGATGCGGAATTGCTCCAACTGCGTGAGCACGCGCACGACCCATTCGGTGTGGCGCGTCAGCCACTGCGGCTGGCTGGTGTCGGCAGGCCAATGGGGCGTGGTGCGCAAGGCCTGCACCAGTCCGGCGTAGGAGGCGGTAGGGCGTGCTTCGCTGTGGCTCTCGGGTGCGTGTGGCTCGCCGTTGGCCGGGCCGGGGCGACCATGCAGGGCGATGTGTGCCAGGGTGTTCAAGGACGCGCCTTCCTGCCAGTGGACGCTGGTGGCACTTTGCCCGGCCACTTGTTGCAGCACCTGCTGCATGGCGGCCATGTCGTGGCGGTTGATGGCGAGTGCCAACTGGCCGATGGTGCCGCCAAAGCGGCGGCTTTCGCGCAGCATGACGGTGTTCTGCGCCAGTGCGGGCATGGCGGGGGTGTGCGGTGGGTGCCGGAATTCCTGCGGCAGGGCTTGGCCAGTGAGCTGCTCCAGATGGCGTGCGGTGTCGGGGCTGTAGTGGCCCTGTTGCGCCTGGGCGCAGAAGTCGCCCAGCACCGCACCGGCTTCCACGGAGGCGAGCTGGTCTTTGTCTCCCAGCAGGATCAGCCGTGCCGTGGGAGGCAGGGCTTGCAGCAGGCTGTGCATCATTTCCAGGTGAATCATGGAAGCTTCGTCCACCAGCAGCCAGTCCAGTGGCAGCGGATGGCTGGCGTTGTGGCGCATCTGGCGGGTGTCGGGCCGTGCCCCCAGCAGGGCGTGCAGGGTGCGGGCGGGTGGCAGGTGGTGCAGGGCGGCTTGCAGCGGCGCGTGCTGGCTCACGGCATCGGGCAGTTGTGCCAGGGCCTGCTGGATGGATTCTTTCAGGCGGGCGGCCGCCTTGCCGGTGGGGGCGGCCAGCCCGATGCGGATTTGTTCGGGCTGTGGCTCCAGTGCCAGGGCAGCGGCCAGCAGCCGTGCAGCGGTGTAGGTTTTGCCGGTGCCGGGGCCGCCGGTGATGATGGCCAGCCGCTGGCGCAGTGCCAGGGCGCAGGCGGCTTTTTGCCAGTCGAAGGTGGCATCGGGCAGGGCATCGGGAAAGAGGACGTCCAGCCAGTGGCGGGCGGTGGCGGTATCGGGGTGCAGGGGCGACTGGATGCGGGCGGCAATGCTGTGGGCAATGTCCTGTTCATACTGCCAGTAGCGGCGCAGGTACAGGCGCAGCGTGGGGGTGGTCTGCGGGGCGATGGCCGGGGTTTGCGTGAGCACCAGAGGCTGGCCAAAGTCCAGTGCCGTGTTGGCCTGCCAGACCATGCGGCTGGAGAGCAGGGCGTGGTGCCAGTCGCGCACACTGGTGGGCAGCCATTGTTGCAACTGGTGCAGCGCGGGCGCGGCTTCGGCAGGCCAGCGCAGCAATTGCGGCAGTTGCAGGCGTAGCGACGGGCGGTGGGCATCGACCAGCGGCAGGCAGGTGTGGCCTTTGCCTTCGAGGTGCGAGAGGATGGCCACGGCTGCCAGCAGCCCAGGGCTGGCGGCGGCATCGTGCTCCAGCACCCAGTGCGCCAGTGCGGCATCCAGCCGCCGCAGCCAGCCTTCATCCGCCCATTGCCAGAGCAGCTCGGGTGTGATGTGGGGGACAGTGGTGGGGATGGCACTCATGGCTGGAAGGTGGGGAGCACGGTGGTCGCAGAGGTGGCGGCATCGGTATCGTGCCTGACATTCGCAGTATTGAGCCAGGCATCGGCGTGTTCCAGCCACTGGGTCTGGCCGGGCAACTGGAGCAGGCCGTGGCCGGGCGCGTCCAGCCCGCGCACGAACCAGTAGAGTGCGCCGCCCAGGTGCTGTTCGGGGCTGTAGGCTGTGCCCAGCCGCGCCCGCAGCAGCCGGTGCAGGGCCAGCAGGTAGAGCATGGCTTGCAGGTCGTAGCGGTGGCGCAGCACGGTGTGGCGCAGGGCATCGGGGTGGTAGGCACTGGCATCTGCGCCCAGCACGTTGGTCTTGTAGTCCAGCACCCAGTAGCGTCCGGCGTGTTCAAAGACCAGGTCGGCAAAGCCCATCAACATGCCGTGGGTCTGGCGTTGTGGCAGGGGTGGGCGCGGCTCATCCGGCCAGACCCATTGCTGGCACAGTGCGTCCAGCCGGTTGGCATCAAGCTGGCGCGCGGGCATCCAGAATTCCAGCTCGGCGAGGCTGGCGGGCAGTGTGCCCAGCGTGATGGCCGCCGGGGCAGTGCCGCCATCCTCACATGCCACCACTGCCCACAGTGGCGTTTGCAGCAGCGTGTCCAGCCAGGTGATGAGCGCGGGGGCATGGTGTTCCCAGCCTGCATGGCTGGCATTCTGGGTGATGCGTTCGCGCTCGTGGTCTGCCAGTTGCAGCGGGAAGCCGTCGTAGCCCAGCCATTCCAGTTGGTCGTGGATGAAGTTACCCATGCGTGGGCCACCGGGCAGGCGGTGCCAGACGGCGGCATCGGTTGGCTGCGGGGCGGTTGCGGGTGCAGGCAAGGTGGGATCGCGCGGTTCGTCGTCGGCCCGCTGGGGCAGGGTTTGCCACGGCATGGGCGTGGCCAGCCGGTCGGCCGATGCGCCGGGCCGCGTGAGGGCCGAGAAGCTGCTGATGGCCCAGGCGCGATCCGGCGCACCACCGTAATGGCGTTCGGCGGCCAGTGGCCGGGGCTGTTCGCGTGGGACGTAGTGGTGTGTCTCGAACGATGACGCGAGGGTGGCCACGCGGATGCCCGCACAGCCATTCGCCCAGCCGTGCAGCAGCGTTTGCCATGCGGGGGCATCCAGCGACTGTTCGGGCTGCCCGGCCAGCAGATAGCCCCAGGCACTGTGGTGGGTCTGGCAGTCCTTGCTCCTGCCTTTTTGCAGGGAGGCAAAGCCCAGCCAGAGGGCATGGCGTGCGCGTGTCAGCGCGACGTAGAACAGCCGCAGGTCTTCGCGCAGGCGTTCCTCGTCGGTGTCGGGGGCGGACATGCTGTCGCCCGCATGGTCGTCCTCGCTTTTTTCGCCGGGGTGGCTGCCACGCGCCACGCGGCTGTGGTGGCAGGCAAAGGGCAACAGCACCACCGGGTATTCCAGCCCCTTGCTTTTGTGGATGGTGACGATCTTGATGAGGTCGGCATCGCTTTCCAGTCGCACGATCTGCTCGTCGGCATCGCCGGTCTGCCCTTGCAGGGCGGCCTGAATCTGCTGCACCAGCCAGCGCGTGAGGGCCTGCTCGCCCTCGATGGTGCGCGCGGCCTGCTGCAACAGCTCGGCCAGATGCAGGAAGTTGGTGAGCTTGCGCTCGCCCTGCGCATCGTCGGCTAGCCAGCGGGCGGGCAGGTTCAGGCGGTGCAGGCTCTGGCGCAGCATGGGCAGAATGCCGTGCCGTGCCCAGATGCCGTGCAAGTCCTGAAGCAGCAGCAGGTGCTCCTCCAGTGCCGCTTCGTCGTCGGCCAGGCGTTCCAGCTCGGCCAGCGGCAGGGCCAGCATGGGGCTGGCCAGCGCGGCACGCGCCAGCCGGATGTCCAGCGGTTGCGCCACGGCCTGCATCCAGGCCACCATATCGTGGGCCACGCCGCTGCCGAACACCGATTCGCGGTCGGACAGATAGACTGATGCCAGCCCACGCTGGCGCAGTGCCTGCTGCACCAGCGCGGCTTCGTTGCGGTTGCGCACCAGCACGGCCATGTCGGCAGGGCGCAGGCGGGTGAAGTGGCCATTGCCGTGGGCGTAGAAGCCGGTGGCCGGGTCGTTGAGCCACTGCACCACCTGCTGGGCGCATTGCTGGGCGAACAGTTCCCCGGCATCCGGCTGGCGCATGGCCTCCCAGGCGGCTTCAATGTGCAGTGCGGGCAGTTCGCCGTCGGCATTGCCCCAGTATTCGGCACGGCCCCTGGCGGCGACGGGCTGGAAGGGCAGCGGGTTGTCCCCCTCGCGCGGTCGGTAGCGGAATGCGCCGGGGCCGTCGCGCGATTCGGCACCGGCAAAGACATGATTGACGGCGGCGACCAGATGCTGCGTGGAGCGGTGGTTCACCCCCAGCGCGTAATGGCGATCCTGGGTCTGGCGGCGCACTTGCAGGTAGCTGTGGATGTCCGCGCCACGAAAGCGGTAGATGGACTGCTTGGGGTCGCCAATGATGAGCAGCGCGATGTCGGCGCGGTTCGCCTCGGGCTGGTAGATGTGGCGAAACACCCGGTATTGCTGGGCGGAGGTGTCCTGAAACTCGTCCACCAGTGCCACCGGGTAGCGCAGTGCCAGCCGCTGGCGCAGTGTGGCCCCGTGTACGCCGGTGAGGGCCTGTTCCACGCGGCGCAGGGCATCGGCAAAATCGAACACCCCCTGCTGTTGCTTCAGGTGCTGAAAACGGGCGCGGGTGTGCCAGGCCGCGTGCTGCTGCAACAGTTGCGGCACATCGGGCAGTTGCTCCTGCTGTTGCCACAGGGTTTGCAGTTGCGCTACTTCCGGCGGCAGTGACAGCGGTGGGGCCTTGGCCTTGCGGGCCTCCTGCAAACCCGCCTCGCTGAGCCGGTGGATGGCCGCCGCAGTGAGCGACAGCGGAGCCTGCGGGTCATCCGCCCATGCCCCAATGGCATCGAGCCAGGGCGTGTAGGAGGATGGCTTGAGCTTGCGCCCGTCCCAGTGCGGCTGGTGTGTGCCATCCTTGTCGGTTTGCGCATCCAGCCAGTCCTTCAGGCGTGCGGCGCGTTCGCGCCAGCCGTCGGCCAGGGTGCGCAGTTGCTGCTGCATGGCGGGCAACAGGGCATCCAGCCACTCGGGCAGGCTCTGGTCGATATGCCACTCGGGCAAGGCTGCCACCGGATGGGGCGGCACGCTATCGGCCAGGGCCACGGCTGCGCTGCTGTGCCGCTGCCATTCCAGCGCGGTGGGCCAGCGTTGCAGCACCGTCTCCAATGCCGTCCCTTGCAGCGGGTACACATGCTGTCGCCAGTAGTCCAGGGCCGCAGTGGCCAGCAGTTCGGCGGTGGAAGGGGCCAGTGTCTGCTCCCCCAGCGAGGCCGTGAGCGCGGCAAACTCCCCCAGCACGCGCTGGCACCAGGCATCAATCGTGTAGATGGCGGCCTCGTCCATCACCTGGGCGGCGGTTTCCAGTCGCCAGGCGGCCTGCTCCCGCGCCGTGCCCTCGGGGTAGTCGTTCAGCAGGCTGTCGAGAAAGGCATCGTCCGCGCCGTCCCCCCGGAAATACCGCGCCGCCTGCGTCAGTCGCTCGCGGATGCGGTCAGACAGCTCCAGTGTGGCGGCACGGGTGAAGGTCATCACCAGAATGTCCGACGGGGTCAGCGGGCAGGGCGGGGCATGTTCGCCACCATGCCCCAGCACCAGCCGCACATAGAGCGCGGCAATCGTCCAGGTCTTGCCCGTGCCCGCACTGGCCTCGATCAGGCGACTGCCGAACAGCGGCAGCGTGGCAGGCTCCAGTATCTGGCTGCTGGCGGGGGTAAGGGATGACAGGGCAGAGGTGGTAGGCATGAAACCGTGGAGATCAGGAAAAGAAACGAAACACCGGGGTTGTTTAGGAAACGCTCGTTTCCTTTACGGCTGTGCCTTGCCCGGCAAGGCGCGGCGGTACTGGGCGGCTTCTGCCAGGTGGGCGCGGGTGATGGACGTGGACTGTGCCAGATCGGCAATGGTACGGGCCACCCGCAGCACGCGGTGCATGGAGCGTGCCGACCATTGCAGCTTGCGGGCGGCATGGTGCAGGAATGCCGCGCCATCGGCATCCAGTGCGGCATGGGTCTCCAGTTCCTGACCATGCAGCAGGTGGTTGGTCTTGCCCTGACGGGCCAGTGCCCATTGCCGCGCCTGTGCCACGCGTGCAGCCATCTCGGCACTGCTTTCGCTGCGGGGTGCATGGGCGTTGCCACTGTGGCCGGGAAAGGCCAGCAACTCGTGGGGCGGCAGCGTTGGCACTTCGATGCACAGGTCGATGCGGTCGAGCAGTGGGCCACTGAGCTTGCCCTGGTAACGGGCGATCTGGTCGGGCGTGCAGCGGCACTGGCGATCGGCAGACCCAAAGAACCCGCACGGGCAGGGATTCATGGCGGCAATGAGCTGGAACCGTGCCGGAAACTGGGCGGTGCGGGCTGCGCGGGCCACATGGATTTCGCCAGTCTCCAGCGGCTCGCGCAGGGCTTCCAGTGCCGTGCGGGGAAATTCCGGCAGTTCATCCAGAAACAGCACGCCGTGGTGTGCCTGTGAGATTTCGCCGGGGCGGGGCGGTGAGCCGCCGCCCACCAGGGCCACCGCACTGGCGGTATGGTGGGGGCTGCGAAAAGACCGCACGCGCCACTGCGCGGGGGTGAAGCGTCCGGCCAGACTGGCCATGGCGGCACTCTCCAGGGCTTCGTCCACGTCCAGAGCCGGCAGCAGACCGGGAAAACGCTGGGCCAGCATCGATTTGCCAGCACCGGGAGTGCCCACCATCAGCACATGGTGTTGCCCGGCAGCGGCCACTTCCAATGCGCGGCGCACCCCGGCCTGCCCCTTGACATCCGCCATGTCGGGGTAGGGCGAAGTGAGGGCCGATGCCGCACCTGCTGGCTCCAGCCGTTGCCAGCCCGATGCTTCTGCCAGCTCCGCCGCGCAGGCATCACTGCCCTGATGGCGGAACTGCTGCACCACGTCCAGCAGATGCCGCGCCCGGTACACCGTGCAGCCGGGCACCAGTGCGGCTTCTTCGGCACTGTCCGGGGGCAAGACCAGTTGCACGGCCTGCCCGGTCTGGCGGGCCTGATGGCGCAGGGCCAGTGCGGTAGGCAATGCCCCGCGTACCGGTCGCAAGGCACCGGAAAGCGACAGTTCCCCGGCAAACTCAAACCCCTGCATCCGCTGCAAGTCCAGTTGCCCGGCGGCGGCCAGAATGCCAAGCGCGATGGGCAGGTCAAAGCGGCCAGAGTCCTTGGGCAGATCGGCTGGGGCCAGATTGACGGTGATGCGCTGGTTGGTCGGAAACTCCAGGCCGCTATTGACGATGGCCGAGCGCACCCGCTCGCGTGCCTCGCGCACCTCCACATCCGCCAGCCCGACCAGCGTAAAGCTGGGCAGGCCATTGACCAGGTGAACCTCCACCGTGACCAGCGGGGCATCCAGCCCCAGCAGGGCACGACTGTGCAATTGCGCCAGGCTCATGAGCTGAAAACTCCCTTCTTTGGTGCAATACACCATGGTTCTGAAAATGGGTGCGCCCCAATGCACCATTTGTGTGCATTGGGGCCGTGAATGGCGCACGCTGGCATTTTGGATGCACCGATGCTGCCAGTGACCGGGCCTGTGTGCAGTTGGCATGGTCTGTGCATTCAGGAGCACCGCCATGGCGGCAAGCCCTGTTGCCATGTGATAACCGATTTTGACACGCTGCACCCCCACACAGGGTGCATGGCACTGGACGCAACGACAGGAGAACTGCGCATGAAAATGGTATCTGCGATTATCAAACCCTTCAAGCTCGACGAGGTGCGCGAAGCCCTTTCGGCCATTGGCATCCAAGGGATTACGGTATCGGAGGTCAAGGGCTTTGGTCGCCAGAAAGGCCACACGGAACTCTACCGGGGTGCCGAATATGTGGTGGACTTTCTGCCCAAGCTCAAGCTGGAGGCCGCCGTGGCCGATGAAGTGGTGGACCAGGTCATCGAGGCCATCGAGGTGGCCGCCCGCACCGGCAAGATCGGTGACGGCAAGATTTTTGTCAGCCCTCTGGAGCACGTCGTGCGCATCCGCACCGGCGAAACCGGTCAGGAAGCCCTGTAAGCCTGCCTGTGCGACGCTGACTGCCGCATATCCGTTTTTCCCCTGAATTTTCTCTCTCCGAAAGGACGATCATGAAAAAATCTCCCACTCTCGCCAGCACCGCCTTGCTGGCACTGCTGGCGCACAGCTCCATGGCCAGTGCGCAGGAGGCTGCCCTGGTGGCGCAATCCGTCGCATTGGTGCAGGAAGCCGCTGTCGCCATCGACACCGGCGACACCGCCTGGATGCTCACCTCCACCGTGCTGGTCATCCTGATGAGCATTCCGGGCCTGGCCTTGTTCTACGGCGGCCTGGCCCGTTCCAAGAACATGGTATCGGTGCTGATGCAGGTTTTTGTCGTGTTCTCGCTCATCACGCTGTTGTGGGCCGTGTATGGCTTCAGCCTCGCGTTTGGCGGTGAAGGCAAGATTTACGGCAACTTCGACTACCTGTTCCTCAAGGGCATCACACCCGACACCATTTCGTCGGCACTCTCGACCATCCCCGAATATGTATTCGTGTCCTTCCAGGCCGCGTTCGCTGCAATCACCGTCGCACTGGTGGTCGGTTCGCTGGCAGAGCGCATCAAGTTCTCGGCCGTGCTGATCTTTGCCGTCATCTGGTTCACCTTCAGCTACCTGCCGGTGGCACACATGATCTGGGGTGGCGGTTTGCTGGCCGAAGACGGCGCGCTGGATTTTGCGGGTGGCACGGTCATCCACATCAACGCCGGTATTGCCGGTCTGGTGGGGGCATACATGCTGGGCAAGCGTACCGGCCTGGGCAAGGAATCGTTCGCACCGCACAGCCTGACCCTGACCATGGTGGGAGCCTCCCTGCTGTGGGTGGGCTGGTTCGGCTTCAACGCCGGCTCCGCAGGTGCCGCCAATGGCGTGGCCGGGCTGGCATTCATCAACACCATCGTCGCAACCGGTGCAGCCGTGCTGGCCTGGATTGGCGTGGAAAGCCTGCTCAAGGGCAAGGCATCCCTGCTGGGTGCAGCTTCTGGTGCAGTGGCCGGACTGGTGGGCGTTACCCCCGCCGCTGGTTTCGTCGGCCCGGTGGGAGCCATCATCATCGGTGCCATCTCGGGTGCCCTGTGTGTCTGGGGCGTGAGTGGCCTGAAAAGACTGTTGCAGGCCGATGATGCGTTCGACGTATTCGGCATCCACGGCGTGGCCGGTATCGTCGGTGCGGTACTGACCGGGGTGTTCGTGGCCCCATCGCTGGGCGGCGTGGGCGTGGACGACTACCACATGGCTGCTCAGGTTTGGGTACAGCTCAAGGGCATCCTCATCACCATCGTGCTCTCTGCCGTGGTCGCCAGCATAGCCTTCACGATTGCCAAGGTCACCGTGGGCCTGCGCGTGGCACCCGATGCGGAACGTGAAGGCCTGGACATCACCTCGCACGGCGAAACCGCCTACCACTATTGAGGCCAAGAGGGAGGAGACAGGCGGCAGGAATGCACCGCCGCCTGATGCAAAAAAACCGGAGCCTGCCCACAGCAAGCTCCGGTTTTTTCATGGGAGGGATTCAACGACTACAACGGGGGGCGGCCATTGATGATGCGCAACAGAATCACGATCACCGCGATCACCAGCAGAACGTGGATGAAGCCGCCAATGGTGGTGGACGTGACCAGGCCAAGCAGCCACAGGATCAAGAGTACTACGGCAATGGTGTAGAGCATATTGCTTCCTCCAGGTTGGGTTGTACAAGGGGCCCACAGGCAACCAGAGCCGCTGATGCTGGCAAGTGCAGGCGGGGCGAAACCGGATGCAAGTGTCGCATTCACTCTATCACAGCATGGAAAATTCCCCTCTGGCTGGAAAAAACCACTGGTTTTCCGGGGACTTTTTCCTTGAGTTGCTGTGCAGTTTGGAGGTGTTGTGGCAAGAACATGGGCGTATATGGTGGGGTAGCCGAAGGTGTATCTTGCCCAACGAATTGTTAGACCTTGCCTTCGCGCCTTGCTTGCATAGCATCTGCGTAGATCTTAGCAAGCTCCGGCGACATCGGCTCCGATTTTGGCTCGTTACGCGTGAGCAACATGGAGATTACCGTTTCTAGCACATCCGGGCGTCGATCCTCCGGTAGCTGGTGGACCGCAAGCCCCATGGCGTAAGTGGTGTCCTGATGCCGAATCAGCTTGTCATAGAAGATGTTGAGCTGCTTTAGATTCTTTGAGTAGAGGTAGAAGAAGCCTGCGCCAATAAACTGAGTCAGTACGCCACCTATTGTCACGAGTTGGCCGCTGATGCCATTGAATCCGTTGAAGAGAAGGCAGATGCCAATGACGAGTATGACTAGCCCTACGATCAACGCAGCTAGGCTTGTCCAAAAGGAAAATTGAAGATGCAGCCTGTTGAGGCTGTAGTACGAGTCAAGCCGCTCTTCTTGCGCTTTCTGATCCATCGGAACTCTCTAGCAAGGTCTAACGAATGAAAGGGACTTCCCCGTCCCAAGCGATACCAGCAACAGAATCGCAAAAGCACCATCATAGTGTCCAGCCGGGGGAGTACACGCACTCACCCGATTCACTTTGCAGCAGGAAGGGGAAAGAAAATGGCAATTATCACCGTAGGAATCGACCTGGCCAAGAACATCTTTGCCGTGCATGGCATCCATGCCGCAGGCAAACCCGAACTGGTACGCCCCAGCGTCAGTCGCGCCAAACTGCTCGACCTTCTCGCCAGCCTGCCGCCTTGCCTGATTGGCATGGAAGCATGTTCCGGTGCCCACCACTGGGCACGGCAATTACAGAAGTTGGGCCACACTGTGCGCATCATCGCCCCCAAGTTCGTCGCTCCATACCGACTCTCAGGCAAACGCGGCAAGAACGACGCTGCCGATGCGGCTGCCATCTGCGAAGCCGTCAGCCGCCCGCACATGCGCTTTGTGCCCATCAAGAACGAAGAACAGCAAGGCCAGCTCATGGTGCATCGCGCACGGCAAGGCTACATTGAACAACGCACCGCCACCATCAACCGCATCCGGGGTCTGTACAGTGAGCTGGGCATTGTCATGCCACTGAAGGCGGCCACGGTACGCCAGCAAGGCCATCAACACCTCGAAGCCCTGCCGGGCTGGGCGCGTACCGTCATCACCGACTTGCTCGATGAAGTCCAGCATCTGGATACGCGAATTGCCCAATACGACCGCCACATTGCCAGCATGGCCCGCCAACACAGCCAGGCCCAGCAGCTCATGCAACTCGGTGGGATTGGAGAGACGACTGCCAGCGCACTCATCAGCACCATAGGCAACGGTCACGACTTTGCCAATGGCAGACAGTTGAGTGCATGGCTGGGCCTGGTGCCGGGCCAGTACAGCTCGGGAGGCAAAAGCAGGCTGGGGCGCATCACCAAGACGGGAGACCGCTACTTGCGCAGTCTGCTCACCCTGGGAGCCAGGGCCGTGCTGGCTGCGGCCATGCGCAAAACAGAGGCTGGAGGCTATGACAAGCAAGACAGCATCAGTCGCTGGGCCAGAAGCGTGGCAGAGCGCAGAGGATACTGGAAGGCAGTGATTGCGATAGCGGCCAAGAACGCACGCCTGTGCTGGGCGGTGCTGAGCAAAGGAGAGCACTTCAAGCTGCCCACCTAGAGCAGAGCATGGGTAGTCAGACAGAGGGAGAAAAGCCGACCACCGTGAGAGAGGCCATCGTTGATGAGAAGCAAGTAAAGGTCAGGACCTGCGCAGGGGAATGCTCGGTTAATTCAATGGGGAAAGAGGCAGACCATGCCCCCAGCCCCGACTAACGAATGGAGCCCCTTGCGCGCGTCTTTCATCAGGGTTTGCAGCCAGCAAACGAAGGCTGCATCAATGACCGTTTGTAGTCACGCCGTCCACAGCCCTTTACCGAGACATCATCGACCCAGGCTCCAAACAGAGTATTGGTGGAAATGAGAGACAGGCACGCCAACAGGCCTGAACCATTGCATGGCAATGATTCAGGGGGGAGTTTTATTGCTTGCTACGGTGGGGAAGCCCTTGTAGCC
>NZ_FQUZ01000003.1 GCF_900129055.1 Lampropedia hyalina DSM 16112
AGGGCAGCCAATACACCAGCTTGGCGTTTGGCCAGCGTTGCAAAGAAATGAAGGTAACGCCCTCCATGGGGACGGTGGGTGATGCCTACGACAACGCCATGGCTGAGAGCTTTTTTGCGAGTCTGGAATGTGAGTTGATTGACAGGAGAAGTTGGCCAACAAAGGCAGGAGCCAAGCGCGACATCTTTAGCTGGATCGAGGGCTGGTACAACCCGCACCGGCTGCATTCAGGCATCGGTTACCTGTCGCCTGTAGAGTTTGAAAAAAGGAGGAAAGGCAGCAAGAAATCTGTTTCCAAACCAACGCCAGAAATGGCCGATCCAGTGTTCTATACCCTCCGGTAATGTGGGGGAACTTCATATTGCCTTGAAAAGGTATTTGTCTATTTCCTGCTGTAAGGCAGCGGGTGGGATTTTGGGTGGATTATTGATGCAGATTAATCTGTTTTCACCCATGATGGGGCCATTCAGTCTGACCCGTTTTCCACCATCGCCCGTGGCAGCATCCAGAATATCCAGCAGCTCTTCACCTCCGCATCCGGCTATCGAGAGTGATAGCGGTATGGACAATGAAACGATGGTCAATCTTTGGGCCATGCGTATTTTTCGTTGCTGGCTTCTTTGTGTGTGGATATTCATTGCAGCTCCTTGTCTCTGAAAAATGTCAGTATTGAAACTTTTGAGTGAGCGGGTGGGTATCTTTCATGAATCCCAGCATTTGTCCAGCAAACTTGCAATGGTTCTGCTGTTCAGGCTACCCCAGCGATTGATGATGTAGACGCACACTGCCCCGTGGTGTATGCCCTCACATGAAAAATCCAGATTCAATGTATTGCTGTTCACTTTATCGATGCTGACCGAATTGCCGTAGCCATCGGTTTGATTGGCTGTGGTAGCGGCTTCTGCGGCGGCTTGATTGTGGGATTGCGCCTGGCCAAGCAACGCTTCAAAGGCCTGCTGTTTGTTGGAGGTATGCTGTTTGACCGTTGAGATGGATTCAGCGACCGAGGAAGACAGTATGAGTGAGCGGATAAGGTGTACTTCCGCAGCCGTGTAGGCAGGCAAATGTGGTGCTAAAAATGCCAGATCACCTTTGCAACTTGCCCCATGCAGCAGTTGGCTATTCAACGCAATTTCGGTGTCGGACGCAGCAATGTTGCTCTTGCTACTGTTGCCATGGCTGGTGGCACTGGAATGGGGTGAGACAGGGTCTGGCTTCGTCAGCAGACGCTGCATGTTTTGCATCTGGTATGTGTTGATAGAGCCGGGCTGTCCTTGCTGGCTGGCCACAGTCAGTACGTCCGACCACATTTGTGCCGATTCATCAACCTCCATGGTTCCGCCCAGGGTAACTATATCCGTGACGGCCCCAAGAAACACCCCCATCGTGCCAGTCCATACCCCAGAGAGGACATTGCCTTGGGAGAATTCCTCTCCTGCACTCTCCAGTGCCGACATGGTCGTGCAGCCACTGATGCAGACAGATAGCGTTGCTATTGATAAAACGAGTCTTCGCATGGTGCTTCTCATAGAGTGAATTCAATCGGATAAAAGCTAAGTAATCCTTAGCATATCGTAAATTCAAATCTAAGAGTATCTTGGCCTTTGCATGGAAGGCTGGATATGGACTTGCTGGCGAAGCGGCTCAAGGAAGCCCGTAAAGGGGCTGGTTTGTCGCAGGAAAAGCTGGGGGTGTTGGCGGGTATCGATGAAATGTCGGCCAGTGCGCGGATGAATCAGTACGAGCGTGGCAAGCATTCGCCCGATTTCGGCACGGTGCGCCGGATTGCTGCCGTATTGAATGTGCCCACCGCCTATTTCTATGCCGAAACAGACGATCTGGCAGATTTGCTGCTGAAGTTCCATCGACTCTCCAGCGGGGAGCGTGAGCAGCTCATGTCCTGCCTGGATGGGCTGGCGGGTGTTGTGTGCAAGGCAGAAGGCGGCTGAGAGTTTCTGATTGTTCCCACGCAGGAGCGTAGAAACGATCCAATACGCAATGCTCAATACACGTCGCGCAGGTAACGACCGGTGTCGGTGAGGGTTTGCAGTGTGCCGGGGCCGAGCAGGTTCTCCAGTGTGGTGTGTACGCCTTGGGCCATGGGCTGGCGTGAGCCGCAGAGGTACAGGGTGGCCTGCTGGTGCAGCAACAGTTCCTGCAATGGCTGGGCCAGGGGTGGGAGCAGTTCTTGCACATGACGCGCGCTGTGTGGCAGGGCATCGGGATCGCAGGAGTAGGCGCGTTCCAGCCGGTGCAGCACGCCCTGTTGCCGCCAGTGGTGCAGGCAGGCATCGAAGTGGGCATCGTGGCGGGGGCTGCGTTCGCCGTAGAGCAGCCACAGCGGGCCGATGGTCTGCCCTTGTGCGTGGCATGCGGCGCGGTGGCGTATCTGCGCCAGCAGTCCGGCCAGACCGGTGCCGCTGCCGATGAGGATGAGTGGCTTATCGATGGCAGGCGGGTGGAACAGTGGGTTGTGGCGCAGGTTCAGGTGCAGGGTTTGGCCGGGCTGGAGCTGGTGCAGCAGCCAGTGTGAGCCGATGCCGGGGCTGCCGTCGCTGCGCAGTTGCTGGCGCACCAGCAGTTCCAGATGGCCGCTGGCGGGCAGGGAGGCAATCGTGTAGTCGCGCCAGAGGCTGTGAGCGGCCCGATCGGCCGATGGAATTTCCAGCGTGGCCACATCTCCGGCCTGCCAGTGGGGCAGGGAATGCAGTGGCTCCAGCACGAGGCGGGCCAGGGGTGCACCGGGGCTGCCGGGGTTGAGAATCTGCCGCTGGGCCAGTCGCCAGGGCTGGGGCGTGGCTGCCTGCACCGGGGTGGCCGTGGCGGTGGATGCGGTATGGCCGGGGGCCATGAGCTGGTCGATGCAGGCTTGCCACTGGGCGAGTGCGTCGGGGTGGGCGTTGTCCAGTTCCATGCGCGGGGCATCGGGGTGTGCGCCGCTGCGTTGCAGCCAGTCATCGACGGCGCGGCCAAAGCCGCAGTAGCGGGCATAGCGGCTGTCGCCCAGGGCCAGCAGGCGATAGTGCAGGTGCGGCAGGCCGATGGCGGCATCGGGTGCGGCCATGCAGCGGCGGATGAAGGCGGCGGCGTTGTCGGGTGCGTCGCCTTCGCCGGTGGTGCTGATGAGGAACAGGGCATGGCGCACGCCTTGCAGGGTGCCGGCCTGTACCTGCCCGAGGGGCAGGCACTGGGGCTGCCAGCCCTGTGCGCTCAGTTGCCCGGCGTGTTGCTGGGCGAGTTGTGCCGCAAAACCGCTTTGGCTGGCGAAGGCGATCAGCAGCGCAGGGTGTGCATTGGCGGGGGCATCGGTGGCTTGAAGGTGACGGCGGGCATGGCGGCGTTGCCGCCACAGGGTGGCGGCCAGCAGCACCAGCCATGCCAGTAACAGCAGCAGTGCAGCCCACTGGCGCAGCGGGTCGGGGTGCAGGTGCTGCCACGGGTTCATGGTGTGTCGTCCAGCATGGCGGCCAGGCGCGGGCTGAGGTGTTCGTGCAAGGGCTGGTCGGGTGCGCCATTGGCGGGGCGCAGCAGCAGCCGGGCGGCGAGTTGCTGCTGGGTGGCGGTGTGCAGGGCCTGTGCCGGGTTGCGGCCTGCCAGTACGGTGAGAGCGGTGGCCCAGGCATCGGCCAGCATGGCACTGGGGTGCAGCACGCTGACAGCGGCCACGCCCTGCACGGGCTGGCCGTTGTGGCCATCGAGGGTGTGGGCGTAGCGTGTGCCCGCGTGTTCCAGGTAGCGGCGGGTGTCGCCAGAGGTGGCGATGGCCATGTCGCACAGGGCCACGAGCGAACGCGGGCCGGGATCGCCCGCAATGGCTTCCAGTTCCACCCACCAGGGCTGGCGGTCGGGCTTGAGGCCGACGGCCTTGGCTTCGCCACCGAGTTCGATGAGGTGACAGGTCACCCCTTCGCGGCACAGGCGCGACGAGATTTGATCGACGCACCAGCCTTTGGCTATGCCGTTGAGGTCGAGCAGCAGGCTGCCGGGTTGGGTGATGCAATGCCGCTGGGCATCGGTATGGCCTTGCAGCCGTTGCCAGCCGCTGGGGTGCAGGGCGGTGCGGATGTCTGCGGGCGTGGGCGGTGCAGCGGGTGCGCCGCGCGGGCCGAAGCCCCATAGTGCGGTGAGTGCGCCCAGCGTGCAATCGACCGCGCCATCGGTGGTGGCGGCCAGCGACAGGCTGTGTTGCAGCACGGCGAAGCCGTCCGGCGAGAAAGGCACGGCTTCGCCCGCGCGGGCGGTGTTGAAGCGGGTGATTTCGCTGTGTTCCGACCAGAGGCTGAAGCGGGCGACGGCACGCTCGGTTTCCTGCCGGATGCAGGCGCGCAGCCATTCGCTGCCCAGGTGGGCGGGGACGAAGGCGTGCAGGCTCCAGTCCGTGCCCAGGGCACTGCCTTGCAGGTGGTGCGGGTGCAATGGCAAGGGCGCGACCGGTGGTGTGCGCCACTGGCGGGCGAGTTCTTCCAGCGGAGGGATGAATACGCGGTTGGGGGCCATGGGCGGGTTTTCAGTGAATCAGCAGCAGTGCGATCAGCACCGGCATCAGCAGCCCCAGGCCGGTGATGGGCCAGGTGGAAGGACGGCCCTTGCCGTGCAGCCACAGCAGGGCCAGCCCGGTGAGCGAGAAGACGATGCAGGCAATGGCCAGCGCATCGACGAACCAGAACCAGACGCTGCCGGCGTTGCGCCCCTTGTGCAGGTCGTTGAGGTAGGCAATCGCGCCCCGGTGGGTTTGCTGGTAGTGGATGTCGCCGCTGTGGCGGTCGATGCTGAGCGAGGCATCCGCGCCCGGAGTGGCCAGGCGCAGGTAGATTTCGTCGGGGCTGAATTCGGCCAGTCGGTGGGCAATGTCCAGCGCAAGCTGCTGGCGCACCCAGCGCGGCAGCTCGCCGGTCAGCGGGGCTTCTCCATCGGTGGGCAGGTCGGTGAGCTGGGCTTGCAGTGCAGGCGGCAGTTGGCCTTGCCGCTCGCTGGTGGTGGGCGGGCTGGTGAACAGGCCTGCGTGTTGCAGGGTCAGACCGGTGGCGGCAAACAGCAAGATGCCGCTGAGGCTGAGTGCGGCAGATATCCAGTGCCAGGTGTGCAACTGGCGCAGCCAGAAGGCGCGGGTCGCGTTCACGGCGCGAAAGGTCAGGGCTGGATGCGCACGGTGATCTGGGCCAGTTCGCTCTGGCCATCGGCACTGGCGGTGGCGGCGGTGCTGGCCGTGCCTGCCCAGGTGAAGGGCACGCGCAGCAGTTCGCGCCCGCCGTGCTCCCGCGCCACTTCCACGGCAATGTGGTACTGGCCGTGGGCGAGCTGGCGCAGCGTGGCATGGTCTGCGGCCAGGTGCAGGGTGTGGGTGCCGGGTGCGCGGGTCGCGCCGCTGATGCCGTCGGCGGGCAACTCCAGGGTCTGCCCGGCCTTGCGCCACCAGGTGCGCAGGTCGCGCAGCCAGCCTTTGCCCAGGTTGTCGCGCAGGCGGGTGTCGTACCAGACGGCCAGTGTGCTGACCACCTGCTGGCCTTCGGCTTGTTCGATCCAGGCGGCGAGGTAGGGGCGGTAGTAGGTGGCAGTCTGAATCTCCGGCAGGGTGATGTCCACCGCCAGCGAGGCACTCTGCGCCGGAATCGCCCAGGCTGCCAGCGTGGCGGCAATGACGACGCTGGCGCGCTGGGTCACGCTGCTGCCACAAGGGGCATCGGGCTGGTGGCGGAGGGTGCGGGAGGCGGGGTCGGCTGGGGTGGAATCAGGGCACATGGCAGTGGGCCGGGTTGCGGCAGAAAAAGCAGAAGGGAGAAGGGCAGGGCAGAAGCGGGTGACTTGCGGCCCTGCCGGGAATCATGAGCAGGTTTTTAGAACGTGTTTACGATCGCAGGAACCTGCTGTCCAGTCCAGAAAAGTACCTGTCATTCCCGCGAATGCGGGAATCCAGTGGCAAGGTATCCCATTGAGAACCAAGGTGTTATTTGGATACGTCGTCACTGGATTCCGGGTCAAGCCCGGAATGACGGTGCTGTTGGTACGGCATCGCCATGAAATCGTAAACAGGTTCTTAGTTGGTCTTGCCGTCGTCAGCGTCGTTGCGGGCAGGGCGTTCGCGTGGTGGGTCGTCGCGCGAGATCACGCCGTCACCGTTGGTGTCGTGCTGGGCGAAGACACGTTCGCCCACGGCGCGGTCTTCTTCCAGTGTGTACTGGCCGTTGCGGTCACGGTCCACGATGGCGAAGCGCACGCTGGCCTGCTTGACGGCCTGGGTGTAGAAGTCGTCGGGTTCCTTGCCATCGTCGAAGTATTGCTGCTTCAGGCGGGTTTCGTATTCGGCCACATATTCGGCCTCGCTCAGCCAGCCATCGCCGTTGGTGTCGCCGCGCTGAAAGCGTTGCAGCCGCACGGCATCCATTTCTGCGCGGGTGACGGTGCCATCGCGGTTGGCATCGTAGCTGCCGATGGTGGCCGTCAGGCCGTGCCCACCGGCCGGACGTGGGGGCGTGCCGGTGGTGGCTGCGGCGGGTGCCGATGCGGCTGGCGTGGCGGCGGCAGTGGTGGGGTTGCTGGCGCAGGCGGCGCAGAGCAGGGCAGAGGCCGTGGCGGCCAGCAGCAGGGGAAGGCGCAGGGTGCTTGTTGTCATGGAATGAAACCGTGTGGGTTGATGAAAAAATCGTGAACAGGTTCTTAGAAATCCACTGACAGCGACACGGCATAGGTGCGTGGCGACTGGGTGGAGAGTTCGATCTGGCGGCGATCCTGTGCCGAGGATGGTTGCAGGCTGCGGGCACTGCTGTAGCTCCAGTAGCGTTTGTCGCCCAGGTTATAGATGCCGGCATTCAGGCGGGTGTGGCGGTTGATGCGCCAGTAGCCCGACAGGTCGAAACGGGCGAAGCCGGGCACGCGGAACTGCTCGACGCTGGAGTCGGTGATTTCCGCACCGGGGTTGTTGCTGAAGCTGTTGCGGTTGGTGGCCACGGCCTGCTTGCCCTGCACGAATGTGCCCGTCAGGCTCGCACCCCAGCGTTGGCCGGGGGCATCGTAGCCCAGGCCAACGATGGCCTTGCCCGGCTGCACGGTGTCCAGATCGACATCCTTGTCACCCGCGTAGTAGGACTTGGCCTGGCCCTTGCTGTAGCCCAGTGCCCAGGTGCTGTAGAAGCCCTGCGCGGCAGGCAGCCAGGTGCCGTGCTCCAGCCGCACCGCCAGTTCCAGCCCGTACACATGGGCCTTGTCGCGGTTGTCGGCCTGGTAGAGGATGTTCAGATTGTCCTGGATGTAGGTGAACATCTCCGGGTTGTTGGCACGGGTGAAGCGGGTGTAGGAAATGAAGTCCTTGTACTGCGAGTAGAACACCGAGCTGTTGAGCTGTACGCCGCTGGCCACGCGGCCCTTCAGGCCCAGGTCGAAGGTGTGGCTGGTTTCCTTTTTCAGGTCGCGCTTGCCCAGCAGTGCGTAGCTGCCACCGCCGCCGTTCCAGTAGCCGAAGATTTCGCTGTTGGTGGGCGCGCGGCCGCCGCGCTTCCACTGCGCATAGGCGGTCAGTTTGGGCTGGAGGTCGTAGAGCACAGCCAGGCTGGGGCTGACGATGGTGGTGCTGGGCGCGTTGCCGTACAGCTCGACCAGTTCTTCCTCGGTGATGCGGTCGTTGCCGAACTGGCCGGTGTTGCGAATCTGCGCATCCACGCGGTCCACCCGCAGGCCGGGCACGACGGCCAGCCGCTTGCCGCCGACGGCAAAGCCGATGGTGTCTTCCACGAACAGGCCCAGCCGGTCGGTGGTGGTGTCGGGGAAGGGCTGCTTGCCGGCAAACGCATCGTCCGAGGTGAACGGGTGCTCATTGCGGTTGCGCGAGGCATTCACGCCAAAGCGGATATGGTGGTTCTCGATGACCTTGGAGCCGCTGCTGGAGAAGCCAATCTGCCGGGTCTTGTCCTGCGAGTCGTAGTGGCGTGTGACATAGCCGCCGGTGGCCTGTACGGGTGAGTCCGTCACATCGTGCATGTCGCTGTTCTGGTAGTGCACGCGCGTGTCGAGCTGGTCGAGCCAGCCGTTGGCCGGACTCCAGACGTGGCCGAGCTGCACGGTGTTGCGTCGCGTTTGGCTGTCCTGCTGCGACAGCCCCACCATCTCGGTGGCCGCGCTGTTCCAGGTTTCGAACACCGAATCCACGTTGCGCCGGTACAGATCGGCGGTGACGCTGAACACATGCGCGGTGTTCAGCAGGTAGTTGGCCTTGAGCAGCAGGGCATCCGAGCTGCGGTCTTCCGGGTAGCTGGAGAGGTTCTGCGCGCTGTGGTTCTCGCCCTGGTGGCCGTCGCGGCGCGAATAGCTCACCAGTGCCTGCCAGGCCCCTGACTGGCCCGCCGCTGTGATGGCCTTGTGCCAGGAGTCGTCCGCGCCGTCATAGCCCAGCTTGGCCCCGGCATAGAACGGCTTGCTGGCCGAAACATAGTCCTGCGGCGACTTGGTGCCGAAGCTCACCGCCCCGCCGATGCCACCTGCCGAACGCCGTGCATTGGTCGTGCCGGACTGGATTTGCACCGTCGAATACAGCTCCGGGTCCATGAAGTCGCGGCCCATGCCGAACGTGCCGTCCTGTGCGCGGTTGGTCAGTGGGGCGCGGCTGGTGGCACTGGGCATCTCGATGCCGTCGATGTCCAGCCCGATGCGGTTGCCTTCCATGCCCCGGATGTTGTAGCCGGTCGTGCCACTGCGGTCATAGGCACTCGCACCGCGCGTAGCCCCCTGCACCGTGCCGGGGGCTTCCACCAGCGGCTGGTAGCGGATGATGTCGGCAATGTTCTTGCCGCCGGTTTTCTCCATGTCCTGCTGGGTGAGCGTGACGCTGGCTCCAGCCTCGGTTTCGGCTTCGGCCGTCACCTGCACGGCAGGCAAACTCTGGGGTTCGGTGGGAGTCTGCGCCACAGCGGCAGAGGCCAGCAGCCCCAGCACGGCTGCCGGAACGGCACGAATCAGTGAACGCGGTGGCAGGGACGGCGCAACAGGGTGGGGCAGGCCCAAGGCAGGGAAAGACATGACGGCAACCTTGTGAAAAAGAAAACACAAACCTGCTGGCTTTCTCCTTCACTGCGGCAGACGACGCGGCCGGAAGGGGGATGGCTGACTGGCGGTGTGGACAACGGAAAAAGAACCATGCTCCGATTGCTGCGCCTGCGCTGAACGCATCAGCATCACACAGGGGGACAGGGGCTGGAATGGCGTGCAATTATAAAGAATGATTGTTATTTGTCTTCATTGGTGAAATCGGTGTTTCTTCTGGTTGCAATCATGGCAATCCCCGCAAGCCCTCACGGTGGTTCTGTAAACACGTTCGGGGACAAAAAGCAGGGTACGGCTGTCCCGTGCGGGCAGGTTCGGAAATCATGAACAGGTTCCTGGCTAATATGGATATGCAAATTGTGCATATCTGCTAGTTCTGCTATCGCATTGATGATGGTATTGCCTGTCGATACCATGGCCCGCAGCACATGAAACCGGGCGCAGCCTGCCCGGTGTGCCTGTACCGAATGCTCTGCTGGAAAAAGGATTTGTCATGATTATCGATGTGCATGGTCACTACACCACTGCGCCTGCCGCGCTGGGCCAATGGCGCGACCGCCAGATTGCTGGCCTCAAAGACCCGTCACAGGCCCCCAAGGCCAGCGAGCTGCACATCAGCGATGACGACATTCGTGAAACCATCGAAAACAACCAGTTGCGCCTGATGCGCGAGCGCGGCTCCGACCTGACCATCTTCAGCCCGCGCGCCAGCTTCATGGCCCACCACATTGGCGACTTCAACACCTCTGCCACCTGGGCGGCCATCTGCAATGAGCTGTGCTACCGCGTCAGCCAGTTGTTCCCGGATCACTTCATTCCCGCCGCCATGCTGCCGCAATCGCCCGGCGTAGACCCCAAAACCTGCATCCCTGAGCTGGTCAAGTGCGTCGAGGAATACGGCAATGTGGCCATCAACCTGAACCCCGATCCATCCGGCGGCCACTGGACCAGCCCGCCACTGTCTGATCACCACTGGTACCCGCTCTACGAGAAGATGGTGGAGTACGACATCCCGGCCATGATTCACGTCAGCACCAGTTGCAATGCGTGCTTCCACACCACCGGCTCGCATTACCTGAATGCCGATACCACCGCCTTCATGCAATGCCTGACCAGCGACTTGTTCAAGGACTTTCCGACGCTGAAGTTCCTGATCCCGCATGGTGGCGGCGCGGTGCCTTATCACTGGGGGCGATTCCGGGGTCTGGCGCAAGAGCTGAAGAAGCCGCTGCTCGAAGAACACCTGCTGAACAACATCTTCTTCGACACCTGCGTGTACCACCAGCCCGGCATTGACCTGCTGACCAAGGTCATCCCGGTCAAGAACATCCTGTTTGCCAGCGAAATGATTGGCGCAGTACGCGGCATCGACCCACAAACCGGCCACTACTACGACGACACCAAACGCTACATCAGCGCGACCGAAAACCTGAACGACGAAGAACGCTTCCTGGTGTACGAAGGCAATGCCCGCCGCGTCTTCACGCGTCTGGACACGGCACTGAAGGCACGCGGCCTGTAAAGCTGCCGCACACCCCAACAACATCAAATCAGGAGACAGTCATGTACGAACTCGGCGTGGTCTATCGCAACATTCAGCGCACCAACAAGGAAGTAGCCGACCAACTGGCGCAATACGGTTCAGCCACCGTGCACGAGGCCATGGGCCGCGTGGGCCTGCTCAAGCCCTATATGCGCCCGATCTACCCAGGCGCACAGGTCAGCGGCACGGCCGTCACCGTGCTGCTGCAACCCGGCGACAACTGGATGATGCACGTTGCCGCAGAACAGATTCAACCGGGTGATGTCGTCGTGGCGGCCGTCACTGCCGACTGCACCGACGGTTACTTTGGCGACCTGCTCGCCACCAGCTTCCAGGCACGCGGCGCACGCGCACTCATCATCGATGCCGGTGTGCGGGATGTGCGGGTGCTCAAGGAAATGAACTTCCCTGTCTGGAGCAAGGCAATTTCCTCCAAGGGCACGATCAAGGCCACGCTTGGCTCCGTGAACATTCCGGTGGTCTGTGCAGGCATGTGGGTCACGCCCGGTGATGTGATCGTCGCCGACGACGATGGCGTGGTTTGCGTACCGCGCGACAAGGCCGAACAAACCCTGCAAGCAGCCGCCAAGCGCGAGAGCTTTGAAGGCGAAAAACGCGAAAAACTCGCCTCTGGCGTGCTCGGGCTGGACATGTACAAGATGCGCGAGCCACTGGAGAAAGCCGGTCTGCGCTATCTGGACTAAGAGCCACCGCAAACCTGCGCAGCCCCCACCATCACTCCATTCCACGGCAGATTGTCATGAGCAATATCCCAACCCGTGCCAGCGACTGGCACATTGGCCTGATCGGCTACGGCGAAGTCGGCCGCATTCTGGCCGAAGACCTGCGCGCACAAGGCATCACCGTCAGCGCGTATGACCGCAAGCAGGAAGGCCGCGATGCAGCCAGCCTGCAAGCACATGCCCACCAGCACGGCGTGAGCCTGAAAGGCAGCCATGCCGAAGTGGCACAGGTTGCTGATCTGGTCATCAGCGCAGTGACAGCCAGCCAGACCGTGGCCGTCGCACAGGCTGCTGCACCTGGCATTCAGCCAGATGCGTTCTTTCTGGATTTCAACTCAGCCTCGCCGGGAGCCAAACAACAGGCAGCGGCCCTGATCGACGCGGCCGGTGGCCGTTATGTGGAAGGCGCGGTCATGACCAGTGTGCCGCCCTACCGCATCAAGGTTCCGTTGCTGCTGGGCGGCCAGTCTGCGCCGCTGCTGCAACCGCAATTGCAGGCCTTGGGCTTTGATGCCAAGGTTGCCAGCGACAAACTGGGCGTGGCATCGGCCACCAAAATGTGCCGCAGCATCATGATCAAAGGGCTGGAAGCCATGGTCATCGAGAGCTTCACGGCCGCACGTCACTACGGCGTGGAAGATGCCGTGGTGGCCTCGCTGTACGAAACCTTCCCAGGCATCGATTGGGAGAAACAGGGTTCGTACTTCTTCCAGCGCGTGATCGAACATGGCCGCAGACGCAGTGAAGAAGTGCGTGAAGTGGCCCAGACCGTGCGCGAAGCCGGGCTGGAGCCATGGTCGGCCAGCGGCACGGCCGAACGCCAGGCCTGGGTGGCCGATCTGGCCGATGCCGGTTTGTTCGGCGAGAAAGGCAGCAGCAGCTTCGCCCGCAGTGCCGACTGGCGCACGGAAGCCGATCGCATCCTGCAAAACCAGCATACAAAATAATTCAGAGGAGACCCCATGAACAAACCCGTCAGCGGTGATTTCACCAAGACACCCGGCTGGCTGGACTGGTATGCCCAGCCATCACAACCCCGTTTCAAGCTGCCTGCGGGCGCAGTGGATGCACACTGCCACGTATTCGGCCCCGGTGCTGAGTTCCCCTACGCACCCGAGCGCAAATACACGCCCTGCGATGCCAGCAAGGCGCAGCTTTTTGCCCTGCGCGATCATCTGGGTTTCGACAAAAACGTGATTGTGCAGGCCACCTGCCACGGTGCCGACAACCGCGCACTGGTCGATGCACTCAAGGCTTCTGGCGGCAAAGCCAAGGGCGTGGCTACCGTGCGGCGCAGCATCTCGGATGCAGAAATTCAGGAACTGCACGATGCCGGTGTGCGTGGCGTGCGCTTCAACTTCGTCAAGCGGCTGGTGGACTTCACTCCCAAGGACGAACTGCTGGAGATCGCCAACCGCATCAAGGCCTGGGGCTGGCATGTAGTCATCTACTTTGAAGCCGTCGATCTGCCGGAGCTGTGGGACTTCTTCACCGCCCTGCCCACCACCGTGGTGGTCGATCACATGGGCCGACCCGATGTCCGCAAGCCCGTGGATGGCTCCGAGTTCGCGCTGTTTCTCGACTTCATGCGCCAGCACCCCAACGTCTGGAGCAAGGTCAGCTGCCCGGAACGCCTGAGTGTGAATGGCCCTCCTGCGCTCCATGGCGAACAGAATGCCTACCATGATGTGGTGCCGTTTGCCCGCCGCGTGGTGGAGCTGTTCCCCGACCGTGTACTGTGGGGCACCGACTGGCCGCACCCGAACCTGAAAAACCACATGCCGGACGACGGCTTGCTGGTGGACTTCATCCCCCACATTGCCCCGACTGCCGAATTACAACAAAAACTGCTGGTTGATAACCCCACGCGTCTTTACTGGTCCGACGAAAAATAAATCCAGGAACACCAAGGAGATAAACCGATGGGACTTGAAAAACCCTACACCGATGTACCCGGCACGATCATTTTCGATGCCGAGCAGTCACGCAAAGGTTACTGGCTCAACCAGTTCTGCATGTCGCTTCTGAAGGCGGAAAACCGTGCCCGCTTTCTGGCCAATGAACGCGCCTACCTGGACGAATGGGCCATGAGCGAAGAGCAAAAAGATGCCGTGATGGCGCGCGACCTGAATTGGTGCATGCGCACCGGTGGCAACATCTACTTCCTCGCCAAAATCGGTGCGACCGATGGCAGAAGCTTCCAGCAAATGGCTGGCAGCATGACCGGCATGACCGAAGAGGAATACCGCAACATGATGGTTGGTGGGGGGCGTTCAGTCGAAGGCAACCGCTACATCGGAGAAGACGGCGACGCGCAAGAGCATCACCAGCCACAAGGCCAGGCCGGCCGCACCGCAAGAGGAGAGGCATAACACCATGGCAAAAATCACCGCATCCGTTTACACCTCACACGTTCCTGCCATTGGTGCAGCCCTTGATCTGGGCAAGGACAAGGAGCCCTACTGGCAACCCGTGTTTGCGGGTTACGACTTCTCCAAACAATGGATCAAGGAAGAAAAACCCGACGTCATCTTCCTCGTTTACAACGACCATGCCACCGCCTTCAGCCTGGACCTGATCCCGACTTTTGCGATTGGCACAGGTGCGCAATACGCACCGGCAGACGAAGGCTGGGGGCCACGCCCGGTGCCAACCGTGCAAGGTCACCCGGAACTGGCCGCCCACATTGCACAAAGCGTGATTCAGGACGACTTCGACCTCACCATCGTGAACAGGATGGACGTGGATCACGGCCTGACCGTGCCGCTCTCGCTGATGTTCGGCAACCCGCCACAAAGCCACTTCGAGTGGCCGTGCTCGGTGATTCCATTTGCCGTGAACGTGGTGCAATATCCCGTGCCGAGTGGCAAACGCTGCTTCGAGCTGGGCAAGGCCATTCGCAAGGCCATCAACTCTTTCGACCAAGACCTGAACGTGCAAATCTGGGGCACAGGCGGCATGAGCCACCAGTTGCAGGGTGCGCGTGCGGGCCTTATCAACAGCGACTGGGACAATCGCTTCCTCGACCGCCTCATCAGCGACCCGGCCGGGCTGGCCGAAGTGCCACACATTGAGTATGTGCGCGAAGCTGGCTCGGAAGGCATTGAGCTGGTCATGTGGCTGATTGCCCGTGGTGCCATGGAAGACGTGGCAGGTGGAAAGCCTGCCAAGCCTGTGCACCGTTTCTTCCATGTACCGGCATCCAACACGGCTGTGGGCCATCTGATTCTGGAAAACCAATCATGAGCAACAAACCCATCAAAGTTGCGCTGGCCGGGGCCGGTGCATTCGGCATCAAACACCTCGACGGCATCAAGAACATCGATGGCGTGGAAGTGGTCGCGCTGGTAAGCCGCCAGCTTGAAGCCACCAAAGAAATCGCCAGCAAATATGGCATTGCCCACGCCACCACCGAACTGGATGACGTGCTGGCCATGCCGGAAGTGGATGCCGTGATTTTGTGTACACCCACCCAGATGCACGCCTCACAAACACTGGCCTGCCTGGAAGCGGGCAAGCACGTACAAGTGGAAATTCCACTGTGCGACAGCCTGGAAGAAGGCCAGCGCGTGGCCGCCAAGGCCAGGGAAACCGGCCTGGTTGCCATGTGTGGCCATACGCGCCGCTTCAACCCCAGCCATCAGTACGTCCACAACAAAGTGAAGGCTGGTGAATTCAACATCCAGCAAATGGATGTGCAGACTTACTTCTTCCGCCGCAGCAACATGAACGCGCTGGGTCAGCCGCGCTCCTGGACGGATCACCTGCTCTGGCACCATGCGGCCCACACCGTCGATCTGTTCGCTTACCAGGCTGGCAGCCCGATCGTGAAAGCCAATGCCATTCAGGGGCCGATTCACCCGGAACTGGGCATTGCCATGGACATGAGCATCCAGCTCCAGGCCGCCAATGGCGCGATCTGCACGCTCTCGCTGTCGTTCAACAACGATGGCCCGCTGGGCACGTTCTTCCGCTACATCGGTGATACTGCCACCTACATCGCCCGTTATGACGATCTGGTGCAATCGCGCAGCAAGGGCGGCGAAGAAGCCGTGGACGTGAGCCAGGTCGATGTTTCGATGAACGGCATCGAACTGCAAGACCGTGAGTTCTTTGCTGCCATCCGCGAAGGGCGCGAGCCAAACTCCAGCATTGCCCAGGTTCTGCCTTGCTACCAAGTGCTGCACGATCTGGAGCAACAGCTCAAGCAAGGCTAATCCAACACTGCGCCTGCCGCCCCGCTTTGGTTGCACCAGAGGCGGGGCTTTTTTTCACCATCACACCAATTACCACCATGAGCATCCAACGCAACATTGCTTCTCTCCGTGTCAGCCCCATCGGGCTGGGCTGCATGAACCTCAGCCATGCCTACGGCACGCCCCCCGATGCCAGGCAGGCCGAGGCCGTGTTGCTGGGTGCGCTGGATGCAGGGGTGGACTTCTTCGACACCGCTGCGCTGTATGGCTTCGGTGCCAATGAAACCCTGGTTGGCAAAGTGCTGGGGCCGCACCGCCAACGCTTCACACTGGCCAGCAAATGCGGCATGCAGGGCGTGGATGGCGTGCGCGTCATCGACGGCAGGCCCGCCACCCTCAAGGCCACCTGTGAAGCCAGCCTGCAACGGCTGAACACCGACGTAATCGACCTCTACTACCTGCATCGTTGGGACAAGAATGTTCCGATTGAAGACTCTGTGGGCGCGCTGGCGGGTCTGGTGCAAGAAGGCAAAATCCGCCACATCGGCCTGTCAGAAGTCTCGGCAGCCACACTGCGCCGCGCCCATGCCGTGCACCCGATTGCCGCCTTGCAAACGGAATACTCGCTGTGGACTCGCAACCCGGAAATCGCCGTACTGCAAGCCTGCCGCGACCTGGGTACAGCCTTTGTCGCCTTCAGCCCGCTTGGGCGCGGTTTTCTCACCGGCACACTGCGCGATGTCGGCACGCTGGCAGCCAAAGACATTCGCCGTGCCATGCCTCGCTTTGAGCCGGCCAACTATGCGGCCAACCTGCCATTGCTCAAACCCTTGCAGGCGTTGGCTGATAAGGCAGGCTGCACCCCAGCCCAACTCGCGCTGGCATGGCTGCTGGCGCAAGGCGAGCACATCATTGCCATCCCGGGTACGACCCAGCTCCATCATCTGCAGGAAGACCTGCACGCAGCCCACATTCAAATCGATGCGGATATTCTGCGCAGGGCGGGTGAGGCAATCAACCAGCACACCGTCACCGCACCCCGCTATGCCGCCGCCACGCAGACGGAAATCGATACCGAGGAGTTCTGAAACGTCACGTGGTCGGTGGGTGCGACAATCCGCCCTTTGGGCGACATGCCCTGTATGTGGTGGAGTGACAAACCATGTTTTCCGGATTGAGTGCGTTCGCGCTGACCCCTCTGAACGAAACCGGCATTGATGAGGCCGCATTCGTGCGCCTGATCGAACGCCTGGCTGCGGCAGGCGTGGATTCGATTGGCGTGCTGGGATCGACCGGCAACTACGCCTACCTCACGCAGGCCGAGCGTTTGCGCGTGGCGCAACTGGCCGTGCGCCATGCCGCAGGGGTTCCGGTGATCGTCGGCATCGGTGCGTTGCGCACCCGCGATGTGCTGGCACTGGCGCAGGATGCACAGACTGTTGGTGCCAGTGGCGTGCTGTTGGCCCCCATGTCCTACCAGAAGCTCTCGGCAGAAGAAGTGTTTGGCCTGTACGGGGCCGTCACCCAGTCCCTGACGGTGCCATTGTGCGTGTATGACAACCCCGGCACCACGCATTTTGAATTCAGCGACGAACTCCATGGCCGGATTGCCCAGCTTCCGAATGTCGCATCCATCAAGATTCCGGGTGTGCCCGGTGATCTGGAGACCGTGCGCCAGCGCGTCGAGCGATTGCGCGCGCTCATTCCTGCACAGGTGACGATTGGCATCAGCGGCGATGCCTTCGCAGCGACCGGCCTCCATGCCGGATGCGAGGCCTGGTACTCGGTCATGGGCGGGCTGTTCCCGGAACTGGCTGTGGCCATCACCCGTGCGGCCCGGCAGGGCCAGGTGGATGAAGTCGCACGGCTCTGTGCTCCGCTGGCCCCGTTGTGGACGCTGTTTCTGCAATACGGCAGTCTGCGCGTCATGGCCACTGCGGCAGAACTGGCCGGGCTGGTGCCTCATCCCTGCCTGCCTTTGCCGCTCAGGTCGTTGCAGGGTGAGGCACGCCAGCAACTCGGTGCCATTCTCGGCTCCACCGGGTTGCCCGTCTGATTGGGATTACAGCAACTGCCGCAACTCCAGTGCCTGTGCCTGCATCAGTGGCAGTACCTCTGCCTGCAATTGTGCGGGGGTGATGCGCCGGGCATCCACCACCACGTTCAACGCGGCCAGCGTCTGGCCGGGCATGTTGCGCAAGGGGATGGCCAGCGCGGCAATGCCCAGCTCGTGCTCCTGGTTGCTGATGCAGTAATCGTCCCGCTGCACCTGGGCGATTGTCTTTTTGAACAGGCTCGCCTCGGTGATGGTGTGGGTCGTCAGCCGGGTCAGTGGATGGGACTGTAGCCATTGCTTCAGGGCTTTCTTGCCCAGTGCGGCCAACAGCACCTTGCCGGTGGACGTGGCATGTGCGGGCAGACGGCTGCCCAGGCGCAGTCCATACGCAATCGGTTGCCGTCGCCCTTCCAGACGGATGGCACTGTGCGCCACGATCACCCCTTCACGGCCTTCCAGCACCACACAGGAAAACGACAGCCCGGTCTGGGCGGCAAGCGCATTGACCACCGGCTGCACACTGCGCGGCAGGCGGGCAGAGGCGAGGTAGCTGCCGGAAAAACGCAGCACCTTGGGCGTGAGCCAGTAGAACTGCCCATCCGTCTCCAGATAGCCCAGATGCGCCAGCGTCAGCAGGTGGCGGCGTGCCGCAGCCCGCGACAGGCCGGTCATTTCGGCGGCCAGCGTGGCATTGAGCCGCTGTCGTTGCGTGTCGAAAGTCTCCAGCACGGCCATGCCCTTGGCCATTCCGGCAATCAGGTCTGGGGCGGCAATGTCGATGTTCTGTCCTGTGGCCATGCTCTATGGGCGCATCATTGCGCGATGATTGGATAGATTGTGCGATTATCGCGCAATTTGGCGTGAAAGCCGTATCTCCGAAAAACCGGCCTGCGTACATTCAGGTTCGGAAAAACAACCATCATTCAAGGAGATACGAATGCGCACACAAGTGGCCATTATCGGAGCCGGCCCGGCCGGACTGCTGCTGGGACAATTGCTGCACACCTACGGCATCGACAACATCATTCTGGAGCAGCGCAGTGCCGACTATGTGCTCGGGCGCATCCGCGCCGGGGTGCTGGAGCAGGTATCGGTGGATTTGTTGCGGGAGTCGGGCGTGTCACAGCGTCTGGATGCGGAAGGGCTGGTGCACGAAGGCATTGAGCTGATGTTTTCAGGCCAGCGACACCGCCTGAATCTGGCGGAACTCACGGGCGGTCGTAAGGTGGTGGTCTATGGCCAGACCGAGGTCACGCGCGATCTGATGCAGGCGCGTGCCGATGCCGGACTGACCACGATTTACGATGCCAGCAACGTGACACTGCACGACTTTGACGGCACTGCCCCCCGTGTCCGCTGGAGCCAGAACGGCCAGCAGCACGAACTGGCATGCGATTTCATTGCCGGGTGCGATGGCTTCCATGGCGTCAGCCGCGCCAGTGTGCCTGCCAGTGCCATCCAGACTTTTGAAAAAATCTACCCGTTTGGCTGGCTCGGCATGTTGGCCGATGTTCCTCCCGCCGCACACGAGCTGATTTATGCGAACACCGAGCGGGGTTTTGTGTTGTGCAGCATGCGCAGCGAAACCCGCAGCCGCTACTACCTGCAAGTACCACTCAGCGACAAGGTGGAGAACTGGAGCGATGCGGCGTTCTGGGATGAATTGAAACGCCGCCTGGGCGAGGAAGTGGCCGCTCAGGTGGTGACCGGGCCGTCGCTGGAGAAAAGCATTGCTCCTTTGCGCAGCTTTGTGGCGGAACCACTGCGTTTTGGTCGGCTGTTTCTGGCCGGGGATGCTGCCCATATCGTGCCGCCCACGGGTGCCAAGGGGCTGAACCTGGCGGCTTCCGATGTGGGCTTCTTGTCGCGGGCCTTGCGCGAGTTCTACCAGGAGCGTTCCGAGGCGGGCATCACGCATTATTCGGCCCAGTGCCTGCGGCGCATCTGGAAGGCGGAACGCTTTTCGTGGTGGATGACCAGCCTGCTGCACCGCTTCGACGAGGCCGATGGCTTCAACGCCAGGATTCAGCAGTCCGAACTCGACTATGTGGTGCGCTCGCGTGCGGGAGCCACCGCCCTGGCCGAAAACTATGTGGGCCTGCCGATGGACTTCTGACGCGGTATAGACGCTGAAGGCGGTACAACCGCCTTGTCAGTGTCCCTGTGGGGCGATGGGCTGAGTCTTCGCCTCGATTTCTGCGGTCTGTTCCAGCAGCAGGCGGTGCAGTACCTCGCGCGTGTGTGCCATCAGCGAGGTTTCCATCTGGTTGTTGCGTTGTGCCAGCGAGAGCGTGCAGTGAATCTTCGGCTGCACAATGGCCCGCGCCGTCAATTGGCCATCGGCCACTGCTTCCAGAAATGCACTATCGGTCAGTACCGCATGGCCGTAGCCTGCCCGCAGCATGTCCAGAATGACTGGAATGCTGGAAACTGCCCAGGCCACATTCAGGCTGATGCCACTGAGCAGGGCCTGGGCTTCCAGCAGCTTGCGAAAAATCTGGTTGCTCTGGGGCATCAGCAACGGGTATTGCCCCAGTGTCTTGAACGGAACGTCGCCGTCGGGCATCTGCTGACTGGGGCCCACCAGAAACAGCCGCTCCTTGCGCACGGGCGTACTGGCGATGTTCGGATGCGCATGGGGGTTGTAGAGCAGGCACAAATCCACCCGGCCCGTCACCAGCCATTCGGTCATGTAAGTGGAAAACCCTTCCATCACCTCCAGGCTGGCATGGGGCAATGCCGTCTGAAAATACCGCACCAGCGGCAGCGTCAGCCGTTTGGCGATGCTGGGTGGCAGGCCAATGATGATGTGGCCCGAACGCTCCTTGGCCCGCTCGTTTAGATCATGGCGGGCGTTCTCCACCGACTCCATGATGTGGCGGCAGTGTTGCAACAGCCGTTTGCCCGCTTCGGTCGGCATCACCCCGCGCCCCGTGCGCACCAGCAACACGGTTTTCAGGCCCACTTCCAATGAACGAATCTGCCGGCTCAGAGCCGGTTGCGCGGTGTTCAGTACCAAGGCTGCCTTGCTGAAACTGCCCAGTTCGGCCACCGTGGCAAACACTTCCAGTTGCCGCAGATTCATGTCGTCTCCTTATATCAATATTGCATATCTGCTAGTTATGTTATCGCATTGATGAAGATTTGTGCCCATTCATAATAGAAAAACAAATATGTGCCATGCACGCTGCATGCCGCCATCTGGCCAGCGTGTTGCAGAGGCAAAAACCATTCAGGAGACAACTTGTGGCAAGACAGACAGCAATCCCCGCCATGCTGATGCGCGGGGGAACCTCCAAGGGGCCGTTCTTCCGGGCCAGCGACCTGCCCGAGGCCACCCCGCAGCGCGATGCCGTATTGCTGGCCGCGATGGGGTCGCCCGACAAACGCCAGATCGATGGCGTTGGCGGCGCACACCCCTTGACCAGCAAGGCAGGCATCGTTGGCCCGAGCGAGCGGCCCGGCATCGATCTGGAATTTCTGTTCGCGCAATTGCAGCCACTCAAAGACACGGTGGATACCACCCCGAATTGCGGCAATATGCTGGCGGCGGTGGTGCCGTTCGCACTGGAAATGGGGCTGGTGCAGGCACGCGGTGAGACCAGTACCTATCGGGTGCTGACCCTCAACACCGGCATGGCCGCCGATATCACGGTGCAGACCCCCGGCACAGAGATCGAATACGCAGGCGACTGCCGCATCGATGGCGTGCCCGGCACAGCGGCCCCGGTGCAGATCAACTTTCTCGACACGGCTGGCTCTGTCTGCAATGGCCTGCTGCCCACGGGCCAGGTATGTGACCGCATCACGGTTGAAAGCGAAGCATTCGCCCCCTTCACACTGGATGTGACCTGTATTGACAACGGCATGCCACTGGTCATCTTCCGGGCTGAAGACGTTGGCCGCACAGGCTATGAAACCGCCGAAGCCCTCAATGCCGACACTGAACTGAAGCAGCGCATTGAAGCACTGCGCCTGCAAATTGCACTGCGAATGGGCCTGGGCGATGTCTCTGCCAAGAACTACCCCAAGATGACGCTGGTGGCAGCACCGCGCCATGGTGGAGCCATCACCACCCGCAGCTTCATCCCCCATGTTTGCCACGATGCCATCGGCGTGCTGGCCGCCGTCACGGTGGGTACCGCCTGCGTGCTCAAAGGCTCGGTCTGTGAAGGGCTGGCCGTATTGCCTGAAGGCGCAGAGAAAAACCTGAGCGTGGAACACCCGAGCGGAGAGTTCACCGTCAGCCTGGCACTGGATGCCGACGATCCACAAAAAGTTCTCAAGGCCGCCTTGCTGCGAACAGCCCGCGCACTGATGCGCGGGGATGTGCTGGTGCCAGCCGCAGTACTGGCTGACCAGGCGTGATGCCGCTCTCGCAGAATTTCAAGATCACCTCAAGAGACTAACAAAACCACGAAAAGTGGGGAGACAAATGCCATGCAAAACGATCAGGCCATCGACATTCAGCACTTCATCGACAAGAGCAGGTTTTCTGGTTTTCAATGGACAATTTTCATTCTGAGCTTTCTTATTATTCTGATTGATGGCTTTGATACAGCTGCAATTGGTTATATCGCTCCCAGCCTGCTCAGCGAGTGGGATATTGCCCGACCACAATTGGCACCTGTGCTCAGTGCCGCATTGGCTGGTCTGGCAATCGGTGGGATTTTCATCGGCCCGATTGCCGATCGATTCGGTCGCAAGTACCTGTTGTGCCTCACGGTATTTTTGTTTGGAATCGCCACGTTAATTTCGGCTTTTTCCAGCAGCCTGACGGAACTGGTGGTATGGCGGTTCATCACGGGTCTGGGGCTGGGATCCGCCATGCCGCTGGCGGTGACGCTGTCCAATGAGTTTGCGCCGACCAGACGGCGTGCATTGCTGACCAGTGCCATGTTCACTGGTTTTCCGCTCGGAGCCGCATTGGGTGGCTTTCTGTCGGCATGGATGATTCCTCACTTTGGCTGGCGCAGTGTGTTGGTGCTGGGAGGCGTGGCTCCATTGGTACTGGTGGTTTTGATGCTGGTGCTGATGCCAGAGTCAGTGCGCTACATGGTCAAGCGCAATATGGCTCCCGAGCGCATCGTGGCCGTATTGAAGAAAATCTCCAGCAGTGTCGGCCATGCCACGCAGTTCATTCTGACGGAAACACAGCATGTTGCAGTGTCCGCCTCGGGTCAGGAAAAGCAGGGGATTGCATTGATTCTTTCGCGTTCCTACATTGTGGGGTCTACCATGATCTGGCTGACCTATGGCATGGGCATCGTCATCTTCTATGCGTTGATCAACTGGATGCCCATTCTGCTCAGGGATGCCGGACTCAATGCGCAGGATGCCGTGCTCATTACCTCGTTGTTTCCGCTGGGTGGCGTGGGAGCGATTGTCTTCGGCCTGCTGATGGACAGGTTCAATGCCAATCGCGTGATCATGCTGGGCTTCATTGCAACTGCCTTTTTCATTTATATGATTGGTCAGGTCGCCGATCACAAGATGTGGCTGGTATTGATGGTCTTTATTGGCGGAGCCATCATGAACACCAGCCAGTCCAGTCTGCCTGCTCTGGCTGCCAACTTCTATCCGACCGCCGGACGTGCCACTGGTGTGGCCTGGATGATGGCCATTGGTCGTATCGGTGCGGTCATTGCTCCATTCCTGGTAGCGGAGTTGCAACGCCGTGAATTCACCTTTGATCAGATTTTCACGGTGTTGGCTTTTCCGGGGTTGATTGCCGCATTGGCTCTGTTCATCAAGAACCGTGCCCACCCTGAAAGGAAATAAGAGCATGGCCGTTCATGATTGGCGACGGTTGGCATCGTGTGCGCCAGTCACGAAAGGCCACTGTCGATCAACATGGCTCCCAGTGTGTGAAGGCTTTGCCGCAGTCCGGTGTGCATGGCTTCCCGTTGGGGCTTGCCAAGCTCCCTGAGCATGGCGGTCTCCAGCGCAGCCACTGCGGCATGTGCCTGCTCCAGCAACGCATACCCGTTGTCGGTCAGGCTCAGGCGCACGATGCGTCCGTGTGTGGGATCAGGCTCGCGCTCCACCCAGCCTCTGCTGTGCATCTGCTTGATGATTTCATTGGCGGATTGGGGGGATATCAGGGCGCGTTCGGCAAGCTGGGCGTTGCTGATCTGGATCTGGGTTTCCAGAAATGACAAGGTGGTGTACTGGCTGACAGTCAGCCCAAGGGGGGACAGCACCTCACGCATGCGCCGGTTGAGAGCGTGATCCAGACGGCCAATCAGATAGCAGATTCCGCTGGGACGCTGGTTCGATTCTGGATGCGACATTGGGAAAGAGACAAGTGAAGTAAACGGGCGGAAATCCGGCCTTGCACAGGTGCGGCAGGATGGTTCAAAACGGCAGATTCTATGCCGTTGGTGTGGTTTTTCATACCACATGGCTATTTTCAGGAAATACGGGGAAATTACCTATTTTCTCAGTCTTGTTGTCCATTTAATATCTGTATATTGTCAGGTATCCTGATATTTTTCAAAGGAGAAAGAAATGTCGAAGTACGAAGATCGTTGGACGGTTGTCAAGGTGGAGTTGGAGGGGGGCATTGCCTGGGTGACGCTGAATCGCCCCGAAAAACGCAATGCCATGAGTCCGACCCTGAACCGCGAAATGATCGATGTTTTGCAAACACTGGAGCTGGACGGGGATGCCAAAGTGGTGGTTCTGACCGGTGCAGGGGATTCCTGGACAGCGGGCATGGATCTGAAGGAATACTTCCGCGAAACCGATGGAAAGCCTGAAATTTTCCAGGAACGTGCCCGGCGTGATGCCTGTGAATGGCAGTGGAAGCTACTGCGCATGTACAACAAACCCACCATTGCCATGGTCAATGGCTGGTGTTTTGGTGGTGGTTTTTCGCCGCTGGTGGCCTGTGACCTGGCGATTGCTGCGGATGAAGCGACGTTTGGTCTATCTGAAATCAACTGGGGCATTCCTCCAGGAAACCTGGTCAGCAAGGCCATGGCAGATACGGTCGGGCATCGTGAATCTCTCTACTACATCATGACCGGCGAGCCATTTGGTGGCCAGAAGGCTGCCCAGATGGGATTGGTGAACAAGAGCGTGCCACGCGAGCAATTGCGTGCCGAAGTGCAGGCATTGGCGGAAAAGCTGTTGCAAAAAAACCCTGTGGTGTTGCGTTACGCCAAGAACGGCTTCAAGCGTTGCCGCGAGCTGGATTGGGATCAGAACGAGGATTACCTGTACGCCAAGCTGGATCAGTGTATTGCCCGCGACCCGGAACAGGGACGCAAAGAAGGCATGAAGCAGTTCCTGGACGACAAGACCCTCAAGCCCGGCCTGCAAACCTACAAGCGTTGAAACAGCTTCCACCTCCTCCAGTCCACACCAACCTTGCTCTGGCCGGATGCCCTTCTGTGGCTTGAGGCCAGCACTTTCGAAGCAGATATGAACACTTCAGTCCAATTGCTGATTAATGGCACAGCCTGTCCCGCATCCAATGCAGCGACTTTCGAGCGTGTGAATCCTGTCACCGGTACGGTCGCCACCATTGCCGCAGCCGCGACACTGGAAGATGCCGACCGGGCCGTGGCCGCAGCGGCTGCGGCATTGCCCGCGTGGTCTGCCATGCTGCCGGGTGAACGCCGCAAGCTCTTGCTCAGGGCCGCCGATGTGATGGACAGCCATGCCAGCGATTTCATCCGCATTGGGGTGGGGGAGGTGGGTTCCAACCCGATCTGGTACGGCTTCAATGCCATGCTGGCTGCCAATATGCTGCGTGATGCGGCAGGATTGGTGACCCGGATCGGCGGCGAACTGATTCCGTCTGATGTACCCGGCAACATGGCCATGGCTGTGCGCCAGCCAGCCGGTGTGGTGTTGGGCATTGCGCCCTGGAATGCACCTGTCATTTTGGGTACGCGTGCCATTGCTGTACCGCTGGCCTGTGGCAATACCGTGGTACTCAAGGCATCGGAACTTTCGCCGGCATTGCACCGCTTGATCGGCCAGGTTTTCGAGGAAGCTGGTTTTCCGGCGGGGGTGGTGAACGTCATCACGAATGCTCCCAGCGATGCACCGGCATTGGTGGAGCGGCTGATTGCCAATCCGGCTGTCCGGCGCGTCAATTTCACCGGATCCACTGGAGTGGGCCGCATTATTGGCCAACTGGCTGCCAAGTATCTCAAGCCTGCGGTACTGGAGCTGGGAGGCAAGAACCCGATGGTCATTCTGGACGATGCCGACCTGGACGAGGCTGTGCAGGCCGCTGCCTTTGGTGCTTACTTCAATCAGGGCCAGATATGCATGTCCACAGACCGCATCATCGTTTCACGTTCGGTGGCTGACAGTCTGGTGGCCAAACTCACGGCCAAGGTCAGTCGGATGAAGGCAGGGACTCCGGGTGCTGAAGGTTGTGTACTCGGAGCCATGGTGAGCCCCGAGGCGGCTGCGCGCATCCAGCGTCTGGTTGCCGATGCCATCCACCATGGGGCCACTGTCACCACAGGGCCAGTGCAGGTCGATGGTGCCATTGTGCAGCCGGTGCTGGTGGACGGTCTGACCAAGGAGATGGAGCTGTATCGCGAAGAAGCCTTTGGCCCGGTTGTGACCGTGTTGCGAGCCGACAGCGACGAGGAAGCGATTGCACTGGCCAATGACAGTGAGTACGGCCTGTCTGCATCAGTCTTCAGCCGCGACTTTACCCGTGCCATGAATGTGGCCCGACGCATTGAATCCGGTATCTGCCATATCAACAGTTCCACCGTGCACGATGAAGCTCAAATGCCATTTGGCGGTGTGAAGTCTTCTGGTTATGGTCGGTTTGGTGGTCAGGCAGGTGTGGCCGAATTCACGGATTTGCGCTGGATCACGGTACAGAGTGGCCATCGCCACTATCCGGTCTGATTCAGCGGCATCGCACCCAGGAAAGATTTCTGCCATGGATCAATACGACGCACCGCTGCGCGATATGCGCTTCATTCTGGAAAAACTGGTCAATATCCAGTCTATTTCCGGCCTGCCCGGCTGTGAGGAGGCTGAGCCGGATCTGGTTTTCAATGTTCTGGAAGAGGCGGGAAAATTTGCAGCCCATGTGCTGGCACCGTTGAATCGCACCGGCGACCTGCAAGGATGCCGATTGGTCGATGGCAAAGTCATCGTGCCAGAGGGCTGGCAATCTGCCTGGAACCAATTCGTGGCAGCGGGCTGGCTCAGTCTGTCTCTGCCGCAGGAGTATGGCGGTCAGGGACTACCCAAGGCCTTGTGGGCACCTGTGTGGGAGATGTGGTTCTCTTCCAACCTGGCGTTCACCATGTTGCCGCAACTCACGCTGGGGCAAACCGAAGCACTGGAAGTTGCTGCCAGCGAGGCACTCAAGGCACTGTACCTGCCGCGCATTGTCAGCGGTGAATGGTCGTGCAACATGAGCCTGACCGAGCCACAGGCCGGCTCTGATCTGTCTGTCGTACGCACCCGTGCCGAAGATGTAGGCGATGGCAGCTATCGGCTGTTCGGACAGAAGATATTCATTTCCTATGGCGATCACGAACTGACCGAGAACATTGTTCATCTGGTGCTGGCCCGCCTGCCCGATGCGCCACCGGGCATCAAAGGCATCTCGCTGTTTCTGGTGCCCAAATTCCTGGTCAATGAAGATGGCAGTCTGGGTGCACGCAACGATGTGCATGCCGTGTCACTGGAACACAAAATGGGCATCCACGGTAGCCCGACTTGCACCATGGTCTATGGTGACCGGCAGGGCGCGACCGGGTACCTGGTGGGTGAACTCAACCGTGGCATCGAGTACATGTTCGTGATGATGAACGATGCCCGTTTTGGTGTCAGTGTGCATGGTGTGGCTCTGGCCGAACGCGCTTACCAGATGGCCCTGCGCTATGCCAGCGAGCGGGTGCAGGGCCGTAATGCTGTAACGGGTGAAGTGGGGCAGCCCATCATCGGCCATGCCGATATTCATCGCCAGTTGCTGTCCATGCGCACGCGCATCTTTGCCATGCGGACGCTGGTCTATACCGCATCCGGCTGGTTCGATCATGCCCGATGCAACCCGGACAGCCAAACGGCCGAACGCAGCCGCCGCTACATTGACTTGCTGATGCCGGTGCTCAAGGCATGGAATACCGAAATTGGCAATATCGTCTGCGACGATGCCATCCAGGTTTTCGGCGGCATGGGTTTTGTCGAGGAAACCGGCGTGGCCCAGCATTACCGGGATTCGCGCGTGACCCGCATTTACGAAGGCACTACCGGTATTCAGGCCAATGATCTGGTCGGGCGCAAGATTCTGCGTGAAGGAGGCACCACATTGCGCGAACTGCTGGATGACATCCGGGCAGACCTCGTCCGTTGCGCAGACTGGCCAGAGTTGCAGCCACATGCCCACACCTTGCAGACCAACATCGAGGCCATGGAGCAGGCCACCCATTTCATCCTTGAACATGGAAAAACCCGGCTGGATGTGGTTCAGGCGGCGGCCGTACCGTTTCTTCAGCTCAGCGGCTACGTCTGTGCCGGCTGGCGTGTCTTGCAGGCTGCTGCCGCTGCCCATGCTGCACTGGCAGAAGGCCAGCATGACAGCCGATACCTTCAGGGCATTCAGGGCATTGCGGATTGCTGGTTTGCCAGCTTCGCCCCACAGGTGCGTGCCCATGCCGATGTGGTGCTGGCTTCCGCCAGCATGGCCCGTGTCAGTGAAGCAGCCTTTCTGAACTGATCGATACCTGCCACGCGATTGCACCCATGCACAAAAAATACACGGAGACATCATGAGTATTGCCCACTTCAAACCCATTATTGAAAGCGACTATCGGCCTGTGGCCATTGGCACACCAGGCGCAGATATTCAGCGCGATGCCGATGGCATCTGGCATATCCGTCCACAGGAAGTGCTTCAATCCTATCCCGCACGCCTGACCGACCGCGTGGTGCAGGGAGCCAGAAACTTCCCTGAACGCACCCTGGTGGCTGAACGCGGGCTTGACGGGCAATGGGTCTGCATCAGCTATGCCGAAATGCTCACACGCATTCGCAGTATTGGGCAATGGCTGCTGGATCAGGGGCTGTCGGTACAGCGACCGCTGCTGGTGCTTCCCGGCAACAGTCTGGAGCATATCCAGCTCATGCTGGCTGCCATGTATGTGGGCATTCCCTATTCACCGGTATCACCTGCCTACTCCCTGGTGGCCACCGACTACGGCAAGCTGGCCCATATTGTCGGAATGGTCACCCCCGGAGCCGTCTATGTGGATGAGGCAGGGCCATTTGCTCCAGCCATTGCGGGGGCCATTGCCACCGATGTCACTGTCGTCGCTGGCAAAGGCCAACTACCGGGCCGCACCATTGTGCCATTCGGCGATCTGCTGGCCACTACCCCTGTATCCGCCGATGCCGCCAACGCTGAAGTAGGGCCAGACACGATTGCCAAGTTCCTGTTCACGTCTGGCTCCACCAAACTGCCCAAGGCCGTGGTGACCACGCAGAGAATGCTCTGCGCCAACCAGCAGATGCTGTTGCAGACTTTCCCGTTTCTGAAGGATGAACCGCCGGTGCTGATCGATTGGCTGCCATGGAATCATACGTTTGGTGGCAGCCACAACGTTGGCATCGCGCTCTACAACGGAGGAACCTACTACATTGATGACGGCCAGCCCACACCCAAGCGGTTCGCCCAGACGCTGCGCAATCTGCGGGAAATCTCACCCACCATGTACTTCAATGTGCCCAAGGCCTGGGAAGACCTGACCTTCGCGCTGGAGCAGGATCAGGAGTTGCGTGATCGCTTCTTCGAGCGCATCAAGGTTTTCTTCGTGGCTGGCGCAGCTCTGTCGCAAGCGGCCTGGGATCGGCTGGATCGGGTCACCGAATCGCACTGCGGACACCGCATCCGCATGATGGTCGGATTGGGCATGACAGAAACTTCACCATCCTGTCTTTTCTCCACAGGTGAGGTTATCGGGGCCGGTTATGTGGGTTTGCCCGCACCAGGGTGCGAAGTCAAGCTTGTGCCACTGGATGGCAAGCTGGAGGCGCGTATGCGTGGGCCGCATGTCATGCCGGGTTACTGGCGCAGCCCCGAACAGACGCGGGAGGCTTTCGACGAAGAAGGCTATTACCGTACCGGAGATGCCTTGCGCTTTGTCAATGAATACCATCTGGAGCATGGTCTGGTGTTCGATGGCCGAATCGCCGAGGATTTCAAGCTTTCATCGGGCACGTTTGTCAGCGTTGGGCCACTGCGAGCCAAGGTCATTACCCAGGGGGCACCCTATGTACAGGACGTGGTGGTTGCCGGAGCCAACCGCGATGACATTGGTTTGCTCATCTTCGGACGGGCCAATGAATGCCGCCAGTTGTCCGGACTGGACGAAGGGGCCGACCTGTTCTCCGTCGTGACGCACCCGGTTGTGCGCGAATTCTTCCAGGATTTGCTGATGCAGCTCAACCAGAGTGCCACCGGATCGGCCAATCGGATTGCCTGGATTCGCCTGCTGGAAACCCTGCCATCCATCGATCACCACGAAGTCACCGACAAAGGCTCCATCAACCAACGTGCCGTACTGACGCGCCGTTCTGATCTGGTCGAGGAGCTTTACACGAATCAGGATGACTTCATTATCCGAGCATAAGAAACGCGGAGCATCGAATGGACATCGACAAACTGGTTGCCATCGACATTCATACCCACGCGGAAGTCTCTTGCTGCCAGGCACATGACCCTTACGCAGAGGAGTTTGACCGCGCCGCCGACAGGTATTTCCATTCCGATCGCAGGCCCACCATCGCTGAAACTGTGGCCTACTACCGTGAACGCAATATTGGCCTGGTGATGTTCACCGTCGATTCGGAAACCCAGATTGGTCGTCATCGCATTCGCAATGAAGAAGTGGCCGACTTTGCCCAGGCCCACAGCGACATGATGATCGCCTTTGCCAGCATCGACCCGCACAAGGGAAGAATGGCTGCGCGTGAAGCACGCCGCTTGATCGAGGAGCATGGCGTGAGGGGCTTCAAGTTCCATCCCACGGTACAGGGCTTCGAGCCGTATGACCGATTTGCCTGGCCCATTTACGAGGTGATTGCCGAGTATGGCATGCCTGCCATCTTCCACACCGGCCACTCCGGCATTGGCAGTGGCATGCGCGCCGGTGGTGGGCTGCGCTTGCAGAACTCGAACCCCATGCTGCTGGAAGATGTGGCAATCGACTTCCCGGACATGCAGATTGTCATGGCCCACCCGAGTTGGCCCTGGCAGGACGAAGCCCTGTCACTGTGTCTGCACAAGCCCAATATGTGGATTGATCTATCGGGCTGGTCGCCAAGGTACTTTCTACCACAGTTGATTCAATACGCCAACACATTGCTGAAAGACCGCATGCTGTTTGGTTCTGACTTTCCCCTCATCACCCCGGATCGCTGGATGGCTGATTTTGGAAAGGCTGGTTTCAAACCTGAAGTGGCTCCGCTGATTCTCAAAGACAACGCCATTCGTTTGCTGAAGTTATAGCCTGCTGGGGGCAGCAACTCCTTGGACTCAGGTGGCATCAACTTCCAGCATGGCTTTCTTGAAGGTCAGCAATATTGGGAGCCTTCAGCGTCACGCTGCGGCGGCCGTCCACGGCGATGGCGGGGTTGCCTTCGATGGTGACGCGGCGTACCAGGCGGGGCTGGTGGCCGTAGTCGTTGATGGCGATGTGCTGGGTGGCGCGGTTGTCCCAGATGGCCACGTCATCCTTGCGCCATTGCCAGCGCACGGTGTTTTCCAGGCGGGTCACGCGCTGCTGGAACAAATGAAAAAGCTGCTGCGATTCGGTGCTGGAAAAGCCCTTGATGCGCCGGATGAAGTGCCCCAGCAGCAGGGCGCGCTGGCCGCTGACGGGGTGGACGTGTACCAGCGGATGTTCGGTTTCGTACACGGCGGAGACGAAGACTTCGCGGTGGTGCTTCAGCCGCTCTTCCTCGATGCCGTTGCGGTCTGCACCGTAATCGTAGTCGTTGCTGTGGACGGCCCAGAGCTGGTCGGCCAGTTGCTGGAGCGGGGCCGGCAGCCGGGCATAGGCGTTGGCGGTGTCGGCCCACACGGTGTCGCCGCCATACGCGGGTACGGTGACGGCGCGCAGGATGCCGATCTTGGGAAACGCGGCCACGAAGGTGACATCGGTGTGCCAGGAGTCGGCGCGGCCGCCGCCCTTGGAGGCATCCAGCTCGAAAATCTGTGTGCCTTCACGGGTGGGCACGGTGGGGTGGGCGACGATCTGGCCCAGGCGTGCACCGAAGGCCTGGTGCTGGGCATCGTCCAGATGCGACTGGTCGCGCAAGAACAGAACCTTGTATTGCACCAGTGCCTGCTCCAGTGCGGAGATGACCTCGTCGCTGAGCTGGGGCGAGAGGGTCAGTCCCTGGACGATGCCGCCCAGGGTGCCGTTGATGCGCAGTACCTCGAAGTGGCCGAAGGAGCGGTCCAGCGGGGAGTGGAAAGGGGGATTCTGGGTCATGGGGCGATTCCTGTTTTTTGGGTGAGGTCAGGCGACAGCTTGCGCGGGGGCTGTGTCTGCCAGCGGGCGGGGCGTGGGCAGACCGAGGTTTTCGCGCAGGGTGCGGCCTTCGTATTGGTGGCGGAACAGGTTTCGGCGGCGCAGCTCCGGCAGCACGGTATCGATGAAGTCGGTCAGGCCGCCGGGCAGGGTGGGGGGCATGATGTTGAAGCCGTCGGCCCCGCCTTCGCGGAAGTAGGCTTCGAGCTGGTCGGCAATGTCGGCGGGCGTGCCCACGACCTGCCAGTGTCCGCGCGCTCCAGCGGTCTTGCGGGCCAGCTCCAGAATGCTGAGGTTTTCGCGCCGGGCTAGTTCGATCAGCAGTTGCTGGCGGCTTTGCCCGCCATTGGACAGAGGCAGTGGCGGCAGCGGGCCATCGGGCGGGTAGCCGCTGAGGTCGAAGCCGCCGAGCATGTCGGACAGCAGCTTGATGCCCACCTGTGGATGAATGAGCTGTTGCAGGGCCTCGAACTTTTCCTGCGCTTCGGCACGGCTGGGAGCGACGACCGGGAAGATACCGGGCATGACCTTGATGTCGTCCGGGTGGCGGCCATAGGCGATGGCCTGCTCTTTCAACTGGCGGTAGAAGGCCTGTGCTTCGGGCAGGGTGCGCTGGGCGGTGAATACCACTTCGGCCGTGCGCGCGGCCAGGGCAATGCCGGGGCCGGAGGAGCCAGCCTGTACCACCACCGGATGCCCCTGCGGCGAGGGGGCGACGTGCAGCGGCCCCTTGACCTGGAAGTGCGCTCCCTGATGCCGGGGCACATGCAGTCTGGCCGGGTCGTAGTACTGGCCGCTGGCCTTGTCGTACACGAAGGCATCGGCCTCCCACGATTGCCAGAGTTTGCGCACCACATCGACGAATTCCTCGGCCCGTTCGTAACGGGCATCGTGCGCCAGATGCTGTGAGCCGCCGAAGTTGTCGGCTTCGGCCTGGGTGTTGGAGGTGACGAGGTTCCAGCCTGCCCGGCCATGGCTGATGAGGTCCAGCGAGGCGAACTTGCGTGCCAGGTTGAAGGGTTCGTTGAAGCTGGTGGAGGCGGTGCCGATCAGCCCGATGCGTTGCGTCACGGCCGCCAGTGCCGACAGCAGCGTGAGCGGCTCGAAGTAGGCCGAACGCGCCGAGCGTGCGCCGGTGCTTTCGGAGGTGTCGCCCACGGCCAGCACGTCGGCCAGGAATAAGGCATCGAACTGCGCGGCTTCGGCCTGCTGGGCGATGCGGGCGTAGGCGGCGAAGTCGCGGCCCAGGTCGGCCTGGGCATCGGGGTGTCGCCAGGCCGCGACGTGGTGGCCGGGGGACATCAGAAACGCGCCGAGTTTCAGCTGGCGTGGGGTGGCTTGGGGCATGGGGGTGTCTCCAGAAGGCAGAAGGAAATCAGGTGGCAGCGACTTTCCAGGCGGTGAAGTGTTTCTCCAGTGCTTGCAGGATGGCATTGAGCACGATGCCGATGAAGGTGATGGCGATGATGCCGAAGTACATGTCGGGAATCAGGAAGCTGTACTGCGCATAAATGATGAGGTAGCCCAGTCCGGCCTTGGCCCCAACCATTTCGGTGGCGATCAGCACCAGCATGGCGGACGCGCTGGCCAGCCGGATGCCCACGAAGATGGTGGGAATGGAAGCGGGCAGGATGACCTTGAGGAACAGTTGCTGGGGCGTGGCCCCCATCGTGCGGGCGGATTTGATGAGCAGCGGATCGACCTGCTGGACGGCGGAAATCGTGTTCAGCAGCAGCGGCCAGGAGCAGGAGTACACGACCATGCTGACCTTGGAGACTTCGCCAATGCCCAGCAGCAGGATGAACACCGGCAGCAGGGCCAGCGGCGCGGTGTTGCGCAGCAACTCGATCAGCGGGTTGAGAAACTCCCCCAGGCGGCCATACCAGCCAATGGCCAGCCCCAGCGGAATGGCGTACAGAATGGCAATGACCAGCCCACCCAGGGCACGCAGCAGGCTGACGCTGGTGTGTTCCCAGAGCTGGCCGTTGAGGGCCAGTGCCCAGCCAGCGGCCAGCACCTCGGTCAGCGGCGGCAGGAATACCGGGTCGGTCAGGCCCAGGCGCGGGGCCAGTTCCCACAGCAGGGCAAGGCCGACGATCAGCGCTGAACGCCAGGCCCACTGGCGCAGCCGGTGCAACAGGCGGGGCCAGAACAGCGGGGTGACAGGGGCATGGGTACGGGTGGCAGGCAGGGTGGCGGATTCGGACATGGGGCACTCCTGTGGTGCGGGCAAGGGGCAGGCTGCTGGACGATGGCTTCAGGCCGCCAGCCGTTGGCGTGCAGCCGGGGGGCGGGCGGCGGTGAGGTCGTCGTGCAGCAGGCTCCAGATTTCGTGGCGCAGTTCGCCGAACAGCGGCAGGGAACGCACGTCGGCGGTGTCGGTGCGCAGGGTCTCGGGAATGTCCACGATCTGCTTGATGCGTCCGGGCCGAGGACTCATGACGGCCACACGCTGGCCCAGCACCACGGCTTCGTCGATGCCGTGCGTGATGAAAATGATGGTCTTGCCGGTGCGCCGCCAGATGTCCACCAGTTCTTCCTGAAGGGTCTCACGGGTCTGCGCATCCAGCGCGGCAAACGGCTCATCCATCAGCAGCACCTGCGGGTCGTAGGCCAGGCTGCGGGCAATGGCCACGCGCTGCTTCATGCCACCAGACAATTCGTGTGGGTAGCGGCTGGCGAAGGCCGACAGCCCCACCAGTGCCAGATAGTGCCGGGCCTGCTCGTGGCGTTCGCGCCGGGGCACGCCCGCCACTTCCAGGCCAAAGGCGACGTTGTCGAGTGCGGTGCGCCACGGAAACAGGGCGTACTGCTGGAACACCACGCCCCGGTCGCGTGCCGGGCCGCTGATGGGCTGGCCGTTCAGCAGCACACGCCCCTGGGTGGGCGGGGCCAGTCCGGCCAGCAAATCCAGCAGGGTGGATTTGCCGCAACCGCTGGGGCCGACCAGCACGAGGAATTCGCCCGCCGGGATGTCCAGATTCACATCGTTCACGGCGACGAAACGCTGGCCAGGGCCGCCGTCGTCGGCGCGAACCAGAAACTCCTTGCTGACGTGCTCGAAGCGGATGCCGGCGGTGCCGGTGGCCTGATGGCGGTGCGTGCCCATGCGGTGTGCTTCCTTTCTGCCCCGTTTAGCGGGCGGTGCTGGCGTAGGGGTTGAAGGCGTTGGTGTAGAGGCTGGAAGGCTGAATCTGGCCTTCCTTCAGCAGGCCATCCTTGACCAGCCAGTCGATCCAGATCTGGAATTCCTTGTCGGAAATCAGTCCGCCCTCACCGGCCACGCCAGTGCTTTTCCAGTAGGGAATGGCATCGGCACTTTCGGCGCGTTTGCGTTGTTCGATGATGCGGGTGAAGCGTGCGCGCACTTCATCGGGCGGGCTGTTGCGTGCCCATTCGATGGCTCGCGACAGGGCCGATACCAGGTGCCGGGTGGTGTTGGGATTCTTCTCGATGAAGTCGTTGCGCACCACCAGAGTTCCGGCGGTGAAGTTGCCGAACAGGTCGCGGTCGGTGAACAGCGGGTGGATGCCACCGCGCTCCAGTGCCTTGTCGCGCAGCACGCCGCCCAGTTGCGCCACATCCACGTTGCCGTTGCGAAGCCCCTGCTCGGCGGTGACGGGCGGGGTGACGATGAGCGAGACTTTCTTGGCATCGGCCTCGCTGATCTGGTTGCGTTCCAGATACTCGCGCACCATGAACTCATGGTGTGCCCCCAGGGTATTGACGGCGACTTTCTTGCCCGGCAAATCCCTGGCAGCGGTAATCGGGCTGTCGTCCTTGACGTAGTAGCCCGTCCAGGTGTGGTCGTCCACGCCGTAGTAGCCGATCACTGCCGTCACCGGGGCTTTCTTGGCCAGCAGCTTGACCACCGCGCCATTGAAGGCTCCGCCAATGTCGGTGTCGCGCGTCACCACGGCCTGAATGTCCTGCGGGCCGCTGATGGTGTTGCCTACCCATTTGGGCTTGAGCGGCGCGAGGTAGCCCAGATCATCTGCCAGTTCGATCCAGATGACCTGCCCGGCCCAGCCCTGATAGCGGATTTCCTGTTGTTCCAGCTTGGCAGGAGCTTGCTGGGCGGCAGCGGGGGCAACGGCATACAGGCTGGCAACGCACAGCAGGGCGGCGGTGGCGAGGCGTCGGAAAGGGGTTTTCATGGTGGCGATAATCAATGAATGGGAAAAATTCTGTGGAATGTTTTTTTGATTATGTTTTGGGTGCAATCGCAGTGTCAAAGAATGAAATATTCTTTGTTTATGCGGTGCTTTGGATTATTTGTTTATGCCTTCATAAATAAATAAACAAAATATATTTGTGAATGAAATGGTATTTTTTGAATAATCCAGTTGGCAAGTTTTTGAGTGCCAAATTGATTATTCCTAAATAAACCTCCCACGCATCCACCATGGCTTTATCGTCTTTTGCTGCTCCGCGCCGTTTGCCCGGCATCCAGAATGTGCTCGAAGCCGATGTGCTGGTCATTGGCGGTGGCCCAGCCGGGGCATGGGCGGCCATTGCCGCTGCGGCCCAGGGGGTGCGTGTGGTGCTGGCTGAAAAAGGCTTCTTCGGCACGTCCGGGGCCACCGCGCCGTCGGGAACCGGGGTCTGGCATGTGCCACAGGAGCAGCGTGAGGCGGCCAAGCAGGCGCGTTTCGTGCCCGGCGGCATGCTGGCCGAGCAGGAGTGGATGGATCGGGTACTGGAACAGACCTGGCACAACACCGAGCAACTGGCCGACTGGGGCTACCCGTATCCGCGCGACAGTCTGGGTGCGCTGCATTGCAATTCGTTGCAAGGCCCGGACTACATGCGGCTGCTGCGCAAGCAGGCGCGGCAGGCCGGGGTGCGCATTCTCGACCAGCACCCGGCACTGGAGCTGCTGGTGGACGAGGCCGGGCGGGTGGCCGGTGCGCAGGGCGTGAGTCGGGGCACCGACCAGGCCTGGACGCTGCACGCAGGCGCGGTGGTGATGGCCAGTGGCGGTTGCGCCTTCCTGAGCCGTGCACTGGGCTGCAATGTGCTCACCGGCGACGGCTACCTGATGGCCGCCGAGGCGGGCGCGGAACTCTCGGGCATGGAGTTTTCCAACGCCTACGGGCTGGGGCCGGCGTTCTCGTCCGTCACCAAATCCCTGTTCTACAACTGGGCGACGTTTTACGACCGCCATGGGGTGGCGATTGACGGGGCTGGTTCTGCGCATGGGCGCGGCATCATTGCCCGCACCCTCCAGAGCCAGCCTGTGTACGCCTGTCTGGACAAGGCCGATGCACAGATTCAGGCATGGATGCGGCTGGCGCAGCCCAATTTCTTCCTGCCGTTCGACCGCATGGGCATCGACCCGTTCACCGGGCATTTTCCGGTGACATTGCGGCTGGAAGGCACGGTGCGCGGTACGGGTGGTCTGCATGTGGTGGATGGCGATTGCGCCACCAATGTGCCGGGGCTGTATGCCGCAGGCGATGCCGCCACGCGGGAGCTGATTTGCGGCGGCTTTACCGGCGGCGGCAGCCACAACGCGGCCTGGGCCATGTCATCGGGCTTCTGGGCCGGAGCCGCAGCGGCGGATTTCAGCCGTCGGCTGCGCAGCCAGGCCACGCGCCAGCGTTTTGCCGCAGGCCGCGCCGGGCTGGACGGAGACGGCCATCAGCCAGCCCCGCACGATCCGCAGGTGCTGATCGAGGCGGTGCAGGCCGAGGTGTTCCCGTATGCCCACAACTGGAGCCGCCAGGCCGCCACGCTGGAGCCGTCGCTGCAACGGCTGGACGCGCTCTGGGGGCAGTGGCGCAATGCGCGTGCCCCCGATCGTGCCCAGGCACTGCGCACCCGCGAAGCCGTCGCCATGCTGGCCACGGCCCGCTGGATGTACCGCAGTGCCCTGTACCGCAAGGAGTCGCGCGGCATGGCACGCCGCAGCGATTACCCGGCTCTGGATGCTGGCTGGCATTGCCGCGTCATCTCCAGCGGGCTGGACGAGATTGGCCTGCGCCGCCAGCCGGTGGTCACGACTGCAACCGTTGTGCCAGCCGCCCCGGCACAAACCTTGCCGCAGAAGGTGGCGGCATGATCGAAGTCATCGACCCCAGCCGTTGCACCGGCTGCAATATCTGCGTCACCGTCTGCCCCACGCGGGTGTTCGAGCGGGTGGCCGATGCACTGCCCATCATCGCCCGGCAGGACGATTGCCAGACCTGCTTCATGTGTGAGCTGTATTGCCCGGTCGATGCGCTGTACGTCGCGCCACTGGCCGAAGCCGTGCAGTATGCCGATGCGGACGGTGCCCAGGCACCGGCGGCCGCGCTGCTGGGCAGCTATCGTGCGGCACTGGGCTGGCAGAAGGGCCAGCAGTCCACCGCCAGCACGGATGCCAGTTTCGAGCTGCTGGGGCGGGCGCGTTGAGGGTTTTGAGGTGTTTTATTCCGGCTGGATGGGGGCAGTGAGCACTTCGGGGCGCAGCACGCGGTCGAGGGCGTGCTGATCCATCAGTCCTTTTTCCAGCACCAGTTCGGCGACAGTGCGGCCACTGCGCAGGGCTTCGCGGGCAGCCCAGGTGGCGTTTTCGTAGCCGATGTAGGGGTTTAGCGCAGTGGCCAGCCCGGCGGAGGTGCGCACCCGTTCGGCCAGCAGTTCGCGGTTGGCGGTGATGCCGCGCACGCAGTTTTCGGCCAGCGTGCGGCAACCGGCTTCCAGGTGCTCGATGCTTTTGAACAGCGAGTGGCCGATGATGGGTTCAAAGGCGTTGAGCTGGAGCTGTCCGGCTTCGGATGCCATTGTGATGGTGATGTCGTTGCCGATGACCTCGAAGGCGATCTGGTTCACCACTTCCGGGATGATGGGGTTGATCTTGCCGGGCATGATCGAGGAGCCAGCGGCGCGCTCGGGCAGGTTGATTTCGCCAAAACCGGCTTGCGGGCCGGAAGAGAGCAGGCGCAGGTCGTTGCAGATTTTCGAGAGCTTGCCCGCAATGCGCTTGAGCACGCCCGAGAGCTGCACGAAGGAGCCGGTGTCCTGGGTGGCCTCAATGAGGTTTTCTGCGGCGGTCAGCGGCACGCCGGAGAGGTCGGCGAGGAATTCCGTGACCATCTTGGCGTAGCGGCTGTCGGTGTTGATGCCGGTGCCGATGGCGGTCGCGCCCAGGTTGATTTCCTGAATCAGCGTGATGGCTTCGCGCAGGCGTTTGCTGTCTTCGGCCAGCATGACGGCGTAGGTGGAGAATTCCTGCCCCAGCGTCATGGGCACGGCATCCTGCAACTGGGTGCGGCCGATCTTGAGCACATCAGAGAATTCGGCGGACTTGGCGGCAAAGTCGGCGCGCAGGATGTCCAGTGCGTCCAGCAGGCCCTGGATGGCGAACACCACGGCCAGTTTCAGCGCGGTGGGGTACACGTCGTTGGTGCTCTGGCTCATATTGACGTGGTTGAGCGGGTGCAGCTCCTGGTAGTGGCCCTTGGGCCAGCCGAGCTTTTCCAGCGCGAGGTTGGCGATGACCTCGTTGGCGTTCATGTTGGTGGAGGTGCCGGCTCCGCCCTGAATCACGTCCACCACGAACTGGCCGTGCAGGCGGCCATTGGCCACATCCATGCAGGCTTCCTCGATGGCGCGGTAGCGGGCTTCATCCAGTTGCCCCAGCCGGTGGTTGGCGCGTGCGGCCGCCTGTTTCACCAGTGCGAGTGCCCGCACCAGTTCCGGGTAGGAGCCGATGCTTTGGCCGGTGATCGGGTAGTTCTCCAGTGCCCGCAGGGTGTGGATGCCCCAGTAAACGTTGCTGGGAATTTCGCGTTCGCCCAGCAGGTCGTGCTCCAGGCGGGTGGGTCGGTTCATGGTGGCTCCTTGATCGGAATGCAGACGAAGACAAGGGCATGTCCTGTGTCTGCCTGGGGAAGGTCTGTAAAACTCTGGTGGTAAGCCCGCGCCCGCCAATGGGATGCGGGCGGCGCAATGGGTTTTGCAGACCTTCCCCAGGGCAGCGAGGACACGCCCTGATGAAGCCTTTGAGTGTAATACGTCTGGCGGCACACGAGGAACTTCATGCACCAAAATTGTGCATTGCAGCCTTGGAACGTGTCTACGATTTCATGGCGATGTCGTACAAGCAGCACCGTCATCGCGGGCTTGACCCGCAATCCAGTGACGACGTATCCAAATAACACCTTGGTTCTCCATGGGATACCTTGCTACTGGATTCCCGCTTTCGCGGGAATGACGGGTGCTTTTCTTGATTGAACAGTATTGTCCTGAAATCCTGAACATGTTCTTATGCGTCGCTGTTCAGCACCCGGAATTGGTGGGTGCCGTCGCGGCCCAGTTGCTCCACCAGCCCGAATTCCCAGTCCAGATAGGCCTGCATGGCTTCGCGTGGGGCCGTGGTGCCTTCGTAGGGGCGGCGGTAGCGGTCGATCAGTGGGGAGGCCAGTCGGGTTTCACCCGCTTCGGTGGGCAGGCCGCGCTTGGCCCACGCCTGGGTTCCACCTTCCAGCACCTGGATGGGCAACTGCGTCCACTGCCTTGCGTCTGCGGCGGCAAAGTGCGCCAGCAGGCTGGAGCCGCAGGTGAACACCAGTTGCCGGGGTGGGGTGGCCCGCTGGTGCAGGGTGTGCAGAATGTGTGGCAACTGGGCGCGAATCGCAAAATACGCCCCCGGAATGTGGCCACTGCTGTAGTTCCTGCCGGTGCTGAAGTCCAGCACCACCAGCGCGTCGGCCTCGCCTGCCTCGGCCAGTTGCTGCTGCCGGGCATGGAGCGCGTCCGGGGCAATGGTGGGGGCGGTGGCCGGTGTGGCCGGGCGCGGGGTGGCAGGGGTGCCGCGTTCGTGGTGGTCGGCAGCGGTCACGCCTTCGAGTACATGCACTTCCCAGCCCATTTGCGCCAGCCACGAGGCAGTCATGTCGGCACGCACCTGCAACAGGTCCGCCAGCACGATGCGCGCGCCGCGCACCGGCACGCTGTGGTCGGTTTCCTGTACCAGTTGGCCACCAGGGGCGTTGGTGAAGCCGGGCAGGTGGCCGCTGGCGTATTCCTCGGGCGTGCGCACGTCCAGCCAGTAGGTGGTGCGTGCAGGCTCGCTCAGGCTGGGCAGATGCGCGTAGTCGATGCGGCGCACCCCGGCGGCATCGGCCACGCGCCGGGCATCGGCCTGCGCGGTCTGCAACTGGGCGGCATCGACTGCGCCAAAGCGGCGGTCGGCTCCGTGCTCCAGTGTCTGCCCAGCCAGCGTCCAGCCAATCGTGCCGTTGCGCAGGGCGGCCACTGGATTGGGCAGGCCGGCGTTCACCAGCGATTGCGTGCCGATGATGCTGCGGGTGCGTCCGGCGCAATTGACGATGATGCGGGTTTCCGGGCGCGGAGCCAGCGCACGGGCGCGCAACACCAGCTCTGCCCCCGGCACGCTGGTGGAGCCGGGGATGTTCATGGTCTGGTATTCGTCGAACCGCCGTGCGTCCAGCACCACCACATCGTCCTGCCGCGCCAGCAGTTGCTGCACTTCCTCGGCGGGCAGGGAAGGGGTGTGGCTGTGGGCTTCCACCAGCTCACCGAATGCCTTGCTGGGCACGTTCACGTCGCGGAAGATTTCGCCGCCCGCGTCGCGCCAGCCTTGCAGGCCACCATCCAGCACAAACACCTGGGTGTAGCCCAGCGCGGTGAAGACATCGGCGGCGCGTTCGGCCAGATCGCCATGTTCGTCGTGTCCGTACAGCACGATGAGGGTGTCGCGGCGCGGAATGCGTGCCCATGCCTGAAGCTCCAGCCGCGACAGCGGGAAGTTGCTGGCCCACAGCGGGTGCTCCTGGGCGTAGGGGTCTTCTTCGCGCACATCGATCAGCGCGGTTTCGGCACGGTCGAGCAGCCGCTGGCGCACGCTGCGGGCATCGAGACGGGGATGGCGGGAGGGGGTGGAGGACGGTGCGGACATGGGCAATGATGGATTCGGGAAATTGAAAAAACAGGGTTAGGGCGAATGGCACTTACTTAAGCCTGTTTCCCGTCATTCCGGGCTTGACCCGGCAATCCAGTGACAAAGCAAGCCAAGAGAAAAGAATGTGTTTTTTCTCCATGTCGTCACTGGATTGCGGCCTTCGCCGCAATGACGGCGTTAAGTAAGCGGCATTCGGGTTAGTGCGTGTCATCCCAGATGTTGGGCACCCAATGGTTGCTGTAGCCGGAGATGAAGGGCACGACCGTGCCATCCTCCCGGTACACCGAACGCCGTACCGCGCCAATGTTCGCGCCATAGACGTGGATGCTGATGGAGGTGCGGTCCGCAAACGCATTGCTGACCTGGTGGATGTCGCCCACGGTGGGCGAGACGGCTTCCACCTGGCCCGGCTCCAGCCGCACCGGCTCGCCAGCGGGGATGAAGGAGCCATCGGCAGCACGCTGGAAGTTCTGCGAATATTCGGCCCCGCGCAACATGCCGATCAGCCCCCAGACGGTGTGATCGTGAATCGGGGTGCGCTGGCCCGGCCCCCAGACGAAGCTGACCACCGAGAACCGCCCGCCCGAATCGGCATGGAGCAGGAATTGCCGGTAGTGCTGTGGGTGGGGTTGCGCCAGCGCGTCGGGCAGCCAGCCATCCTGTGCCACCAGTTCGGCCAGCAGGGTTTGGCCCTGGGCCAGAATCTGCGCTTCGTCGCCGGTGTCATCCAGCAGTCGGGAGAGTTGCTGGACGAACTGGCGCAACGGGGCCAGATCGGCGGGAACCAGCGTGGGCAGGGGAGACGTGGGCGGGGCAGGATGGCTCATGGGGATAGGGTCAGTGACAGGCAACGGCGCAAAGCATACGCGCCAATCCACCCCCCGCAGCAGACATCTTTCTGCTTTGCATATTGCCCGCAGGCATGAAGCCTGCCGTCAGAAAGTCATTAAGGAACCGCTGAATAATTCCTCCCGGCCGCCGCATCCCCCTCTCGGGCGGTCTGCTGCGTTGGCTTTTGGGGTCAATAGCACCACTATTGACCCCAAAAACCGCCTTGCAGCCCATCCCGACAGGGCGCGCGGCGACTCGGACGGAATCAATCAGCGTCTCCTTAACCCAGCAGTGCCCGCTCTTGCGCGTTGAGCCATCGCCACTGTCCCGGCGGCAGGTCGGCGGGCAGGTGCAGTGCACCAATCTGGCTGCGGTGCAACTGTTCCACGCGGTTGCCCACGGCGGCAATCATGCGCTTGACCTGGTGGTATTTGCCGCTGGTGATGGCCATTTCCAGATGGTGGCTGTCGTGCAACTGGCAGTGGCTGGCCTGCACCGGCTTGGGGTCGTCCTCCAGTACCACGCCTTGCAGCAGGCGGGCGATCTGTTCCGGCGTGACCGGGTGGCGTGCCTGAATCTGATAGACCTTGGCCAGTTGCTTGCGGGGCGAACTCATGCGGTGGATGAATGTGCCGTCGTCCGAGAGCAGCAGCAGCCCGGTGGTGTCCTGGTCCAGTCGTCCCACCGCCTGCACGCCGGGCTTGCCGCCCTTGACCGGGCGGTTGCGCAGTGCGTCGGGCAGCAGCGTATAGACGCTGGGCCAGGCCGAGGGTTTTTGCGAGCATTCGATGCCCGCCGGTTTGTGCAGCATCAAATAGGCCTTGGCCTGAAACAGCCATGCTTTGCCCTGCACCGAGAACCACAGTTCGCCGGGGCCATCGGTGTCGAAATCGGCGGCGGTGTCGGTGATGGTCTGCCAGATGCCATCGGCGGTTTGCACCTGCACCAGTCCGCGCTGAATCAGCCCGGCACAGACGCGGCGCATGCCGATGCCCTGCGAATAGAGAATGTCTTCCAGAATCATGGTGGTGTGTGGGGCAATGGGGTCAGGCGGGTTTCTGCCACGCAGCGGCAAAGAAGCCATCTGTGCCGTGCTGGTGGGGCAGCAACTGAAGCTGGTGGGGGGCTGTGGGGTTGGCCAGCAGGCCGCTGATCTTGTGCTTGTGCCAGATTGGCTCCAGCGGCAGGGGCTGGAATGCGCCCGGCTGTGCGCGTTGTGCCTGTTCCCAGCCGTCGGCAATCGCCTGGTTTTCGGCGTGCAGCAGGCTACAGGTGGCGTACACCAGCACCCCGCCGGGCTTGAGCAGGCGGGCGGCACTGGCGAGCACACGCTGCTGGGTGTTTTGCAACGCGGCCAGGCCCGCTTCGGTCTGTCGCCAGGCCAGATCGGGGTGGCGGCGCAGCGTGCCCATGCCGGAGCAGGGCGCATCAACCAGCACCCGATCGACCTTGCCCCACAGCCGTTGCAGGCGGGCATCGTCCTCGTGGCTCAGGGCCATGCTGTGGACATGGTTCAGCCCACTGCGCAGCAGGCGCGGCTTGAGGGCTTGCAGGCGGCTGGCGGAGATGTCCAGCGCGTACAGCCGCCCGGTGTTGCGCATCATGGCCCCCAGGGCCAGCGTCTTGCCGCCCGCACCGGCGCAGAAGTCCACCACGGTTTCGTTGCGGCGGGCATCGGTGAGCAGGCACAGCAGTTGCGAGCCTTCGTCCTGCACCTCGATCAGCCCTTCGGTGAAGGCTGGAGTCTGGTGCAGTCGGGGCTTGCCTTGCAGGCGCAGACCCCAGGGGGAATATGGCGTGGGCTGGCTCTCCAGCCCGTGTTCCAGCAGTTGCTGCTGGGCGACGGCACGCTTGCCTTGCAGGGCATTGACGCGCACATCCAGCGGTGCAGGCTGTTGCAGGGCGGCGGTCAGCTCCTGGAATGCCGCGTCGCCATACTGCTGTTGCAGGCGGCTGGCGAGCCAGTCCGGCAGGTTGTGGCGGGTGCTGTCTGGCCATTGCTGGCAGGGCAGGCCAGCCAGTGCCTGGGCGATGCTCTCCAGCCAGGGCTGGTCGTCCGCGCTGGCCAGTTGCCGCGCCTGTGCCAGCGTGTGGTGCAGTGCGTCGGCAGGGTGGGTGCTGGCGGGTGCGCTGGCTGCACTGGCCGTCCACACCAGCCCCAGCAGAGCCAGGCGGTGGTGGAACTGCGCCGTGCTGGTGTGTGGCGGCTGGGCCTGCGCCAGCGCGAATTCCAGCAGCCGCTTGCGCCGCAGCATACCGAACACGGTGTCGGAGAGCAGGGCGCGGTCGCGCGATCCCAGACGGCGGTTTTCCTGGAAATACTGCGCCAGCACCGCCTCGGCAGGCTGCTGGAACGCCCAGATGGCCGCCAGTGCCTCGCGGGTGGCCGTCAGCAGAAACAGCGCGCTCATGCAGATGCCGTTTCGGTGGGGGCGGATGCCTGCACTGCCGCCAGTTGCGGCAGCACCTGCCGGATGGCGCGGGGGTAGAGAATGTGCTCCTGGGTCAGCACCCGCGCGGCCAGCGTGTCGGCATCGTCACCGGCCAGCACCGGTACCACGGCCTGGTCGATGATGGGGCCGCCATCCAGCTCCTGCGTGACCCAGTGGACGCTGGTTCCGGCGAACTTGCAGCCCGCATCCAGCGCGCGCTGGTGGGTGTGCAGGCCGGGGAAGGCGGGCAGCAGTGAGGGGTGAATGTTCACCATGCGGCCAGCAAAATGCGCCACGAAGCCGGGCGTGAGCACGCGCATGAAGCCCGCCAGCACCACCAGCGCGGGGGCGAAGGCATCCACCTGCTGCGCCAGCGCGGCATCGAAAGCCTCGCGGCTGGGAAACTGCTTGTGATCGACCACCGCCGTGGCAATGCCCTGTGCATTGGCCCATTGCAGTCCCTTGGCATCGGGGCGGTTGCTGATGACCGCAGCCACCCTCGCCCCGAAGGCCGCTTCCCAGTCCTCCTGCCGCGCCTGCTGCACGATGGCCGACATATTGGAGCCGGTTCCAGAAATAAGAATGACGATGTTTTTCATGCGGCGTATTGTCGCATGGCGTGCTGGCGGGGGCGGCGCGCTCTATCAGAGGGCCATGCAATCGGTGCGACAGGCGGCACGAAACCATCATGCGTTTCCGTGCATTGGCACGTTGCGGCCTTGCTGTCGCGGGCAGGAGCACAATGCCGTCTGCATTGCAAGAATCACTTTCCCCATGACTTCTCCTTCTCCCGCATCCGACGATGCCCATTCCTGGTTCGGCGTGATCGCCCTGTCGCTGGCCGCCTTCATTTTCAACACCACCGAATTCGTGCCCGTGGGCCTGCTGTCCGACATTGGCGAGAGCTTTGCCATGCGCAGCGAACACGTCGGGCTGATGCTGACGATTTATGCCTGGGTGGTGTCCCTGACCTCCCTGCCGCTGATGCTGGCGACCCGCATGGTGGAGCGGCGCACGCTGCTGGTATGGGTGTTCGTGGTGTTCATTGCCAGCCACGCGCTGGCGGCCTTCGCCCCGAGCTTCACGGTGCTGGTGCTGGCGCGGCTGGGCGTGGCCGGTGCCCATGCGGTGTTCTGGTCGATCACCGCCGCGCTGGCAGTGCGCATTGCGCCGCCGGGGCGCAAGGGGCAGGCCCTGGGCATGCTGGCCACCGGCACTTCGCTGGCCATGGTGCTGGGCATTCCGCTGGGGCGCATGGTGGGCGAGCAACTGGGCTGGCGCATGACCTTTTTGCTGATCGGTCTGGTGGCTGTGCTGGTCTTGCTGGTGCTGGTGCGCCTGCTGCCGCACCTGCCCAGCCGCAACAGCGGTTCGCTGGCCAGCCTGCCGGTGCTGTTGCGCCGCCCGGCCCTGATGGGCATGTACGCCTTGATCGTGCTGGGCGTGACGGCCCACTTCACCGCCTACAGCTATGTGGAGCCGTTCGCGGTGCGGATTGCGCAACTGGACGGGCAGGCCGTCACGGTCGCGCTGCTGGTGCTGGGGGCGGCGGGCCTGCTGGGCAGTGTGCTGTTTGGCTGGCAGGGGCTGCGCCGTCCGGCGGCGTTTCTGCTGACCGCGCTGGCGGTGCTGGCCCTGTGCCTGCTGTTGCTGCAAACGGCGGCGCACAGCCAGGCCGGGCTGTTCGGGCTGATGGTCGTCTGGGGCACGGTGTTCATGTGCTTCGGGCTGGCCGTGCAGTCGCGCGTGCTGGGGCTGGCTTCCGATGCGTCCGATGTGGCCATGTCCCTGTTTTCCGGGCTGTTCAACGTCGGCATCGGAGCCGGTGCCTTGCTGGGCAGCCAGATCAGCCTGCATCTGGGCGTGCAGTATGTGGGCTGGGGCGGTGGCCTGATTGCCGTGCTGGCCTGCCTGACGGCGGCCACGGTGCTGGTGCGCTACCGTGCCGGCTTTGCGCAGGGGCAGTTGTCGGGTTGAGGGGCAGTGTGCCCAGTGGCGGGATGCGGGCGGCACAACGGGTTTTGCAGACCTTCCCTAATGCGAATGGCACTTACCTAAGCCTGTTTCCCGTCATTCCGGGCTTGACCCGGAATCCAGTGACAAAGACAACCAAGAGAAACGAACGTGTTTTTTCTTTATGTCGTCACTGGATTGCGGCCTTCGCCGGAATGACGGCGTTAAGTTAAGTAAGCGGCATTCTCCCTAATGGCATCACAATACGATCCCATGCAAGCCACTCTCTGCATCCTGACCATCCTGCTGGCCGTGCTCACCCTGCTGCCCCTGTCACGGGCGCGGGTCTGGTGGGTGCGCATCTGGGATTTTCCGCGTTCCCAACTGGCCGTGTTGCTGGGACTGTTGTGGCTGGCGCAGGCCATCTGGCTGGATTTTTCCAGCGCAGGCGCGTGGCTGCTGGTGGCCGTGGCCGGGGCGTGTCTGGCCTACCAGATGTGGTGGATTCTGCCCTACACCCGGCTGTGGCGGCATGAGGTGCGCTGGGCCGATGCAGAGGATGTCGGGCCGCGCTTGCGCCTGCTGGCCGCCAATGTGCTCACCCCCAACCGCAACGCACCGGCACTGCTGGAACTGGTGGCGCAGCACCGTCCGCAGGTGCTGGTGACGCTGGAAACCGATGCCTGGTGGCAGCAGCAATTGCAGCCGCTGGAGCGCGACTATCCGTATCGCGTGGCCTGCCCGCTGGACAACCTTTATGGCATACACCTGTATTCGCAACTGCCGCTGGACGACGTGGACATCCGCTTCCTGGTGGAAGACGATGTGCCCTCCATCCATGCCAGCGTGCTGTTGCAGCCTGGCGAAGGCAGCCGCCCCGAAGTGCGCGTGCGGATGCACTTTCTGCACCCGGCTCCGCCCAGCCCAACGGAAAACGACGAATCCACCGAGCGCGATGTGGAGCTGGTGATGGTCGCCAAAAGCCTGGAAGGCGAGACTGGCCCAGTCGTGGTGGCGGGCGACCTCAACGATGTGGCCTGGTCGCCCACCACGCGGCTGTTTCGCAAGATCAGCGGCCTGCTGGATCCGCGCGTGGGGCGCGGCATGGTCAATACCTTCCACGCCCGGTTCTGGCCCGCCCGCTGGCCACTCGACCATGTATTCCACAGCGACCACTTTGAACTCATCCAGATGCGCCGCCTGCCATCGTTCGGCTCCGACCACTTCCCCGTCATGATCGAATTGCAGTACCACCCCAGCAACCCGCACCAGCAGGAAGGCTTGCAGGCCAATGCCCAGGACCGTGAGGAAGTGGCCGAACTGCTGGACGAGCAGAACGCATCGCCCAGCGATGTACCCGAACCCACGGCACAGCAGCGTTGATGGCGAAGAATCCCAGCGTGCTTACCTCTACAGCACCTCGAACACCGCCGCCGCGCCCATGCCGCCGCCTACGCACAAAGTGACCAGCACCCGCTTTGCGCCCCGGCGTTGGCCTTCCAGCAGGGCGTGGCCGGTGAGGCGTTGGCCGGACATGCCATAGGGGTGGCCCAGCGCGATGGCTCCGCCATTGACGTTGAGGCACTCGGGCGAGATGCCGAGCCGGTCGCGGCAGTAAATGACCTGTGCGGCAAAGGCTTCGTTGAGTTCCCACAGGTCGATGTCGTCGGTTTGCAGGCCGAGTTGCCGCAGTACCTTGGGCACGGCAACCACTGGCCCCACGCCCATTTCGTCCGGCTCGCAACCGGCCACGGCCATGCCCAGAAAACGCCCGATGGGGGTCAGGCTGTGGCGGCTGGCATGGCGTTCGTCGGCCAGCACGCAGGCTCCTGCGCCATCGGAAAACTGGCTGGCATTGCCTGCCGCAATGCGTCCGCCGGGGCGGGCCGGGGGCAGGGTGGCCAACTGGGGGGCCGTGGTACCGGGGCGGATGCCTTCGTCGTGTGAGACGGTGACTTCGCGGGTGCGGATGCCGTGCTCTGCATCGGCCACGCCTGCCGTGACGGTGATGGGGGCGATTTCCGCCGCCAGACGGCCTTGCGCTTGCGCGGCGGCGGCTTTCTGCTGGCTTTGCGCGCCGTAGGCATCCATGCTGTCGCGGTCGATGCCGTAACGCTGTGCCAGGATTTCGGCGGTTTCCAGCATCGGCAGGTAGATGGCGGGCTTGCGCTGTAGCAGCTCGGGGTCGGTGAGCATGTGCGGGTTCAGCTTGCCCTGCACGCAGGAGATGCTTTCCACGCCGCCTGCCACATACACGGGGGCTTCCCCGGCGATGATGCGCTGGGCGGCCAGCGCGATGCTTTGCAGCCCGGAGGCACAGAAGCGGTTGAGCGTCAGGCCCGGCACCGAGACGGGCAGCCCGGCACGCAGGGCGATCTGCCGGGCGATATTGCCGCCGGTCGCACCTTCGGGCAGGGCGCAGCCCATGAGCACATCGTCGATGCTGGCCGGGTCGATGCCCGCGCGTTCGATGGCGTGTTGTACCGCATGTGCCCCCAGGCTGGCTCCGTGGCTGAGGTTGAAGGAGCCGCGCCAGCTTCTGGCCAGCGGGGTGCGGGCAGTGGAGAGAATGAGGGCCGAAGTCATGGGCGTTCTCCTTCAAAAAAGCGGCCAGAATGGGGCCATATTGCCTGCTCCGGGCGGGCATGGCAACCGATCGTGCAGGTGGCTATGGGTATCTACTTATATCGTTTCGGAGAGTAGTGATATTTATGAGACTGGTGCTCTCCCCTGCTTTTGTTGCATAGTCCGGCAGGCTCATATTGTCTGGAATCCCGTGCTCCCCATGTTTCGTTTTTTCTTTTGCTGCTGCCTGTTGCTGGCCGGTTGTGCGTCTGCTGTATCCGCGCAGGCTGCCAAGCCTGTTTCACTGGGCCTCGATATGCCATTCTGGCTGCACGAAAACCCGGATGGCGCACTGTCGCTGGAGGAGCTTATTGCACTGCCCGAATCGGCGGGGAGCCTGCAACACACGCCGCTGGCGCGTGGCTACAGCGACTCGGCTTTCTGGATGCGCGTCCACCTGCCCGCCGAGCTGTTTGCGGGCGAAGAGCGTTGGCTGCAATTCAGCCCCAGTGTGATTGACCATTTGCGAGTCCACTACCGCCCCGTGGGCAGCGAGGCATGGCAGGTGCGCGAAGCGGGCGATCACTGGAAGGGCGAGCGGGGTGATTTGCGCTACCGCTTCCCGCTGCTGCGCCTGCCCGCACCGCCTCCCGAGGGCTACGAGATGGTTCTGCGTGTCCAGAGCACCAGTACCGTACTGATGGATGTGGGGCTGTGGGAGCCGGGTGCCTTGCTGGAGCGTGCCACGCGGCAGACCGCAATCTGGAGTTTTTATTTCGGCATGATGCTGCTGACGGGCATGTATGCCCTGTTGCAGGCATTGGTGCTGAAGAAAACATTGTTCTGGCCCGTCTTCGCGCTGATGATGACCCTGATGCTGCTTTCGGCGTGTGTGCAGGGCTTTGTCGCGTGGTTCATGCCAGCCACCGACCGCATCAACCTGCAAAGCTACCTCACCAGCATCACGAACCTGCAAAGCTATGGGATGCTGGTCTGGATGGGCATCGAAACCCTGAAGCTGCGCCAGCATATGCCACGCATGTACCGCCTGCTGCTGGCCATCGTTGTGCTGGTGCAGTTGAATATGCTCAGCATTCCGCTGGGCTACTTCGGGCAGGCCGCTTCCTTCCAGTTCCTGATGCTGGGCTTCACGGCCCCTTTGATCGCGGCTTTCTCCGTTCACCTGTGGCGGCAGGGCCACCACCGCTGGCCCGTGCTGCTGGTAGGCATGGGGCCGATGTTCTGTCTGGTATTCAGCGTGCCGCTGCTGCTGATTACCACCGGGGTGATTCCCTACAGTGCAGAAACCTATGCCATCAGCAATTACGCGCTCATGAGCAATATGGTGCTGGTACTGCTGTTTGCCATGTGGAACGGACACGAAGAAAACCGCATCATGCTGGAGCAGCAGCAAGTCGTGCGCGAGCTGAACATCGAGCGCGAAGCCGGCTTTCACCAGCGGCAGTTCATCGGCATGGTCTCCCATGAATTCCGCACTCCGCTGTCCGTCATTTCTGCCACCTTGCAGAACCTGCACCTGTCGCCCGCCGATGCCATGCAGCAAAAACGATTCGGGCGCATCCAGCGAGCCACCGAACGCCTGATTCAACTCACCGACAACTGCCTGGCCGATGCCCGCCTCTCGGCCCATGCCCTGCACCTGGAGCAGGGCGATACCGACCTGCGGGAGCTGGTGCGCAACGCCATCGTGCCGGTCGATATTTCCGGCCACCATGAACTGCAAATGCGCTGGCAGGGGCAGACCGTCACCATCGAAACCCTGCCCAGCCTGCCCCTTCGGGCCGATGCCGCGCTGCTGGGCATCGCCCTCTCCAACCTGCTGGACAACGCCGTCAAGCACACCGAGCAGGGCTGCATACGCGTGGATATTTCTGCCGATGCACAGCACTACCACATCCAGATCCAGGATCAGGGTGACGGTGTGCCTGTGCATGAGGTCGAACACATTTTTGAACGCTACCGGCGTGCAGAAGGCACGGCCGCGCAACAACGCTCCGGCACAGGCCTGGGGCTGTATGTGGCCCGGCAGATTCTGCTGGCACACGGCGGCCAGCTTCAGTTGCTGCGCAACACCAGACAAGGCTGCTGCTTCGAGCTGCTCCTGCCCCTGAATCCAATCCATCCATCGACACCATGAATACATCAGCCAAACCCCATCTTGCCCTCATCGAAGACAACGAAGACCTGCGTGAAGAACTGGTTTTCTTCCTGCAAGCCAGTGGCTACTCCTGCTGGGGGTGCGCCTCTGCCGAAACCTTCTGGAAAAACCTGCACACCCGGCAGGTAGACATTGTGCTGATCGACCTGGGCTTGCCCGGTGAAGACGGCTTCGAGGTGGTGGACTACCTGAACCGGCTCCCTGGAGTGGGGCGGATCATCATCACCGCCCGTGGCACGCCACAAGACCGGTTGCGCTGCCTGCAACTGGGAGCCGACCTGTACCTCGTCAAGCCCATCAACTTCGCGGAACTGCGCCAGCAACTCGACGCGCTGTGGGATCGCATGGCCGTCGCCCGCATGGAACAGGAAACCTCCATGCAGGCAGGAGAGTGGCGGCTGGATGCCGTGCAATCCTGCCTGACATCACCCAACGGACAGGTGCTCAAGGTCAGCCGCAAGGAATGCGACCTGCTGGCCACGCTGCTGCGGGATGCCGGCCAGATACACACCCGCGAAAGCCTGCACGACGCACTGTTCGGAACGCAGGACGAAGCCGATCTGCACCGCATCGACGTCATCCTCAGCCGTTTGCGCAAGAAGGCCCGCAACCAGCAAATGCTCTTGCCATTGCGCAGTGTCTTTGGCAAGGGCATCGTGTTTCTGCTCCATGGGCAATGATGTGCCAGGGCAATCGCTTCTGGCCATGCCGAAGCTGACTGGCCGCACCATTGTGGTGGCATCTTCTAAATGATGCTTATCGACCACAAATTACGCCATGTCGTACAAAAAATAACACAAAAGCCAATTGATTCCGAGAGTTGAGATATTTTCGAGACTGGCGAAAAATCCCTGCTTTGCCTACATTCAGCGCGGAACCGCATTCATTGGCAATCCTGCCACCCATTCATCCAGCCTTTGCAAGGAACCGCGACATGGCATTCACTCTGGACTACATCCTCGACAGCGTCGGCAGCAGCCGGGGCCGCCTGAACACCACCGACACCACCGACGACACCCGCCTGACCCTGGTAGGGTTGGGCCGGCCCGGAGCCGAGGTGTTCGTATTCAATGGCGAAGCCGAACTGGGCTACGCCATCGTGGGCGCAGATGGTTTCTGGGTGCTGCATACCGGCTGGCTGGACAACGGCTCCACCTACGACTTCAGTGCCCGCAGCGAGGGAGCAACAGCCGAACAAAGTTTCCAGATCACCATCGATGCCCCTTGGGCACTGGCTCCAGAGACCCCCTCGTATCAGGCATCTGCCTCAGTGGGCAATGTGCAAAACGCTGGTGCCTTCGCGGCAATCAAGAAAGACGGCTCTGTGGTGGCCTGGGGTCATCCAGATACTGGAGGTTCGACCGAAGGTGTGGCTGGCCTTGACAGTGATGTGGTGCAGATATTTACCAATCATGCGGCCTTCGCCGCGCTGAAAGCCGATGGCTCAGTCGTGGCATGGGGAAACCCAGAAGCAGGAGGTTCAATGGAAGGCGTGCAAGACCTCCTTCAAAGTGGAGTCAAGCACGTATTTTCCAATAGTTATGCGTTTGCTGCCCTGAAGGATGATGGCTCGGTGGTGGCCTGGGGTCATCCAGCGTATGGAGGATCGACCGAAGGTGTGGCAGGTCTCGGCAGTGGTGTGGTGCAAGTGTTCTCGAGTGATACTGCATTTGCTGCACTGAAGGACGATGGCTCGGTGGTGGCCTGGGGTGATCCAGAAAAAGGGGGATCGACCGGGGATGTGGATGGTCTCCTCCAAGGCAATGTGAGGCAGGTGTTCTCCAATCAATTTGGTTTTGCCGCCTTGAAAGAGGATGGCTCGGTGGTGGTGTGGGCAGATGGAAATGATGCCAGTCTGGCCGCAGGCCCTGATGACAATGTGGTGCAGGTTTTTTCTGGTGCGTATATTTTTTCCTTCCTGAAGGCTGACGGCTCTGTGCAATCCGTCTATCCCGATCTGTCTTTTGAAGATCGTTGGAATTGGGACGGTAATGCGGTACAGGTGTTCCTTGGTTCAACTGATCCTGTCTACTTGAAGCCAGATGGCTCGCTGGTGCCTGATGTGCAAGGGCTGGATGGTGTTGTGCAGGTACTGTTCACTGTGGACAGCTCCTTCGCAGCATTGAATGCAGATGGCTCGGTGACCACAGGGAAAAATTTGAATGGCGACATCTCGATCACGTATTTGCCGGACCTCACCAGCGGTGTGAAACAGGTTTTTTCCAATGGTTATGCGTTCGCTGCATTGAAGGAAAATGGCTCGGTGGTGGCCTGGGGCAATCCAGAATATGGCGGTGTCATCTCCTCAGAAATCCAGGACCTTCTGGACGGCGGCGTGGTGCAAGTGTTCAATAACCAGGGCGCATTTGCTGCACTGAAAGACGACGGCTCGGTGGTGGCCTGGGGAGGTTCATGGGTTGGTGGTGAAGTTTCCCCGGAAATCCAAGCTCTTCTGGGCAATGATGTGGTGAGCCTGGCTGATGCCTTCGGTGACTTCAGGCTTTCCCTCAACGAAGCCCCGACCATCGACGGCGTCCCCGCTGTCTCCCAGTATGTGAACGTGGGAGAGGCGAGCGCGCTGGCCGACATCACCGTGGCCGATGCCGATGAGGACGATGTTCTGACCGTCACCATCAAGGTGCTCGACCCCGAAGGGCTGGGCTATGCCCAGGGCACGCTGGGCGGAGTGCCCGATGCCGACTTGCAGGCCGATGGCCTCCAGATCACCGGCACGGCCAGTGAAATCAACACCGCGCTGCAAAGCCTGAGCTTGCAGGCGCAGGGCGCAGGCCAGGGCTGGCTGGAAGTCAGCGTTCACGACGGCAAGGCCACCACCACCAGCCACTATGCGTTCACCGCAGTCGCTCCAGCAGGCAACACCGCCCCCAGCTTTGCCCCGCCCGGAGGCAGCGGCACGTTCAAGGTGGATTTTGGGGACGGTCGTCACGATCAGGCCCGCAGCGTAGTGTTGCAGCCCGACGGCAAGATTGTGGTGGCTGGCAGTTCCGGTTTTTTTGGCATCACCGATAGCTATGACTTTGCTCTGATGCGCCTGAACGCCGATGGTACGCTGGACACAGAATTTGGCACTGGCGGCAAGCATCTGATTGATTTTGGAGAGAATGGCAAAGACGATGAAGGGCGCAGTGTGGTGTTGCAGCCTGACGGCAAGCTTGTGGTGGCAGGCCATGCGCGTGTAGATGGAGACACGCATTTCGGTGTGCTCCGCCTGAATCCGGATGGCACACTGGATACTGATTTCGGTACGAATGGTGCGCAATGGGTTGGTTTTTCCTCCAGCCAAAAAGCCACAGGCCACAGCGCGGTGTTGCAGCCTGACGGCAAAATTCTGGTTGCAGGGAGTGTGTTGAATGCGTGGTCTGATGAAGTCGATTTCGGTGTGATACGCCTTCATAGCGATGGCACACTGGATACCAGTTTTGGCGACAGCGGTCGAGTTGAGGTATTTTTTGATGCAGGCGGTTGGGAGGATGACATACCGTACAGCATGATTGTGCAGTCCGATGGCAAGATTTTGGTAGTTGGCGTAAGCGACACCCATAGCGGTCAAGATTTCAGCTTAGTGCGCCTGAATCCCGATGGTTCACGAGATGAAGACTTTGGTGAAGATGGCAAATTACTGGTAGACGTAAGTGGCTTTCATGATGCCGCCTACAGTGTGGTGGTACGGCCCGACGGCAAGATTATTGTGGCCGGAACAAGCTGGGAACATGGTGAGGGAGACCATACCTTCACCTTGTTGCGCCTGAATGCCGATGGTTCGCGGGACACCGGCTTTGGCGACAATGGCCAGCATTTGCTGCAAGTGAGTGGCATCGGAGACAGCGCATACAGCGTGACTCTACAGCCCGATGGCAAGATTCTGGCTGCGGGGAGTGGTTGGGGTGGCTTTGCCTTGGTTCGCCTGACTGCCGATGGCGAGCTGGATGCCGAGTTCGGTGACGGTGGCAGGAAACTGGTGGATGCGGGCTGGGTCGAGCAAATTGGATACAGCGTGGTGGTACAGCCGGATGGCAAGATTGTGCTGGCGGGCAATAGTTGGAACTGGATCGACAGCACAGACTTCAGCATCATCCGCCTGAACCCGGATGGCAGCCTGGACAGCAGCTTCAACCCGCCCGCGACTGCGGCGGCCAGCACCCTGGAAGGCAGCACAGCCAGCTTCACCGAAGACGGCGATGCCGTGTTGCTGGACGACGATGTGGCCATCTTCGATGCCGAACTGGCCGCGCAGGGCCACTACGCAGGCTCCAGCATCACCTTGCAGCGCGAGGGCATGCCCCACCCGGACGACACATTCGCAGCCAGTGGCGCACTCAGCCTGAACGGGGGCAAGGTCAGCGTGAATGGCACCGAGATCGGCAACTCCGGCCAGGAGGCAGGCCTGCTGACCTTGACCTTCAACGCCCATGCCACCCAGGAGCTGGTCAATCAGGCCCTGCAACTGCTGACCTACAGCAACGGCAGCGACTCGCCGCCCGCCTCGGTTACCATTGTCTGGACCTTCCACGATGGCGATGCCAGCAACCCCCAGAGCACCAGCGGCACCACCACCGTGGGCATCACCAACGTCAATGACGAACCCACGGGTGCAGTGCTCATCAGCGGCCAGGCCCAGCAGGGCGAAACCCTCCAGGCCAGCAACAACCTGCAAGACCTCGACGGGCTGGACCCCAGCCAGATCATCTACCAGTGGCTGCGCGATGGCAAAGCCATCGACAAGGCCACGGGTGCGAGCTACACGCTCACGCAGGCCGATGTGAACAAGAGCATCAGCGTCCAGGCCAGCTATGTGGACGAACAGGGCACGGCGGAAAGCGTCACGTCCGAAGCCACGCAGGCCGTGGAAAACGTCAATGACCTGCCCACCGGCAAACCCGCCATCAGCGGCCAGGCCACCCAGTACCAGACCCTGAGCGTCAGCAGCGGCGACCTGCAAGACCTCGACGGACTCGACCCGAGCCAGCTCGTGTACCAATGGCTGCGCGATGGCAAAGCCATCGACAAGGCCACGGGCGCGACCTACACGCTCACCCAGGCCGATGTGGGCAAGGCCATCAGCGTGCAGGCCAGCTACACGGACGGCTTTGGGGCCAAGGAAAGCGTCACCTCCAACCCCACCGCCAAGGTCGCCAACGTCAATGACCTGCCCGAAGGTGGTGTCACCATCGGCGGCCAGGCCAAGCAGGGCGAAACCCTCCAGGCCCACAACAACCTGCAAGACCTTGACGGACTCGACCCGAGCAAAATCATCTACCAGTGGCTGCGCGACGGTCAGCCCATCGACAAGGCCACGGGCGCGAGCTACACGCTCACCCAGGCCGATGTGAACAAGACCATCCGGCTCAAGGCCAGTTATACCGATGGGCAGGGCACGGTGGAGAGCGTGTTCTCCCAGGCCACGGCCAGCGTGCTCAACGTCAATGATCTGCCTGAAGGCAACGTCACCATTACCGGCGACACCCGGCAGGGTGAAACCCTGACCGCCCGCAACGATCTGTCAGACCTCGATGGGATGCGTCTGGCACGCATCGGCTACCAGTGGCTGCGCGATGGCGAAATCATCGAAGGAGCCACGGGCAGCAGCTACACGCTCGCCCGCGCCGACGTGGGCAAGGCCATCAGTGTGCAGGCCAGCTACACGGACGATCTGGGCACCCGCGAGAGCAAGACTTCCGCAGCCACCGAAGCCGTCATTGCCACCCCTGGGCTGGAAACCAGCAATGCCGAATTCGTCGCCGACCTCTACCAGAACCTGCTGGTGCGCGAGCCTGATGCGGCAGGCCTGCAATACTGGCTGGAGCAGCTAGACGATGGCCGCATCACGCGCGCGGAACTGGCCGATGCCTTCAGCGAAGCCCCCGAAGCCCAGCAGTATGCCAAACCGGTGATTGGCCTGTACCTGTCGATACTGGGCCGCGTGCCGGATGCCGATGGTTTCCAGCACTGGGCACAGGCCTTGCGTGACGGGGGCTCGGTCGAACAGCTCAGCCTGAGCTTCCTGGAGTCGCAAGAATACGAGGAACGCTTTGGCAGCATTGCAGATGATGGCCAGTTCGTGGACGTGCTGTACGAGAAGATCCTGGGCCGTGAGGGCGATGGGCCGGGCGTGGCGTTCTGGAGCGAACAGCTTGCCAGTGGTGCGGACCGCATCGAGGTGGTCAGCGCGTTCCTGGCCTCTGCGGAGTTTGACGCGCAGGCCACGCTGAACACGCAACTGCTGCTGGGTTTCCTTGGCGAGAACGACCGCTTCCCCAGTGAAGAGGAGTTCCTGCAACTGCAAGACGGTGAGGGGGCGCAGCCGCAATCGGCAGCCGAGGAGCAGCAACTGGAGCGGCCACTGTCCGATTGGCTGTTCCAGGCCCTGTGGGCAGAGGGCGATGGGGAGCAGGAGCCGGGTGCGCAGGCGGGCGACGACCATGGTGCCAGCTTTGACGGCGCAGTGGTGGAGTTGAGCGGCCTGGGGCAGGTGGAGGACTGGGCTGTGGCCTGAGTTCCCGCACCTATCGGCTGCCATGCCGGGGTTGCCTCGGCATGGCAGCGTATCCAGAGAAGGTCATGCCCGCTGCATGGCAAACCCCTTGCCGCTTTCGGCCAGTTGCAGCAGCAGCGGGGCGGGTTGCCAGAACGCGGCATCGTCGTGCGGGTTGCGGGCGAAGCGGCGCATGGCCTGCACGACCAGGGGCAGGCCGATGGTATCGGCATGGTGCAGCGGGCCGCCGCGCCAGTAGGGGAAACCGTAGCCGTAGATGAAGACCAGATCGATGTCGCTGGCGCGCTGGGCAATCCCTTCTTGCAGAATGTGGGCGGCTTCGTTCACCAGGGCGAACACCAGCCGCTGGACGATTTCGTCATCGGCAATGGTGCGCGGGGTGATGCTTTGCGCTGTGCGGCTCTGGGTCAGCAGGTGGTGCACGGCATCGCTGGGATGGGGCTGGCGTTTGCGGTCGTCGGGCCGGTAGTCGTACCAGCCTGCATGGGTTTTCTGGCCAAGGCGATGTTGCTGCACCAGCAGGGCCGTGGCAGGGCTGTGGCGCAGGTCGGCTCGGGTACTGAGGTGGCGTTGCAGGATGGCCCAGGCAATGTCGTTGCCGGCGAGGTCCATCATGCGAAACGGCCCCATGGCAAAGCCGAAGGCTTCCATGGCGCGGTCCACCTGCTGCGGGGTCGCGCCTTCGTCCAGCAGCAGTCCGGCCTGGCGGCTGTACTCGAAGATCATGCGGTTGCCAATGAAGCCGTCACACACGCCAGCGACCACTGCGGTCTTGCGGATGGCCTTGGCCAGCGTCAGGGCGGTGGTCAGCACATCGGGGGCGGTGTGGGTGCCGCGCACCACTTCCAGCAGCTTCATGCGCGGTGCCGGACTGAAGAAGTGCAGGCCCAGCACATCCTGTGGGCGTTGGGTGGCGGTGGCAATGTCGTTCACATCCAGCGTGGAGGTGTTGGTGGCGAGGATGGCTCCGGGTCTGGCGTGTGCATCGAGTTGCGCGAAGACGGCTTTTTTGATGACTATGTCTTCGAGCACGGCTTCGATGACCAGATCGGCGGTGCGAATGGCGGCCAGTTCGCTGTGGGTGTGCAGCCGTGCCAGCGTCTGCGCCTGTTGCTCGGGGCTGATGCGGCCTTTTTGTTCCTGTGTGTGGTAGTGCGCCCGGATGGTGGCCATGCCGCGCTCCAGTGCCGCAGCCTGGTGATCGAGCAGCATGACGTTCAGCCCCGCATCCAGAAAAACGATGGCAATGCCACTGCCCATGGTGCCCGCTCCGACAATGGCGACGGATTCGATGGGTCGCGTGGGTGTGTGGGGTGGGATGTCGTGTACCTTGCCCGCCAGCCGCTCTGCCGCGAACAGGTGGCGCAGGGCATGGGATTCGGGGCTTTGCATCAGCCGCAGGAATATCGCCTGCTCCTGGGCCAGTCCGGTATCGAAGTCGGTGCTGCAAGCGGCGGCAATGGCATCCACCACGCACAGCGGTGCGGGCAGGTGGGGGCTGGTCTGGCGCACGGTATTGCGGGCGAACTCGAAATAGGCTTCGGCCTGGGGGTGTGCCGCGCGTCGGTCACGCAGGCGTGGCAGGGGGCGCAGCGCATGGATGGTGTGCGCCAGCTCTTCGGTGCGTGGCAGCAGCATGTCGGTCTGTGCCACGACGGCATCGAACAGCACCTGCCCTGGCAATGCGGCGAGGGCCTGGGCGGATACAGTCTGGCCGCTGACGATCAGGTTCAGTGCGCTTTCCACGCCGATGGCACGCGGCAGGCGTTGCGTGCCGCCCGCACCGGGCAGCAGTCCCAGCTTGACTTCAGGCAGGGCCACAGAGGCATTGCGCACGGCCACCCGGTAGTGGCAGGCGAGGGCCAGCTCCAGCCCACCCCCCAGCACATGGCCATGCAGCGCGGCCAGCACGGGCTTGCTCAATTCTTCGATGGTGGCCATCAGCGTGCGCAAATGGGGCTGCCGGTAGGCCTGCCCGGTCTCGAATTCAGCGATGTCGGCTCCTCCCGAAAACCCTTTGCCCGCGCCGGTGAGAATGACGGCCTGCACGGTGGCATCGGCTTGGGCCTGCTGCAATCCCTGCATGATGGCTTGCCGGGTCGCAAGGTTCAGCGCGTTGATGGGCGGGTTGTCCAGCGTGATGACCGCCAGTGGGCCATGCCGTGTGTAGTGTGCGGTCATGTCACAGCCTCCTTGTGGATATTGCCTGTGATGGCAAGACCATTCTTGCAGGATTGGTGAGACCGTGGGGATGGAAATGGCGGGGGGAAACCCTTGGGGCATGGAGAAACGAAAACGCCGGTGTCATGGCACCGGCGTGTGTGTGAGTCTCTGGGCGAGCCTGTTCAGCAGCGAGGCTTTCCCGGTGGTGCGGGGAACAGGCCGAGCGTGGCTTCGGGCATGTCCGTGCCGAAGCTGGCATCGGGGGGCAACTGTGCGCGTGCGTGCAGCAGCATGGATGGATGGCGGCGGATGCTGCTGCGCACCATGTCCGGCAGGTCGGCTGCTGGCTGCGGGTCGGCAGGCACGGGAATGTGCACTGCACCGATTGCATGGGCTTCCTGCCGGTGATTGTCGCCCTGGACGGAGCGTGTGCCGCTGCGCAGATAACGGGCGCGCATTTCGTTGCGTGGCAGAAAACGTGCCAGTTCCGTCAGTGCCATTTCATAGACACCGCGCTTGAACTCCACGACCACGTCCAGCGGCACCCAATAATCGTTCCACCGCCAAGCATCGAACTCGGGGTGGTCGGTGGCCCGCAGGTTCAAATCCCAGTCGTTGCCCATCAATTGCAGCAGAAACCAAATTTGCTTTTGGCCACGGTAATGGCCGCGCGAGTCGCGGCGGATGAAGCGGTCTGGCACCTCATAGCGCAACCAGTCACGGGTGCGGGCAATGATGCGCACATGGTGGGGATACAGCCCCACTTCCTCATGCAGCTCCCGGTACATGGCCTGTTCGGGCTTCTCGCCCCGGTCAATGCCGCCTTGCGGAAACTGCCAACTGTGTGTACGGATCCGTTTGCCCCAAAATACCTGATTCTTCTGGTTGAGCAAGATGATGCCGACATTAGGTCTGAAACCTTCCCTGTCAAGCATAATTGCACCTTCAATTGTGATTTCCTTGCATTATGCCCTGCCTGTCCTGTGTGGCAAATGGGCGCAACCCCCTAAAGCCCGAGAAAGCCCGAGTTTCCGCCATGAAAGCCTCCCAGTTCTTCGTCTCCACCTACAAGGAAGCACCCGCCGATGCGGAAGTCATCAGCCACAAGCTGATGGTGCGTGCGGGGATGATCCGTCGCCTCAACGCCGGCATCTACAGCTACATGCCAATGGGCCTGCGCGTCATCCAGAAGGTGCAGGCCATTGTGCGCGAGGAGATGAACCAGGCCGGTGCCGTGGAGCTGACCATGCCCGTGGTACAGCCGGGCGAGCTGTGGCAGGAGACTGGCCGCTTCGACAAGATGGGGCCGGAGCTGCTGCGGGTGCAGGATCGCCATGGGCGCGATTTCGTCATCCAGCCCACCAGCGAGGAAGTCGTCACCGACATTGCCCGCAGTGAGCTGCGCAGCTACAAGCAACTGCCCAAGAACCTCTACCAGATTCAGACCAAGTTCCGCGACGAACGCCGTCCGCGCTTTGGCCTGATGCGCGGGCGCGAATTCATCATGAAGGATGCCTACAGCTTCGACAAGGACAAGGACAGCGCGCAGATCAGCTACCAGACCATGCGCCAGGCCTACCGCAACATCTTCGACCGCTTTGGCCTGCGTTACCGCGCCGTGGCCGCCGACAGCGGTGCAATCGGTGGCGACCTGAGCGAGGAGTTCCAGGTGATCGCTTCCACCGGTGAGGATGCCATCGTGTATTGTCCCCAGAGCGAATACGCCGCCAACATCGAGAAGGCCGAGGCACTGGCTCCCGGCCAGCCACGTCCAGCCGCCAGCCAGCCATTGGTCAAGACCCCCACTCCCGGCCAAAGCACCTGCGCACAGGTGGCCGAGGGGCTGTCCATTGCACTGGCCACCACCGTCAAGTCGCTGGTGCTGGCCACCGATGTACAGGACGAGCAGGGCAACATCACCGGCAGCACCGTCTGGCTGCTGCTGGTGCGCGGCGACCATGACATGAACGAGGTCAAGGTCGGCAAGATCGCCGGGCTGGACAAGGGCTACCGCTTTGCCAGCGAGGCAGAGATTCTGGAGCACTTCGGCGCGAAGCCCGGCTATCTGGGGCCGGTGGGCTTGCGCAAGCCCCTGAAAATCGTCGCTGACCGCGATGTGGCTGTCATGGCCGACTGGGTCTGCGGAGCCAACGAAGTGGACTTCCACTACACCGGCGTGAACTGGGGGCGCGACCTGCCCGAGCCTGATGTGGTGGCGGACATCCGCAACGTCGTGGCAGGCGATCTCTCGCCCGATGGACAGGGCACACTGGAGATCGAGCGCGGCATTGAAGTCGGCCACGTCTTCTACCTGGGCACCAAATACAGCGCAGCCATGAACGCCACCTTCCTGGCGGAAAACGGCAGGCCCACGCTGTTTGAAATGGGTTGCTACGGCATCGGCATCACCCGCCTGCCTGCCGCCGCCATTGAGCAGAACCACGACGAGCGCGGCATCATCTGGCCCGATGCCATCGCGCCGTTCACACTGGTGCTGTGCCCCATCGGCATGGATCGCAGCCCGGCAGTGCGCGAAGCCGCCGAGAAATTGCACGATGCCCTGCTGGCCAAGGGCGTGGACGTGATTCTGGACGACCGGGGCGAACGGCCCGGAGCCATGTTTGCCGACTGGGAACTGATCGGCATTCCGCACCGGCTGGTGATTTCCGACCGTGGCCTCAAGGAAAACCAGCTCGAATACCAGCACCGCACCCAGACCGAAGCCGTGAAAGTGGCCGCCGATGACGTGCTGGCATTCCTGGCACAACAGGGCGTATTCCAGGAGCCGGGCGCGCAGGGCTGAGTGACCGTGCGGCAGGCCCTTCCCTCCAACCCATGACGACATCGCTGCCCGACTCCCGCCGCCGTACCGTGCTGACTGCGCTGCTGGCGGGTTCGTTGTGCGGCGGCCTGGGCGTGAGCGTGCGTGCGGCCCATGCCGGTGGGCAACTGGAAGAAGCACTGGTCGATTCGGTGCGGCTGGCCCTGAGTGCCGCCATCCGCCGTGCCGCACCACCGGAGCCGGTGTTTGCCGATGCCACTGCCGAGCTGCACTATCTGCGCTGGATGGCAGAGATGAGTGCGCGGCTGGAACGCCGGATGCCGAATGTGCTGATGCGGCACGAGTTCCTGCAAACCGTCTGGTACGAAAGCAAACGCGCCGGGCTGGAAACAGCCATGGTGCTGGGGCTGATCCAGGTGGAAAGCGGCTTTCGCAAACATGCCATTTCATCGGCAGGGGCGCGGGGTTACATGCAGATCATGCCGTTCTGGACGCGCGTGATCGGCGACGGCGACCCGGCCACACTGTTTCACATGCAGACCAATCTGCGCTTTGGCAACGTCATCCTGCGCCACTACCTCGACCGGGAAAAGGGCGACCTGTTCCTGGCCCTGGGCCGCTACAACGGCAGTCGCGGCCGCGCCACCTACCCGAATGCGGTGTTTGCCGCGCAGCGAAACTGGGGTTTCGCTGGTTAGGCCACGCCCTGGGTCGAATGGCACTTACTTAACGCCGTCATTCCGGCGCAGGCCGGAATCCAGTAACCCCTTGTGCCATTGGGCAATATCGGTGTTTGTTTCAATGTCGTCACTGGATTCCGGCCTGCGCCGGAATGACGGCAGTTTGGAATGAAAAGACAGTTGAAATAGCCGCATCCAAACGCCTACCCAAACATTCCGGACAGCAGTGGGTCAAGCCCGGAATGACGGGGAACAGGCTTAAGTAGGTGCCATTCTCCCTAGGTAAGGTCTGCAAAACCCGTTGCGCCGCCCGCATCCCGCCACTGGGTGCATCGCTGCGTTGGCTTTTGCGGTCAATAGCCCCGCTATTGACCGCAAAATCCGCCTTGCGCTGCATCCCATTGGCGGGCGCGGGCTTACCGCAAGAGTTTTGCAGACCTTCCCTGGCGTGGAATCCGCTCAGGCTGCCAGTGCATCCACGCCGGTGAGTTGCACGAATGCCCCATCGGTGCCCGCAGGATCCAGGGGCTGGAACAGGTCGGCTTCGCTGTCCTGCCATGCCTCCAGTGCGTCCTGGGTGTCCAGGTTCTGGAGCAGCCACCATGCGTCAGCGGTGTCGATGGTGTCGGCTGTGGTGGATGGGGTTGCTGCATGGTTTTCCAGCGTTTCCAGGGCTTCTGCCAGTTCCTGATTGCTGGGCAGGCGGCCTTCTTCGGTCAGGAAGCGCAGCACGGCGGTGGTGCTGTGTGGAACCTGGGTCTGGAACTCTGCCGATGCCACAAAGGCCTTGGTTACGTCGGTCAGGCTGCTGCCATTGTCCAGTTGCTGGAGCCAGAAAGCCAGTCCTTCGCTGTCGGCTGTACGCCCCAGGAGGTGCTGGTAGAGGTTATGGACGAATGCTTCCTGAACGTCGCCGGTGACAGGCTGGTTCTGGAATTCATCGGATGCCAGAATGGTTTCTGCCAGGGTTCCTGTGCTCAGGCCGCTGCGCAGGGCTTCTGACCAATACTGGTAGCCGCCTGCTTCCGGCACGCGCCCCAGCAGGGCGAGGTACAGGGCCACGACGGGCTTGAATTGCTGCTGCACTTCCGCCGAGTGGATGAACTGGGCAAAGACTTCGTCCCGACCGAGTTGGCCGCCTTCCAGGGCCGCACTCCAGTGGGCAAGGCCTTCGGTGTCGGGGTCGCGCTGGAGCAGGTTCTGGTAGAGGCTGTCCAGAAATTCTGCGTCGCTGTCGCCGTGGTTCTGCCCGAGGTTCAGTCCGATCAGCAGCGGGTTGTGGTCGCTGGAGCGGTAGGCATCGGATTGGTAGTAGTCGTTTCGCTGGTCGGCATTCTTGTATTCCTGGTTGTAGTCGAGCAGGCCGGGTTCTTCGGCATTGATCGCCCACTTCCATGAGCCGGTGATCTGCTGGGACAGGCTGCTGCTGGCGAGGGCATGGTCCAGCGAACCCCACAGGCCATCGAATGAGTAGGAGTGGCCTTGCGAGACTTTCTCGAATCCGTTGGCTTGCAGCCAGCTCAATGGGGTTTCTTGGCTGTAGGAGTTGAAGTCGCCTGCCAGCAGCACGTCGGGGTCGTCGCTGCCGGTGGGGTTGCCGTCCAGCCATGCCTTCAGTTGCTCGGCGGCTTTCAGGCGGGCGGCCACACTGCTGCCCTGGCCGTCGCCGCTGTCGGGGCCTTGCACACTGGTGGCACTGCCCTTGGACTTGAAGTGATTGGCGACCACGGTGAATTGTTCGCCGCTGGCCTTGGACTGGAAGGTTTGCGCCACGGGCACGCGGTTGCCGTAGGTGGCCGAGAAGGCATCGTACAGGTCGGTGTCGGGCACGGCGGCCTGGCCCACCAGCTCCACGGCATCGGTCTTGTAGAGGATGGCCACCATGATGGCATCGCCGCCTGCGGTGGCGGCCGTGCCGTTGCCAGTCTGGAACGGGCCTTTGACGAAGTCGTAGGTGCCTGCGCCCGCCTTGGCGTTGAGGGCATTCACCAGGGCCTGCAATGCACTGTCTGCGCCGTAGCCGTTGTTCTGGATTTCGTTCAGTGCCAGTACGTCGGCATCCAGCCCGAGGATGCCTTCGACGATCTTGGCTTCCTGGCGGGCGAATTCGCTGGCATTGCTGGCTCCACGCCCGCTGTGCGAGGTGCCCGCCGGTGTGGTGAAGCTGGTGGATCCCAGTGTGGTGAAGTAGTTGAGCACATTGAATGCACCCACCTTGATTTCGGCGTTGGCCACGGCATCGGGGATGTCGTTGGTGGTGGGGCGGTCGTCACCGGTGAAGTTCACGATGTCGGTGGGCTGGATGCGGTAGCTGGTTTCATGAACGCCTGCATCGGTGTCGATGAACTGATCGACGATGCCGACGATTTTCTCGACACTGTCACCGGCGCGCAGCGTGTTGTCGGCCGAGAGTGGTTGGCCGTTGCGTCCGTAGTGGCTGGCCGGGTTCTGCTGGCTGCTGAGGTCGTCCAGGATGATCTGGTCTTTCTGGATTTCGGCGTTGTAGGCATCAAAGCCATCCTGGTCCGGGGCATTGTGCTCGGTGAACTGGTACTGGATTTCGTCCGAGGTCAGGGTTACCTGACCATAGCGGCCCAGGTTGTAGTTGTCGGTGATGACGAGTGCGCCGCCATCGGTGGCGGAGGTGACTTCCACCCGCATGCCTTCGACGGATTCCCAGTCCATCAGGCTGGAGACCGGCAACCGGATGCCCACTGGCGCGGGCAGGTTGCCCGGGCCGCCGATGTTTACCACCTGGTAGTGGGCGGCCTGATTCACGATGAGCTGGGTTTGGCCCCGGTAGTCGCCGACGGTGCCGCTGATGCGCACGGTGTCGCCCACGCTGGCTTCGGAGAGGCCCGGAATCACCAGGCTGGTGCCGAAGTAGACGAAGATGCCTTCGGAGGTGCTGGCATCGCCGTCCGTGTCGTGGTCTTCTTCCTGCACATAGAAGCCACTGAGGCCGGGGGCATAGTGCGTCAGGATGCCTTCGATGGTGACACTGTTGCCATGCAGCGGCGAGGTGTCGCCGCTGCCTTGCACGGCGTGGATTTTGGTGATGCTCAGTTCGTCGTTGCGAATCACGCCTTCTGCGCTGGCACCAGCGATGTGAGTATCTGCACCAGGGTTGGTGAGGCCCACGGTGAAGCTTTCGTCCTGCTCGGCGGTGGTGTCACCTTGCACCTGGATGGTGATGGTTTTGCTGGTTTCTCCCACTGCGAACAGCAGACTGCCTGTGGGCCAGGTGTTGCCTGCAAAGTCCTCGGCTGAAGCCGGGTGGCTGCCCGTTCCGGTGACGGCCCAGTCCACGCTGCTGGCCAGTGTGGTGTCGCCTTTGCGGGTGACGGTGAAGGTGAAGTCGGTGCTGCCGCTGTCGCCTTCGGCCTTGTCGGCATCGGTGGCGGCGATGGAGAGCACGGAGCCGGTGTAGCTTTCCAGCTTGAAGTCATCGATGCGCCACTGCGAGGAGCTGCTGCCGCCTGTGCCGGAAGACTGGTACTGGAAGGCGAAGTACACGTTGCTGCCGCCGATGCCCGAGAGGTCGATCGCGCCCGAGTCCGTCCATTGCTGGCTGTCGGCGGGCGAGGAGGTGTAGTCCAGTTCCGTCCAGGTGGCGGTATCGGGGGAGCCGCTGCCGCTGTAGTCGCTGGAGTACAGCAGCTTCACTGCGGGGCCGTCCATGCCGTTGTCGGCAAAGCGCGTCCAGGTCTTGAAGCTGAGGTATTCCACGCTGGTGTCGTCCAGGTTGAATGCCTTGGAGATGAGCCAGTCGTTGGCGGCGGCGGCATCGCCGTAGCCATTGACTTCGGCAACACCATTGCCGTAGTACCAGGAGCTGGCTGCGTCGGCATCCACGCTGACCACGCTGAATTCGGCAAAGCCGCTGGCATCGTCGAAAGGCTGGTGGTAGCTGGGGGCATCGCCCACGCTGGCTTCTGGGGCACGGATGGCACCGGGCGAGCCGATGTTGTCGGGGCTGCCGGGTTGGGCGAATGCGCCGTTCTGTCCGGCCACGGCGGCGGTGTAATGCGGGTTGGCAGAGTCGATGCCGTCCCAGACCAGCGAAGCCGTCTTGCTGCCGCCCACAGCTTCCCCGGCGTGTCCACCGGCGGAGGTGGTGTCGCCACTCTGCACCAGGGGTTGCACTGTGGTGCCGTGGATGCTGAAGGCATTGGTGCCGTAGTTGATGCTGGCGGCCACGTTGCCGTTCGGGTCGAGCACGACCACGCCATCGTTGCCACCCAGGCCTGCGCTTTCTCCTGAAGCCGCTACCACGACCTGCACGGAGGCATCCAGCCCCCAGGCGGTCTTGAAGGCTTCGACGCTGCCATCGTTGATGACGACCAGCCGTTCGCCTGCCGCCAATGTCGTGTTGGCACCGAAGGTGGCGACCTTCGCGCCTTCCGAGTCCGTCCATTGCCAGCCGCTGAGATCGATGGGAGTATCGCCGTGGTTGTACAGCTCGAAGAAATCGGCAGGCTTGGCGTTGGAGTTCACTTCGGTAATCAGCAGCGCGGGGGGCGTGAATGGCGCGGCTGTCTGGAAGTTCAGGGTGTCGCTGTCGCTGATGCCGCCCCAGGCGTTGCCGTAGTGGTCGGTCACGGCACCGTCGCTGGCTTCGACGTAGTAGCCGCTGCCATGCGCCAGTGTGCTGGCAAAGTTCAGGGTGACGGTGTTGAAGGCCACGGTCAGCTTGCCGCTGTGGTGGGCCACGTCGATGCTTTCCACTACCGTGCCATCGGCCTGCTTCAGGGTGAAGCTGCCGACTGTGCCCAGCTTCACGCCTTCGTCGAAGCGCAGTACCAGCGGGGCTTGCGTGGCCACGTTGCCTGCATCATCGGCCGGGCTGCTGCTGGCCAGTACGGGGCCGTTGTGGTCACTGACCACACCGCCAAGCTGCACCCAGTTGCCGACGAATTGCTGCTCGCCTGCGGGCAGGTCTTTGGAGCCGCTGGTCTTGCCCTCCCATACGGTGTCGCCGTTGTCCTGCAACAGTTGCACCCAGGTGCCTTGTTCGGTGCTCAGCACATCGACGATGGTCTCGAAGCTGCCGCCGGTGGCATCGCGCAGTGCGTCCAGGTTCACGTCCAGTTCCACTGGTTCGCCGCTGCCGTCCCAGCGGAACAGGCGGAAGTCGTGGGTCACTTCGTCGCTCGCGCCACCGGCCGGGCCGGCCAGGATCAGGTAGCCACTGTCGTCGGCGGCTTTCTCGATGGAGCGAATGCCGCGCCCGCCGAGGTTGAGTTCGATCACCTGCTGGATGCCGCCGATGCCGGTGTCTCCCGCACTGGCTGTACTCAGTGCCAGTTCCACGATGATGGCCTTGTCGCGTGTCTGGGTGTCGGACTGTGGCGCACGAAAGCCCAGCAGCAGACCGTCGCCTGCCAGGTTCACGCTCAGACCTTCAATCGAGAAGCCATCCACGCGCTCCGGTGCCACACCTGCGCCAGAGCCTGTCGCAAAGCCGAACTTGCCACCGTTCTGGCTGTTGTCCCATTCCACCAGCGCGGCTTCCAGCCCCTCGGTCTTGCCGATCCAGTGGAACTGGGTGGCGGTGCCCGTGCCTTCGATCTTCACGGCAAACAGGTATTCGCGGCTGTCCTGTTCGTTGCCGCTCTTGTTGTTGCTGTGCGAGCCGCTGAAGTAATAGGTGTCGCCCACCAGCGTGCCGCCTTCGAGGTCGAGTTCACCGCCGTTGTTCAGGAAACCGCTGTAGTCCCACTCCACCAGGGCCTTGCCGCCTTCGCGGTGGTAGATGCGCAGTACGCTTTCCTCGTCATCGCCCACCACCATGTAGTTGGCATCCAGGGCCTGTGCGGTGGAGGTGTCGGAGCTGCCCCAGGCGGTGCCGTCCTTGGGCTGGAAGGCTTGCAGCGGGGCGTTCTCGCTGGCGAAGTCGATGCCCAGGTCGCTGCGGCTGCTGTGGGCGATGCCGCTGGCGGGCAGGGTGCTGAAGGCTCCATCCAGGAAGGTGAGGCCGATGTCGTTCAGATCGCTGTCGTGCGTCTCGGCCTGGCCGGTGAAGCGCAGTTCCAGGGTGTTGTCGCTGGTGCGTGTGAACTGGGCGGTCAGGCCGGCGGGCATCTTGTCGAGCTGGATGTGGCTGTTCAGGTCTGCGCTGAAGGTGTCGCCGTGGAGGGTGATGACGATGGCGCCATCGACCGAGCCATCGAAGGCGCGGGATTCGTTGAGCGTGACGGTGCTGAAGTGCAGCGACGGCTCGATGAAGTCGATGGACAGGTCGGTCTTGGTGGCGTTGAATACCTTGCTGGCCTGGCCGCTGGCAAAGGCCGAATCGGCGAATGCCACGCCCAGATTGGCAATGTCATCGGCATTCGCATGGGCGGCGGCAGTGCCGCTGAGGGTCAGCGTGGCGGTGTGGTCGCCGGTGCGTGTGAGCTGGGCGGTCAGACCCTCGGGCAGGTGGGTGATGGTGGCCCGGCCATCGAGCAGGTTCTCGCCTGCCGTGAAGCTGTCGCCGCGCAGTGTCAGCGTCACACTGGTGGTGATGCTGCCATCGTTGCTGGTGTTTTCGTTGAATGTGGTGGCACTGTAGCGGATGAACGGGCCACCGGGAGAGCCGGTTCCAGCGTTGTGGGTGTAGGCACCATCGATACCGGCCACCGAGCCGACGTATTCGGGTGCAGTGGTGGACTGGCCATCCCAGACGGCAGAGGTGTTGGCTGCGCCGCCTACCGATGGGCCGGCGTGGTTGGTGCTGGCATTCGTCCAGTCGAAGGCCGTGACCAGATTCGCATCGGCATCCACGATGCGAACGCTGTCTTTGTTGCCAAGGCCGGGGCCGTCCAGTGCCAGCAGCGGGAAGTCTTCCGGCAGGTCCCAGTCGGAGCGAAAGCGCGCCAGATCGGCTTCTGTGCCGATCACGACCACCAGCTTCTGGCCTGCTGCCAGCGTGGTGCCGCTGGCAAAGAAGGTGTTCGCACTGGTGTTGCTGTCCGTCCAGCTCCAGCCGCTGAGGTCGATGGTGCTGTCGCCGTGGTTGTACAGCTCGAAGAAGTCGATGCCATGACCAGCCGATTGGGAGAGCACTTCGCTGATGAGCAGGGTCGGAGCCGTTGCGGCATCCTCGCCGATGCGGAAGTTCACGTCTCTGAGCGGTGAGTGCTCGCTGGTGAGGAACGGAGCATCGGGCACGATGCCATCGTTGTCTTGATCGCCACCCGCATCCTGGGTCTTCCAGTGGGCCGCATGGTGGATGGCTGCCAGCGCGCTGGCCTTGTCGGCAAACTGGAAACCTCCTACCGCCGGATCGTAGGCCGCCACATCGGCCCCCGCATCGACGAGCGACAGGTCCAGTGCCGTTTCTCCTGCCACCAGACCGGTCTGGGCCAGAGAGCCGTTCTTGTCATTGAAGCCCGAATTGGCCAGCGCAGCCAGAAAGCTGAATTCGCCCGTTGTACCGTTTTCGGTACTGGTGTAGGCGTACAGCACCTCGTCGGAAGCGTTCAGGTTGAGGCTGCGCACCACCGTGACTTCGCCCACATTGGCGATGGCCGGGGAAGCACTCGTGGAAAGCAGTTCCACCACGGTGCCTGCCGCCAGCGTCGCACCGCTGGTGTTGCTCCAGCTCACCAGTCCTTCGCGCTCGTCGGCGAACTGGCTGCCGTTCCATTCGTCGTCACGGAAGTGGATGATCGTGCCCGCTGGAATGTCATCCAGTGCCACAAAGGCAAAACCGTCGTCGCCGTCTGCGTTGAAGCCCACCCATGCAATGCTGCCTGCTGTCAGTGCCATGCCAAAAACCCCTGAGAAATTGATCCAGAGGCCGACTGTTTCAGATTTTGGTTGCAGGATTGTGTCGGTGCTGTGATGGGCTGGGGCTGCGACTGTCGGACAATTCACCCCATGAAGAAGAATTCCGCAGTTTTTTCGTGGCTGTTGCTGGCCGTGTTGGCGGCCTTTTCGGTGGCAAGGGCCTGGACTGCCATCATCAGTATCGACACGGCCAGGGACTTGCATGTGGCCTTGCAGATCGTGCAGGGCCAGGCCTTGCCGCTGGAAGGGCCGGTGCTGGCCAGCCGTTTTCACCTGGGGCCGGTGTGGTATTACGCACTCGCCCTGTTGTGGTGGCTGGTGCAGCAGCCCATGGCCCTGGTGGTGTGCCTGTATGCGCTGGCGGCCTCCCAGTTGGTGGCGGCTTACTGGCTGGGCAGACAGTTGCAGGGCAACCGGCTGGGATTGTGGCTGGCCCTGATGGTGTCGCTGCCGTACTGGGGGCGTTTCGAGCAGGTGCTGCCTGCCCACCCGATGTTCGTGATGCCGCTGTCGCTGTGGATGTTGTTGTGCATGGTGAAGTACCTCCGGCACACGGGCCATCTGCATCCCGTTGCGGGTGGATCGGCCATCTCGCCTGAAGGAGGACAGGGGACATCTTCTGGCGTGTGGCATGGGCTTTACCTCGTGCTGGTATTCCTCTGCTTTGGGCTTGCAGTGCATGCGCACCCCACGGCCGTGGTCATGGCGTTTGCGCTGCTGGCGGTGTTGGCACGCAGGCTGACGCTGAAACGGGTGCTGTTTTATGCAGCGTTGCTGGCATTGCCGTTTCTGACGGTGCTCTACCAACTGTGGGCCAACCCCGCCGCTTCTTTGGCAGGACTGACGGCGTATTCGGCTGACACCCGCAGCGGGGTGGACTGGGGCAACTTCCCGCTGTTCTGGAAACAGGCGTTGTTCGATGGCTTCGATTATTGGTTGAAGGGCTATCTGATGCTCGATGGCCCGCTGCGGTGGTTTTTTCTTGGGGGCTATGGTCTGCTGATGGTGGCCGGAATGGCCTTGTTCATGGTGCGCCAGCGCAGGTGGCGCAAAAGCTTGCTGGCGGTGCTGGTGCTGGCCATGCTGGTGGTGTTTCGCATCCGTGCCGAAACCACTTTTTATATGCTCGATGCGGTGTTTCTGCTGTTCGTGCTGGTGCTGTCGCTGGGTTTTGCCAGTCTGCCGCCACGCTGGTTTTCATACGCTCTGGTGCTGCTGGCGGGCTGGGTGCTGTGCTTGCTGGCAGTGGATTGGCATGTGTCGCGCCAGCGGCATCCGCATGGAGAATTTGCCATGGCCTACCATCCGCTGATCGACATCAAGCAGCCGCACAGCCCGGCACAGGGCTACCAGTTCATGCGCTATGCCGATGTCCAGGCGGTCAATGACTGGCTGTGCCGGGGCCAGGGCAAGACCATTCATGGCAATCTGGGGCTGAATGTTCTGCACAATTACGCGCTGGGCCAGCAGCGGCAGTGTCCCGGTCTGTCGGTGCAGGTGGCGGGCTGGCGCGACGACGCATCCCACTGGGTGGGCCTGCCGCAGTCCCTGCACACGGTGCTGGGGCGTACCACGGCAGAGCAAACCGCCGGTATGGTGCTGTTGCCGGTGCGGGCCTACCATGGCGATTTTGTGCAGGCGCAACCCCAGTACATGCGCTATCCGCCGGTGCAGCAGGCCTACACCGAGGCTTCGGCGCGCACATTCACCCTGTCTTTGCGCAGTGGGGATTATTTTGTCGTGACGGACTATGCCTTCCCATTCCGGGCGGTGCAGCAGGTGCATGTGTCGGCAGCGGGGGTGGAGCGGGTGCACCAGGACGATGCCCAGTCCGTGTTCCTGTGCCGCTCGTGCGAGGGGGACGTGGAGGTGGTGGTGACCAGCCGCAGCCATGTGGTCTATGGGATTGCCGTTTTCTGAAGGAAGCCAATGAAGACAATCAGCATCGTGGTTCCGATGTTCAACGAAGAGAGCAATGTGGAGCCATTCTTCGCGGTTTTGCAGCAGAGCCTGGCGGCCCAGGCCGGTCAGTACGATTTCGAGTATCTGTGCATCAACGATGGCAGCCGCGATGCGACGCTGGACAGATTGCTCGCGCTCAAGCGTGGCGGGCTTGCCATCAAGATCATCAATTTTTCGCGCAATTTCGGCAAGGAAGCGGCCCTGACCGCCGGGCTGGACTTTGCGCAGGGCGATGCCGTCATTCCGATTGATGCCGATTTGCAGCATCCCCCCGACAAGATTCCGGAAATGCTGCGCCTGTGGGAGCAGGGACACGCGGTGGTGCAGGCCCGGCGCACCGACCGTCGGCACGAGACGCTGCGCAAGAGGGGGTTTTCCCATGCGTTCTACCGGCTGGCATCGGCCATTTTCGAGATGCCGATGGAGCGCGATGTGGGGGACTTCAGGCTGATGGATCGCAAGGTGGTGGATGCCATCAGGAACATGCGCGAGAAGTCGCGCTTCATGAAAGGCATCTTCGTCTGGCCAGGGTTCGAGGCCGTGGTGATCGAGTACGACGTCGCCCCCCGGCACCAGGGGCAGTCCAGCTTCGGATTCTGGAAGCTGTGCCGTTTTGCCGTGGACGGCATCACCAGCTTCAGCATCCTGCCCCTGCGCCTGTCCACCTACCTGGGGCTGCTGGTGTCCCTGCTGGCCATCGGCTACGGACTCTACATTCTCTGCAAAACCGTGCTGCTGGGTGTGGACGTGCCGGGGTATGCCTCCCTGATGATCGTGGTGCTGTTCCTCGCCGGGGTGCAACTGGTGGGCATTGGCGTACTGGGTGAATATGTGGGAAAAATCTACCAGGAGGTGAAGAATCGGCCCATCTATGTGGTGCGTGATGTTTTCTGAGAACGTGGTGTTCAGTAAGGCTTCAGGGCCAGAAACCGCGTTTCCACGAATCGGTAGGAGGCCATGGCGCACACCAGCGCGAGGGCGGAGCCAAGGCACAGAATCGCCCAGTAACCGTATTGCAGCTTGTACATGCTGAAATAAATCGGGTAGTGCCAGAGGTACAGGCCGTAGGAGATTCTGCCGATCTGCACCAGTGGCCCCACGGTCATGAGGTGCCGGAGCACACTGCGGCGGTTGTGGCAAAGGTCGAACACCATCCAGGCCGTCATGCCGGAGATGAGCGGAAATCCCACCGTGTACATCCACCGGTCGGTCCAGCGGGCCAGGAATGCCATGCCACACAGCGCGGCGAAACACAGCAGGGCCAGCCATGCCGTGGCTTGGCTGGCCTTCGCCGGTACTGGCGCAAGGTTGCGCACCAGTGCTGCCAGCAGGCAGCCGACCAGAATTTCGTCGATGCGGGTGTCCAGGCCGTTGTACAGGCGTTCGATGCTGGCTGCGTCCCATGCCAGGTGTGTGCGGTACCCGATGACCCATAGCACGAGGCCCAGTGCGAACAGGGCGATATGGCGGGGCTGGGTCGTGTGGCGCAGTACCAGCAGCAACAGCAGCGGCCAGAGCAGGTAGAACTGTTCCTCGATGGCCAGCGACCAGGTGTGCCCCAGGTACGGCATCTCGAAAAAGCCCCAGGCCCGCACCCAGTTGGAAACATAGAAAAGGGCGGCAAGGGCTTCGCGCAGGTTTTGCATGGCCTGGGGTGCGGGCAGAAGAAACAGGCTGCACAGGCCAAAAACCAGCAGCATCAGCAGCAGTGCCGGGGCCAGCCGCAGCAGGCGGCGGACATAGAAGCGGCGAATGTCGATGCGCTGCTTGCGGGCGTGTTCGGCCAGCAGCAGGGTGGTGATGAGGTAGCCGCTGATGACGAAAAACACATCCACCCCGATGAAGCCGCCGGGCAGCAGTGGCGTTTGGGAGTGGAACGCCATCACCATCAGCACGGCAATGCCGCGCAAGCCATCCAGTGCGGGATAGTGGGGCAGTGCCGGGGCGGTGGGGGCTTGCATCGGAACGGGACGAAGCAAGGTTCAGCCCTGGGTGAAGCGCGGCATTTCGCTCCACAGGTGCCAGGCAACGTTTTGCTCGTCCAGCAGGCCGTTGAAGCGGGTGAACAGGGCCTGTGCCATCGCTTCTTCGCTGGCAAATATGCCCAGCGGTTCGATGCGCAGAAACCGCCTGCCCGTCAGCAGGTTGATGCCGACGATGTAGAAGGTGACGGGAATGCGCTGCTCCACGGCCAGCTTGAGCATGCCGCGTGGCACATGGATGGCCTCTGGCCCCAGCCAGACGGGCAGGGAGGTGCTGGCCTGATCGGCGGGCACGTCGGCCAGAAACAGCACCTGTTCGCCCCGTGCCAGCGTTTTCAGCACGGGGCGCAGGCTTTTGGAAACGTCCACCGGTTGCTGCTGCAAGGCCTTGATGACCTGTTGCACCCGCGCCAGCGTGTAGCGGTAGAGCACCGGGCGGCCCTGGAAATAGGGGCTTTGTTTGTCCAGCGGCGCAATCAGTGCCACGGTGCGCAGGCCGTGCTGGCGTGCGTGGTACAGCCCCCACATGCCCGCGCCCCAGTGGAATGTGCAACTGATGCCTGCCTGCTCGGGGGCAGGCCATTGGCCCTGTACATCCAGATGGCGTGCCAGAAAGCGCGGGCCGTGGCGCAGGGACAGGTAGAGGTCGGCATGATCGACCAGCGTCACCAGCCGCCGCTGTGCCTGCCACCAGTGCGCCTCCTGCGGGCTGCTGCCCGTGCGCTGGCGTTGCCGGGCCTGTTCAAAGGCCCTATCGACCGCAGGCCGGTACAGCGAAGGAAGGTGAAATGCCGCCCAACGAAAGATGCGGAATGCCCACCGCCAGGGCAGGAACAGGGCAATGCCGGGCAGCAGCACCAGTTCCCAGAGGTCGCGCCGACTCTGGGCCGACAGGTATTCGCGCCATGCCACGGCCACTTCATGCCTCCCAGGTGTGGGGCAGTTGCACGATGCCGGGCCTGCTGTGGGCATAGTGCAGCCGGATGATCTTGTGCTGGAACCATTGGTCATAGACCAGCAGCCCCGATGCGTCGAACAGGTAGGCACTGAGCACGTATTCGCCGGTGTGCAGGCTGATGTCGGGATAGTACAGGGTGGCGCGCCACAGGCCGTTGCCCAGCGAATGGGGCTGCGTGTTCTCCCAGTGGGTGGCCACCGAGGTGATGCCCACGCCGTGGTGCTGCTCGATCATCACGCCAATCGATGGCACTTCGTCCGGGGGCATCTGCACGGTCACATGCACGCGCAGATCGTGCGATTGCAGCAGCGGTGGCTCGCTCGATTCGTCCAGCGAGTCGATGCGGAATTCGACAATTTCTGCCTTGTCGCTGGCCGCATGGCGGAAATCCGCCGGGGTGGCATCTGGGTCACCAGATGCTGTGGGTGCGAGAGAGATCGGTGCGCCGCTGACCTCCTGGTCGAGCTGGCGCAGGTGCTGCTCGTAGGCCACCAGCACGTCTTCGGTGGGGCCGAACATGCGTTGCTGGCCCTTGTCCAGCCACAGGGCCACGTCGCAGAGCTGGCGCACATGGTAGTTGCTGTGCGAGCAGAACAGGATGCTGCATCCCGCATCCCGAAAGGCCTGGATGCGGTCGATGCACTTTTTCTGGAAACGCATGTCGCCCACGGCCAGGGCTTCGTCCACGATCAGCACGTCCGGCTGCACGGCAGTGACCAGTGCAAAGCCCAGCCGCACCGTCATGCCCGATGAATAGGTGCGCACCGGGCGGTCGATGGCTTCGCCCAGCTCGCTGAAGGCCAGAATTTCTGGCTCCAGGGTGTGCAGTTGTTCGGCGGAAAGGCCAATCAGGCTGCCGCTGAAGTGCAGGTTCTGGCGGCCCGTGAAATCGGGATGAAAGCCTGCCCCCAGCTCCAGGATGGCGGTGATGCGGCCATCGACCGATACCGTGCCGGACGTGGGGCGAATCGTGCCCGTGACCAGTTTCAGCAGCGTGCTCTTGCCCGCGCCATTGCTGCCCACCACGCCCATGCACTGGCCGCGTGGCAGGCTGAAGGACACATTCTGCAATGCCTTCTGGCTGCGGTACGCTCCCTCGCCGGTCAGCAGGGTTTGCAGCCGTGCGCGCGGGCTGTCGTACAGGCGGTATTCCTTGCTGACATTCGAGATGCGCAGCACGGCTGCGGGGGAATGGTCGGGAGCAGATGGGGTCATGGATGGAGTGTGGTGCTGAATAGGGCGGCTGGCCGAAATTGTAGTGGCTTCCCCCGCTTCTGCCCTGAGCGGGTGCCCTGTGCCTGTCGTGGCGGTGTTTTCGTTGCACTGCTGGCAACATGCCAATAAACCCCTCACACGGGGGTTCTCTGCCTGCTTGCGTTTTCTCTTATGCTTATACAATCGGTGTTTTCACGCCAGTATCTCCTGGGGTGCCTTGTGTCTCCATTCGTATCCTTGATATGGCTTGGCGGCTGGCACGCGCTGGTTGTCGCATGACCCATGATTGTGCGCGCCACATTGGCAACTCCGTATCCATCAACGCCAGCCCTTGCGCCGGGTGTTGGAGGTCTGGCACTTGGCACTCTTCTATCATTCATCATCAAAGAATCGTCTGTATGCTTGGAAAGAATCTTTCGCTGCGCCTCTCTGCCCGTGGTCGTTCACGGTTGCTTTGTCACGCATTGGTGGCCTTGCTGGGGGTATCCGGCGGCATGGGCAGTGTGGCTGCATCGACTGTGCAGCAGTCGGTTTTCGATGAGGTTTCGCGCTTGCTGGAACAGGGCCAGCTGGATGTGGCCGAACGCCGCGTTGCCTTCCACCTGCAAAGTCATCCGGAAGATGTGCAGGTGCGGTTTCTGCAGGGGGTCATCGCCACCGAGCAAGGACACAATGTGCAGGCCATCGACATCTTCACCCGCCTGACGCACGACTATCCCAGCCTGCCGGAGCCGTTCAACAATCTCGCGGTGCTGTATGCGGCCTCGGGCGACGAGCGCAAGGCCACCGAAATTCTGGAAGCGGCCATTCGCACCAACCCCAGCTATGCCACGGCCCATGAGAATCTGGGCGACCTGTACGCCCGCCGTGCCAGTGCTGCTTACGCCAAGGCCCTGCAACTGGACGATTCCCGCCAGACACTGGCTCCCAAACTGTCTGTGATTACCCAGATTTTCACGGTTCAGGAAGGCGGCATGCCGCAGACCTGGGTGGCATCGGCCGGCCGGACGACGGCAGCTGCTCCTGCACCCGTGCAGGAAGCCGCAGCACCCGCACCAGTGGTGGTGGCAGATGCCACTGCGCCGGTGACCGAACCACTGGTGATCGAGGAGATGCCCGACACCCAGGTGGCCGCTGCGCCCGCACAGCCTGCCGTGCCGGTGGCCGCTCCTTCCGTCCCAGAGCCAGTGGCTGAGCCTGTACAGGTCGCGATTGCAGACGTGCCTGCGACCGAGATCACGGCTCCTGCTGCGGTCGAACCTGTCGAAGTCCTGCCACCCGCAGAGCCTGTGCTGGTGGTTCCGGCAGAACCTGCTGTGGTGGCTGTGACAGAAGCTCCAGCCACACCCGTGGTGGATGCCGAGCCTGCTGTGGATGCCAGCTTTGAGACCCAGGTGGCCGCCGCCGTCGAGGAATGGGTCGATGCCTGGTCCAACCGCGACCTGAACCGCTACCTGGCCGCTTACAGCGAGAACTTCCGTCCTGCCGATGGCACCTCGCTGGCGCGCTGGAAGGCACAGCGTGAGCAGCGCATCGTCGGACGCAACTCGATTACCGTGGCAGTGCGCAATATCGACATCGTGGCCAGTGCCGACCGGGCGACCGTGACATTCCGCCAGGACTACTCGTCCGATGCCTACAGCGACACGATGCGCAAGGAATTGCGCTTGCGCAATGAAAACGGTCAGTGGCGCATCGTTCACGAAGGCGCGGCGCGCTGACACAGAGGAAACAGTGGGTGCCAAGCCCGGATTGACAATGCTTGTATGAAAAGTGGTGGTGGGACGTGAACACAGCTTGGGGTCTTCGCAGATGGCACACAAATGCGTGCCTGGTGCTTTCGCTCTGCGGCGTGCTGGCCGGTCATGCGCAGGGCCGGGAAGGATGGATGGCATTGCCCGATGGCACGCGCCAGTCCGGCGAAGCCGAACATCGGCTGCTGGAAGTCTTCCAGAAGGTCGATTCCAGTGACCTCGATGGCGCGCTTGCTTCGGTGGAACGCCTGACCGACGATCTGCCACACTTCCAGGCAGCCCATCTGGTAGAGGCCGACCTGCTGGGTTTGCGCAGCGGCCTCTCGCCCTCCATCGGTTCGCAGGAATCGCTCTTGGGTTCGGGCCGCAGAGCCGAGGTGGTTCGCCTCCAGCAGTTGCAGGAAGAACTCAAGCGCAGGTTGCAGGCGCACCAGCGTCCACCCCATCAGGGCAGCGTGCCGCGTGAGTTTCTGCGTGTGAGCGACTCCGTGCGCCATGCGATTGCCATCGATGCCAGCAAATCCCGCCTGTACCTGTTTGCCAATGAAGGGCTGGGCTTGCGCATCATCGGCGACTACTACATCTCGGTGGGCATTCTGGGCGTGGACAAGCGCAGGGAAGGCGACCAGCGTACCCCGCTGGGGATTTACTTCACCAATGGACAAATTCCCGGCCAACGCCTGCCCGATTTCTATGGCAAGGGCGCACTGCCGCTGAACTACCCGAATGGCTGGGATCGTTCCCTGGGGCGTTCGGGCAGTGGCATCTGGCTGCACGGCACCCCGCCGGATCAATTTGCACGCACCCCGCTGGCCAGCGATGGCTGCATCGTGCTCTCCAACCCGGACATGCAGTTCCTGCTCGATACCGTGGACAGCAACACGCCCGTGCTGATTCGGGACAGCATCGAATGGACCGATGCCTGGCAGGCATTCCAGGAGAACCTGCGGCCCGACCCCTTCATGGAAACCGTGCGGGACTGGGAGCGCGTGCGTCGCGCCCAATCGGCACAGAAACTCGAAGCCGTTTATGAACCCGGCTTCCTGCGCGCACCCGGCAAGCGGCGGCAGTTGCAGCAATACAGCCAGCACTATGCTGCCAGCGATTTTGCCGTGCAGGAAGTCTCCGTGTACGGCTGGACGGATGCGCAGGGCGAGGTCAAGGTCGTCACCCACCACTCCACCAGCAGCGTCAGCCCGGATGGGCTGTCGGTACGCCAATACTGGCACCAGCGCGACGGGCAATGGAAGATTCTGACCGAGGATGTCCTGGCGCGTCCGCTGGGTTGAGTGCGGCCGTGCAGGCTCCATGCAATTTACCGTTTTGTCGGCAATTCTGCGTGGCTTGTAAAGGGATTGGCATGAACCTGCCACATAATGTTTGCTGATTTCGTTGATGCGGGAACCCTGGGCCGGCAGTTCGGGGTTCGTGAAATTTCTCTGTGCTCATTGTGGAGGCAATCTTGAAGAAACTCTATCCTTCTGCCGAAGAAGCCTTGAAAGACATCGTTGCCGATGGCCAGTTGCTGGCCGTGGGTGGTTTTGGACTGTGTGGCATTCCCGAAGCCCTGATCGACGCGCTCGCCGCTTCCGGGGTGAAAGACCTCACCGTCATTTCCAACAATGCGGGCGTGGACGGCTTTGGTCTGGGCAAGCTGCTGGAGACTCGCCAGATCAAGAAAATGATCTCGTCCTATGTGGGCGAAAACAAGGAGTTCGAACGCCAGTACCTGGCCGGCGAACTGGAGCTGGAATTCACCCCGCAGGGCACTCTGGCCGAGAAACTGCGCGCCGGTGGAGCTGGCATTCCCGCGTTCTATACCAAGACCGGCGTGGGCACCCTGGTGGCCGAAGGCAAGGAACTGCGCGAATTCGACGGGGAAACCTACGTCATGGAGCATTCGCTGGTGCCTGAAGTTTCGCTCATCAAGGCCCAGGTGGCCGACCATTCCGGCAACCTGCGCTTCAACCTCACGGCCCGCAACTTCAACCCTGCTGCGGCCACGGCAGGCAAGATCTGCGTGGTGGAAGTGGAAGAAATCGTCGAGACGGGAGCCATTGCCCCCGACGACGTGCACCTGCCGGGCATTTATGTGCACCGCATCGTCCACAACCCGAATCCTGAAAAGCGCATCGAGAAACGCACCATCACCGAGAAAGCTGGAGGCTGAACACCATGGCATGGACACAAGATCAAATGGCTGCGCGTGCTGCCAAGGAATTGCAGGACGGTTTTTATGTCAATCTGGGCATCGGCATCCCCACGCTGGTGGCCAATCACGTTCCCGCAGACATGGAAGTGTGGCTGCAAAGCGAGAACGGCATGCTGGGCATTGGCCCGTTCCCGACGGAAGACCAGGTCAATGCCGACCTCATCAACGCGGGCAAGCAGACCGTCACGACCTTGCAGGGATCCTCCATCTTCGGCAGCGACCAGAGCTTTGCGATGATTCGTGGCGGCAAGATCAATCTCTCCATTCTGGGAGCGATGCAGGTCACGGCCAAGGGCGATCTGGCCAACTGGATGATTCCGGGCAAGATGGTCAAGGGCATGGGCGGGGCCATGGACCTGGTGGCTGGAGTCAAGCGCGTGATCGTGCTGATGGAGCACGTTGCCAGAAAGCGCGATGGCACCACCGACCTGAAGATCCTCTCCGAATGCTCCCTGCCATTGACCGGTGTGGGGGTGGTGGACCGCATCATCACCGACCTGGGCGTGCTGGATGTCACACCGCAAGGGCTGAAACTGGTGGAGTTGGCCGATGGGGTCAGCTTTGAGGAAATCCAGAGCAAGACCGGCGTGGAGATTTTGCAATAAAACGCCAAAAATCCCTCAACTGCTCCCATCTACCACGATGGCAAAGCCTACAATTCAACGGTTATGGAACATTCAAACTTATCTTTTGAACAGCTCAGTGTGCGTGTGGATGCCCTGCTGGAGCGTTTGACCCAGTCTGTGCAAAACCAGCGGGAACTGCGTCAGCAGGTAGAGGAATTGCGCGGCGAACGCGATGCCTTGCAGGCACGTCTGGAAGCGATTCGCAGCTCGATTGATACGCCGCTGGATCGCCTGTCCCCATCGGCCCAGGCCACCCACTCGAATCCACAGGGAGATGCACAATGAAGCAGGTAGAAGTCCAGATATTGAAACAAAGTTACCTGCTCCGGTGTGCGAATGGAGAGGAAGACCGTCTGCTCGATGCCGTCCAGCAGGTCGATGCGGCCATGACCCGCATTTATGAAGAAGGCAAGATGCGTGGCCCCACGGATCGGATTGCCGTGCTGGCGGCACTGCATCTGGCCCAGGATCTGCTGGAAGTGCGCCAGCAACTGCGCGCGCTGGAGCAGTTGCAGGAAACCGGAGCGGCAACATCGGTCGATGCGCAGCCGCAAGCCGATGCCACAGTGACAGAGACAGCCGAACCTGCCGCACAAGCCGATGCAGCCGCCCAGGCCACAGCAGAGGAAGACGTTGCAACGCCTGCCGCTGCTCCTGACACTGATGCGGTGGCTGATGCGAATGTGGAAGAAACAGCAGATGCCACAGATGCCCTTGCCGTTGCTGCCCCAGTCGATGCCGAGGCACAGGCAGCCAAGCCTGTCGCAGAACCGCAAAACAAGGACCAGGATCAGCTTCGTGCCCTGATTGCACGGATTGACCAGGCCTTGCAGAAAATCGCCTGATTTTCCTGTCGGGGCATCCCTGCCTTTTTTCACTGTGGTGCAAAGTGCCCTTGCGGCCATAGGGCGGGGGTTGTGCGTATCTGCCGGGTCATTTTTCAGGAATGTCCCGGTTTTTCTTTGGGCGGAACATTCGTGTTCTTGGGATTGCCGGTGGGGAAAACGCGTAAAATGAATCCCGTCTGCCTCTCCATTGGGTCTTATATTTCCTTGAACCAATGCTCATAGAGCACGGGTTTGGTACATTGCCCGGTGAGCGTGATCGTCTCGCGTCAGATGAACCCAACGCCGGGCTGCCCTTACCCACCTGATCCTCCGGTTCAGGCTGCCGATCCAGTGGCTTCCGAGGCAGACACCTCTTTCTCTGCATCTGGCACTGGGTTGCCAGAATGTCCATGCCATGCGGCATTGCAGTTTTGCCTGCCAGTTGCCCATCCGCACAGATAATAGCTCCCATTGTTTGGAAACTACGATGCAGGAGGTTCGCATGTCCACATTGCCACTGGCAATCCATTTCAGCACCTGTGACTTTGGCGATGCGCACAAGGCCGCCACACCCCAGGCCGATTTCCGGGTTCTGCCCCCGGTGTTTCACAGCTACGGTGGCGTTGCGCACTTTTGCGGTCCGGTTCGCACCGTGCGATGCTTTGAGGACAATTCTCCTGTGAAGGCAGCGGTGGAGTCTCCCGGCAACGGAGCCGTGCTGGTGGTCGATGGTGGCGCATCACTGCGGCGCGCGCTGGTCGGTGGCAATCTGGCCGCTGCGGCGGCCCGAAATGGCTGGGCCGGTCTGGTGGTGGATGGAGCCGTGCGCGATGTGGCCGAGTTGCGCGAAGCACAAACCGGTATTCGCGCCCTGGCGTTGATGCCATTGCCCACGCAACGGGAAGTGCCCGGTTTTTCCGATGTGCCAGTGTTGATTCAGGGCGTGCCGGTTCAGCCGGGGGACTGGCTGTATGCCGACGACGACGGCATTGTGATCAGCAAAACTCCTCTGCACACGGCATGAATGCCTGGCTGAACGCATTGGGGCGGGCACTGCTGGATTGCCTGCGTCCCAAAATCATCGCCATCTCCCTGCTGCCCCTGGCGGTCATGCTGGCTTTGGTGCTGTTGCTGGGGTATTTCTACTGGACACCCGCAGTGCAGGCGTTTGGCCAATGGCTGGAAACCAGCATGGCATGGGGCTGGATTCAACCGGGTCTGGCCCAGTTGGGCATGGACAATGCAGCCACCTGGGTGGCCTCGACCTTTGTGTTTCTGGTGAGCAGTTCGCTGGTGGCCATTCTCAGTCTGGTGCTGGTGGCGGTCTTCATGATGCCGGCCATGGTTCAACAGGTTTCTGTGCGTCGCTTTCCCCAGCTTGCCAGCCTGGGAGAGCAGGGCTGGGTGCGCAGTCTCTGGTGGGGGCTGTGGGCTACTGTGCTGGCCGTGGCGGCATGGGTTCTGACCCTGCCGCTGTGGTTGATTCCCCCGCTCGCATTTGTGATTCCGCCGTTGATCTGGGGCTGGCTGGCCTACCGGCTGTTTGCATCCGATGCGTTGCTGGGCCACGCGAATGCGCAGGAGCGGCAACTGTTGCTGCAACAACACCGCTGGCCATTGCTCCTGATGGGGGTGGTTTGTGCCTATCTGGGAGCGGCTCCCAGTGTGGTGTGGGCATCGGGGATTGTGTTCGTGCTTGCATTCCCTGTGCTGTTGCCTCTGGGGGTGTGGATTTACACGCTGGTCTTTATCTTTTCGGCCCTGTGGTTCATCCACTACATGCTTCATGCGCTGCATGAGTTACGTCTGTCGCAGGGCTATGGCCTGGTGGACGTGGTGGAAGACCTCAAGGCAGAAGCCAGACCAACCCGTTCGACGGGAGCCGCCGTTGCTGAAGCATCGATTGGCAGTCTGTTGCCAAAACACGACAAGGATGCAAAGAATCCAGCCCAGTCTCCTGATTCAACGGCTTCTGACAGGTCTTTGCCCTGAATTTTCCCGACAGTAATGCAAACTCACCCAATCGTACGCCGAGCCTTGAACTGAACCGATGACGAACATGATGAATTTTCCGAAACCACAAGGGCCAAAATCTTCGCAGGGGCCGATGCGGCGATGGGGCCGTCTGGGTGGGCTGGGAGCCTGTGCCCTCTTGCTGGCAGCCTGTCAGACCACGCCCTTGCCGCAATGGCCGCCTGCCCCCATCGAGGATGGGACAGCATCACAGAATCAACCGGCTGTGCCGCGCTATGCACTGGCAGACTACAGCGATGCGATTGCAGCCCGCTACCCGGATCCTTCGGTACAGTATTACACGGCAGGCCTGTCGCCCGAGCGTTCTGTCTGGAGCAGCAATGGCGAGATTCTGTCGTTTCTCAACAATCTGGCAGAAGGCAGCGTGCCGGGGGTGCAATCCCAGGTCATCGGCATCGGCCGCTCCCAGAAAGGCGAGACGATTCATGCGATGCTGATCGGGCGTGACATTACGCCTTCACTGGGCGTAGCCGGATTCGCGAATTCAAAGAAGCCCACCATCTTGCTGGTGGGCGGCCAGCGCGGGGATGAACCTGTGGGCACCGAAACGCTGCTGGTGGCTGCCCAGCAGTTCATGCACGGCGAATGGTCGCGCTGGCTGGGGCAGGTGAATGTGGTGATTGTGCCGCGGCTCAACCCGGACGGTGCACAAACCGGTTCCGCCACGGTGGTGAACCAGCTCGATCTGGAACACGACCATTTGTTGCTGAGGACTCCTGAAGCACGCGCTCTGGCACAGGTGGCACGGGACTTCCGGCCACTGGTGGTCGTGGACAGCCAGGAATACCCGGTCAGCAATTACCTCCAGCCGCATTATCAGGGCATTGCGTTCTACGATGTCTTGCTACAGTACGGGCAGGCTCCCAATATGGGCAGTTTCATTGGCAAGGCCGGTCGCGAATGGTTTGTGGATCCGGTGGTGACGGCATTGCAGGCCCAGAACCTCAGTTCCCACTGGTATCACCATGCGGTGGGCAGTGAGCAGCGTCCGGGCGTGGGCATGGGCAATGCCCGCCCTGAAAGTCTGCGCAATGTGCAGGGTCTGCGCAATAGCATCGGCCTGGTGGTGGCCAGTCGCGGGGTTGGCTTGCAGAAGACCCATGCCCAGCGTCGTGTCCACAGCCATATCACGGTCTTGTCCAAGGTGCTGGAGCAGACGGCAACGCGTGCCGCCGATCTGGAGAAAGTACGCTCCTTCGTGACGCGCGAAGCTGCTTCACAAGCCTGCAAGGGTACGTTGGTGGTTCAGGCAGAAGCCAAGCAGGAGCAGCGCAGCGTGGTCTGGCTCAGCCCCGTTGCCGGAGAACGTCAGGAAGCCCAGCTACCCTGGGCATCCACCCTGGAATTGCGTACGCTGACACAGCGTCCGCGCCCATGCGGCTATCTGCTGGCGGCCACGGAAACCGATGCCGTCGAACGTTTGCAGTTGCTGGGGGTGAATGTATTGCGTGTGGCAGAGGAGGGTGCCTTGCAGGTACAGCGTTACAACGCCGTGCGCCAGCAGCAGGTATCGCCGCCAGCCGATCGCACGGGCATTGCCGAAAAAGCACCGGCCCGCACGCTGGTGGAGGTGGGGTTGCGCCCGCAACGGCTCAATGCCGCAGCAGGCAGCTACTACGTTCCGATGGGACAGGCCATGGCAAACTTGGCCTCCGCCGCCCTGGAGCCCGATACCCTCAGCAGCTTCTTTGCCAATCAGGTGACCCGCAGCCTTGACAGTGTGGCGCGTGTCGTCGAGCCACCCAAGCTGGTGTTTGAAGAGCTGGAATAAGCCATCGCCATGCCGGACTCGTGGCCTTCGTGGCAAGCCGATGCCGACCGCTGGGGCTGCATCACCCAGGTGATGGGCATCGAGGCTGGGCATTGCACACAACCGCATGGCCCCACCGGTTGTACGGTGCTGATTGCCCGAGACGGGGCCGTGGCCGGGGTGGACGTGCGTGGTGCGGCTCCGGGCACCCGCGAGACCGATCTGCTTTCGCCAGCCAATCTGGTCGAACGTGTCCATGCCATTGCGTTGTGCGGAGGCAGTGCCTGGGGGCTGGATGCCGCCAGCGGTGTCATGCAATGGCTCGATGAGCAGCGCATTGGCCTGGACGTGGGTGTGGCGCGGGTTCCGATTGTGCCCGCCGCCGTGCTGTTCGACCTGCTGGTGGGCGACCCCGGCATTCGCCCCGGTGCCCGCCAGGGCTATACCGCCTGCCAGCAGGCAGGCAAAACCCCACTGACCTGTGGCTCGGTGGGTGCTGGCAGCGGCGCGAGTGTCGGGAAGGTCTTTGGCATGCCTTGTGCCATGCGCGGTGGCATTGGCTCTGCGTCCCTGACGGTGCAGGGCGTGACCGTGGCCGCCGTGATTGCCTGCAATGCCCTGGGCGATGTCATTCATCCCGGCACCGGCTCGGTCGTGGCCGGAGCGCGCACCAGTCCTACCGGCCATGTGCTGCGCAATACCCATCAGGCTTTGCTGCGGGGCGAGTCACCGGTAGCCATTTTGCAAGGCAGCAATACCACGATTGGTGCGGTGGCCACGGATGCGGTGCTGAGCAAGTCCCAGGCACAGCGTTTGGCCACGGTGGCACACGATGGACTGGCGCGCAGCATCAGCCCGGTTCACACCATGTCGGATGGCGACACCCTGTTCGCATTGGCCACCGGCAAAGTGGCCCAGCATCCGGGTATGCTGACGCTCTCGGCCATGGCCACCGAAGTGGTGGCCCGTGCCACCGTGCGGGCCGTCTGGAGCGCGACCGCCTACCAGGATGATGCGGGCCTTTACCTCCCCGCAGTCACCGATGTGCGTTGCGGTGGCAATCGTTTTTGACCGATCTTCCTCCCAGACCAGTCATTCCAGCCAGCCGCCCAGTTGGCCTTCCACGATGCGTTGCAGCGCATTGATCCACTGGCTCTGGTCGTTCAGGCAGGGGATGTAGCCGAAGGTCTTGCCGCCGTTGGCGAGGAAGGCTTCGCGCACTTCCATGTTGATTTCTTCCAGCGTTTCCAGGCAGTCGCTGGCAAAGCCGGGGCAGATGACATCAACGCTGTGCAGGCCGTTGCGGGCCTGTTCTTCCAGGGTGGGCTGGGTGTAGGGTTGCAGCCACTGGGCGGGGCCGAAGCGCGACTGGAAGGTCATTTCCCAGGCATTCGGACTCAGGCCCAGCTTTTGCGCGAGTTGTTGCGAGGTGTGGCGGCACTGTATCTGGTAGGGATCGCCCAGATGGATGTTGCGCTGGGGGATGCCGTGGTAGCTCATGACCAGCTTCTGCGGCCTGCCATGTGCCTGCCAGTGGCTGCGCACGCTGTGGGCCAGTGCCTCGATGTAGTGGGGGTTTTCGGCGTAGCCGGTAGTCCAGCGCACCTCCGGCAGGTCGCGTTGCTGGCTACACCAATGGCCCAGGGCATCGAGCACGCTGGCGGTGGTGGTAGACGAATATTGTGGGTACAGCGGCAGGATCAGCACACGCCGGATGCCACGCTGGTGCAGCGCATCGAGTTGCTCGGACAGGCCGGGAGAGCCATAGCGCATGGCCGCCACCACGCTGATGTGGTGCTGGCCTGCGGCATGCAGCCGCTCTTGCAGCAGGCTGGCCTGGCGCAGGGTGTAGGCCAGCAGGGGCGAGCCTTGCTCCGTCCAGACCTGCTGGTATTTGCGCGCCGAGGCCCGTGGCCGGGTGCGCAGGATGATGCCGTGCAATACCGGCTTCCAGAGCAGCGCAGGCAGCTCCACCACGCGTGGGTCGCTGAGAAACTGCGCCAGATAGCGGCGTACCGCGCGCGGCGTGGGTGCGTCGGGCGTGCCCAGGTTGCACAGCAGAATGCCCACACCCGTGGCGGCGGTGGGAGGAGGGGATGCCGCCGCAGTGCGGTTGCTGACCTTGTGGAACGTGGGCAATGGGCTGTCAGGCATGGCAGTGGTGGTGGGTACCGGTCAGAGCAGGATTTCCCCCGCCACCAGGGCGGCGAAGTCGTCACGCTGGCGGATGCAGTGTGCGGTGCTGCCATCGACCAGGATTTCGGTGGCCTTGGGGCGGGTGTTGTACTGGCTGGCCATGCTCATGCAGTAGGCACCAGCGGAGCAGACGGCCAGCCAGTCGCCGGGGGCCACATGCAGGGCGCGGTCGCGTCCCAGCCAGTCGCCGCTTTCGCAGACGGGGCCGACGACGTCGTACACCACGGCCGCTGTGGCATCGGCCTCGCTGGCCTGCTGCACAGGCACGATGGCGTGGAAGGCTTCGTACATGGCCGGGCGGGGCAGGTCGTTCATGGCGGCATCGACGATGCAGAAGTTCTTTTCCTCACCGGGCTTGAGGTACAGCACTTCGGTGAGGCAGATACCGGCATTGCCCACCAGCGAACGCCCCGGCTCCACCATGAAGGCGCGGTCGGCAAAGCCCCGGGCCTGCGCCTTGGCGAACATTTTTTGCCACAGGGTTTCGGTGGCCGGAGGAAGCTGGTCGCTGTAGTGGATGCCCAGTCCGCCGCCGCAGTCGATGTGGTGGATGGGAATGCCTGCGGCTTCCACCTGCTCGACGATGTCCAGCAGCCGATCCAGCGCGTCCAGAAACGGGGCTTCGGTGGTGATCTGCGAACCGATGTGGCTGTCGATGCCCCGCACGCGCAGATGTGGCAGGCTGGCCGCCAGTGCGAAGGTGGCCACGGCATCCTGGTGGGAGATGCCGAACTTGTTGCCCTTCAGCCCGGTGGAGATGTAGGGGTGTGTCTGCGGATCGACATCGGGATTGACCCGCAGACTGATGGGGGCCTGTACGCCCAGCTCACCGGCGACCTGGTTGAGCACATGCAGTTCAGGCACACTCTCGACATTGAAGCAGCCGATGCCATGCGTCAGGGCCACGCGCATTTCGTGGCGGGTCTTGCCCACGCCGGAGAACACCACGTCCTCTGGCCTGGCCCCGGCGGCCAGCACCCGTTGCAGCTCGCCCAGCGATACGATGTCGAAGCCGCAGCCTTCGCGGGCGAAGAATTGCAGGATGGCCAGGTTGGAGTTGGCCTTGACCGCGTAGTGAATCTTGACCTGATGGCCCGCAAAACCGCGCCGGTAGCCATCGAGGGCGTGGCGCATGGCAGCCTGTGAGTACACGAACAGCGGTGTGCCGTATTGCGCGGCCAGCTGGGCCACGGATACGTCTCCGGCGAACAACTGGCCGTCACGGTACGCAAAAAAAGGATGCCCTGGAATGGCGGGCGCAGCAGAGGATGTCATGGAGGGAGGGCGGAAAAAAAGAGGGCGGGCCGTCAGGAAGCAGAGCCGGTTGCCGGGGCTTGTTGGGTGGCAGCGTCGGGAGATTGGGCGGGTTCGACCAGCCTGGGCGGACTGGCTTCTTCCGGCAGATACAGCGGGCCACGCTGGCCGCAACCGGTGGCCAGCAACAGGGCACTGCCGGAAACGGCGGTCAGGATTAGAATTCGGTAGATTTTCAACATGGGCAGATTGTAATGACAGACTTGGAATACTTGGATCACGCCGATGCACTGCTGTTGTCGGTAGAGCAATCGTGTGACCGCATCAACGATGAAACCGATGCCGACCTGGATGCCCAACGGGTGGGCGGCATGGTGACGATTGTGTTCCCGAATGGTTCACAGATCGTCGTGAACCAGCAAAAGCCCCTGCACGAAATCTGGCTGGCGGCCAAGGCAGGGGGCTTTCACTTCAGGTTCGATGGTGCGCACTGGCAGGACACCAAGGGCGAGGGCGAATTCTTCACGCTTCTCAGCCGCTTTGCCAGCCAGCAGTCGGGCCTCGTACTGGATTTTGCCAGTAGCCGCTAGGCCACGTCTGCCAGCGGGAGTCAAGGGGTGGATGCCGGGGCTGGTGTGCCAGCCGCTGGTACGCTAGTGGCGATTTCGTCGCGGAAGCGGCGCAATTGCGTCTTGATGACACGGGCATTGTCTGCGCCGATGCGCACCAGCACTTTTTGCCCGGCAGACAGCGATTCGAGCTTGGGATCGGCGAATTCGTAGCGCACCCAGGGCTGGCGCGATGCGTGTTCGCCCTTGACCTCTACCAGATGCACTTTGGCGAAGTCCGCTTCGGGGGTGCGCAGCAGGTGGTCGATGACGGTAATCAGCCGGTCGTTGAAATACTTGCCGGGGTAGCCCAGGTCTTCGTATGCCTGCTGGAACAGCGGGTAATAGCGACGGTAGTGGCTGGCCGCCTGCGCCATGTCCACGGACTGGGCAAACACCACAGCGGGCCGGTAGCGGGTGGCATTGGCAGCGGCAATCACCGTGTCCTGCCCGGCGGCATCGTCCTCCACTTCAAAGCGTGGCAGTGTGGGATTGACCGGCCAGCGGCTGATGGGGGCCGAGTTGCGCGGCAGGTTGTCCACCGTTGCCACGAAGCGGCGCACGAAGTCGTTGCTCTGCACGAAGTCGTAGGTGGGCTTCTTCCCCAGCCAGCCCACGATGGCTTCGCGCACCACGGGTTCGGCTTCATTCAATGGCGGCAGTTCGTCGGGTTCGGCGGGTGGCTCGATCAGGTTTTCCGGCTCGGTCGGAGTGTTTTCCAGCAGGTCGCCCTGGCCTTCGGAGAGTTCGCCCGACTGCACCAGGGCCGCATGGCTGGTGGCATCTGCGGAGCTGGACTTGGGCACGACATCGTATTGCTGCCAGAACCACCATGCACCGCCTGCCAGTGCGAGGGTGGCCACGCCCAGGGCCAGCCAGGGCAGGGTGCTGTTGCGCGGTGCGGGGGCCGGTCGTCCGGCGCGGATTCGGTCGCTCATGGTGTGGTCATCCTTGTGTCGCCGGTGCGGGTTCAATCCTGATCGGGTTCCACGCCCGCACCGAGGTAGATGGTAATGTCTGCGGCGGGTTGCTGGAGCAAATCCTGGTTGTTCTGCCCCGACCACAGCGGCGAGAAGTCGGTCTTGCCGACGGCCTCGGCCTGCTGGCGCAGGCGCGTCAGGGCACTGCCCGCCAGCGGGAAGGCCGGAGCCTTTGACTGCACGGCCGCCAGATCGGCCATGAGGCGGTTCACCAGTCCCCGTGCCGGGCGGCCGGTCAGTGTGCGCGTCAGGGCCGTGTGGTGCGCTCCTTCACCTTGCAGGGCCTGGCGGTGCAATGCGCTGGTGGTGGCTTCGTGCGCCAGCAGATAGGCCGTGCCTGCCTGCACGCCCGCTGCACCCAGTGCCAGTGCGGCGCGAGCCGTGTGGCGGCCTGCCACGCCACCGGCGGCAATCACCGGAACCTGCAAATGCTTGGCCAGCAGTGGAACCAGCGCGAACGTGCCCGTTTGCAGACTCAGGTCGTCCGACAGAAAGTGCCCCCTGTGCCCTCCGGCTTCCAGCCCCTGGGCGATGACGGCATCGGCCCCGTGCGCCTCCAGCCACAGCCCTTCTTCCACCGTGGTGGCCGACGACAGCACGATGGCATCCCAGCTTTTCACATACTCCAGCAGTTTGGCATCGGGCAGGCCGAAATGGAAACTCACCACCGGTGGGCGAAAGGCCGCCAGTGTGTCGGCCACGTCGGCATTGAAGGGCTGGCGTGCCGGTTGCAGCGGCAGCAGCGCGCTGGCATCGATGCCGTATTCATCGAAGTAGGGCTGCAAATGCGCCAGCCAGTCGGCTTGCTGCTGCGCGTCGGGCACGGGTTGGGCATGGCAGAAGCAATTGACGTTGTAGGGCTTGTCCGTGCCCTGCTGGAGCAGGCGCAGTTGCTGCTCCAGCTCCGGCAAGCTGAACTGGGCCGCAGGCAGGGAACCCAGCCCGCCCGCTTCGCTGACGGCAATGGCCAGACGGGCATCCTGCACCCCTGCCATCGGTGCCTGGATGACGGGAAGGTGGATGCCCAGCATGGATTTGAGGAATTGGTGTTGGGACACGATGGGCCTTTCGGATGGGTGAGAGGCCACCTTCCCCACAGAGCGGGAGGCAGGTGGCGGTTGCAATCAATGCTTTCTACAAACCAGGGGCGATTGTGTCAAGGGATTGATTGCATGCGATGGGAGATGAGAAGATTGCCTTATTGATTTTTTGATGAATGCAAATAACTTTTATAAATATTAGAAGTTTATAATTTCATTCCGGGAGCTGCCTGTGACGGCAGTGTTCCCGTTCAACAGCCAGCCAGATCGAGGGCTTCTGCCGCTCCAGTTCCAGCCAGCCAGTGGTTTCATGCACATGCAGGAATGTCTGTTCCTGTGGAATTCAAGGAAATTGCTGTGCCATTACACAGAAAAAATGAAAAAGTTTCGGCGTGGCCTGTGCTGCCGGAGGGTGGGGTTTCGAGGGTTGCGGCGGCGGTACTGGGCGTGCTGGCCCTGTCCTTGTCGGTTCATGACGCACGCGCACAAGCAATGCCGGATGGCCATGCGCAGCACAGCCCCATCATGGAATTCGACATGCCCGCCCAGCCACTGGCAGCGGCATTGCGCACCTTCAGCGAAAAGGCACCGGCACGCATGCACCTGGTGTATGACAGCGCGTGGCTGGCAGGCAAACAGGCCCCGGCATTGCGCGGCAGCTACAACCCGCGTGATGCCTTGGATCGATTGCTGCAAGGCAGCGGTATTGTGGTGGTGCAAGCCGCGCAGGGAGTCATCGAGCTGGGGCTGGCCGATGCAGCGCAATCCCATGCTGCTGCGCACTTGCCTGCCGATAACCGGAGCGTGGCTGTCTTGCCGCAGGTGACCGTACTGTCGGCGCATTTGCCAGGGCAGACGGAAAACACCGGTTTGTACACACCCGAGGCCGTCACTGTAGGGGGCAAGGTCGAGCAGTCTCTGCGTGAAGTGCCGCGCTCCATTTCCACCATCACGCGCACGCAACTGGACGATCAGGGCATCACGACCCTGGAGGACGCGCTGGAGCAACTGCCCGGTGTGACCATCTCCCCAGCAGACCATTTCAGTGCGGCTACCTATACCGCACGCGGTTTTACCATCCAGAAGATTTTGGTGGACGGCAGCATTGTGGGTGGGCATGACGGCATGGACAGCTCCGTCAATACCAGCCTGGCCATGTACGACAACGTGCAGTTGCTGCGCGGGCCGGATGCACTGTTCTCCGGCCAGGGGTTGCCGGGTGCCAGTATCAACCTGACGCGCAAGCGTCCGACCCAAGGCTTCCAGGCCAAGGCCGCACTGTCTGCCGGTTCATGGAGCAATTACCTGGGCGAAATGGACATCAGCAGCCCGCTCAATGCCAGTGGCAGCATCCGTGGGCGTGTGGTGGCTTCCTACAACGACAAGGAGCAGTTCTGGGACAACGCCGAAAGCAAACGCTCGCAGTTTTATGGCGTGGTGGATGTGGACCTGGCCCCGCGCAGCACCGTGACCCTGGGGGCCAGCAAAACCCGTCAATGGGGCACCGGCGGCATCAGCAACCCTGGCCTGCCGCGCTACACCAATGGCGATCCGCTGCCGATACCGCGCAGCATGGGCACGACGCTGTATGACCACCGCAATACGGATTCGGAGAGCTATTTCGCATCGCTCCAGCACCAACTGGAGAATAACTGGAAGCTCAAGCTGAGCGCGGTACATACGGAAAGCCTGACCGATCTGCGGATTTCCCGCTACCAGGGTGCAGTGACACCCGGCATGACGACGGGATCGACACTGGCCATGTGGGGGGGCAATACCGAAAACCGTGTCAATACGCTGGATTTCAACCTCAGTGGTGATTTCAACTGGCTCGACCGCAGCCACAGCTTTGTGGTGGGCGGCGACTACCGAAAAACCAAGAACTACAACGACCGTGGGCCTTATGGCACGGTTGCCAGAATCGATTGGGCCACATGGGACCCCTCCGCTCCATTCACGCTGCCTGCCTGGTCGGCCCGCCAAGGGTGGAACAATGACATCACCGACCAGAAGCTGTATGGCTACGGAAAATTCCAGCTTCATGGCCCCGTCAGGCTGGTGCTGGGCGGGAGCTACTCCAACTACAAGGTCGATCAAATCCATATCTCTGATGTCGTGACGGGACACCAAAGAACCACCGGCACGTTCACACCCTATACCGCATTGATGGTGGATGTTGCCCCGCAATGGACGGCCTGTTTCACCACGGCGCGAGGCATTCAGGATCAGAGCGACTACTACACGCCCGCCTATGAACCCATGTCCGAGGCCAAAAGCCGCAGCTATGAACTGGGCCTGAAGGGTGAACTGATGGATGGTCGGCTCAACACCAACATCACCTTCTACGACATGCAGCGCGATAACGTGGCAACCCGGCTCTACAACGATGCCAATTTCGACGAAGAAGGTCATTATTGCTGCTACGTCGGGGCCGACGCACAGAGTTCACGCGGGGTGGAAATCGATGTCAGCGGTGCCATCACGCCGAGCTGGCAGGTCAATGCAGGCTACACGTTCGATGACAATCAATCGGAATACGGTTCAGAAGATGGCAATCGCTATGCCAGCTTCACGCCCCGCCATACGCTGCGTCTGTGGAGCAGCTACCGCCTGAGTGGCGCGGCCAGCGGTTGGCGTGTGGGCGGTGGCATCAAGGCCCAATCCAAGGCATTCAGCAGCGGCACCGTCAGAACCTGGAATGAAGCCACGCAAGACTACACCGGCCCTGCCGTACCGTATGACTTCTTCAGTTCCGGGCGTGCGGTGTACAGCCTGTTTGCGCAACACCAGATTGCCAAAGACTGGCAACTGGCCCTGAACGTGGACAACCTGTTCGACAAAAAATACTTCATGACAACCGGCTCGACTTCCACGGGCAACTTCTACGGTGCACCGCGCAGCTTCCGCGTGACCTTGCGTGGCACGTTCTGAGCAAGGTGGCCACATGAACGATCAGAACCGCCAAACCAACCAGCCAAGGCGTGCCTTCCTGCGTCTGGGGGCCGCCGCCGGGCTGGCCGTGCCCGCCACGCTGTACGCGCAGCACAACCACAACGCCGCACCCGCATCCGCCACAGCCCAGAACGCAGGGGCAGGGTCAGCCGGTGGCAACCGACCGCGCGGTATGCAGATGGCCAATCACGGCCACAGCAGCAGCCGTGCGGCAACGCCTGCCTACACCGGCTCCAGCCAGTTGGCGGATGCTTCCGTGCTGCCCACGGGCCGCCCACTGCCGCCTTTGCAGAAGCTGGCCAACACCAGCAAAGAGCGTGGCAAGTTTGTCGCCACCTTGCGGGCGCAACCCGAACAGCGCGACTGGGTTCCCGGCCACTCCACCACCGTCTGGTGCTACAACCACAGCATCCCCGGCCCATTGGTGGACGTGACCGAAGGCGATACCGTCGAAATCCAGTTCGAGAACCACCTCGCGCAGGAATCCACCGTCCACTGGCATGGCGTGGCCACGCCGCCCGACCAGGATGGCAACCCGCCCGACATCGTCTTGCCCGGAGCCAGCCGCCAGTACCGCTACACGCTGCCGTCCGACTCGGCCAGCACCAACTGGTACCACCCGCATCCGCACGAGATGACCAGCGAGCAAGTCTCGCACGGACTGGCCGGGCCATTCATCGTACGTCCCGCCAACGACCCACTGGCGCACCTGCCCGAACAGCACCTGTTCATCACCGATCTGCGGCTGGCCGACGATGGCAACATCCCGCCCAACACCCGGCGCGACTGGATGTTCGGGCGCGAAGGGCAATTCACCCTCATCAACGGCGAATACCGCCCGCACATCCACGTCGATGGCACGCAACGCTGGCGCATCTGGAACGCCTGCAACGCCCGCTACCTGCGCCTGACGCTGGGTGGCCAGCCCTTCACCCTGGTGGGAACCGATGGCGGCCTGCTGCAACAGCCCGTGCATGGCCTGACCGAGCTGCTGCTCACCCCCGCACAGCGCGCAGAAATCATCGTCCACCCGCCCGAAGGCGGCGGCAGCACCGAGCTGCGCAATGCTGCCTACGACCGGGGAGCCGGTGGGCGCAACCGCCAGAGCGATCAGCCACTGGCCAGCCTCACATTTGCCAGGCAACCAGAATTGCGCCCGGTTCCCGACACCCTGCGCACCATCACCGCGCTGGGCGAACCCCAGGCGTTCCACACCATCTTCATGACCGAGTTGATGGACATGGACGTGATGCGCAACAACAGCGGCAACACCCCGTATGCGCGTCCGCAAGGCCTGTACCTCATGCTCAACGGCCAGATTTACGACATGAACCGCACCGACATCACCGCCCGGCAAGGGCAGGTCGAGCAGTGGCAAGTCACCAATCTCTCGGGCATGGGCATGGATCACCCCTTCCATGTGCATGGCGAACCGTTTCAGGTGGTGGAGCGCGAGTTCCAAGGCCAGCGCACCCCCGAGCCACTGCTGGCCTGGCGCGACACCATCAACGTCCGAGCCGGGGAAACCGTGCGCTTTCGGATGGTGCAAAAACACATCGGCCTGCGCATGTTCCACTGCCACATCCTCGAACACGAAGACCTGGGCATGATGGGCAATTTGATGGTGCTTGCGCCGTCGTGAGAGGGAACCCGCTTTGTTGTGGGCGGGATTCTTGCAGGAAGCACACGAGCCAAGCGTTTGCGGGTATAGACTTTGATGCCGCGTGGTTGGTTTTCAATGCACGTGCATGTGAATGTGCTTTCAAGCCATATTTTCAAGGTTTTTCACAGGAGGTTTCTATGGTTCGAGTGTCCCGTCCATCCATCGCTTTGGGTACTTTGGCTGTTTGTGTGGCAACAGGCATGGCTGCGCATGCGGCAGGGGATTCGCTGGCCGACAAGCTCAAGGCCAGGGCGAATTCGGAGCTGGCAACTTCTGCAGAAAATCAGACGGCTGGCACGGCTGCTGCGGCAGCGGCGGGTGCGCAAGCCGTGACCGGGCAGGCTCAGACGCCAAATGATGCGGCCACCAATGCCTTGCAGAAACTGACCGGCAAAGAATCCACCGGGCTGACATCGTCCGGCTCGAAGGCGAGTGGTTTGGGGGCCGCTGGCGCAGGTGCTGGTTTGCTGGGCGGTGCTTTGGGTGGTTCCGCGTCAGGTGCCTTGAGTGCTTCTGCATTGAGTGGTCTGGGCCTGCCCAGCATTGCCAGCGGCTCGGCGGGTAATGTGGCTGGGGTGCTGGAGTATTGCGTGAAGAACAATTACCTGAAGAAGGCGAATGTCAGCACCATCAAGGACAGTCTTTTGAGTAAAGCGGGTTTGGGCAAGGCCGAACCTGAGAAAGATACGTCTTATGCCAGCGGCCTGAGCGGCATTCTGTCGGGCGGTGATGGCCAATCGTTCAACCTGGGCGGTATTCAAGACAACATCAAGGAAAAGGCTTGCGATTATGTGCTGGATAACGCGGCATCGCTGCTGTAATTTGCAGACATGACGCAAGACACGACGAATCCGCAGGCGGCATACATCGCGGCCGTTGAACTGGAGAAAGCCTATCGGCTGATCAATCATGGCCCGACGGTTTTGGTGTCTGCCAGCCACGATGCAGTGGTGGATGTGATGGCCGCATCCTGGGCTTGCGCGCTGGACTTTGCGCCGCCCAAATTGACGGTAGTGCTGGATAAAAGTACCCGCACGCGTGAACTGGTGGAGCAAAGCAGTCAGTGGGTCGTTCAGGTGCCAACGCTGGCCCAGATGCAAATGGTGCATGCGGTGGGCACCCACAGCCTGCACCAACAACCCGATAAATTGCAGCGGGCAGGTGTGGGCTTGGTTGGGATGCCGGAAAGCACTTTGCCGTTTGTGCAAGGCTGTTCGGCCTGGCTGGCTTGCCGACTGGTGCCCGAGCCGCACAACCAGCAAGCCTACGATCTTTTCATTGGCGAGGTGACAGGCGCATGGGCCGATACCCGCGTGTTTGCCCATGGGCACTGGCATTTCGAGACAGCCGGGCCGCAATGGCGCAGCCTGCACTATGTGGCCGGTGGCCAGTTCTATGCCACGGGCGAGGCTTTTTCGTCAGGCGATGGGCCGTGACCTTGTGATGCTCAGCCCTTCTTGTCGGCGTGGCTTTGCACCAGTTGGTGCAGGGCCTGTGCCAGCGTGTCGTCGTCGCTGTGTGGTTCCAGTTGCGTGGCGAGTGCGGACAGGGCGGCCGCGCCCTGGGTCTTGAGGGCTTTGACGGCATCGCCTGCCTCGCGGCCTGTGGCGTAGGCCTTGCTTTGCAGCAGCAGTTGGCCCTTGGCACTGGTGAGCTTGAAGTAGAACTGGCCGTCGCTCTCGCGGTATTGCTTGATCTGCGGTGGCTCTTCGGCAGCGGGGTGTTCTGGCGCGGGGGCGTGGTCGGCACTGTGGCTGTGCGTCAGCTTGCGCAGGCCCACGGCGTGGCGCAGTTCGGCGAGGTAGGGCACGGCAATGGCGCGTGCGCGTTCGGCTCCCTGCTGGAGGATGTGCTCGATGGCGGCGGGGTCGGCCATCAGGGCGTTGTAGCGTTCGCGCAGCGGGGCGATTTCCTGCTCGACGCGCTCGAACAGTTGCTGCTTGGCATCCCCCCAGCCAATGCCATCGGCGAAGGCTTGGCGCATGGCGGCGGTTTCTGCGTCGCTGGCGAATGCCTGGTAGAGCTGGAACAGGGCACTGCCTTCGGTGTCCTTGGCTTGGCCGGGTGCGCGTGAGTCGGTGGTGATGCCTTGAATGAGCTTGCGCAGTTGCTCGCGCGGCACGAACAGCGGGATGGTGTTGTGGTAGCTCTTGCTCATCTTGCGGCCATCCAGCCCCGGCAGGGTGGCGACGTTTTCATCGATGACCGCTTCGGGCGGCACCAGCAGTTCCTGGCCGTTGCCGTAGAGGTGGTTGAAGCTGGCGGCCATGTCGCGTGCCATTTCGACGTGCTGAATCTGGTCGCGCCCCACGGGCACGCGATGGGCCTGGAACAGCATGATGTCGGCGGCCATCAGCACCGGGTACATGAACAGTCCGGCGGTCACGCCATCGTCGGGTTCGCTGCCGCTGGCGGTGTTCTTGTCCACGGCGGCCTTGTAGGCATGGGCGCGGTTGAGCAGGCCCTTGCCGGTGACGCAGGTCAGCAGCCAGCTCAGTTGCGGGATTTCCGGGATGTCGCTCTGGCGGTAGAACGTGACTTTGGCCGGGTCGAGGCCGCAGGCCAGCCAGGAAGCGGCAATTTCCAGTGTGGAGGTGTGGGTCTGCTCGGGGTTCTGTGCCTTGATGAGGCTGTGCAGATCGGCCAGGAAGTAGAAGTTGTCCACGTCCGTGGCGGACTGGGCGCGCACGGCGGGCCGGATGGCTCCGGCGTAGTTGCCCAGGTGCGGGGTTCCCGAAGGGGTGATGCCGGTGAGGTAGCGAATGGTCATGGCGAGAGAAGGGGAAGAAAAGAGAGGAGGCCGATGGGGTTCAGCCCAGCAGCCAGGCCAGCGGTTGCAGCAGGATGGCCTTGCCCAGATCGACCAGCGGGCGCAGCCAGAAGCGATCGAGAATGCCCATCAGCAGCAGGCCCATGATGATGAAGAATCCGTAAGGCTCCAGCCGCGCCAGGAAGCTGGCGGGCTTGTAGGGCAGCAGCCCCACGGCAATGCGCCCACCATCCAGTGGCGGCAGCGGAAACAGGTTGAGCACGGCCAGCACCAGATTGATGACGATGCCCGCGCTCACCATGCCCATGAAGAAGGTCTCCCGGATGCCCATTGCCAGCAGCAGGCCCAGCAGCAGCGTCCAGATGATGGCCTGGGCGATGTTGGAAGCCGGCCCGGCCAGCGCGATCCAGATCATGTCGCGCCTGGGGTTCTTGAGGTTGCGGGTGTTGATGGGCACGGGCTTGGCATAGCCGAACATGAACGCGCCACTGGTGGCAAAGTACAGCACCAGTGGAATGACGATGGTGCCGATGGGGTCGATGTGCTTGAGCGGGTTGAGCGTGATGCGCCCCAGCATCTGGGCGGTGTTGTCGCCGAAGTGCCGTGCCGCATAGCCATGCGCGGCCTCGTGAATGGTGATGGCCAGCAGCACCGGCAAGGCCATGATGAGGATGTTCTGGATGATGTCGGGATTCATGCCGGGCATTGTCGCAGAGATCGATGCAGCCCGCCCTGCTGTCCGGTACTGCCGCATGGGCAAGGGGGCCGCCTTCAGTATGTGGTGGTGTGCTGGTGCAGGAAGCGGCTGTGGCCGAGTTCGTCCGGGAACACCAGTTGCAGCAGGGTTTGCAGCACGCTGGACTGGCTGTCCTGCCGGTACACCATCAGCAGGTCGATTTCGGGTTGTTCGTCCTCGAACTGGCGGATGCAGACCGAGTGGCTGGCCATGTTGGCGGCGTAGGCGGGCAGCAATGCGTAGCCGATGCCCGCACCCACCAGATTGACGTTGAGCAGGATGTTGGAGGCTTTCTGCACGACCAGGGGCGTGACCCCGTGGCCCGTCAGGAAGGCATCGACCAGATCGTGCACCGGGCTGGAGAAGTTCGGGTCGGTGGCGATCAGCGGCTCGCCATCGAGCAGCCTTGCCGGGATGCGCCGCAGGGTGGCCAACGGGTGGCTGGCGGGCAGGAACAGGCGCAGCGGTTCGGTATAGACGACCTTGCTGACCAGTTCGCTGGAATGCACAGGGGGGCGCATGAAGGCCACGTCGATGTCGCCGCGCAGCAGGGCCTGCTCCTGTTCGCTGGTGTTGAGGCTGTGCAGGATGATGTCCAGCGTGGGGTAGTGCATGCGCAACTCCGGCAGGATGAACGGGAAGACCCGCACTTCCGCCGAGGGCACGAAACCGACGGTGAGGTGCAGGCCGCCGTGCCGCCCCACTTGGCGTGCCCGCGTCAGGGCGTTGTCGGCCTGCATCAGCACCAGCCGGGCTTCTTCCAGGAACACTCGACCGACTTCGGTCAGTTCCACTTTGCGCTTGGTGCGCTGGAACAGCGCGAAGCCCACTTCCTCCTCCAGGCCGATGATCTGTTGGCTCAGCGAGGGTTGCGAGGTGTGCAGGCGTTGTGCTGCACGGGTGAAACTTAAATCATTCGCAACCGCAATAAAATACTTCAGATGTCTTAATTCCATAATGTAATTGATCGTTTTATCGTCTTAATCCAGAGAAAACAAGTATTTTACAGGGCCGCCTGCGTTGCTGAAAATCCGTCTCCAGCACATTGACATGACTCAAGTGTGAAGCCTACGCCAACAGGAGACAAGACATGACCGCAAGCACGATCAAAGACATCGATGCCTTGGTGGACGCACGCCATGGCCGCGTCACGCCATCCATTTACACCGACCCAGACATTTACGATCTGGAGCTGGAGCGCATTTTTGGCCGCTGCTGGCTGTTTCTGGTGCACGAGAGCCAGATTCCGAAGGCGGGGGATTTTTTCAATACCTATATGGGTGAGGATCCGATCGTGGTGGTGCGCCAGAAGGATGGCTCCATCAAGGCTTTCCTCAACCAGTGCCGCCACCGCTCCATGCGCGTGAGCTTTGCCGACTCCGGCAACACCCGTGCCTTCACCTGCCCGTACCACGGCTGGTCGTACGGGGTCAATGGTGCGCTGGTGGATGTGCCGCTGGAATCGCGCGCCTATCCGCAGGGGCTGTGCAAGGAGAAATGGGGCTTGCAGGAAGTCACCCGTGTGGCCAGCTACAAAGGCCTGGTGTTCGGCAACTGGGATGCCACCGCACCGTCGCTGGAAGACTACATGGGCGACATTGCCTGGTACCTCGATGGCGTGCTGGATCGCCGCGAGGGGGGCACCGAGATCATCGGCGGCGTGCACAAGTGGGTGATCGAGTGCAACTGGAAATTCCCGGCCGAGCAGTTCGCCAGCGACCAGTACCACGCCCTCTACACCCACGCCTCGGCGGTGCAGGTGCTGGGAGCCAAGGCCAACGATGCCGCCGACAAGGCCCTGGGGGCAGGGCAGACGGCACGCCCGGTCTGGGAGACCGCCAAGGACGCGCTGCAATTCGGGCAGGACGGCCACGGCAGCGGTTTTTTCTTCACCGAGAAGCCCGATGCCAACGTCTGGGTGGATGGTGAGGTGTCGCAGTATTTCCGCGATACCTACCCGGAGGCCCTGGAGCGGCTGGGCGAGGTGCGCGCCCTGCGCCTGGCCGGGCACAACAATATGTTTCCCACCATGTCCTGGCTCAATGGCACGGCCACCTTGCGGGTGTGGCATCCGCGCGGCCCCAATCAGGTGGAGGTGTGGGCCTTCTGCATTGCCGACAAGGCCGCGTCGCCGGAGGTGAAGGCGGCATTCGAGCGCAGTGCCACCCGTGCCTTCGGGCCTGCCGGGTTTCTGGAGCAGGACGATTCGGAGAACTGGATCGAGGTGCAGAAGGTACTGCGCGGCAAGCGTGCCCGCAGCAGCAGGCTGTGCCTGGAAATGGGGCTGGGGCAGGAACGCCAGCGCGGCGACGGCATTCCCGGCGTGACCAACTACATTTTTTCCGAGACCGCCGCGCGGGGCATGTACCGCCGCTGGGCCGATCTGCTGCTGTCCGACTCCTGGGACGAAGTGCAGCAGCGCACCCGCCAATACACCGAGGAGCTGCTGAAATGAACACCGTGGCCGAAACCCCCGCATCCCTGCCCCCCCTGCTGGCCGTGCCGCTGGAGCTGCACCACGAAATCACCCAGTTCCTTTACCACGAGGCCGAACTGCTGGACGACTGGGAGTTCCGCGACTGGCTGGCCCTGCTGTCGGAAGACATCGAATACACCATGCGCACCACCGTGAACGCGCAGACCCGCGACCGCCGCCGCAGCGTGCAGCCGCCCACCACCTGGGTGTTCAACGACAGCAAGCAGCAGCTCGAACGCCGCATTGCCCGGCTGGAAACCGGCATGGCCTGGGCAGAGGAGCCGCCTTCGCGCACACGCCACAGCGTGGCCAATGTGCGCATCAGGCCCGGAGAACAGGCGGGCGAATACGACATCCGGCTCAATTTCATCCTCTACCGCACCCAGAAGGAACGGGACGAAACCCTGTATGCCGGCATGCGCCAGGACCGGATTCGCCAGGTCGATACGCCACTGGGCTGGCATATCTGCCGCCGCCACATCACCCTCGACCAGGTGGTGTACACCTCCCACAACCTCAGCATTCTGTTCTGACCATGGCCCGTATCCACGTCTGTTCCGAAAGCGATCTGCCCGATGGCGAGGCCATCAAGATCGACTCGCCCCTCAGCCCCATTGCCGTCATCCGCTCCGGTGGCGACCTGTATGCCGTCACCGACCGGTGCAGCCACGGCAATGCCTCCATGTCGGAAGGCTATATCGAGGACGATGGCACGGTGGAATGCCCGCTGCACGCGGCGCGTTTCTGCCTGAAGACCGGCGCGGCCCTGTGCCAGCCAGCCACCGATCCGCTCAGCACCTATCCCGTGGTCGTCGAAGAAGGGGCGATCTATGTGGAATTGCCGGAGACTGTGTAATGGGATGGCTGCAAGACGAAAGCATTCTGGTCACGGGCGGCGGCTCGGGTCTGGGGCTGGCACTGGTGGAGCGTTTTCTGCAAGAGGGCGCGCAGGTGAGCGTGCTGGAGCGCGTGCCCGAGAAGGTGGACGCATTGCGCCAGCGTTTTGGCGATGCGGTGCTGGCCGTGCAGGGCGATGTCACGGTGTATGCCGACAACCAGCGCGCAGTGGCCGCAGCGGTCGAACGCTTTGGCAAGCTGGACGGTTTTGTGGGAAATGCCGCCATCTGGGATCACGGCTCCAGCCTGCTGCAACTCGCTCCCGAGGCTCTGGCGCAGGGCTTTGACGAACTGTTTGCCGTGAACCTCAAGGGCTATCTGCTGGGCGCGAAGGCGGCGGCTCCTGCCCTGCTGGAGTCGCGCGGCAACATGATCTTCACGCTCTCCAACTCGGCGTTCTACCCCGGTGGTGGCGGGCCGCTGTACACCGCCAGCAAGCACGCGGCGGTGGGCCTGATCCGGCAACTGGCCTACGAGCTGGCCCCCAAGGTGCGCGTCAATGGCGTGGGGCCTTGCGGCATGGCCAGCGATCTGCGCGGGCCGGTGTCGCTGGGGCAGGGTGACTTGCGCATCATGGATTCGCGCAGTCCCGAGGCGATTGCCAGCATCCTGCCTTTGCAGTTTTTTCCGCAGGCGGCGGATTTCACCGGGCCGTATGTGTTGCTGGCATCCCGTGCCAACAACCAGGTGCTCAGTGGCGTGATGATCCAGGCCGATGCCGGGCTGGGGATTCGCGGCATCCGCCATGTGGCGGGCGGGCTGGAGCTGTAGCCTTCGGGCCGGTTTTTGCAGAGCGGCCGCTGGCAGCGCATGGCACACGGGTGGAGCGCGCCATCTGGCCACAGAGAAAAAGAACGAAAAAGCCAACAGGCAGGAGACAACGGAATGGACATTTCCAGCATCGTGATCGTGGGTGCGGGGCAGGCCGGGGCCGGCGCAGTGGCACAACTGCGGCTCAAGGGCTATGCCGGTCGCATCGTGCTGGTCGGGGACGAATCGCACCCGCCCTACGAACGCCCACCCCTATCCAAGGACGTGCTGTTGCAGCCCGAGCGCACCCGCTGCACCATCCACCCCAGTGATTTCTATGAGACGCACCGGGTGGAACTGCGGCTGGGCACGCGCGTGACGGCCCTTGATGCCGCCGCGCGCCGCCTCACCCTGTCCGATGGCAGCACACTGGACTATGACCGGCTGCTGCTGGCCACCGGGGCCACGGTGCGCCGCCTGCCGCTGCTGGACGCGCTGGGCCAGGGCGTGTACACCCTGCGCACCCTCGACGATGCCCGCGCACTGCTCCAGGAGTTGCGCCCGGGTCGCCGCATTCTGCTGGTCGGCGGCGGCGTGATCGGACTGGAGCTGGCATCTTCTGCCGTGGAACTGGGGGCACAGGTCAGTCTGGTGGAGCAGGCGGCGTTGCCGATGGCCCGCACCGCACCGCCGCTGCTGAGCGAATACCTGTGCGACGTGCATCGGGCGCGGGGCGTGGCACTGCATCTGAATGCGCGGCTGGCCTCGGCCACGCGCGAAGGCGACACGCTGGTGCTGACCTTGCAGGACGGCACGCGGCTGCAAGGCGATGCCATCGTCTACGGCATCGGGGTCGAGCCCGATGTGGCACTGGCGCGGCAGGCCGGGCTGGTTGTGGACAACGGCATCTGCGTGGATGCGCACTGCCGCAGCTCCGACCCATCCATTTATGCGGCAGGCGATGTGGCCGCACAGGGCGGCCTGCGGCGCGAAACCTGGGAGAACGCCAACCATCAGGCCAGCGTGGCAGCCCATGCCATGCTGGGGCTGGAGCCGCCCGCCGACCCCGTGCCGTGGTACTGGACCGACCAGTGCGACTTGAACATCCAGTTTGCGGGCGACATGGCCGCACGGCACTGGCTGGTGCGCGGCACACCGGGAATGCCCCCGTTCATGCTGTTCGGTCTGGACGACGAGGGGGTGCTCACCGCCGCCATCACCATCAATCAGGGACGTGACATGCGCAGTGCCAAGGAACTGATGGCCCGCCGTGCCCGGCTGCCCGCTGAAGTGCTGACCGACCCGCAGCAGAGCCTGCGCAACCTCAGCCGCCACCTGCCAGAAGCCTGACAGATCGCTGTCACAGCCGATTTGCGCTGCTTGTGGCCGAGACCCACCGGCAGAGTGCCGCGCTGGCCTTGCCTGTGCTCGACTGTGCACGCCAGCCACCGATCCAACCCGAAAGAGCCGCACACCAGCGTGCCTGCACCATACCCCAAGGAGACCCCAAGCCATGACCGCCCGCCTGCAATGCCTGTCCCACACGCCCCTGGTCGGCCATGTGGACCCCGCCCAAGACGTGCTGCACGAAGTGCGCCAGACCATCGCCGAGGCCCGCGACTGGATCGCCACGTTCGACCCGGAACTGGTCGTGTTGTTTTCGCCCGATCACTTCAACGGCTTCTTCTACGACACCATGCCGCCGTTCTGCATCGGCATGCAGGCCCACGCCATCGGCGACTTCGGCACACCGGCCGGGCCGCTGAACGTGCCTCAGGAGCTGGCGCGCGATTGCGTGCAGGCCTTGCTGGAAGACGGCGTGGACGTGGCCATGTCCTACACCATGCAGGTCGATCATGGCTTTTCGCAGCCGCTCGATGAGCTGCTGGGCGCAATCGATGCCCGTCCGGTGATTCCGGTGTTCATCAACGCCGTGGCCGCGCCCCTGCCCACCTTTGCCCGCGCCAGGGTGCTGGGCGAGGCCATCGGACGCTTTGCCCGCAGCCTGAACCGGCGCGTGCTGTTTGTCGGATCGGGCGGGCTGTCGCACCAGCCGCCCGTGCCGGAACTGGCCACCGCGAACGAGCACATCCGCGACCGTCTGCTGGGCAGTGGCCGCAACCTGCCACCCGCCGAGCGCGAGGCGCGCCAGCAGCGCGTCATCCATGCCGCCCTGCGCTTCATCGAAGACCAGCACAGCCTGCACCCGCTCAACCCGCAATGGGATCGGCACTTCATGGAGCTGCTCTCGCAGGGCCGTTTCGCCGAACTCGATGCCTTGCGCAACGATGAGGTCTCGCGTCTGGCCGGACGTTCCACCCACGAGGTCAAGACCTGGGTGGCAGCCTTCGCCGCGCTCTCCAGCTTTGGAGCCTACGAAACCCGCGCACCCTACTACCGTCCGATTCCCGAATGGATTGCCGGTTTCGGGGCCATCGGTGCGCAGACCCAGACCGGTGTGGCCGTGGCATAAAGAAACGCTGATTCATTCCGCCCGAGTCGCCGCGCGCCCTGTCGGGATGGGCTGCAAGGCGGTTTTTGGGGTCAATAGTGGTGCTATTGACCCCAAAAGCCAACGCAGCAGACCGCCCGAGAGGGGGATGCAGCGGCCGGGCGGAATGATTCAGCGTTTCCATAAGCCGCGCTGCATCCTTTTCCCCCACTGACCGACCCTATCAGAAAGCAGAGACAATGACCACGACCCCCTTGACCATCACCGAAGCATCGACCAGCCGTTTCGCCCGCCTGCTGGACGAAGGCCGGGAACTGCAAATCCACTACAACGACATCGGCCAGGGGCCGCAGACCGTGGTGATGCTGCACGGCTCCGGCCCCGGCGCGACCGGTTGGGCCAACTTCCACCGCAACATCCAGCCGCTGGTGGATGCGGGCTACCGCGTCATCCTGATGGACTGCCCCGGCTGGGGCAAGAGCGATTCCATCGTCTGCACCGGCTCGCGCTCCGACTTGAACGCTCGCGTGCTCGATCGCCTGCTGGAATCGCTGGGGCTGGAGCAGGTGCACATTCTCGGCAACTCGATGGGCGGGCACAGCGCGGTGGCACTGGCCCTGCAACAGCCGCAGCGCGTGGGCAAACTGGTGCTGATGGGCGGTGGCACCGGCGGCGTCAGCCCCTACGCACCCATGCCCACCGAAGGCATCAAGCTGCTGCAAGGGCTGTACCGCGACCCCAGCATCGAGAACCTGAAGAAGATGATGGCAGTGTTCGTCTTCGACAGCAGCGACCTGACCGAGGAGCTGTTCCAGACCCGCCTGGACAACATGCTGGCGCGGCGCGACCACCTGGAAAACTTCGTCAAGAGCCTGGAAGCGAACCCGCGCCAGTTCCCCGACTTCGGGCCGCGCCTGGGCAGCATCCAGTCGCCCACGCTCATCATCTGGGGCCGCAACGACCGATTCGTGCCCATGGACACTGGCCTGCGCCTGGTGGCAGGCATTCCCCAGTCCGAACTGCACGTCTTCAACCACTGTGGCCACTGGGCGCAGTGGGAACACGCCCCGCGCTTCAACCGCATGGTGCTGGACTTTTTGCAGCACTGACATGGCACGGCTTCTTTCTTTTTCCCTTCCCCTTGCGAGGAAATCCGCATGAACCCCCATCTACCAGAGCACACACTGGAGCAGTGGGCGCGCGCCTTGCGCGACGCCGAAGCCACCGGCCAGCCCATTGCGCCCTTGCGCGAACACATCGGCCCCACCAATGGCGCGGCCGCCTACGCCATCCAGCGCATCAACACCGAACACGCCAAGGCCAGCGGGCGGCGCATCGTGGGGCGCAAGATTGGCCTGACCAACCCCAGGGTGCAGGCACAACTCGGGGTCGATCAGCCCGACTTTGGCGTGCTGTTTGCCGACATGGCCTGGGGCGACAACCAGGCCCTGCCGTTCCATGCCGTGCTGCAACCCAAGATCGAGGCGGAAATCGCCCTGCTGCTGGAGCGCGATCTGCCGCATCCCGAGACCGGCTTTGCCGAGGTGCTGGCGGCCACCGGCTGGGTGCTGCCCGCACTGGAAATCGTCGGCAGCCGGGTGCGCGACTGGGACATCCGCTTTGCCGATACCGTGGCCGACAACGCCTCCAGCGGCCTGTTCGTGCTCGGTGGCCCGGCGCGCCGTCTCGACAGTCTGGAGCTGCGCGAAGCCACCATGCAGATGACGCGCAATGGCGAGCCGGTCTCCAGTGGCAGCGGTGCGGAATGCCTGGGCCATCCCGTCAATGCGGCGGTGTGGCTGGCGCGCACGCTGGCCGCGCTGGGCGAGCCGCTGCAAGCGGGCGACATCGTACTCACCGGCGCGCTGGGGCCGATGGTGGCGGTGCAGCCCGGCGACCAGTTTGAAGCCCGCATTGCCGGCCTGGGCAGTGTGCGGGTACTTTTCGACCATCCACAAGGAACCTGACCCATGAAGAAACTCAAGGCAGCCATCATCGGCCCCGGCAACATCGGCACCGATCTGATGATCAAAATCCTGCGCCACGGCCAGCACCTGGAAATGGGTGCGATGGTTGGCATCGACCCCACTTCCGACGGGCTGGCCCGCGCCGCCCGGCTGGGCGTCGCCACTACCCACGAAGGCGTGGAAGGGCTGGCGCGGCTGGACGTATTCCAGGACATCGACTTCGTCTTCGATGCCACTTCTGCCGGGGCGCATGTGCGCAACGATGCCTTTCTGCGCAGTCTCAAGCCCGGCATCCGCGTGATCGACCTGACCCCGGCGGCCATCGGCCCGTACTGCATTCCGGTGGTGAATGGTCAGGCGCATCTGGATGCGACCAATGTGAACATGGTCACCTGCGGCGGGCAGGCGACCATTCCGATGGTGGCCGCCGTCAGCCGCGTGGCCAAGGTGCACTACGGCGAGATCATCGCCAGCATCTCCAGCAAGTCTGCCGGGCCGGGCACGCGCGCCAATATCGACGAGTTCACCGAGACTACGTCCAAGGCCATCGAAGTGGTGGGAGGCGCAGCCAAGGGCAAGGCCATCATCATCCTGAACCCGGCCGAGCCGCCGCTGATGATGCGCGACACCGTCTATACCCTGAGCGAGCCGGTGGACGAAGCCCTGATTGCCGAATCCGTGGCCCGCCAGGCCGAGGCCGTGCAGCAGTATGTGCCCGGCTACCGCCTCAAGCAAGCTGTGCAGTTCGACCGCATCAGCCCGGATCGTCCCATTCACATTCCCGGCGTGGGGCCGCGCATGAGTGGCCTGAAAACCTCCATTTTCCTGGAGGTGGAAGGCGCGGCCCATTACCTGCCTGCCTACGCGGGCAACCTCGACATCATGACCAGTGCCGCCCTGCGCACTGCCGAGAGCATGGCCCAGCGCATGCTTGCCCAAGCCTGAGGAGCAGACCCGATGAGCAAGAAACTGTATATCTCCGACGTGACCCTGCGCGACGGCAGCCACGCCATCCGCCACCAGTACAGCCTGGAGCAGACCCGCCAGATCGCCCGTGCCCTCGACGAGGCGGGAGTCGATTCCATCGAGGTAGCGCACGGCGACGGCTTGCAGGGCGGCAGCTTCAACTATGGATTCGGGGCGCACACCGATCTGGAGTGGATCGAGGCCGTGGCCTCGGTCGTCAAGCGCGCGAAGATCACCACACTGCTGTTGCCCGGCATCGGCACGGTGCATGACCTCAAGGCCGCCTACGATGCGGGCGCGCGCGTGGTGCGCGTGGCCACGCACTGCACCGAGGCCGATGTATCGAGGCAGCACATCGAATATGCCCGCCACCTGGGCATGGAAGCGGTGGGCTTCCTGATGATGAGCCACATGACCACCCCACAGGAGCTGGCGCAACAGGCCAAGCGGATGGAGGGTTACGGCGCGACCTGCTGCTATGTGGTCGATTCCGGCGGCGCGCTGAACATGAACGAGGTGCGCGACCGATTCCGCGCCTTCAAGGACGTGCTCCTTCCTGAAACCGAGACCGGTATCCACGCCCACCACAACCTCAGTCTGGGCGTGGCCAATTCCATCGTTGCGGTGGAGGAGGGCTGCGACCGCGTCGATGCCAGTCTGGCGGGCATGGGCGCAGGGGCGGGCAATGCACCGCTGGAAGTGTTCATTGCCGCTGCCGAACGGCTGGGCTGGAACCACGGCTGCGATCTGTACAAGCTGATGGATGCGGCCGATGACATCGTGCGCCCCTTGCAGGATCGCCCGGTGCGGGTGGACCGCGAAACCCTCGCGCTGGGCTATGCCGGGGTCTATTCCAGCTTCCTGCGCCATTCGGAAGCGGCAGCGGCCAAGTACGGCCTCAAGACCGTGGACATTCTGGTGGAGCTGGGGCGGCGGCGCATGGTGGGCGGTCAGGAGGACATGATCGTCGATGTTGCGCTCGATTTGCTGCAACGCCAGTGCGCTGATTAGGGCGTGTCATTCATCCAGACAAGAAACCGAAAGGCCCGCCCCAATCCGTCACGGTGGCGATGCGGCGCGGCCTTCCCCGCCATCCAAGGCCGGAGAGAGACAAACATGAACGAACAACAACGCAAGATTCACCGCAACCCCAAGCTGACCGAGCTGGTGCGGACGCGGCAACGCCTCGCCTGGGGGCTGACCACTGCCGTACTGGGCAGTTTTTTCTGCTACCTGATGGTGGGCATTCTGCGCCCCGACTGGCTGGCGGCTCCCGTGGTGGGCGATTCCATCATCGGCCTGGGCTGGCTGCTGGGCGCAATCATCATCGTCCTGTCCTGGCTGGCCACGGGCCTGTACGCCTGGCGTGCCAACAGCCACTTTGACCGCCTCAGCCGCGAAATCCTGGAGGAATCCGTATGACTGCACATATTCCGCGCATGGTCGTGGGCACTTTCAGGCCCTGGACGGCATTGTCACTGGCGGTTTTTGCCCCCGTAGCGGTGGCCGCACCTTCCGCAGGCGGGCAGGGGCTGAACAGCACGGCCATTCTGATGTTCCTGCTGTTTGTCTGCATCACCCTGGGCATCACCTGGTGGGCGGCCAGCCGCACCCGCAGTGCCTCGGACTTCTATACGGCGGGCGGTGGCCTGACCGGCTTCCAGAACGGGCTGGCGATTGCGGGTGACTACATGTCGGCTGCCACGCTGCTGGGCATCTCCAGCATTGCCTACTTCCGGGGCTACGATGCCTTGCCGTTCGCGGTGGGCTTTTTCGTGGGCTGGCCGATTGTGCTGTTCCTGTTGGCAGAGCGGCTGCGCAACCTGGGCCGCTTCACCGTGGCAGACATCGTTTCCTACCGGTTGGATGCCACCCGGATGCGCATCCTCACCGCCCTGGGTTCGCTGACGGTGGTACTGTTCTACATGATCGTGCAGGTCGTCGGGGCGGGGCAGCTCATCCAGTTGCTGTTCGGCATCGATTACCTGTATGCCGTGTTCATCGTCGGCATTCTGATGGTGGTGTATGTGATGTTCGGCGGCATGATCGCCACCAGTTGGGTGCAGATCATCAAGGCCACGCTGTTGCTGCTGGGCGGTACGCTGATGTTGCTGCTGACCATGCGCCACTTCGATTTCAGCTTCAGCACCATGCTGCAAACCGTGGCGGCCACGCACAAGGACGGCGCGGCCATTCTGCAACCGGGGCGCATGCTGTCCGACCCGGTTTCCACCATCTCGCTGTCGCTGGGCATGATGTTCGGCATTGCCGGCCTGCCGCACATCCTGATGCGCTTCTTCACCGTCACCAATGCCAAGGAAGCGCGCCGCTCGGTGTTCTATGCCACCGGCTTCATCGGCTATTTCTTCCTGATCGTCGTCACCATGGGTATGGCCTCGATCGTGATCGTCGGGACCGATGGCCGCTTCTTCGTCGATGGCGACACTGGCGGGGCCTTGCTCGGTGGCGGCAACATGGCCATCATGCACCTGGCCAATGCCGTGGGCGGCAGCCTGATGCTGGGCTTCATGTCGGCAGTGGCCTTTGCGACCATTCTGGCCGTGGTCTCCGGGCTGGCACTGGCTGGGGCCTCGGCCATCTCGCACGACCTGTATGCCATGGTGCTGCACAAGGGCAAGGCCAACGAGGAGCGCGAAATCCGCATCTCCAAGATCGCTACGCTGTGCATCGGGCTGGTGGCGATTGTGCTGGGCCTGCTGTTCGAGAAGATCAACGTCGCTTTCATGACCGCGCTGGCCTTTGGCGTGGCGGCATCGTCCAACTTTCCGGTGCTGATTCTGGCAATTGCCTGGAAGGGCCTGACCACGCGCGGCGCGCTGTGGGGCGGCCTGAGCGGCCTGGTGGTGGCCGTGGTGCTGGTGGTGCTCTCGCCCGCCGTCTGGCAGACCGTGCTGGGGCACGAAAAAGCCATCTTCCCGTATGACCACCCAGCCCTGTTCTCCATGCCGCTGGCGTTCCTGGTGTGCTATGTGGTTTCCAGACTCGATCGCAGTGCCAGTGTGCAGCGCGAACGCGAGGGCTTTGACCGGCAGTTCATTCAGGCGCAGACCGGCCTGGGGATTGCCGCTGCCGCCAAGCATTGATTCCATGTAGGGGCGGCAGGGGGAGGGGAAAAGGCCGCCCTCAGCCCTCCAGCCCCAATGCCGCCAGACTGCCCAGCCCCTCGCGCAACACCGTGGGGCTGCCGCCGTTTTCCATGCTGGTCAGGTCGAGCACGGTGGTGGGCTGCAAGGGCGTGGCTCCGGCATCGACCACTCCAGCCAGCAGGTGGCCGATGCGTTCGTCAATCTCGTGGGCATCGTTGAGCGGGTCGTCGTCACCCGGCAGGGTCAGGGTGCTGGCCAGCAGCGGGGCGTTGTGCAGCTCCAGCAGGGCGCGGATGACGGCGTGATCGGGCACGCGCAGGCCGATGGTCTTGCGCTGGGGATGGCTGACGCGGCGCGGCACTTCCTTGCTGGCTTCCAGCACAAAAGTGTAGGCTCCGGGCGTGGCCTGCTTGAGCAGGCGGAACTGGCGGTTGTCTACGCGCGCATAGCTGGAGAGTTCCGAAAGGTCTTTGCAGATCAGCGTGAGCAGGTGCTTGTCGTCCATCTGGCGAATCTGGCGCAGCCGGTCCACGGCGGTCTTTTCGTCCAGTTGGCATACCAGCGCGTAGCTGGAGTCGGTGGGCACGGCCAGCACGCCGCCTTGCTGGAGCAGGCGCGCGGCCTGCTGAAGCAGGCGCGGCTGGGGGTTCTGGGGGTGAACGTCAAAGTATTGGGCCATGACAGTGGGCAGGCTGGAGGATGGGGAAAACGGTGAGCAAGAATACACCGAAATAAAGTGGTGTATTGCCGCACTTTGTGAACTTATGCCGCTGCGTCATTCCGGCCTGCGCCGGAATGACCAGTGGGGGCGGAAATGGAGTGGGGAACATTTTCTGCCACTCCCCGCACCTCTCAGGGCTGTGCTGCCTGCTGTTCCCGGAACGCCTTGGCCGCGCTGAAATGCCCGCAGCCGATGAAGGGGCGTGGCGGGCGCAGGGCCGACAGTGGTGAGGGGTGATTGGCCAGCAGCACCAGATGGCCTTTGTCGGCGGGAATCAGTGCCCGCTTGGACTGGGCGTGGGAGCCCCACAGCATGAACACCACTGGGCGGTCGCCCTGTGCCACCTGCGCAATAACGGCATCGGTGAGCAGTTCCCAGCCTTTGCCTGAATGGCTGCCTGCCTGCCCTTCTTCCACGGTCAGGCAGGTGTTGAGCAGCAGCACGCCGTTTTGCGCCCACTTCACCAGACTGCCGCCGGGCTGTGGAAAGGTGGGGGGCGGCACGCCCAGATCGCGCTGGATTTCCTTGAAGATGTTTTGCAGCGAGGGCGGAAAACGCACCCCCGGCGCGACCGAGAATGCCAGCCCTTCGGCCTGCCCGCGCCCGTGGTAGGGGTCTTGCCCCAGGATGACCACGCGCACAGCGTCGGGGGCGGTGAGTTCCAGCGCGCGCAGGGGTTGTGGCGGGAAGATGCTGGCTCCGGCCTGCACCCGCTGGTGCAGAAAGGCCAGCAGTTTCTGCCCCTGAGGACTGCCGAAAAAGGCACTGACGGCATCCTGCCAACCGGAAGCCACCGGCCAGTCCACCGGGTCGGCACTGAGGAGTTGGGTTGCATTCATGGCGGCAGGCAGGATGTAGTCAGGGATTTACTTGCGCAGCAGGGCCTTCAGTGCGTTTTGCAGGCGTTTGCTGCTGTCGTCGTCGGCAGGGGCGGCCAAGACCTTGCCGACGTCGGCCTGCCAGGTTTCGACAGGGCTGGCGGCGTGTTTCTGCGTCAGCAGTTGCAGTTGCAGGGCACGCCGTTGCGGCAGGGCTTCGGCTGGGGTGGGCACTTCGGCGGCGATTTCCAGGCGCAGCAGGGCTTGCTGGGCCGCGCTGGCATCGGCGGCAGAACCACCAATGGCCTGTTGCCATTGTGTCCATTGCGCATTGCTGATTTTCTTGCCCAGTTGGGCGGCAGGCGGCACGGTGGCGGCATCGCGTTTCTGCCAGGCATCGAGCAGTTGCACCAGCGATTCGCCGTGGGCCTGCGAAGCGAGCTTGCGCAGTGCCAATTGGGCGTTTTCCAGTGCGTTGCGCTGGGCGCGGAAGGCCTTGTCACCCAGACGAGGCGTGGCGGCGCGGGGGGCGCGTTCGCTGCCCACGGGGGCGCGGCGTTCGCGGCCATCGCGGCTGTCCCGACCATCACGGCCTTCGCGTCCCTTGCCTTTCTGGCCGTCGCGTTCGCGTGATGGCACGGCAGCCCCCAGGCTGCTGCGCGGCTGGCCGGGGCGGTCGTCACCGCGCCGGGCGATCAGCGGCTTGGCGGGGGCCGGTGCGGCCACAGGAGCGGGAGCGGCTTCGGTGGTGGTGGCGGTGGTCTCGTCTGTGGCTGCTGCTACAGCGGTGGTGTCCGCTTCGGGTGTGCCCGTGGCCGCGGTTTCGCTGGCCGCATCGGTTGCGGTCGCTGTGGCAGTCGGGGTGCTGCTGGCGGCAGGTGCTTCTGCTGCCGCGCCCTGGCGGCTGGCCTGCTCCAGTGCCTGCACGGCTTCGCGGATGGCGGCGACATCGCCGTTGCGAATGGCTTCTTCCACGGCGGCACTGGCTTGCAGCACGGCCTGATCGTGGGCGGAGAGGGGCGCGGTGGCCTGCTGCTCGCGCTGGCTGCTCTTGCGGTTGAAGGCATCGTCCAGCGGTTTGCGGAAGGCTTCCCACAGCTTTTGCTCCTGCTTGCGGTCGATGCTGACGGTGTGTGCCTGGGCCTGCCAGCGTTGTTGCAGGTTTTTGACGGCGTTGATGTTCAGCTCGGCGGCACTGGCCAGTTGCTGGGCTTCCTCGATCAGGCTGCGGCGGATGGCAATGCTTTCCTTTTGCGCCTGCTCTACCGGTGCGGCGATGGCATCGTGCGCGGCTTTCCAGCGTTCCTGCAAGCCGGTGTAGAGCTTGTCGCTGACGTGGCCGGCATTGCGCCAGCGGTTGTTCCATTGCTGAAGCTGGCGTTGCAGGCCTTTGAGGTCCTGGTTGGCTTCTTCGGCATGGGCCTTGCCCCAGGCGATGAATTCGTCGAGCAGGCGGTTGCGTTCGGCCTTGTGCTCGGCGGCTTCGGCCTTGACCTTGACCAGCCATTCCTCGACGATGGCGTGGGCCTTGCTGGCGGCTTCGTCGAAGCGTTTCCACAGGTGGGCGTTGGGTGCGTTGGCGCGATCGACCTGCCGCCAGTGTTCGCGCAGTTCGCGCAGTTGCTGCTGGAGCTTGCGGCTGCCGCTGGCTGCGGGCTGCGGGCTGGCCTTCGGCGGGCGAGAGCAGTCCATCGGCACGGCGGATGAGTTCCTCGCGCACCTGGTTCGCGCCCCAGCGTTGCCAGCCTTGCAAATCGCCTGCATCGATGAGGGCGCGATTGACGCGCTCTTCCAGAGCCTGATCCAGTGTCGCACCGGTAGCCTTGAGGGTGTCGCGCAGTGCGGCTGCGGCCTGTGCGCTGTCCTTGGCCTGTCCGCCACGGGCAATGCGTTCGGTCTTGGCAATGGCCTGTTCGATGCGGCTGGTCTGCTCGGGTGTCAGGGCCACGGCAGGGGTGTCGGCTGGCAGGCTCAGGCCATGCAGGGCGCGCAGTTCATCGGCCCAGACCTGTACCTGAGGCAGTTCGGCCTGTGGGTTTTCGGCAGCGGCCTTGGCCAGTGCGAGGGCTTCGGAGAAGGCGGTGAAGACCAGCGACAGTTGCGTGCCGGAGTTGTCCAGCGCGCTGTGGTAGCGTGGCTCGATGCTGCCCCAGTTCGGACTCTCCTGAAGCTGCTGGGCAATGCCCTGCCATTTCTGGATGTCGGCTTGCAGCGGCTCCAGGGCTTCGGCCGCGTGTTGCCAGGACTTGGTGGAGAGCACGTCGATGCGCTGGGCCAGCAGCAGCGCGGCTTCTTTCTGCACCATGCTGCGGTGTTGCAGTTCCTGGATGGACTTGATGGTGTCGGCGATCTGGGCGCGCAGGCTGGCCAGTGGCTCCTTGGACAGGGGCGCGCCCGCCTTGGCGGCTTCGCGCTGCCAGGCTTCGCCATCGGCAATCTGGAAGGGGCTGCGTTGCAGGATGGCTTCGGCCTTCTGGCTCCATTCCTGGGCAATGTCCTGTGGGTTATCGGCTGGGAGGGTATCGGTCATAGGGGGGCTGAATGTGGATTGCGCCCGGATGGCGGGCGCGGTGTTCGGTATGGGTTCAACAAGATGGTCGGGCAGGGGCGGGCGGTGCCGCCGGGCGTGCAGGCGAGCTGCGCGCTCAGAGTGCCACGGGTGGCTCTTCGGCGGGCTTGTCGGCATCCTCTGCGGGGCGGGGGGCTGCCACGGCACTGGCGGGGCGGGGTGTGGGGCTGAGCACCTGGCGCAGTTCGGCACGCTTTTCGCGCATTGTGGCTTTTTCGCCAGCCTGTGCGAATTGGCTGTATTTGCCCAGCAGATGCACCATCTGGCCGTAGATGCGCGGGCTGGCGGCCATGCACTCGCCTTGCTCCAGAAAATGCGCCTCGCCGGTGTAGTTGCCCACCAGACCACCCGCTTCGGTCACCAGCAGGCTGCCAGCGGCCACGTCCCAGGGGCTGAGGCCTTTTTCAAAGAAGCCGTCGGAAAAGCCCGCTGCCACATAGGCCAGATCGAGTGCCGCAGAGCCGGGACGGCGCACGCCAGCGGTGTGGCGCATCACGTCGTTGAGGGCCAGCAGGTGATCCTCGAAGTCGTCGCCTTCGCGGTACGGGAAGCCGGTGGCAATCAGGCAGTCGTGCAGATTGGTGCGCTTGCTCACGCGGATGCGGCGGTCGTTCAGGAATGCGCCCCGACCCTGTGTGGCGGTGAACAGGTCGTTGCGCGTGGGGTCGAACACCACCGCCTGTTCCATGCGCCCGCGCACGCTCAGCGCAATGCTGATGCTGTAGGCGGGAAAGCCGTGGATGAAGTTGGTCGTGCCGTCCAGCGGGTCGATGATCCAGACGAAATCGGACTTGCGGTTGCCATGCTGGCGGCCGGTTTCCTCGGCCCAGATGCCGTGCTGGGGATAGGCCGACAGCAGGGTTTCGATGATGGCCTGCTCGGCTCCGGTATCGACTTCGGTGACGAAATCGTTGAGCTGTTTTTGCGAAATGCGCACGGACTCCACATCCAGCGCGGCCCGGTTGATGATGCTGCCCGCTGCGCGTGCGGCCTTGATGGCCACGTTGAGCATGGGGTGGAGGCTGGAAGAAGGGGTGTTCATAGGCAGAAAAGGCAAACGGAAGATTCGGCCCGTGGCAGGCCGTAAACCCGCTATTCTAATGCCCCGCACCGCCGATGCAGGGCAGAAGTCCTGTTGCACCAGGGCGTGTCATCATGTAGATTCACCCCCGAACCCCGAGAGATGAAAACCCGTTTTGTACTGATTGAAACCAGCCATGCCGGCAATGTGGGCGCGACCGCGCGTGCCATGAAGGTCATGGGATTTGAAGACCTGGTGCTGGTGGCCCCCCGCCACGCCAATGTGCTGCGCCTGAAGGAAACCATCGAGCGTGCCAGCGGGGCCATCAGTGTGCTGCGCCAGGCGCGCATTGTGCCCACACTGGATGAGGCACTCGATGGCATGACCCATCTGTGTGCCACGGCAATGATCGGCCGCGATTTCGGCCCACCCACCCGCACCCCGCGCGAACACTTTGAACATCTGCGCACCCGCGATGGGCTGCATTCGCAACCCGGCGGGGCCAGCGTACCGGACGGTGTGGCCTTCCTGTTCGGCACCGAGCGGTTCGGTATGCGCAATGATGATGTGTACCGCTGCCATGTGGCCTTGCAGATTCCCAGCAGCCCACAATTCGGCTCCCTCAACCTCGCTGCTGCCGTGCAGGTGATTGCCTACGAGTGGCGGCTGTTTCTGCAAAGTGTGGGGCAGGGCGATTACGAAGCGGCAGTGCCCGAACCGACCCCGGATGCGCTATTGCCTGTCCATGCCCCGGCCGATGCTCAGGCTCTGGCCGGTTTGCTGGCGCACTGGCAGACGGCTTTGGTGGACATCGGTTTCCTCGACCCGGCCAGCCCCAAGAAGCTTATGCCGACCCTGAACCAGCTCTTCAACCGCGCCCAGCTCTCGCAACGCGATGTTCACATTTTGCGCGGCATTGCACGGGCCATGATGCAACCTGTGCGCCCTGCCCGTGACGGCCTTGTGACCGATGGTGTGGATAGTCTGTCCGCACGGCGGGCAGACCAGGGGGAATGATGACAGGCCCTGACTTTCGTTGAAGTCAGATAGGCTGTGCTACCAGATCGTGCCCCTGCGTCTGCACGATCTGCGCGTTGGTGAACGTGCCCACTTTCAGGGTTTTGCTGGCTTTTTGCGGGGGCAGCAGATGCACCACGCCATCGATCTCGGGGGCATCGGCGTAGCTGCGACCCGTGCCGCCGCGCCGTCCCAGGGCGGGGGCGGAATCGACCAGCACTTTCATGACCTGCCCGACGCGCCGTTGCAGCTTGCGGGTGGAGCAGGCTTCGGCCACTTCCATGAAGCGGGCGCGGCGTTCCTCGCGCAGGGCTTGCGGCAGCATGCCGGGCAGGGTGTTGGCGGTGGCTCCATCCACGTCGCTGTAGGCAAAGCAGCCTGCACGGTCGATCTGGGCTTCTTCCACAAAGTCCAGCAGGTGCTGGAATTCGGCCTCGGTCTCGCCGGGAAAGCCCGCAATGAAGGTGCTGCGGATGACCAGTTCCGGGCAGGTTTCGCGCCAGCGTTGGATGCGTTCGAGGTTTTTCTCGCCATTGGCAGGACGTTTCATGCGTTTGAGCACATCAGGGTGGCTGTGCTGGAAGGGCACGTCCAGATAGGGCAGCACCTTGCCTTGCGCCATCAGTTCCACGACCTGATCGACACTGGGATACGGATAGACGTAGTGCAGCCGCACCCATGCGCCATAGGGCCGGGCCAGTTCGCCCAGGGACTCGACCAGCTCGAACAGGCGCGTCTTGACGGGCTTGCCATCCCAGAAGCCGGTGCGGTATTTCACGTCCACGCCAAAGGCCGAGGTGTCCTGGCTGATGACCAGCAGTTCCTTCACGCCGCCCTCGAACAGGGCGCGGGCTTCCTTGAGCACGTCGCCAATCGGGCGCGAGACCAGATCGCCGCGCATGGACGGAATGATGCAGAAGGTGCAGCGGTGGTTGCAGCCTTCGCTGATTTTCAGGTAGGCGTAATGTTTGGGGGTGAGCTTCAGGCCTGCTTCGCCAAAGCCGCCGGGCACCAGGTCCAGGAACGGGTCGTGCGGTTTGGGCAGGTGGGTGTGGACGGCATCCATCACTTCCTGGGTGGCGTGCGGCCCGGTCACGGCCAACACGCTGGGGTGTATTTGCTGCACCAGGTTGCCGCCGCTGTCGCCGGTGCGCGCTCCCAGGCAGCCGGTGACGATGACCTTGCCGTTTTCCGCCAGGGCTTCGCCAATGGTGTCCAGGCTTTCCCTGACGGCATCATCGATGAAGCCACAGGTATTGACGATGACCAGATCGGCTCCGTCGAAGGTTTTGGCGGTTTGGTAGCCTTCGGCACTCAACTGGGTGAGGATGAGTTCGGAGTCGGTCAGGGCCTTCGGGCAGCCCAGGCTGACGAAGCCGACTTTGGGCGGCGTGTGGCCACTGCGGGCAATGGAGTGTGTCATGGGGTGTTTTTTATCGGTGCGTGGGGAATCGGATCAGGTGGCACGCGTGCTCACGCACCTGTTCGCAATCGGGCGATATTGTCGCTGTTTCTGTGCGCCCCGGCGCAATCGACCGACTGCGCCAGATGGGCATGGCGAGCGAATGGCCGGTTTATGGGCCGCTGGCGACCGGCAGTCCGGCCCGGTTGAAGATGCTCACGGCCTGGGTGCGGTTGGTGGCCCCAAGCTTGCGCAAAATGGCGGTCATGTGGGCCTTGATGGTGGCCTCGGATGTGCCCAGTTCATGGGCGATCTGCTTGTTGAGCAGCCCGGCCGCTGCCATTTCCAGCACCTTGCGTTGCTGGGGGGTCAATTCGCCAATGCGGTGGGGGGGGGCGGTGGGGGCTGGCAGTGCAGGAAACCAGGTGTCTCCGGCCAGCACGGCCTGAAGGGCATCGGCCAATTCCGTGGCATCGGTCGATTTGGGAATGAAGCCTGCCGCACCGTGGTGAATGCAGTGCTGCACCGATTGCGGGTCTTCGTGGGCCGAAATGACGACCACGGGCAACTGCGGCCACTGCGAACGCAGGTGCATCAGGGCCTCGAAGCCTTTCGCTCCGGGCATGCTGAGATCCAGCAGCAACAGGTCGGCATGAGGGTAGGAGTCGATCAGCACCAGCAGCCGCTCGATGCTTTCTGCCTCGTGAATCCGGGTGCCTGAACCCAATGCCCGCATCACGAGGGCATGGAGTGCCTCGCGGAACAAGGGGTGATCGTCTGCAATCAGGATTTCGGACATGCGGCGATTATTGCATCGGCATGGCACCGATGATGGCATGGCGCAGCGATTCAGACAAGAAAACGGGCAGTTCTTGCCAACTGCCCGTCTTGAGACTGGATGTGCATCCTGTGGAGGGTGCCTGGCATGAATGCCGGACACCCTGCCACACCCCATCAGGTCAGGTGGCGTTCCTTGACCAGGGTATCGACCACGGAGGGGTCTGCCAGCGTGCTGGTATCGCCCAACTGGTCTGGCGCGTTTTCGGCGATCTTGCGCAGGATGCGGCGCATGATCTTGCCCGAACGGGTCTTGGGCAGGGCGGGTGCCCATTGCAGGAAGTCGGGCGTGGCGATCGGGCCGATGACCTTGCGCACATGGGCCACCAGTTCCTTTTGCAGCTCATTGCTGGGTTCCTCGCCTGCCACCAGCGTGACGTAAACGTAGATGCCCTGACCTTTGAGATCGTGGTTGAAGCCCACGGCAGCGGCTTCGGCCACTTTCGGGTGTTGCACCAGCGCGCTTTCCAGTTCGGCCGTGCCAATGCGGTGACCGCTGACGTTGATGACATCGTCCACCCGGCCGGTGATCCAGTAGTAGCCATCCTCATCGCGGCGCGCACCGTCGCCGGTGAAGTAGTAGCCGGGATAGGCACTGAAGTAGGTGTCGATGAAACGCTGGTGGTCGCCATAGACCGTGCGTGCCTGGGCGGGCCAGGAGTCGGTAATCACCAGATTGCCTTCGCCGGCACCTTGCACGAATTCGCCTTCGGCATTGACCAGGGCCGGTTGAACGCCAAAGAATGGCTTGGTGGCCGAGCCGGGCTTGGTCGGGATGGCACCGGGAATCGGAGCGATCATGAATGCCCCGGTTTCGGTCTGCCACCAGGTATCGACGATGGGCAGGCGGCTTTCGCCCACCACGTCGTAGTACCAACGCCAGGCTTCGGGGTTGATGGGTTCGCCCACGGAGCCGAGGATGCGCAGCGATTTGCGCGAGGTTTTCTTCACCAGCTCCTCGCCTTCGCGCATCAGGGCGCGGATGGCGGTGGGGGCGGTGTAGAAGATGGTGACCAGATGCTTGTCCACCACTTGCCAGAAGCGCGAGGCATCCGGGTAGCTTGGCACGCCTTCAAAGATCAGCGTGGTGGCACCGTTGGCCAGCGGGCCATAGACGATGTAGCTGTGGCCTGTGACCCAGCCCACATCGGCAGTGCACCAGTAGATATCGTCTTCGCGCAGGTCGAAGATGGCCTCGTGGGTATAGGCCGCCTGTACCAGATAGCCGCCGGTGGTGTGCAGCACGCCTTTGGGCTTGCCGGTGGAGCCGGACGTGTAGAGGATGAACAGCGGGTCTTCCGCATTCATGCGCTCAGGCTCGCACTCGGCAGGTTCGCTGGCAGTGATGTCGTGCAGCCACACGTCACGGCCTTCCTGCCAAGCAATGTCGCTGCCGGTGTGCTGGAGCACGATGACCTTCTCAATGCTTTGTGTGCCTTCCTGCTGGAGGGCTGCATCCACGTTGGCCTTGAGCGGAACCTTGCGTCCGGCGCGCAGCCCTTCATCGGCGGTGATGATGACCTTGGCCGCACTGTCGCGCACGCGGTCGGCCACCGATGTTGGCGAGAAGCCACCGAACACCACGTTGTGGATGGCACCAATGCGGGCGCAGGCCAGCAGAGCCACAGCCGCATCGGGAATCATTGGCAGGTAAACGGTGACGCGGTCGCCCTTTTGCACTCCCAGTGTGCGCAGTGCGTTGGCGAGTTTGTTCACACGTTCGGAGAGCTGGCGGTAGGTAATGGCCTGCGAGGGGGTGTCGGGGCTGTCCGGCTCCCAGAGGATCGCGGTCTTGTCGCCGCGTGTGGCTAGATGGCGGTCGATACAATTGACGCTGACGTTCAGTTCGCCATCTGCAAACCAGCGCGTGTAGAAGTTCTTGGGGTCAAAGTTAGTGTCCTTGATCTGGGTAGGCTTCTTGAACCACTCCAGACGTTCGGCTGCCTTGGCCCAGAAGGTTTCGGGGCTGTCTACGGATTCGGCGTACAACGCGGCATATTGCTCGGCGTTGATGGTGTTCGGGCCTGCAAAACCTTCTGGTACGGGATAGATATTCTGGCTCATGTTTTTGTCTCTCTCTTCTTAAAAATTGAACATAGTGGGTGAACAAAAGTTCATTTCAGCGCAATGTGGGCCAACACTGTGCTCCCTCTAGCTTATACCAGGTTATGGTTGCCGGGGAGCACTCGCCAGTGTGCTGGGCACTGGCGAATGGCGGTGTTCGGTCTCAGTGGGAAGAGGCCGAGGAAGCACCCAGTCCGGTTTCAGAACGCACCAGCTGGGCGGCGAAGGCAGCACGCTCGGCCTGTGCATTGCGGCTCTTGTCGGTGATCGAGAAGAACCAGATACCGACAAACGCCAGGGTCATCGAGAATAGTGCTGGGGAAGCGTAGGGGAACGGAGCCGAGCCGACGGGGTTGCCGAAGACCGATTCCCACACCGAGGGCGACAACAGGGTCAGCACTACAGAGGAAGTCAGGCCCAGGAAGCCACCGATCACTGCGCCACGGGTGGTCATGTCTTTCCAGAGGATCGACAGGAACAGCACCGGGAAGTTGGCGGATGCAGCCACGGCGAAGGCCAGTGACACCATGAACGCGATGTTCTGCTTCTCGAACACGATGCCCAGCACCACGGCGATCACACCCAGCACCAGAGTGGTGATGCGCGAGACCTTCAGTTCGGCGGCACTGTCGGCTTTGCCTTTCTTGAACACGGTGGAGTACAGGTCATGCGACACGGCAGAGGCACCGGAGAGCGTCAGGCCAGCGACCACTGCCAGGATGGTGGCGAATGCCACGGCAGAGATGAAGCCCAGGAACACGTTGCCGCCCACCGCATTGGCCAGGTGAACCGCAGCCATGTTGCCGCCACCGATCAGGCCACCGGAGCCATCCAGGAACTGCGGGTTGGTGCTGACCAGCACAATCGCGCCGAAGCCGATGATGAAGGTCAGGATGTAGAAGTAACCAATCCAGGTGGTGGCCCAGAACACGGACTTGCGCGCTTCCTTGGCGTTGGGCACGGTGAAGAAGCGCATCAGTACGTGGGGCAGACCTGCGGTTCCGAACATCAGGGCCATGCCGAAGCTGATGGCGGAGATGGGATCCTTGATGAAGTTACCTGGGCCCATGATGGAGTTGGAACCCTTGATGTCCACCGAAGCCTGGAACAGACGCTCGAAGCTGAAGCCATAGGCCTTCATCACCATGAATGCCATGAAGCTGGCACCGGAGAGCAGCAAGCTGGCCTTGATGATCTGCACCCAGGTCGTGGCTGTCATACCGCCGAACAGCACATACACCATCATCAGCAGGCCCACGATGATGACCGCATACATGTATTCCAGCCCGAACAGCAGCTTGATGAGCTGGCCTGCACCCACCATCTGGGCGATCAGGTAAAACGCCACCACCACCAGCGTACCGGAGGCCGCGAAGGCGCGAATCGGGCCGGGCTGGAAGCGATAACCGGCCACATCGGCAAATGTGAACTTGCCCAGGTTGCGCAGCTTTTCGGCCATCAGGAACGTGATGATGGGCCAGCCCACCAGGAAGCCGATCGAGTAGATCAGGCCGTCGTAGCCGTTCATCATCACCGCAGCGGAAATGCCCAGGAACGAAGCGGCAGACATGTAGTCACCGGCAATCGCCAGACCGTTCTGGAAGCCGGTGATGCCACCACCTGCCGTATAGAAGTCGGCGGCAGACTTGGTGCGTCCGGCGGCCCATTTCGTGATCCACAAGGTGGCCAGCACGAACGCACCGAACATGCTGATCGCCGTCCAGTTGGTCGATTGCTTTTGCAGTTCTCCCAGATCGCCACCGGCAGCAAACGCACTGCCAGCAACCAGGGCGGTGGCCAGAGCCAGAACCGCAGCATAGGGTTTCGTGGTGTGGTGCTTCATTTGGCGGCATCCTTCATGATTTCATCGATGATGGCATCGAATTCCGTATTGGCGCGGTACACATAGATACCGGTAATGATGACGGTAAAGAGGATGACCCCCAGTCCGATGGGCATGCCCACCGAGGTCACGCCCGAGCCGATGGGCTGTGCCAGAAATGACTTGTTGAATGCAATGAGTGCGATATAGCCGTAGTAAACGACCAGCATCACAATGGTCAGCGACCAGCCGAAGGTATTGCGTTTTTCGCGCAATCGTTGGTATGCGGGATTTTTCTGGATGCGCTCGACCATCTGGGCCGAGCTGGGGGGTGTGCTCATGTTTTGTCTCCTGGATTCATCACTTCGTGAAATGCGCAGTGCGGGCTGGCATCGCCGTTCCCTGACCCCTGTGACCGGTATTGGGGAGTGTTCAGTGTATCGGCCCGACCATGCCATCACCAGACGACTTTAGTTGTAAGGGACTTTCCCATCAGTGGAATCCCGGATGCGGCATGTTGGAGAAAACGGTTAATCAAGTTTTATCCCGCTGGAAGATATCCCCTCATAATGCGTTCGAGAATTCAGTGAAAGAGCCAAATTGATGAGTATTCAACAGGGAGAAGTATCAAGTACCGCGTGGTTTGTGGGTGCGAGTTTCGGCCATACGGACGACCAAAGCCCTCGCTTTCTGGCGCAGGGTATCTGGGAAATCAGTGCCCCCTCCGACAAGGAACGCGCTCTGGTGCAAACCATGCGTTCAGGTGAGCGGATTGCCATCAAGGCTGCATATGTGCGTAAACGTGCTCTTCCCTTCGATAATCGCCAGCAATCCGTATCGGTGATGGGCATCAAGGCGGTGGGCATCATTACCGAAAACCCGCAAGATGGAGAGCGGGTCAAGGTTCAGTGGACCCCAGCACAAGGGCTTCGCGAATGGTATTTCTACACCTATCGTGGGACTATTTGGCGCGTCACTGCCGGCGAATGGGAAGCAGACGCGTTGATTGCGTTTGCTTTTGAAGACAAGCCACAGGACATTGAGCGTTTTCGCAATGCGCCTTACTGGAGAGACCGTTTCGGCACCACCCTGCATACCAACGATGACATATTGCCGAGCAGGGAGCACGTATCTGATACGTCTGCTAATAACGATGATGGGATTGCGGATTCCATCAGGTCCGAGATCCCCACGGATGCCTATTCCGTGGTGGATATCCTCAAGGATGGCTGCTTCTTGGAACGCGATGAGGTCTCTTTGATGTTGGATCGTCTGCGCATCAAAAAAAATCTGATTCTTCAGGGGCCACCCGGTACAGGAAAGACCTGGTTGGCCAAGCGGCTTGCATTTGCATTGATTGGGCATAAAGACGACAAAAAGATCCGTGCCGTACAGTTTCATCCGAATTTGTCTTACGAGGATTTTGTACGCGGCTGGCGGCCCACTGGGGAGGGTAAGTTGTCCTTGGCTGATGGTGTTTTCATGGAAGTCATCAAGGCAGCACGCAACGAGCCATCATCCAGATGGGTCGTGGTGATAGAGGAGATCAATCGAGGTAATCCTGCACAAATTTTCGGTGAGTTGCTGACATTACTCGAAGCGGGGAAACGTATGCCCAGTGAAGCATTGGAACTGTGTTACCCGGATGCCGATGGGGTGCGCAGACCTGTTCATGTGCCAGAAAATCTTTATGTTATTGGCACCATGAACGTTGCCAATCGCTCACTGGCATTGGTGGATTTGGCCCTGCGACGTCGCTTTGCCTTTGTCGGTCTGGAGCCTAGGTTGGGTCAGACCTGGCGGGACTGGGTGGTCAGGATCGGCGGTCTTGATGAGGTGCTCGCGACCGACATTGAACAGCGGTTGGCAGAGCTGAATCAGCAGATTGCATCGGACTCACGGCTTGGCAGGCAATTCCAGATTGGCCACAGTTATGTGACGCCGGTGCAGCGGCTGGATGCTGGCCATACCAAGGTATGGTTTCGACAAGTGGTTGAGACGGAAATTGCTCCGCTGCTGCAAGAGTACTGGTTTGATGCTCCCAATGATGCACATCAGGCAGTAGCCCGGCTGATGCAGGGGTGGTGATGAGTGAGGTTGTTCAACCCATAGTCACCGATGTCTCGAGTAAACCTGGATTTGTGGGTCGTATTCCTGTGCGTAATCTTTGGTTGCTGATGTTGTACGCATCGGACCTGTTTCGCACAGGAGGCATTGGTAGGATCGGCCTGGAAGATAGTCCGGACGATCTGCCGGACCTGGTGGCAGAAATCCTGGCACATGCCGTTGAGGTTCGTCAGCGGAACCCGTTGAATCTGGGTTATTGCCTTCGGACAGCGGCACTTGCACGCATGCGTGGCCGCATCGATGTGCTTACTACTGAACGTGATCGGTTACTGGATCGAGGCATGGTAGCGTGTCGGTTTGATGAGTTCACCATTAATACCCTACGCAACCGTTACGTCCGGGCAGCCTTGGAGTCCATTGCCAAAATTGTGAGAAAGCCCAATCTTGCACATCGTTGTCGTTCACTGGCGATGGGAATGAAAACCATGGGAGTCTCCGGCGATGTACCCACTCGTGTCCAGATGAGCAAGGATCGAATGGGCAGACATGAGGCTGATGACCAACTGATGGTGGCAGCAGCGAAACTGGCATTTGACTTGGCTTTGCCAACAGAGGCATCCGGCAGCCATGTGATGACCTTGCCTGATCGTGAGGAATCCTGGGTTCGGCGGTTGTTTGAACGCGCAATAGGTGGTTTCTATGATGTGGTGCTCAGCCCTCTGGGTTGGCGGGTGCGATGCGGACGCACACAGGGCTGGCAGATTGCTCAAAGAACACCGGGAATCGACAGTATCTTGCCTTCAATGCGTACTGATATCGTGATGGAGTATCCACTCCATGGTCAGCGTATCGTTATCGATACCAAGTTCACTTCCATTGTCACCCGTGGCTGGTTTCGTGAGAGAACACTACATAGCAGTTATCTCTATCAGATGTATGCCTATTTGCGTTCTCAAGCCGGTCGTGGTGATCCCTTGGCCGATAAGGCCAGTGGTTTGTTGTTGCATCCATCCACTGGTTGTAGTTTGGATGAGGCGGCTGTCATCCAAGGACATCTAATTCGGTTTGCAACCGTGGACCTGGCAGGATCGGCAGCGGACATGCGCGCGCAGTTGTTGAAGTTCTGCCAGACACCATGCCACATGGACGAGCACAGGTAGGAATGATTGCTGAATTTTTCATTCAGCAGTGTCTGGATGAATGCAATTCATGAAATTTTTTTTCAAAAAACGAATTATTCAACCAATTGATTTTGAATATGTTTTTTTTCAATTAACCATTTTATGTTGATGGGTATTGCAGAAAGTGCTTGCCAAAATAATACGAATTATTATCATTCGTTCATCAAAACATTCATTGCAAGAGAACGCCCATGCAATCCACGACCTCCGCATTCCATTTCAGCTCTGGCGCAGGCAATTCTGCTGCTGATACCGCGTCCGACAAGAGCCAAGTCAAGTTTGACAGCATGGACATTCTCCAGGGCAACAAATCCATCACCATTCAGCACAACGGTTCGCTGTATCGCCTGCAGGCCACCAAACTGGGCAAGCTGATTCTGACCAAGTAATTTTTTCATCGTGGGGCGACCGAAGACTTTGGTCTTGAAGGTCGTTTTTAGCTAGCCAAAGAATTCTTCGCATAGCCAAGCTTTTTTTCCTGCTCTCCAGGTTTCATCGTGGGGCGACCAAGGCCATCAACCAGCCTTCAAGGTCGTTTTACCAGCCAGCGGATTCGTACCAAGTAGCCAGTATTTTTTCGATGACACCTGTGGCGCAAGTACCCCACATTGTTTGTATTTGCCATAAAAAAGAGAGCTTTGTGCTCTCTTTTTTGTTGGGTCAGTTTGGGTGGGTGAATCTGAATGATGACAAGCCCTACACCACCACCGGTTCTGGTTCCAGGCGGATGCCGTAGCGTTCGTACACGCTGGTCTGGATGGCCTTGGCCAGCGTCATGACTTCGCCGCCGGTGGCACTGTGTTCCCCTTTGCCCAGGTTTACGAGCACCAGGGCTTGCCGGGGGTAGACACCGGCCTGTCCCATGCTCTTGCCTTTCCAGCCGCAGGCATCGATGAGCCAGCCTGCGGCCAGTTTGATGCTGCCATCGGGCATGGGGTAGTGGACGATGCGTGGCTCGCGGGCAATGATGTCGTCGCATTGTTCGGGCGAGACGGTCGGGTTCTTGAAGAAGCTGCCTGCATTGCCGATTTCCTGCGGGTTGGGCAATTTCTGCTGGCGCACTTCCACCACCCAATCGAAGATTTGCCGTGCATCGGGCTGGTGGATGCCGCTGGTCTGCATTTGCCGCTCCAGGTCGGCATACCCCAGTACGGGTTTCCACGGTTTGGGGAGCCAGAAGCGCACGCGCGTGATGACGGCGCGCCCGGCCAGCCCCATGCCTGCTGCCAGCAGGGTGGGGGACGATGGGCTGTCGCGTCCTGCCACATCGGGCAGGTGGGGCGGGTGGTGCTTGAAGACGGAATCGCGGTAGCCGAAGGCGCATTGGCTGGCGTTCAGGCGCAAGGGCTGTCCTGTCCACAGGTCGATGGCATCGAGCGAATGAAAGCGGTCTTGCAGTTCCACGCCATACGCGCCGATGTTCTGCACCGGGGCTGCTCCGACGGTGCCGGGGATGAGGGCCAGGTTTTCCAGCCCAGGCCAGCCTTGTTCCAGCGTCCAGGCGACGAAGTCGTGCCATTTCTCACCGGCTCCGGCTTCGATCAGGTAGCCGTGTTCGTCTTCCGAGACCAGTCTGCGTCCTGGGATTTCGATTTTCAGCACCAGCTTGCGCACGTCGCCGGTCAGGACGATGTTGCTGCCGCCGCCCAGCACCAGTGGCTCCAGTTCGGGAGCGACCCGTTGGCGGGGGGACAGGGCGATTTGCCGTCTTTGCGCGGCCAGCAATTCGGCCACGGCCAGCAGGTCATCGGGTTGGCGCACACGCACCAGCGCGTGGGCGCGCGCCACGATGCCAAAGGTGTTGTAGGGCTGAAGGGAGACGTTTTTTTCCACTAACATCCGCGTATTATCGCGGGCATTGCCGTGCCCTGCGTGGGTGTATGGGCCTGCATCGGTATGATGTACCAGTCATTGATTATTTTTCTTTTTGAGGAGTTGGGCGTTCGCTGCAACGCCATGCCGACACCATGCCATCATTCGATACCGTTCTGGAAGCCGATTTTGTGGAAGTGCGCAATGCCGTGGAGAACACGGCCAAGGAAATTGCCACCCGTTTTGATTTCAAGGGAACTGCCGCAGCCATTGAGCTGAAGGACAAGGAAATCACCCTCTGGGGCGATGCCGATTTCCAGCTCACCCAGGTGGAAGACATCCTGCGCAACAAGCTCACCAAGCGCAATGTGGATGTGCGTTTTCTGGACGTGGGCAAGCCCCAGAAGGCCGGGGGCGACAAGCTGAAGCAGACCGTGACCATCCGCAACGGCATCGATGCCACGCTGGGCAAGCAGCTTCAGAAGATCATCAAGGAAAGCAAGCTCAAGCTTCAGGCATCCATCCAGGGCGACAGCGTGCGCATCACCGGGGCCAAGCGCGATGACCTGCAAGCGGCAATGGCCCTGATTCGCAAGGACATCAGCGAATTCCCGCTGTCCTTCAACAACTTCCGGGACTGATGGCTGCCAGGCCCCTTGACACTAGGGAAGGTCTGCAAAACCCGTTGCGCCGCCCGCATCCCGCCACTGGGCGCATCGCCGCGTTGGCTTTTGCGGTCAATAGCCCCGCTATTGACCGCAAAATCCGCCTTGCGCTGCATCCCACTGGCAGGCGCGGGCTTACCGCAAGGGTTTTGCAGACCTTCCCTAGGTTCCTGAGCTTGGGCCTGTGCATGGCCGTGTGGCTGGGCGTGGGGGTATGCTCGCCCGCTGTCCATGCCAATCCGCTCGGGCAGGCCACTGAAACCGCCGTACCCCGCCAGCCCGCCGTCAGCCTGATGGGCACAGTGGGGCAGCGTGCCGTGCTGGCCGTGGGCCAGAAGCCGCCCCGCACCATTGCGGTGGGTGAAAGCCTGCATGGCGTGAAGCTGCTGGCCGTCGAGGGGCGGCAGGCCACCGTGCAGGTGGACGGGCAGACGCAGGTGCTGCACATGGGGCAGCAGCCACTGCGGGCGAGCTTGGCCGCGCCGCCCGCATCGACGCTGCAATTGCAAGCCGATGAGCGCGGGCATTTCCAGGCGCAGGGGCAGATCAATGGCAAGGATGTCATGTTCATGGTCGATACTGGGGCTTCCACGATCGCGCTGGGGTCGGCGCAGGCGCGGCAGCTGGGAATCGACTATCTGCGCCAGGGGCAGGAAGTGCAGGTTTCCACAGCCAATGGCAGCACACGCGGTTGGGTGGTGATGCTGGCGCAGGTTTCCGTTGGGGGTCTGGTGCAGCAGCGTGTACAGGCGGTGGTCACGCCCCAGCCCATGCCGTATGTGCTGCTGGGCAACTCGTTTCTGCACCACTACCAGATGAACCGGCAAGGCCAGCGCATGACGCTGGAGGCCATGCCCTGAATTGTTGCAATGGAGGACACACACCATGAACCATGACATCATCGATGCAGGCCCTGTGCCCGATCCGGCCAAGAAGCAGCTCACGCTGATTATCTATGTGCTGTATGCCTGCTCGTTCATCGTCGGCATCACATCGATTGCCGCCATCATCGTCAATTACATCAAGCAGGATGAGGTGCGCGGCACCTGGCTGGAGAGCCATTTCCGCTGGCAGATTCGCACCTTCTGGTACAGCCTGTTGTGGAGTGTGCTGGGCTTCATCACCACGTTCATTCTGATTGGCTGGCTGGTGCTGTTCGCCACCGCCATCTGGTTCATCTACCGTCTGGTGCGCGGCATTCTGAATCTGGTGGACAACAAGCCGATGTACATTGCCTGAATGGCTGCGGGAGGCTGCATGGGGTTTCCGGCTGACGAACGTGCGCAACTGCTGCGCATCAAGGGGGTGGGCGAAGGCGTGGTTTTGCGTCTGGAGCAACTGGGTTTCACCTCGCTGCATTCCCTGCGCGAGGCCGATGCGCGCGAGGTGGTGCTGCGCATTGCCGAGCACACCTGTTCCACTTGCTGGAAGAACAGTCCCAAGGCACGGGCGGCCATCGAGGACATCATTGCACTGGCCCAGGCCCATTCCGCGTCGTCCTAGTCGGCTGTTGGAGTGTGGGCGGGGACTGTCGTGGCACACTGCGTACAATTCCGGCTTTTGCATGGGCTGCATGGCCCTGCGCCTGTTCTGCCCTCGGATTCATCCATGACTGCCACTGCCCAACCTGCTCCCCTGCGCCTTGCCGGCCTGGAGCCTCTGACCATTGACGACAACACGCTGTTCGTGAACATTGGCGAGCGCACCAACGTCACGGGTTCCAAGGCGTTTGCCCGCATGATTCTCAATGGCCAGTACGAGGAGGCCCTGGCCGTGGCACGCCAGCAGGTGGAGAACGGCGCGCAGATCATCGACGTGAACATGGACGAGGCCATGCTGGATTCCAAGGCGGCGATGGTGCGCTTTCTGAACCTGATTGCCTCCGAGCCGGACATTGCGCGGGTTCCCATCATGGTGGATTCGTCCAAGTGGGAGGTGATCGAGGCCGGGTTGCGCTGCGTGCAGGGCAAGGGCGTGGTCAATTCCATCTCCATGAAGGAAGGGGTGGACAAGTTCAAGCACGAGGCGCGGCTCATCAAGCGGTATGGCGCGGCGGTGGTGGTGATGGCCTTCGACGAGAAAGGCCAGGCCGACACCTATGCCCGCAAGGTGGAAATCTGCGAACGCGCTTACCGGATTCTGGTCGATGAAGTCGGTTTCCCGCCCGAGGACATCATCTTCGACCCGAACATCTTTGCCGTGGCCACCGGCATCGAGGAGCACAACAATTACGCGGTGGAATTCATCGAGGCCACGCGCTGGATCAAACAGAACCTGCCGGGGGCGAAGGTCTCCGGCGGCGTATCCAATGTGTCGTTCAGCTTCCGGGGCAACGATCCGGTGCGCGAGGCCATTCACACCGTGTTTCTCTACCACGCCATCAAGGCGGGCATGGACATGGGCATCGTCAATGCGGGCATGGTCGGGGTCTATGACGATCTGGATGCCGAGTTGCGCGAGCGCGTGGAAGACGTGATTCTGAACCGCCGCGAGGATGCGGGGGAACGCTTGGTCGAGATTGCCGAAAATGCCAAAGGCAAGGCCAAGGACGACAGCAAGAAATACGAATGGCGCGGCACCCTGGAAAACCCTGTGTCCGTGGAAAAACGCCTCGCACACGCGCTGGTGCAGGGCATTACCGAATTCATCACCCAGGACACCGAGGAGGTGTACCAGAAGATCATCGCCAAGGGGGGCCGCCCGCTGCACGTCATCGAAGGGCCGCTGATGGACGGCATGAACATCGTGGGCGATCTGTTCGGTGCGGGCAAGATGTTCCTGCCGCAGGTCGTCAAGTCTGCCCGTGTCATGAAGCAGGCCGTGGCGCATCTGGTGCCCTACATCGAGGAGGAAAAACGCCTGCTCAAGGAATCGGGCGCGGATGTGCGCAGCAATGGCAAGATCATCATGGCCACCGTCAAGGGCGATGTACACGACATCGGCAAGAACATTGTCTCCGTGGTGCTGGAGTGCAACAACTTCGAGGTGGTGAACATGGGCGTGATGGTGCCCTGCCATGAGATCCTTGCCAAGGCCAAGGAGGAGGGCGCGGATATCGTCGGCCTCTCTGGCCTCATCACCCCCAGCCTGGAAGAAATGCAGTATGTGGCGGGCGAGATGCAGAAGGATGGCTGGTTCCGCGAGCGCGGCATTCCGTTGCTCATCGGCGGAGCCACCACCAGCCGCATCCACACCGCCGTGAAAATCGCTCCCAACTACGAAGGCCCGGTCGTCTATGTGCCCGATGCCTCGCGCAGTGTGGGCGTGGCGCAGAACCTGCTGGGCGATGGTGCGCGCAAGTTCATCGACGACACGCTGGCCGACTACGAAAAGGTGCGCCAGCAACACGCCCGCAAGAAGCCCGTGGAACTGTGGCCGATTGCCAAGGCACGCGCCAACAAGACCCCCATCGACTGGGCCAGCTACCGCCCCACCGTTCCGCGCGCGCTGGGTCGTCGTGTGATCGAGAACCTCGACCTGCACGAACTGGAACGCTTCATCGACTGGGGGCCGTTCTTCCAGACCTGGGACCTGGCCGGGCCTTATCCGGCCATCCTCACCGATGAAATCGTCGGCGAGGAAGCCCAGCGGGTCTTTGCCGACGGCAAGGCCATGCTGCGCCAGATCATCGAAGGCCGCTGGCTCAAGGCCAGTGGTGTGGTCGGCCTCTACCCGGCCCACAGCGTGAACGACGACGACATCGAAATCTACGCCGATGAAAAGCGCGACACACCGTTGATGACCTGGTACGGCCTGCGCCAGCAAACCCCCAAGCAGGCCATCGATGGCGTGACGCGCCCCAGCCGCTGCCTGGCCGATTTTGTCGCTCCCAAGGGTTCTGGCGTGCGGGACTATGTCGGGCTGTTTGCCGTCACCGCCGGGCTGGACGTGGAGAAAAAGGAAAAGGAATTCGAGCGTTCCCTCGATGACTATTCCGGCATCATGTTCAAGGCCCTGGCCGACCGCCTGGCCGAAGCATTTGCCGAATACCTGCACTGGCGCGTGCGCACCGACCTGTGGGGCTACGCGCCGAAGGAATCGCTCAGCAACGAGGAGCTGATTGCCGAAAAGTACCAGGGTATCCGTCCTGCTCCCGGCTACCCGGCCTGCCCGGATCACACCTCCAAAACCGCACTGTTCGAGGTGCTCCATGCCGGAGAAATCGGCATGAGCCTGACCGAAAGCCTGGCCATGTGGCCGGCCTCCAGCGTCAGTGGCTTCCAGATCGCCCACCCGGAAAGCGATTACTTCACGTTGGGCAAGATTGGCGAAGACCAGTTGCAGGATATGGCCGCCCGCCGCCAGATGGATGTCGAGGCCCTGCGCCGCTATCTGTTACCGGTGCTGGGGTGAATCTGATGGATGACACGCCCTAGGGAAGGTCTGCAAAACCCTTGCGGTAAGCACGCGCCCAGTGGCGGGATGCGGGCGGCGCAATGGGTTTTGCAGACCTTCCCTAGCCAATGCCTTGAGGCTCGATGCGTTGCAAGGCCGCAGGTGTTGTACCGAGTAGCAGAGACAGTCCATCCTTGATGGCGGGGGCCAGCATGGAAGGGTGTGATTCATGGGCGAAGTGTTGATAAAACACTTCCAGACCTTCAATCCGAGCCAGTTCAAGGGCGTTGTTCAGGATTTCCATGCGGCGGGAATCATGGGGTGTGGCAGCGATTCTTTCCGGCTGCTTGGTGCCACGGCCGCTTTCCGAGGAGCGTTGCAAGAGCAGTTTGGCAGGGTTCTGGAAGCGATTTCCCGCAGCATGTACCCCGGCCAGAAAAGCGGTGTGTTCCTGATGGATGGATTGGCCATTCCACCAGGTCGATGGGTCAGCCGCCATCCATATCTGAAACAGATGGGGTCGGGTGTAGAGTGCGTGAAGGGTCAGCAGACCGCCCAGCGAATGGCCAAACAAGGCCTGGCGTTGCGGGTGGATGGCAAGACGCTGCCCGATGGCCGGACGCAGATCGTGTTCGATGAAGTCCAGAAACGCATCCTGCCCGCCCGTTCGGGTGTCCTTGCGGCCGCGCAGGTGCTCCTCTGCCGTTGGGGGTGTGAAGTCGTAGAAGCGGCGTTGCACGTCGAAGCGTACATGGGCGGGATAGCCTATGCCAACCAGCACCAGTTGGCGGGCCGATGGAAGGTGGGTTTGCAGGCTTTGCAGAGCGTGCCATGCCAACGGAAAGCTGGCATTGCCATCCAGCAGGTAAACAATCGAATATCCCTGCGTGCGGGAGGCATCCACGGGCCTTGCCAGATGGATGCGCCAAGGCTCTCCGGGATGCCGCGAACTCTCCAGCAGAAAGCTGCTGACCCGTTCATGCTGTATCTGTTCAGGCGGCAACTGTGCCTGCTGATGCGGTCGTGTGATCGGGGTGCCTGTGACCGATGCCGGTGGTACTGGCTCAGCGGCACCGATCGTGGGAGCCAGGGCCGTGCCTGCCAGTGCAGCCATGCCCAGCAGGCACCGGCGGCGTTTGTCATTCGGATGGAGTGGAGGAGGGATGCCCATGTTCTTACAGTCTGCGCGCACCTGATGGCAATTGGCCGAGTGCGAACAATACGGCATCTTTCGCGGCAGGGCCGAACATGGCTCCATGCGAGGCTTCTTCAATCTGTCGGTGCCACATCTGCAAATTCCCTATGTGGGCAAGTTCGGCACTGGGTGTTGAAGGGGTGGTATCTCCATTCCTGGGAGGGCCGGAATGGGCCACCAGCAATCGAATGGGGCTGGTCAGCCGGCCTCCTGCTGCGCGAACTCCCGCTATGAACGCTGCCTGCTCCTGCAATGCAGAAGCTCCGTTCCACCATAGGGAAGGATCGCCTGCTACATAGTTCTGAAACAGGGCAGGGCGATTGAACAGCGTGTGCAAGGTAAAAAGTCCCCCCAGCGAATGGCCAAACAGGCTCTGCCTGCGAGGGTCGGTGCGAAGCCGTGTGGCCACGGCTTCGCGCAGTGGCTGTGTCAGAAATTCCAGGAATACCTGCCTGCCTCCAGTGACCAGTTCCACTCCACGGGCACGTCGGAATTCCTCTGCTGTATATGGTGTGAAGTCCCGGTAGCGTCCGGGGGTGTCGATGCGCAGCCCGGACGGGTAGCCAACGCCCACCAAAACCAGAGCGTCCAGGGCATCGGCCAGTTCGGGACGTTCGACATGCAGGGCAGACAATGCGTGCCAGGCGGCTGGAAAGCTGGCATTGCCATCCAGCAGGTACAGCACCGGATACCCTGCCGCCGGTTCTTTGCCGCGCGGCCGTGCCAGATGGATGAGCCATGGTTCGTGGCCGTCGGCAGAGCCGCCCAGCTTGAATGACTCAACCCGTTCGTGCTCAATGATCTCGGCGGGCATTTGATTGGCGCGGCGTGGCTGTGCCTGGGATGATCGGGTGGGTTCTGCGGGGGCCGCTTGTGCCCGTACCGTCGATGACCATGCGAGGGCCGACAGCCCCAGCAATGCGATGCGCCGTTTGGAGAGGTCCAGATGCGTCATGTTCTTACCAATCGTAGGTCAGGCTGGCGGAAACCACGCGGTTGGGGTGGTAGTAGCAAAAGCCTGTGGGGCCGTTGCAGGTGACGTAGTCTTTATCCAGCAGGTTGTTGATGTTCATGCTCAGGTGCAGGCCGCGCAGTCTTTCATCCAGCTTTTGCAGGTCATAGCGGAGTGAGGCATCCACCAGGGTGCGTGCAGAATTCTTCACGGTATTGGCATCGTTGCCATAGGATGAGCCGGTGTAACGCACTCCCATGCCAAGGTTGAGTCCCGGTGCCATGCGGTAGTTGAAACGGGCCGATGCCATGTGGCGTGGTGAGCGTGCCATTCGGTTTCCCTTGTTGGTGCTGTTGAGTTCAGTGATCTTGGCATCGATGTAGGTATAGGAGCCATTGATGCTCAGGGCCTGGGTCAGGGTGTAGATGCCCTCCAGTTCCAGGCCGCGTACCTGGTTTTCGCCGGACTGTACCTGGCAGGTTCGGCCATCACAGAGGTGTGTCGGATCGGGGTCGGTGGTGAGAATATTGCTCTGTGTGATTTCGTACAGGGCTGCCGTGACCAGATTGCGGCTGCTCGTCGGCTGGTATTTGATGCCGACTTCTATCTGCTCTCCCTCGATGGGGTCGAACGGGTTGCCGTAGTAGTCCTGCCCGCTGCTGGCAGGCACGAACGAGGTCGAGTAGCTGGCATACGGAGCCAGTCCATTGGCGAAAAGGTAATTGACACCGAGGCGACCGGTGCTGGCTTCAGCCGATGTGTCGGTGCGTGTGTCGCGGGCCAGCTGTATCACCTTGGTCTTGGCCATGTCGTGACGCAGGCCTGCCGTGACTGTCCAGTTGTTCCAGAAAATCTGGTCTTGCAGATAAATGCCTTGCTGGATGCGGCTGTCTTCCCTGTTGGGCGTGCGTTCGCCAATGGTGACGGGTGTGGCTCCATAGACTGGCGCGAACAGATCCAGCGGCCCCACCGTGCCTGCCGCCGTGGAGAGATCCACATCGGTCCAGTGGTAGTCGAACCCGGCCAGCAGCATGTGGGTGACTGGGCCGGCATCCCATGCGTACAGCAGGTTGGTGTCTGCGCTGAAGCCCTTGCCGTGGTTTTCGTTGGATTCTGCGGTGCCTGTCAGGGTGTGTCCATCGGAGGCCAGGGTGCGACGCTCCACGTTGTCGTAGATCATATCGACTTCGATATAGCGCACGTTCTGGCGCAGCTTGGCAGATTCACCGATGAACTGCTCCAGCGAATAGCCGATGGCAGTCTGGTTGCGGTCGTAGCGGTTGAAGCCCGGCTCCCCCTGAAAGAAGGTGCGTGAGACGGTGCCATGGGGCGATTCCAGGATGGTGCCCATTGCCGGCAAACGCTCTGCGGTGTTGCCGCCGCGATCTTGCTGGTAGTTGCCCAGCAGGGTAAGGGACGTGCGTGTGGATGGTTGCCAGGTCAGTGTGGGGTTGAAGAAAAACCGGTTCAGCTCCACATGATCGACCTGTGTGCCGGTATGCGAGGCAGAACTCACCAGCCGATACAGCCATTGATTCTCGGCATCCAGTGGGCCGCCCATGTCAAGATTGGCACGGATCAATCCATCGGTGTCCGTTTGCAGCCCCATCTGCCGCTGCTGCTTCTGCGGAGGGCGTTTGCTGCGGATATTGATGAGGCCGCCGGGTGCCACCTGACCATATAGCCCGGAGGAGGGGCCTTTCAACACTTCCACCTGTTCCAGCCCATAGCTGTCAAAGCGGGTTGAAAGGGCACCGCCGCCACTGCTGCTGCCGGGTGGTCGCAAGCCGTCCACATACATGTAGTTGCCAAATCCGCCGGTGCGGTAGCCCCGTACCCAGATTTCTTCCACCCGGCTGTCCTTGCCATAGGTGCCGGTATCCACCCCCGCGAGGTATCCCACGGCATCCTGAACATTCTGTGCGCCCATCTCGTCCATTTGCTTGCGGGTCACCACGGAGACTGACTGGGGGATTTCGACAATCGCTGTTTCTGTCTTGTTGGCACCGTAGCTTTGCGTGGCCACGGAAGCGGCATTGCCACTGCCGCCCAGACCTTCGGCACGGATTTCAACCGTCTCCAGCGATTGCACGTTTTCTGTGGGGCTGGATGCCGGGGCTATTTTCCGCAGGGAATAACCACCGTTGCCACGGGCCACGACCTCCAGGCCACTTCCTGCCAACAGATGGGCCAGTCCTGCACGAATGGTGTGGCGACCCTCCAGGGCCGGGGCTTTCAGTCCCTGTGTGAGTGCCGGATCGAATGAAAGCAAAAGCCCCGATTGGGTGGCGAATGTCGCCAGAGCGGTTCCCAGCGAGTCTGTGGCGATTGCATAGCTGCGCAGATTGCCATCATCCAGTGTGGCTCTGGTGGATGCGCTGGGGCGGTCGGCCTGTGCATACGCCAGGTTGCCGCCAGGCAGTATGCCAGTGCCGGAACCGACTGCCAGACCCAGCAACAAGCATTGCATCGCGGATGGCACAGGGGATGTCTTGGCTGGCCGGTGTGGAGGGTAGGGGGTGTGCGCCATGGGGCATGTCCTTTCTGTTTCGATCAAAGCCATGGACTGCGCAATGCCGCTCACCTGCCCGATTGGCAGGTTCAGTGCTGGTCGGGCATCCAGCGCAGTCTTCATACCCGTTGCCGCACGAGACCTGAAAAGGTATATGCTTTCTGCGATTTTTTACCTATGGTTGCAAACAACCCAGCAGGCTAACGCTCAATCCATACCTTTTGGGAATCCGTGCGGATGCGCAGGCGGTGAATGTGCGCCAGCATGCGCAGGGCCTGTGGAAGATCGTTGGTCGGAAAGGCCCCTGACACACGCAGGTGTTGTGCCGATGCGTGAATCTCAATGGTCTGGTGGCTGTAGCGTGCCAGTTCGGCTGCCCACTGTGGCAGTGGCATTTCATCTGCCATCAATAAACCATTGCGCCATGCCGTCGCCGCATCGCTGGTGGGTGATGTGGTTTCTATGGCGCGGCTGGTGAAGCGTACTTTCTGCCCCGCCCCGATGGTGCGATAGCCGGATGCCTCTGTATCGCTGGGGCGTATCTGTACCGCTCCTTCATAAACTCCCAGCAGCGTGTCATGGAGGGTTTGGCGTACGCTGAAACGGGTGCCCAATGCCTCCAGCACTCCCTGCTGCGTCTGTATCAGGAATGGTCGGACGGGATTGTGGGTGTCGGCTTGTGTGGCGACATGAATTTCCCCCTGCCGCAGACGCAGCAGGCGTTCGGTGCGGCTGTAGTACACGTCGAGCGCCGTGTCGGTGTTCAGATCGACGCGGCTGCCGTCTGCCAGTGCAACTTCAGCGCGCTCGCCGATGGCGGTGACGTAGTCTGACGCAAGCCATTCATACCATGGTTTATGTCGCCAAAGCAGCCAGCCCAATGGAGCGAGTGCCAGCACCGAGGCCATGCTGCGCACAATGGTGCGGCGGCTTTGCTTCAGGTGCGAACTCTCGCGCTCCAGTGTGGCATGTGCCAGCGCGGGTGGCAGGCCACCCATTTTGAACAGGAGCCGCTCCGCCCGCTTCCAGGCGCGCAGGTGTTCCTGGCTTTGGTTGCGCCATTGCTCGAACTGGAGTTGTTGGGCCTGGGTCAAGGATCCTTCCTGTATCTGGGTCATCCATTGCGCGGCTTCCTCAAGAATGCGGTGATCTATGCTGTGGCTCATGGGGACTGTGGGGGCGGTATCGGTGCAGTCAATCCATGTCGTCGGGCATCAGGCTCAGACAACTCAGCCATGCCTTGTGGATGTAACTTTTGACGGTGGGCACACTGACATCGAGTATCTGTGCAATTTCCTGCTGCTTCAGGCCATCGAGTGTGGCCATCAGAAACGCCTGCTTGACACGGGGTTTGAGGGTATCGAGCATGGTGTCGATCTCGTGAAGCGTTTCCAGGATGATGTACTGCTGTTCTGCGGAGGGGGCCAGTGGCTCGGGCAAGCTTGCCAGGGCTTCCTGCCAGGCATGCTCCAGCGAACGCCTGCGTAACCAGCTCACCAGCACACCGTGCGCCACAGTGCAAAGATACGCCCTGGGTTCACGCAGTGCCTGAAGTCGCTGATGGCTGCAACTGTCGAGTATGCGCACAAAGGTGTCTTGGGTCAGGTCGGCAGCAAAATATTTTTCAGAACTTCTGAGCCTATACATCAGCCAGTTCTTTAACCAGGCATGGTGCTGGAGGTAGAGTGTTTCCACTTCGTCCCGATGCTCTGCGCCGTTGCGCTCCGAGAAGGGAGACGGTGATTCAGAAGGATTTGCCATGTCGTTGAATGGAAAATAAATAGGGTCGAATAATATCCTGAATGAGAACTTTTATCTGTTTTGAAGGGTTACGCGAATGCCCGCCCGATCTGCTCCCAGTCGAGAACTGCGTGGAGTGCCGCAAGGATGCCGACGTGATCGACGAGATTCCGATGGCCTGTAAAGACATCGGTGCGGTGATGGCGGCCCAGCGCGATCTGGTGAACGTGGTGCACACACTCAAGCAGGTGGTGTGCGTGAAAAGGTAAGCGAAGGAATTCTGATGCCAATGGATTTGACATTTCTGGGCACTTCGGCGGGCATGCCAACGCACTGGCGCAATGCCTCTGGGCTGGCGGTGCAGATCAGGCCGGGCACCGGCTGGTATCTGGTCGATTGTGGCGAAGGCACACAGCGGCAGGTGCAGCGCGCCGGGCTGTCGCTGCACGATCTGGAGGCCATCTGCATCAGCCATGTGCATGGCGACCATTGCTACGGCCTGCCTGGCCTGCTGGACAGCGCGGGGATGCTGGGCCGCCAGAAACCCCTGACGCTGATTGCACCCGCTGCGCTGTGGCAGTGGCTGCAAGCCACGCACGGCCTCACCGATGTGCAACTGCCGTACACGCTGGAATTCGTCGATGTCTGCACTCAGCCAGCCGTGCTGGAGCGGCCCGGCCTGCGCATCAGCAGCCATGAATTGGCCCACGGCGTGCCCTGCCATGCCTTTCGCTTTGAGGTGCAGACATCACAGCGGTGGCTGGACAGCGCGGCATTGTCTGCACTGGGACTGCCGCCAGGCCCGCAATGGGGAGCCTTGCGGCGGGGCGAAGACGTGCTGTTCAACAACCAGTGGCTGCACAGCCGCGACTATGTGCAGGAGCAGACCGAACGCATCGTGGCCGTGCTGGGCGGCGACAACGCTGAACCCCAGCGGCTGCGCCATGCCTGCGCCGATGCACAACTGCTGGTTCACGAGGCCACCTTCAGCCGCGCGGCTCTGGCACATGCGCGTTTCGCCAGCGGCCATAGCTGCGCCCACGATGTGGCAGTGTTTGCCCAATCGGTGGGGCTGCCCAATCTGGTGCTGACGCACTTCAGCCAGCGGCACCACAGCGACGCCGAGCAGGCGGCCCTGCTGCACGAGGCGCAGGCGCAGTACCAGGGCACGGTGGTGCTGGCGCGCGATCTGCAAACATGGGAACTGGCCGCTGACGGTACGTTGCGCCACAAGGCCGACCACCCCGCCCAAAGAAACAACGCATGAACAAGTACCGCTTTCTGCACGATGCCGCGCTGCACTTTCAGCCATTTGGCATGGGCTGGCAGGTGCGCGTCTGCCCATGAAAAAAACCGCCGCAAGCGTCCCTGGGGCGGTTTTTTCATGCAGCACAGCCAGTCCGAATGGATGACCGCGCTGCGGTATGGCGATCAGTACAGCTTCTTGGGCAACTGCATGCTGCGTACGCGCTTGTAGTGGCGTTTCACGGCAGCGGCCTTTTTGCGCTTGCGCTCGGCAGTGGGCTTTTCGTAGAACTCGCGGGCGCGCAGTTCATTGAGCAGGCCCAGCTTTTCGATGGTGCGCTTGAAGCGGCGCAGAGCGATTTCGTACGGTTCGTTCTCTTTTACACGGATGGTAGTCATTCAGAAAAATGTGATTGTGCCGACAGAGGGTGAGCAGGAAGATCGGGCCTGTGCGCCATGTGCAGCGGTTTCGCCCCGTCTGTGAAAACTAGTATGGCCGACAGGGCATTTGCCAGCAAAGTCGAGCATTATAACCAATCCATTTCAGGCATTGCGCCTTTTTGTGGAATCTGCCACGGTCGCGGGTATCAGCGGCTGTGCCAACGCCTGGGCGCAGGCGTGGGCACTGGCCCAGGCCCACTGGAAGTTGTAGCCGCCCAGCCAGCCGGTGACATCCAGCACTTCGCCGATGAAAAACAGCCCCGGTTGCTGGCGGCATTCCATGCTTTGCGAGGACAGCGCGCGGGTGTCCACGCCGCCGAGGGTGACTTCGGCCTTGGCATAGCCTTCCGTGCCGCTGGGGGTGATGTGCCATTGTTGCAGGCTGTCGGCCAGTTGGCGCAGTGCCTTGTCGGCGGTCTGGTCGATGGGCTGTTGCCAGGCCGGGGACTGCTGCGTCCAGGTCTGTGCCAGCCGCGCGGGCAGCCACTGGGCCAGTTCGTTGGCCAGCAATTTGCGCGAGTGTTGCCGCGCCTGTTGCAGGCTGGCGGTCAAGTCGAGGCCGGGCAGCAGGTCGATGCACAGCGGCTGGCCGGGTTGCCAGTAGCTGGAGATTTGCAGAATGCCTGGCCCCGACAGCCCTCGGTGGGTGAACAGCAGGTCTTCGTCGAAGTGCGTGGCGTTTTTGCCGACTCCGGTGGCAATGCGCGCGGGCAGGCTGATGCCGGCCAGGCTTTTGAAGGGATGCCAGGTGGGCGCGTCGAAGGTGAGCGGCACGAGGCCGGGACGCTGTTCGATCAACCCGATGCCGAATTGCCGTGCAATGCGGTAGCCCAGATCGCTGGCTCCGATCTTGGGGATGGACAGGCCGCCGGTGGCCACCACCAGACGCGGTGCGGTGGCGAGGCCGCGCTCGGTGTGTATCTGGTAGTGCCCATGCGCCGGTGGGTGCTCTGGGGCGTTATCGGCAGCAGGCTGGAAATCGACGCGCTCGATGCGGCAGTGTTGCCAGCGTTGCACACGCTGTTGCTGGCAGAGCCGGTCGAGCATGTCGATCAGGTCGTTCGAGGAGTGGTCGCAGAAAAGCTGGCCCTTGTGCTTTTCGTGAAAGCCGATGCCGTGGGCCTGCACCAGCGCGACAAAGTCCTGCGGTGTGAAGCGCGAGAGGGCCGAGCGGCAGAAGTGCGCGTTCTGGCTGAGGTAATGGCGTTGCGGTGCGCGGGGGTCGAGGTCGCGGTTGGTGAAGTTGCTGCGGCCACCGCCCGAGATGCGGATTTTTTCGGCCAGCTTGCGGGCGTGGTCGATCAACAGAATGCGCAGACCGGCCTTGCCCGCCTGTGCGGCACAGAACAGCCCGGCGGCACCGGCCCCCAGAATGATGGCATCGAATGTCTGGGAGGCAGGTTCAGCCGACGGCCTGTGCGGGGAAGGGCGGCTGGGGAATGGCGTGGGCGTGGAATGGTGCATCCCCGCATTGTTGCAGCATGTGGCTGGCCTGGAGCACATCGCCCACCATGATGATGGCCGGACTGGCGAATTGCCCGGCCTCCAGCGTGTCCACCAGTTGCCCCAGCGTGCCCAATGCCTGCCGCTGTGTGGGCAGCGACACCGATTGCACCACGGCCACCGGCGTGCTGGCCGGCAGACCCTCCAGCAACCCTTGCTGAATGTGGCGGGCGCATTTCATGCCCATGTAGATCACCAGCGTGAGCTGGGCGGTGTGGGCGGTGCGCGCCAGTTGGCCCCAGTCGGTTTCCTGCTGGCCGGGGGCGGCATGGCCGGTCATGAACAGCACGCCGTGCGCATGGTCGCGGTGCGTCAGGGGCGCGCCCAGGCTGGTGGCGGCCATCAGCCCGGAGGTGATGCCGTTGATGACTTCGGCTTCGATGCCGGCAGCCCGCAGGCTGGCCAGTTCCTCGCCGCTGCGACCAAAGAACAGCGGATCGCCCCCCTTGAGGCGCACCACGCGCTCGCCTTCCTGCACGGCCTGCACCATCAGCTTCTCGATGAAGCGTTGTGGTGTGCTCTTGCAGCCGCCGCGCTTGCCCACATGCACAATGCGTGCGGTGGGGCTGGCGTAGTTCAGTACATCGGGGTGCACCAGATCGTCCACCAGCAGCACGCTGGCCTGGGCAATGGCCTTCACGGCCTTCAGCGTGAGCAGTTCCGGGTCACCTGGCCCGGCTCCCACCAGGGTGCAGGAACCCTGCCGGGAACCCGAAGGCGTGGGAACGGGGCCACTGGCCGTATTGAGGGAGGGGATGAATGGGGTCATGGGGGGTAGAGTGGGGAATTTTGCAGAGATTCCGCGCGCATTTTCTGGTTGGGCGAGATTATCTTTTTGTTTTTATTTCTTGCCGTTATATGAAGAAATGCAGAGGTGCGGGTTCTTCTTTGAAAAAATGGGTAATTTCAATCGATTGAAAGAATATGCCCAGTGAGAAATGCAGCGATATTCGCCTGGGGCGGCAAGGTTGCTGCTGGCCGTGTACCAGCGGTTTGCCTCGGGGAAGGGTGCGATTGGTGTCAGAATCGCCCCTATGCGCCACCGCACACCGGGGGCCGACGCATTGCCGCACATGCCAGGCCACAAGTCGGGAGTCGGGGCATGGCCGTTTCTGAACATGGAGTTGCCTGCCCGGTCGCTTGGGCAGGTGCTCTGTTTTCTGACGTTACATTGCATTTGCCTATGACTTTTCTTGCCATCGACATTGGAAACACTCGGCTGAAATGGGCCATGTACAGCGAACCTAGCTGGGGCGCGCGGCTGTTGGCCCAGGGCGTGGAGTTTCTCGATCACATCGACCGTCTGGCCGACCACCACTGGGCCGGCTTGCCTGCGCCGCAAGTGATGGTGGGCTGCGCCGTGGCGGGGGATGCCGTGCGTCGGCGCGTGGACGAGCAACTGGAAATCTGGGACGTGGAGCCCTATTGGGTGCATTCCTGCGCCCAGGCAGCGGGGCTGGTGAATGGCTACGACCATCCGGGGCGACTGGGTGCAGACCGCTGGGTGGCGATGATCGGGGCGCGCAACCGCCTGCTGGCCGTGGGCGAGGAAAAGCCCATCATCGTCGTCATGGTGGGCACGGCGGTGACGGTGGAGGCCATCGATGCGAGCGGGAATTTCCTGGGGGGGCTGATTCTGCCGGGACATGGCATCATGCTGCGCGCGCTGGAATCGGGCACGGCAGGGCTGCATGTGCCCACGGGCGAGGTGAAGCTGTTTCCCACCAACACCAGCGACGCACTGACCAGCGGCGGCACGTTCGCGATTGCCGGGGCGGTGGAGCGCATGGTGCAGCACCTGCAAGCCCACTGCGGGCAGGCTCCGGTGTGCATCATGACGGGCGGTGCGGGCTGGAAGGTGGCTCCCAGCATGGTGCGGCCTTTTGATCTGGTGGAAAGCCTGATTTTCGATGGCCTGCTGGCCGTGGCACAGGAACGTGTGGAGCGTTTGCGCCAAGCCGCTTGATCGTTTCTGGCTTTTATCGGGGTACGCGGAAAACCCCATCGTTCACGACGGGGATGCAGAGCACGGAACCCAACGGGTTCCATGTTGGCTAATGGGATAACACATTGAAAATATACCCTCTCTGTTAAAGTCAGCACCATGCCGACAGCCGTTAAAACCCTGAAAATCCGCGTGAA
>NZ_FQUZ01000057.1 GCF_900129055.1 Lampropedia hyalina DSM 16112
ACAAACGGCAGGTATACCTGCAATCGGCTCTGGATCAGCTCGCGTGAGCCTCGATATTCGTCTTCAAATGCTCGGTAAAATCCGATCGGGGTCATCGAAAACATGCGCTAGGAGTGAAGGGCTGGGGTGGAGTGGGTGCAAAAAGAAAAGGTTGTACCGGATTGGCACACTTTCTCCAGACTGCGAAATTGGATCAAAGCCCCATTATCGTCGATACCCACACAGACCCAGCGGCATAGACAACCAGCCACTTTGGTTGCCAATCCGTTGCCTCGGCACGGACAGGGGCTATCGGGGGTCGGTGAGGATGATTGTGAGCAGATCACGGGCACTTTGCTGCCAACTCAGCCAGGGCATGGCATCGGGCAAAGGTGCTTTTCCTTCCTGATACTGACCCATCCATTGCTGTAGGGCAGCCGCCAATGTTCGGGCATCGGCCGCATCGAAATAGCTGACATGCTCGCCTGCGATTTCCCGGAACACGGGGATGTCGCGCGCCATGATCGCAATGCGGTGCTGGGCGGCCTCGATCAATGGCAGACCAAAGCCTTCGCCGTATGAAGCGGCAATCAGGCAGGTGCTACACGCATAGATTTTTTGCAGGTATTCATCGCTGATGCCTTCCAGCCAGTGCAGGTGCTTGCCAAACTGGGCATGGGCACGGATTCTGCGCACCAATCCGTCCACCATCCATCCCTGCTTTCCAACCAGAATGAGGTTGGCATCGGATCCTTCCCGCCACAACTGCTCGAACGCTTTGAGCACCTGTGCATGGCCCTTGCGGGGCTCCAGCGTACTGACCATCAGGAAGTTGGTCTGGCCTTGCAGGGTGGCCAATAGACGATGGGCATCATCGGGCAGGCCGGTGCTCGGGCTGGAGCTTGCCACGTCAGCCCCCAAATGGAACCATGCAATATCCAGTGCACGGGGGCTGCTGAGCCGCGAGGGGGCAATCCATTCGGGTGCATCTGCGGCCACTGCCTGTGAAATGCAGACCAGCCGATCCGCAGCAGCGGCCACTTCCAGCCAGCGGCCAAAATTATCTTCTGCCTCGGGGGCAAAATAATGGGGCATTTGCAGACTCAGAAGGTCGTAAAGCAGGAAATTGACGATCACCCCATCATCGCGCAGTTGTTGGTAGAACTGCTGGTGCACCACGGTGACTTCAGGCTGGAAGTCCAGTGCGAAGAAGATATCCCCGTGGGCCCAATCGATGGGGTCATCCTGGCCTTGCGACGCATCGTGGCCCTGAAAGGCCGCTGTGTACTGGCGCGCATACCGATAGCCTTGGCTGGCCGTGGCATACACAGGTTCGATCTGGTAGCCTGCTGGCGGGTTTTGCAGCCACTCGCGCAAAATGCTGCGCACCACACGCTGAATGCCGGTGCGTGCATCCTTCTGAACCAGTTCGGAGATATCCAGCAGCAGCTGTCGGGTTTCAGCCCCTGCGTTGTAAGCCAGGGTTTGTGCCGTTGCCGCCAAATTGAAGCATGCCGGATCGCTGCCCTGTGCCGAGGAAGCTACCTGCTGTGCAATCTGCCGAACCCAGCGTGACTGGGGAGCTTCGGCATTCGATGCTTGGGCCCGATCAGCGGCTCGGGATGCCTGCTCCTGCTCCAGCGCAGCGATGATGCGGCACGCACTTTTGTCCCACGAGAACAAGAAGGCCCGCTCCAGGGCACGCTGCTTCAGTGCCCGGTAAAAATCCGCATCGGTCAGAGCCTCTTGCATTTTGTGGCAAATGGCATCCACGCTGTGGGGATCGAACAGAGCACGCTCCCAGCCAATCACCTCCGGGATGCTGGTGGTGTTGGAGCCAATGGCCGCCGCGCCACAGGACATGGCTTCCAGCACGGGCAAGCCAAATCCTTCGTGCAATGAAGGAAAGACATACAGGTGGCAGCGGTTGTACAGGAGTACGAATTCATCGTCGGTCAGCCGCCCCGTGAAAATAACCTCGTCTGCGCCCAGGCCCAGTTTCTTGACATGCTCCTCGAAACGGTTTCTGTGTATCTCAGGCATTCCGCCTGCCAGCACCAGATGGTAATCCTCGCGCAAATGAGCAGGCAATCTGGCATAGGCTTCTATCAGGCCCAGGTGGTTTTTTCGTTCGTCGCTGGCACCAGAATACAATATATAGGGCCGGTGAATCGCAAGGCGACGAAACAGGGTTTTTTCATCCTCGGGGGCAATGTCCTTTTTCTTGAAAATATCGGCAACCGCAGAAGAGATATTGAGAATTCGATCCTTGGGATATTGGAAATAATCCACCGCTTCCTGCATGGCAGATTCGGAAATGGCCATCAACAGGCAGGCCTTGCGGGTTTCTGCCAGCTGTTCCATATAAAAATGCTTGTAGCTGCGATCAGGCTCTAGGTAAATATCCGACTGAATCAGCGGAATGGCATCGTGAAATGACACAACAACACGTTGGCCATCAAAGAATGTACCAATGGTTTGTACGGCATCATCTTCATGCCCTTCGAACATGCTGAACACATAGATGAAGTCTGGCTCCAGCTGCTGAATGAATGCCTCTCTGGTGTATTGGGCTACTTTTCTGCGCAACTGATTGGCTGAATTCGATGCCTTGACAGGAGCCGCCGCCTTCCAGACGAGAATTTGCCTCTGTGGCAGTAAGCCTGCAAAACTATCTCGAATGAAAGGCACTGTTTCCGGCATCATGCCATTCAACACCAACAGAATTTCATGTTCCTTGCGGTTGCGAACAATCGCCTTGGCAAGATCGATGGTGTGGCGACCGATGCCCCTGAAGCGACTGTGGCTTTGGGCAGGCTGCATATCAAGAACAATGCGCATGTTTCAAGAATGGATGGATTTTTGGTATTGAATGGCCCGCTGGAGTTTTTCGTGAAAAACCTGCGCGCGCGGTGTCAATGGCTGGGTTTGCAACCCGTTGGAAACCGTTCCTGCATAGGGAACATGCTGCCCAGCCCGCCCATGCTCCGGAACGGCACTCATGAAGCCTTTCTGAACCGCCACGGTTCTGAGCCTGCGGTGCAATCCAGGATAGCGCAACACCATCTGGTTGATGGCTCGGCTGAGTGCTGGATTGCCCAGCACTTTTCTCATGACCCGCAAAAAGGGCCACCAGATACAATCCAGAGTCAGACGCAAGGGAGAGGTGATGCGCCATGACCAGCTCTGGCGCAAGGCCCGGCTCTGCTCCTCCAGCTCCCGCACTCGCCGCCTCACCTGCTCCTCTCGCTCCCGGCCCTGCTGACGCTCCCCCTCCAACTGGCCCTGCACCTGCTCCAGCCTCTGCCTCAGCTCTTCTTGCTG
>NZ_FQUZ01000034.1 GCF_900129055.1 Lampropedia hyalina DSM 16112
ATTTCTTCGCCAAGCGTGCCCGCTACCCGCAGTTCAGGCGCAAGGACGGTAAACAGTCTGCCGAATACACCACCAGCGCATTTCGCTGGGACGGCTCGGCCTTGAAGCTGGCGAAGATGGATGCTCCGCTGGACATTCGCTGGTCGCGCCCGATTCCCAAGGCTGCCAAGGTCACCACCGTCACGGTTTCCAAAGACACGGCAGGCTGCTACTTCGTCAGTCTGCTGTGTGACGATGCCGTGGCCGCGAAGCCTGAAGCATCCGGCAAGGTAGGTATTGATCTGGGCCTGACTCACTTCGCCATCCTCTCCACCGGCGAGAAAGTCGCTGCACCCAACACATACCGCAAGAACCAGGCGAAGCTAGCAAAGCTGCAACGCCGTCTTGCAAAGAAAACCAAAGGCTCGAACCGACGAAGAAAAGCCAAGCTCAAGGTTGCCAAACTACTGGTAGGCATAGACAAGTGGTATCCATCGTCCAAACGCTGTTCGGACTGCGGATACACGATGCCGAAAATGTCTTTGAATGTGCGGCAGTGGACGTGCCCGGAATGTGGAGAACACCACGACCGGGACGTGAACGCTGCGCGCAACGTACTGGCCGCCGGACTGGCGGTGTCAGCCTGTGGAGAAGCGGTAAGTCCTGTGTCTTTTTGAGGCATCGGCGCGGTTCGGTGAAACGGGAGTCCCCTGCATTTTGGCAGGGGAGGATGTCAATTCACCACCAGGTCCTTGAACGCCAGATTGGGCGGGGGCAGGCGCAGTTTCATGTCGCGCAGGGTCTGCACCAGCAGTTGGGCGACCATCAGGTTGCGGTGGCGTTTGCTGTTGGCCGGAATCACATACCAGGGGGCGTGCGGGGTGGAAGTGGCCTGCAATGCCTGTTCGTAGGCGCGCTGGTAGTCGTTCCACTTGGCACGGGTGGAGAGGTCGTCGGCGGCAAACTTCCAGTTCTTGCCGGGGTCTTTCAGGCGGTCTTGCAGGCGTTCGCGCTGTTCTTCGTTGCTGATGTGCAGCATGCACTTGACGATGGTGGTGCCGGTTTCGCTCAGCAGGCGTTCAAAGTCGTTGATGTGGCCGTAGCGGCGTTGGGTTTCGGCCTTGTCGATCCAGCCTTCCACCGGGGGCACCAGTACGTCTTCGTAGTGGCTGCGGTTCCAGACGGTCAGCTCGCCATTGGCAGGGACGACGGCATGGCAACGCCAGAGGAAGTCATGGGCGCGTTCGCGCTCGCTGGGGGCCTTGAAGGCGGCAACGTGTACGCCCAGTGGCGAGGTGCGCGAGAACACCCAGCGAATGGTGCCATCCTTGCCGCTGGTGTCCAGCCCTTGCAGGATCAGCAGCACCTTGCGGCGTTTGCCCGCGTACAGGGTGTTCTGCAAATCGTCCAGTTCCACGGCCAGTTCGTCCAGGCGTTGCAGCTCGTCTTTCTTGGTGCCGAACGAGAAGGGCTTGTCGGAAGGGTCGATGTCCTTGAGGGTGTTCTTGGGGGAGATGCGGTATTTCTTGAAGGCTTCCATCGGGGGACTTTCTTTCCGGGTCATGGGTCGGGCTGACATGTGGTCTTAAATCAGCACAATATCATAGCGATCGGGGGCCAGCGTCGCCTCGGCGACCAGGGCAATGGGCTTGGCGATGAAGTCCGAGAGGCTGGCCAGGTACTGGCTTTCTTCGTCGAGAAACAGCTCGATGACTTCCGGCGCGGCCAGTACCTTGATTTCACGTGGGCTGAATTGCCGCGCTTCGCGCAGGATTTCGCGCAGGATTTCGTAGCAGACGCTGCGGGCGGTCTTGACTTCGCCGGTGCCCGCGCACACTTCGCAGGGCTGGGTGAGGGTGCGTGCCAGCGATTCGCGGGTGCGCTTGCGCGTCATCTCCACCAGGCCCAGCGGGGAGAATTCGCACACGGTGGTCTTGACGCGGTCGCGTGCCAGTTGGCGGCGGAATTCCTGCAAGACGGCCTGCTGGTGTTCGGTGCGCACCATGTCGATGAAATCGACCACGATGATGCCGCCCAGGTTGCGTATGCGCAGTTGCCGCGCAATGGCCTGTGCGGCTTCCAGGTTGGTCTTGAAGATGGTGTCGTCGAAGTTGCGTGCGCCCACATAGCCACCGGTGTTCACGTCGATGGTGGTCAGGGCCTCGGTCTGGTCGATGATGAGGTAGCCGCCGGACTTGAGTTCCACGCGCCGACCCAGCGCGCGGTTGATTTCCTCGTCCACGTTGTACAGGTCGAAGATGGGCCGCTCGCCCTGATAGCGGCGCAGTTTCTGCGCGGCAGCGGGCATGTATTCCGCCCCGAAGGCGTGCAGCAGGCCATGCTGTTCGCGCGAGTCGATGCTGACGCTGTGGGTGTGCTCGGAGACCAGATCGCGCAGTACCCGCTGCAACAGGCTCAAATCCTGGTGCAGCAGGCTGGTGGCGGGTTGCTTCAGGGCTTCGCTGCGGATTTTTTGCCAGGTTTTGCGCAGGTAGCGGATGTCTTCCAGCAATTCGGCATCGCTGGAGTCTTCGCCATTGGTGCGCACGATGAAGCCTCCGCCGCGCTGCTGCACCGGGGTGTGCTGCTGCACGAGTTGCTGCACGCGGTCGCGCAGGACATCGCGCTCGGGCTGGGGGATTTTTTGCGATACGCCAATGTGTTCGTCCTGGGGCAGGAACACCAGCGAACGCCCGGCAATGCTGATCTGGGTGGACAGCCGCGCGCCTTTTTTGCCAATCGGGTCTTTGATGACCTGCACCAGCAGGCTCTGGCCCTCGAACACCTGTTTCTCGATGGGCCTGACCGGCTCCAGCCGCCGTGTGGCAAAGGTCACGCCTTCGGGCAGGCGTTGCCAGACATCGGCGACATGCAAAAAGGCGGCGCGCTCCAGGCCAATGTCCACAAAGGCCGACTGCATACCTGGCAGCACGCGCGAGACCTTGCCCAGATAGATGTTGCCCACCAGCCCGCGCTCCAGCGTGCGCTCCAGGTGGATTTCCTGCACCATGCCGTTTTCCACCACGGCCACGCGGGTTTCCTGGGGCGACCAGTTGATGAGGATGTCCTGTGCAGTATCGGCCTGGGTGTGGAGCGGCTCGGCCTGCGCTGCGGCATCGGCACGGGGGGAATCGCTGCGGTTCATGCGGCCTCCACAGGGGCAGAAGTCTGCAACAGATCATGGCCCACGGGGTAGCCGAATGCTTCCAGCAACTGCGCCGTCTCGAACAGCGGCAGGCCCATGATGCCGGAATAACTGCCGCTGATCTGCTGCACAAACGTGGCCGCCAGCCCCTGAATGCCGTAGCCGCCAGCCTTGCCCTGCCACTGGCCACTGTGCACATAACGCTCGATGGCAGCGGCATCCAGGCGGGCGCACTGCACCCGCGAGTGCGAAAGGGCCTGCCGCACCTGCCCCTGATGTTCCACAGCCACGGCCGTGAACACATCGTGGGTCTGGCCAGACAATTGCACCAGCATGGTGCGTACCGCCTCAGCATCGGAAGGCTTGCCCAGAATTTGTGCATCCAGTGCCACGGTGGTATCGGCACAGAGAATCGGCGCGACTTCCAGCCCGCGTGCCTGGGCGCGTTGGCGAGCGGCTTGCAGCTTCAGCCCCGTCACCCGCAGCACGTAGTCGCGCGGTGCTTCGCCCGGCTGCTCGGCCTCCAGTTGCTCGGCGGCATCCAGCTCGGTGGGCAGGGGCAACAGCAGCCGGTGCGCCACGCCGATCTGCGCCAGCAACTGGCTGCGCCGGGGGCTTTGCGAGGCAAGGTAAATGAAGGGCATCGGAGCAACCTTTTTCAGGATTCAGAAAACAGACCGGACGGATACAAACCCGCCAGCAGCCACTGTATCGCTGCCAGGGAAGGTCTGCCTCACTCCCGGTGATAGGGGTGGTTGGCCAGCACCGACCAGGCGCGGTAGAGCTGTTCTGCCAGCAGCACCCGTACCAGTGCGTGCGGCAGCGTCAAGTCGGACAGGCGCACGCGCTCATGGGCCGATGCCCGCAAAGCCGGGTCCAGTCCGTCGGGGCCACCAATCAGAAACACCACATCGGCCCCACCCGCACGCCATTCCTTCAGGCGGCTGGAGAGGGACAGCGTGGTGTGGGTCTGGCCGCGTTCGTCCAGCACCACCCGGTAGGCATCGCGCGGAATGGCCGCTTCCAGCCGCTCGCGTTCGGCAGTCATCAATTGCGCCGTGGTCTTGCCACCAGTGCGCGGCTCGGTCTTGACCAGCCGAATTTCCAGCCGCATGTCTGCCGGGAACCGCTTGGCGTATTCATCATAGCCCTGCTGCGCCCAGGCCGGGATTTTCTGGCCCACGGCCACGATCATCAGCTTGCGCATGGCAATGAAGGGCTGTTCACACCAGCCAATTGCACCGTGGCATCAGACTGCCGGATCGGCCGCATCGGTGGGAGGCACATTGGCAGCCACAGGCTTTTTTCGCGCTGTGGTCTTGCTTGCCGGGGTCTTGCGAGTGGTGGTCTTGCGGGCCGCAGTGGTTTTGCGGCTGGCGGTTTTCCTGGCGGCGGGTTGGGCAGCGATTGTGCCATCAGCGGCTTCTTCAGTGCCTGCGGCTGTGCTGGCGGTCTTGCGGGGAGCACGGGGCTTGGATGCCTTGAGGGGCTTGTCGCCCCAGATTTCTTCCAGCCGGTAATAGGCCCGGATGGCGGGCTGCATGATGTGCACCACGGCCACGCCGCAATCGACAATGATCCACTCGCCGTTTTCCTCTCCCTCGGTGCGGGGCTTGGGGAAACCAGCCTCGCACAGCTTGTCGCGCACGCTGGCCGCCAGAGCCTTGGTCTGGCGCGAGGACGTTGCACTGGCAATCACCACCCGCTCGAACAGGGGCGACAGGGCGGTGGTGTCGAAAATGCGGATGTCCTGTGCCTTGATGTCTTCCAGTCCCTCGACGATGGCGGCCTGGATGGCAGAGGTCTGGCGTTTGGCGGAGGTTTCGTTCAGGGTGTTGGTCATTCAGTCAGCAATCGGGTTGGCGAATCGGGGGCATTGGGGGTGCGGTGTACGGGCCGGTGTCTCCAGCTCCGCCTCCACACGAAAGAATGCTATTTTCCCACGGCTTGCACGCCACATGGCGGTAGTTTTTGCGGGATTCGGCAGGCGGCATGCCGCCGCCCCGCTACAGCGACACACCCCAACCGGTGCGCCACCGTGCCACGGGCCGTCAGTCTGCGCGGCGCGTACCGGCCTGGCCCAGACGCTGGGGCAATGCCGCAGCCGCTGCAACGCTCACGGTCTGCGCCACGGGAGCCGACAGGCTGGCCTGGGCAGCACCCGTGCGGGCGGCATTGGTGCCCGCAGAGGAAGCCCCTGCCAGCACCAGTGCCGAGAACAGCACCACGCTGTGTTTGTCAAAGGTGAAGCGATTGACTTTGTTTGAGGTCATGACCCGGTCTCCTTTATTCATAAACACCCCTTCATGGAAAGCAATCCATGCCAAAAGTGCCACAAAGAAACACAATGTTTCTATTCGCACGCCACGGCAATGAAAAAGCAATAACCATGCCAAAGATGATATTTGGCTGTTTGGGACAGGGCGCATTACATCAGCCCCGTATGACAACCCGATGAAGCAGCAGGAAAAGGGCCACGGATTCAGGGCGTGTCATCATTCAGATTCACCCCCTGGAACGAATGCTGCTTACTTAACGCCGTCATTCCGGCGAAAGCCTGAATCCAGTGACGACATGGAGGAAAAACACGTTCGTTTCTCTTGGCTTGCTTTGTCACTGGATTGCCGGGTCAAGCCCGGAATGACGGGAAACAGGCCTAAGTAAGTGCCATTCCCCCTAGAACCGCTCATCCTCCGCCAGATACCGCCACTGCCCCTTGGGCAGATTGCCCAGCAGCACACGCCCAATGCGGATGCGCTTGAGGCCCACCACATGCAGCCCGACCTGCTCGCACATGCGGCGAATCTGGCGTTTCTTGCCTTCGCGCAACACAAAACGCAACTGCTCCGGGTTCTGCCATGTCACCTCGGCGGGCAACAGCGGCTGCTCGTCCAGTGACAGGCCATGGCGCAACAAAGCCAGCGACCGCGCCGGAAACACCCCCTGCACATTCTGCTGCACCATGCCCTGGGGGCTGGCATATTCCACGCGCACCAGATACTCCTTGTCGATCTCGCTGTGTTCGCCAATGATCTGCCGTGCCACCACGCCATCCTGGGTCAGCACCAGCAGGCCGGTGGAATCGATGTCCAGCCGCCCGGCCGGGGCCAGACCGCGCCACTGGCTGGGATGAAAGCGCACCGGGCTGGCATCCTCGCGCCAGCGATTCTCGGCGGTGAGCAGGCTGGCAGCGGGGGTGTGACCATCTTCGGCCTGGGCACTGACATAGCCCACCGGCTTGTGCAGCAGGAATGTGACCTGGCTGCTCTTTTGCTCGTTGGCGCGACGGTCCACGCGAATGGCATCCTGGGGCAGCACCCGCTGGCCCATCTGCGCCACCTCGCCATTGACGCGCACCCAGCCATTGGCAATCCACTCATCGGCCTCGCGCCGCGAACACAGCCCCATGTCGGCCATGCGCTTGTTCAGGCGCGAGGAGCCATCGGCAGGCGCGGCTGGGCGCACGGGCTGTGGCGCAACCCTCGCCACGGGTGGCCGCACCGATGCCACCCCGGCCTTCGGCGCAGGCGGTGCATGATAGACATTCGAGCGCGGCTTGGGAGGCGCGCTGTTCTTCGCTGCCCTGGGGGCGCGATCGGGTGCAGATGCGGGCTTGCGCACCGAACCGGCGGGCAGGGAAAGGCGACCGGGTTTGCGGGCGGGAGGGGAATTGTCCATCGTGAGCAGCCTGTGGCAGGCGGAAAAAAGAAAAGCCGGAGAAAAAATCGACAGCGTGCCCGTTGCAGGGGCACGCACCTGCACCCGTCAGGTGCGCGGCAGGGTCACACCGTGCTGTCCCTGGTACTTGCCGCCCCGATCCTTGTAGCTGACTTCGGGCGGCTCGTCGCCCTCGAAGAACAGCACCTGGGCACAGCCCTCGCCCGCATAAATCTTGGCAGGCAGTGGCGTGGTGTTGGAAAACTCCAGCGTCACAAAGCCCTCCCATTCCGGCTCGAACGGGGTGACATTGACGATGATGCCGCAGCGGGCATAGGTGCTCTTGCCCAGGCAGATCGTCAGCACATTGCGCGGAATGCGGAAATACTCGACGGTGCGCGCCAGCGCGAAGCTGTTGGGCGGAATGATGCAGTAGTCGTCCTCGAAATCGACAAAGCTTTTCTCGTCGAAATTCTTCGGATCGACCACCGTGCTGTGGATGTTCGTGAACACCTTGAATTCACGCGCGCAGCGAATGTCGTAGCCGTAGCTGCTGGTGCCGTAGCTGATGATCTTCTGCCCATCCACCTGGCGCACCTGCCCCGGCTCGAACGGCTCGATCATGCCGTGCTCCTGCGCCATGCGGCGGATCCATTTGTCGCTCTTGATGCTCATATTTGGAATCCCCAAGGGGTTGCTGTTGCGTTTGCCCGCATTGTAGGGGGCGCGAAGCCACTGCTCACATCATCCCCCGCTCCGCCATCGACAGGCTCTGGCCTCTGGCGACAATCAGGTGGTCGATGACCTGGATGTCCAGCAGGTTCATGGCATCCTGGATGCGGCGGGTGATTTGCAGGTCGGCCTGCGAGGGTTGTACCTGGCCGCTGGGGTGGTTGTGTGCCAGCACGATGGCGTGGGCGTGGTGGTGCAGGGCGCGCAGGGCGATTTCGCGGGGATACACGCTGGTCTGGGTGAGTGTGCCGCGAAACAGTTCTTCGAGGGCGATCAGCCGCAACTGGCTGTCGAGAAAGAGCACGGCAAAAATCTCGTGCGGTTTGTGTGCCAGATGTGCTTGCAGGTACTGGCGCATGGCCTGCGGGGAGTTGAGCGTGCTGCCCTGCTGCAATTGCTCGGCCAGTGCGCGGCGCGCCAGTTCCATGACGGCCAGAATTTCCGCCCGCTTGGCAGGCCCCAGTCCCTTGATGCGTGCCAGATCGGCCGGGCTGGCGTGCAGCAGTGCCGTCAGTCCGCCAAATCCACCTGTGCCCTGCACTTGCTGGGCTTGCAGCAGCGATTGCGCCAATGCCAGCACACCCTGCCCCGGCAGACCGGTGCGCAGCAGGATGGCCAGCAGTTCGGCGTTGCTGAGGGCGGATGCGCCGCGTGTGAGCAGTTTTTCGCGGGGGCGGGAGTCGGCAGGCAGGTCTTTCATGGCGGCTCCGGTGGCTGGGCGAAACGGCTTATTTGGAGAGAAGCCGCATGGCTTCTTCCAGCCCCTTGAGGGTGAGCGGGTACATGCGCTGGCTCATGAGCCGCTGGATGATGGAGGTGCTTTCCTGGTACTGCCAGTAGGCCTGCGGCTCGGGGTTGATCCAGGCGTGCTGCGGGAAGGCGTGGGTCAGGCGCGAGAGCCATTCCGCGCCGGGTTCGGGGTTGTTGTATTCGACGCTGCCGCCAATGTGCAGGATTTCAAACGGACTCATCATGGCATCGCCGACGAACACGAGTTTGTAGTCCTTGTTGTATTTGCGGATGATGTCCCAGGTCTCGAACTTTTCGGCAAAGCGGCGTTTGTTGTTGCGCCAGACGAAGTCATAGACGCAGTTGTGGAAGTAGTAGAACTCCAGGTGCTTGAATTCGGCCTTGGCCGCCGAGAACAGTTCTTCCACGCGGGCAATGTGCGCGTCCATCGTGCCGCCCACGTCCATCAGCAACAGCACCTTGACGTTGTTGCGGCGTTCGGGAACCATCTTCAGATCGAGCCAGCCTGCGTTGGCAGCGGTGGCGCGGATGGTGTCGGGCAAGTCCAGTTCCAGATCGCCCCCGGCGCGGGCAAACTTGCGCAGCCGCCGCAAGGCAACCTTGATGTTGCGCGTGCCCAGCTCCTGACTGTCGTCGTAGTCGCGGTAGTTGCGCGCTTCCCAGACTTTGACGGCGGTGCGGTTGCGGCTTTTTCCGCCGATGCGGATGCCCTGCGGGTTGTGGCCGCCGTGCCCGAACGGGGAGGTTCCGCCTGTGCCAATCCATTTGTTGCCGCCTTCGTGCCGCCCCTGTTGTTCTTCCAGGCGTTTCCTGAGGGTTTCCATCAGCTCGTCCCAGCCCATTTTCTCGATGGCGGCCAGTTCTTCCGGGCTGAGGTGTTTTTCCAGCATCTGGCGCAGCCAGTCTTCGGGAATGTCCCTGGTATCGCCCACGACCTGTTCCACGCCCTTGAAGTACGCGCCAAACGCACGGTCGAACTTGTCGAAGTGCTTTTCGTCCTTGACCAGCACGGTGCGCGCCAGGTAGTACAGGTCGTCGATGCTCCAGGCATCGGCAGAGCGCGGCCCCACCACGCCTGCATGCAGGGCTTCGAGCAGGGCCAGAAACTCCTTGACCGAGACGGGCAGTTTGGCGGCACGAAGGGCGTAGAAGAAGTCGATCAGCATGGGCGTGGGGCGGTGAGGGTCAGAAGAATGCCGCGTCAGCGGCTGTCGGCATCCAGTCGCAACACGGCGGCCTGCCCGTGCGCCTGCAAGCCTTCGCCTTCGGCCAGAATGTGGGCAACCTTGCCGAGTTTCTGCGCGCCTTCACGGCTGACTTCGATGATGCTGCTGCGCTTCTGGAAGTCCAGCACGCCCAGCGGCGAGCTGAAGCGGGCCGTGCCGCTGGTAGGCAGGACGTGGTTGGGGCCGGCGCAGTAGTCGCCCAGGCTTTCGCTGGTATAGGCTCCCAGGAAGATGGCTCCGGCGTGCCGCAGCAGCGGCTCCCAGCGGTGGGGTTCGTTGCTGGAGACTTCCAGGTGTTCGGGGGCAATGCGGTTGCTGATCTCGCAGGCTTCTTCCATGCTGCGGGTGTGGATGAGCGCGCCGCGTCCGTTGAGGCTTTTGGCAATGATTTCGGCACGCGGCAGGGTGGGCAGCAGGCGGTCGATTTCAGCCTGCACGCGGTCGAGGTAGTCGGCATCGGGCGAGAGCAGGATGCTCTGCGCGAGTTCGTCGTGTTCTGCCTGGCTGAACAAATCCATCGCCACCCAGTCGGCGGGCGTGGAGCCATCGGCCAGCACGAGGATTTCGCTGGGGCCGGCGATCATGTCGATGCCGACCAGCCCGAACACGCGCTTTTTCGCGCTGGCAACGTAGGCATTGCCGGGGCCGGTGATTTTGTCCACGCGCGGCACAGTCTGCGTGCCATAGGCGAGGGCCGCCACGGCCTGTGCGCCGCCAATGGTGAAGGCGCGGCTCACGCCGGCCACATACGCGGCGGCCAGCACCAGCTGGTTTTTCTCGCCACGCGGGGTTGGCACGACCATGATGATCTCGCCGACTCCGGCCACATGCGCTGGCAGGGCGTTCATCAGCACGCTGCTGGGGTAGGCGGCCTTGCCACCGGGCACGTAGATGCCAACGCGATCGAGCGGGGTGACTTTCTGGCCCAGCAGACTGCCATCGGCATCGCGGTAGCTCCAGCTTTCGCCCGAGGCTTTTTTCTGGGCTTCGTGGTAGCTGCGGATGCGGGCGGCAGCGAATTCCAGCGCGTGCCGCTGGGCATCGGGCAAGGCATCGAAGGCGGCTTTCAGTTCCGCCTGGGTCAGTTCCAGTTCGTGCAGGCTTGGCGCGGCCATGCCATCGAAGCGTTCGGTGAAGCGCAGCACGGCGGCATCACCTTCCTGCTGCACGGCAGCGAGGATGTCGGCAACGCGGTTTTCGATTTCTGCATCGGTGTCGGCCGACCAGTGCAGGCGTTGCTGGAACCGGGTTTCAAAGTCGGGCGATTGCGTGGAAAGGCGCAGGGGGCGGGCTTGCAGGGTCATGGAGTGGCTCTCTCAAACGGTGGCGACGGGGGCGGTGGCCGCAGCGAAGGTGTCGATCAGCGGGCGCATGGCGGCCTGCTTGAGCCGCAGGGCAGCCTGATTGACGATGAGCTGGGAGCTGATGTCCATGATGTGCTCGACTTCCACCAGGTTGTTGGCGCGCAGGGTGTTGCCGGTGGAGACCAGATCGACAATGGCATCGGCCATGCCGGTGAGCGGGGCCAGTTCCATGCTGCCGTAGAGCTTGACCAGATCGACGTGTACGCCTTTGCGGGCAAAGAATTCGCGGGCAATGTGCGTGTATTTGGTGGCCACGCGCAGGCGCGCGCCCTGACGCACGGCGTGGGCGTAGTCGAAGTCGCGCGGTACGGCAACACTGACGCGGCACTTGGCGATCTGCAAGTCCAGCGGCTGATAGAGGCCGTGGCCACCGTGCTCGATGAGCGAATCCTTGCCCGCCACGCCGATGTCCGCGCCGCCGTATTCCACATAGGTGGGCACGTCGCTGGCGCGCACCAGCACCACGCGCAGATCGGCGCGGTTGGTGGGCAGAATGAGTTTGCGGGATTTGTCCGGGTCTTCCAGAACCTCAATGCCCGCTGCGGCCAGCATGGGCAGGGTTTCGTCGAAGATGCGCCCCTTGGAGAGTGCCAGGGTAATCATGGTGTGTCTGCGGTTATGAATGGCAAGGTGGCCACTGGCGGGCAGTGGCATGTATCGGGCCATTTTAGTGCCCGGTCAGCGTTTGCGCTGCAACATGGAGCGCATGTCTTCCAGCGCGATGCTGGACTGCGGCTGCACGGTGGCCTTGGGCGGTGCCCGGAAGGCGTGGCCGTAGATGATTTCAAAAGTGAGGGTGACGGGCTGGGACGGGGCGACGCTGGCGGCCAGTGCCGCTTCCAGCCGTTGCCGCCAGCGCGGGGTGCGCAGTCCGGCAAAGCGTTGCGGGTGGAAGTTGCGGCCCAGTTCGCGCAATTCCTGCCAGAGCCGGGCCGGATCGGCGTATTGCAGGTGGATGCGCTCCATGTCCATCACTGGCTCGGCAAAGCCGTGTTGCACCAGCATGTCGCCCAGGTCGTGCATGTCGGTGAACTGGTGTCCGGCGGGGGGCCAGCCCTGCGCGGCATACAGATCGCGCAGTTGCTGCACGGTGTCCGGCCCCAGGCAGGAGAACATCACGAAGCCTTCGGGCTTGACCAGGGATGCCCAGGTTTGCAGCAATTGCTGCGGGTCGGCCTCCAGGTGCAGACCCATGTTCGACCAGAGCATGTCCAGGCTGCGTGGGGCGGGCAGGTCGAACTGCACGCCGGGGTGGCGGCGCAACCACTGGCTCCAGCCCGATGGCTGCCAGCGGCTGCGGGCCGCCTGCTGGTGGCCGGGGTCGCGCTCGACGATGTGGCACTGCGCCTTGGGGTAGCGTTGCGCCACCAGCTCATGGGTTTGCGCTCCGCCGCGCACCGGCTCCCAGTCGCACCAGAGTTGCGGGTTGCGCACAATCCACTGCAACCGCTCCTGCATGCGCTGGCCCACTTCCTCGTGCAGCCACGGGCTGCTGGCGGGGCTGACGCGCTGCCAGCGGGCGGTGGCCACGGGGTCGATGGTGGGCGGTGCGGTGTGCATGGTTCAGCCCTGTGGTTCCAGCAGCCGCTGCACGGCTTGGGCGGGTGCGGTGCGGGTGGTGTCCACACGCACGGCAAAGGGCTGTTCCTGCGGGGTGAGCGGCTCGCGCTGGCGCAGTTGCTGCGCCAGCACCTGGGCGGTGGCTTCCGACGCATCGTGGCCCTGCTGCTGGCGCGCCTGCACGCGCTGCACCAGCGTGGCTTCGTCGGCATCGCAGTCCAGAATGGTGAAGGGCACGCCCAGCGCGTCGGCCAGTTGCCGGAAGTTCTGCCGCTCGCTCTGGCGCAGAAACGCAGCATCGATCACCACGGGGTAGCCGCCCTGCAAGGCGGTGCGGGCGACCTGCTGCAAGCGGGCAAAGGTTTGGGTGGTGGCTTCGGCGGTGTAGATGTCCAGCCCCTGCGCCTGCGAGTTTTGCCCGGCTTCCAGGCCGAACAGGCGTTTGCGCTCCACGTCGGATCGCACGCGCACTGCGCCGCTGTGCTCCAGCCACTGCCGTGCCACCGTGGACTTGCCGGAGCCGGACACGCCGTGCATCAGCACCAGCCGGGGCTGGGGCAGTTGGCTGCCGGTGGCGCGATCGAGCCACTGCGCATAGGGCAGACCCGCTTGCGGGTCTGTGCCGCCACAGGAGAGCTGCGCCACCATGGCCCGCACCAGGGCGCGATAGACTTCGTAGAACCGCCAGGTGGCCAGCGCGTCGTAATCGCCACTGGCTTGCAGGTAATCGTCCATGAACCCGGCGGCCAGATCGGGGCGGCCCTGCACCTGCAAGTCCATGGTCAAGAAGGCCACGTCGTTGGCCACGTCGATCCAGCGCATGGCGGGCTGAAAGTCGATGCAGTCGAAGGCGGTGACGGTATCGGCCAGCTTCACGACATTGCCCAGGTGCAGATCGCCGTGGCATTCCCGCACCCAGCCCGCATCGCGGCGTTGCTGCCAGACGGCTTGCAGACGCTGCGCCTGGCCCTGCACCCAGCCGCGCCATTGGGGCACGGAAGCGGAGAATGCCGAAGTGTCCAGCGGCTGCAAGACTTTCAGCACTTCTTCCAGCACCAGGGCCGGACTGCCGTAGGCGGCTTCGGGCGGCGTGCCGGGCAGGGACTGGTGGAAGGCGGCCAACCGCTGCGCCAGCACGCGCATGTCGTCCTGCCCGGCCAGCCCCTGCTGCACGCGCTCGCTCAGCAGACTGTCGGCGGCAAAGCGGCGCATACGCACCAGATGGTCGATGCTGGCGACCTCCTCGGGATGGGCATCAGGGCTGGCATCTGCGGCGGAAAGCGACAGGCGCGGAGCCGCTGGCGTGCCCTGCACGGGCAGCACGTCCAGATACAGTTCGGGCGCGAGGCGGCGGTTCAGGCGCACCTCTTCTTCGCAGAAGTGCTGGCGCAGTGCCGGGGTGGAGAAATCCAGGAACGGAAAGCGCACGGGTTTTTTCAGCTTGTAGGCACAGTCGCCCGCCAGCAGCACCCAGGAAATGTGCGTCTGCAAAAGCTGCACCGGCGCGCCGGTGTGCTGTTGCAGCGCGTGTTGCAGGGCCTGCACCAGGGCTTCGCTGTCGGCCATATCGGTAGGGGAATCGGTCATATTCAGGCTCCGGGTTTCGACAAACTTCAGACCAGCACCAGATTGTCGCGGTGCACCATTTCGTTCTCGGCCACATAGCCCAGCAGGGTTTCGATGTCGGTCGAGGCATGGCGGCACAGCAGGCGGGCTTCCTTCTGGTTGTAGTTGGCCAGACCGCGCGCCACTTCGCGGCCATTTTCGGCCTGAATGGAGATGACATCGCCCCGGCTGAAACGCCCCTTGACGGCCACCATGCCAATGGGCAACAGGCTCTTGCCTTCTTGTGTGAGCTTGAGCACCGCACCCGCATCAATCACCACCGCGCCATGCACTTGCAGGTGATCGGCAATCCACTGTTTGCGCGCCTGCAATTTGTGCAGCGGGGCCACCAGCAGCGAACCGATGTGCTCCTGCCCCAGCAGCAGGCGCGGCAGCACGTCCGGCTCACGCCCCCAGGCAATCAGGGTACTGGCCCCGGAACGGGCGGCGCGCCTGGCCGCCAGAATCTTGGTGAGCATGCCGCCCGTGCCCACGGCACTGCCCGCGCCCCCGGCCATCTGCTCCAGCGATGGATCGCCCGCGCGGGCGGTCTCCACCTTCTGCGCATGCGGGTCCTTGCGCGGGTCGGCGGTGTAGAAGCCCGGCTGGTCGGTGAGGATGATGAGCAGATCGGCCACCACCAGATTGGCCACCAGAGCCGCCAACGTGTCGTTGTCGCCAAAGCGGATTTCGTCGTTCACCACCGTGTCGTTCTCGTTGATGACGGGCACGATGGCCTGCTTGAGCAGCGTCAGCAGCGTCACCCGGGCATTCAGATAGCGTTCGCGGTCGGCCATGTCGGCGTGGGTCAGCAGCACCTGCGCACTGCCCAGTGCGTACTTGCGCAGCTTGGTCTCGTACATCTGCACCAGCCCCATCTGTCCGACGGCAGCGGCGGCCTGCAATTCGTGCAGCTCACGCGGACGCTGGCTCATGCCCAGGCGTTTCATGCCTTCGGCAATCGCGCCGCTGGAGACGACGATGACCTCGCGCTTCTCGTTGCCATCATCGCCATGCACCAAACGGCTGAGCTGGCGGCACCATTCATCGATGGCCTGCTCGTCCACGCCCTGGCCATTGTTCGTCACCAGACTGGAACCCACCTTGACCACAATGCGCCGCGCCTGGCGCACCACCTCCCAGGCATCGGACGGTAACAAGGCAGAAAGCGAGGCACTGGATGAAGAAGACATGGAGCACGCAAGGGTTGCAGACAAGGAACCGGGGATTATCCCATTCCCACGGGCATCCGGCGGTCATGGCCATTTGCGCAAAAGCAGCCACTTCACTGCGCCATGCCATTGCCCGTGCTCGCGGTGCGCAAAGCCGCCGACAACATGGCTATTTTTTTGTGGTACATTCACCCACATGTCCGTTACACGCGCTTTTTACTTTTGGTTTTATTTCTCTGTCCAAGGCGGATGAGAGGTAAACGCGCGAGTTTCAGTCAAGCACACGTTCACCAAAAACCGCCGAGGCTCCCCCGCCCGGCGGTTTTTTTTTGAAAAATTCCCTGCAACCTTGACCACGAAAATCCCTTTGCCATGAATGCACAAGCCAAATACCCTGATACGAGCAGCCCCTGGTATCGCCCGGTGAAAAAGACCAGCCAGACCGACAACCAGCGCATCCAGGACATCACCGTGTTACCCCCTCCCGAACATCTGATCCGTTTCTTCCCCATCAAGGACACCCCCATCGAGGCCCTGATTGCCGACACGCGCGGCCGCATCCAGCGCATCATGCAGGGCGAGGACGACCGCCTGCTGGTGGTCATCGGGCCTTGCAGCATCCACGACCCTGCTGCCGCGCTGGAGTACGCCCGCAAGCTCAAAGTGGTGCGCGAGCAGTACCGCGACACGCTGGAGATCGTCATGCGCGTGTACTTCGAGAAGCCCCGCACCACGGTCGGCTGGAAGGGCCTCATCAACGACCCGTACCTGGACGAAAGCTACCGCATCGAGGAGGGCCTGCGCATCGCCCGCCAGGTGCTGATCGACATCAACCGGCTGGGCATCCCGGCGGGCAGCGAATTCCTGGACGTGATTTCCCCGCAATACATTGGCGACCTGATCGCCTGGGGAGCCGTGGGCGCGCGCACCACCGAAAGCCAGATTCACCGCGAACTGGCGTCGGGCCTGTCCGCCCCCATCGGCTTCAAGAACGGCACGGATGGCAACATCAAGATCGCCACCGATGCCATCCAGTCGGCCAGCCGCTCCCACCACTTCCTGTCGGTGGACAAGAACGGCAAGGTGGCAATTGTGGTGACGGAAGGCAACCCCGACTGCCATGTGATTCTGCGCGGCGGCAAAACCCCCAACTACGATGCCACCCATGTGGCGCAAGCAGCCGCCGAGCTGGAAGCGGCCAAGCTGCACCCCTCGCTGATGGTCGATTGCAGCCACGCCAACAGCAGCAAGAAGTTTGAATTGCAGAAAGTGGTGGCGCAGGACATTGCCAACCAGATCGCAGGCGGCTCGCAGCAGATCTTCGGCGTGATGGTGGAAAGCAATCTGCACGAAGGGGCACAGAAATTCACCCCCGGCAAGGACGACCCCGCATGCCTGACCTACGGCCAGAGCATCACCGATGCCTGTGTGGGCTGGGACGAATCGGAGTCGATTCTGGCACTGCTGTCGGACGCGGTATCACAGCGTCGCCATGCACGGCAGGGTTAAGCCAACGGCAGCAAAACCCCAGTCAGGACACACGGCCTGACTGGGGTATGGACGTGGCACCGAAGCTCAGCGGCCGTTGTTCTTGTGGCTGCCTTCGGGGCTGATGCCGTAGATCGTGATGGCGTGGTCGTGCACCACCCAGCCGCGTTCCTCGGCAATTTCACGCAGCCGCTGTTCAATGGCCGCATCGTAGAACTCCTCGACCACGCCGGTGGATGTACACACCATGTGGTCGTGAGGCTGGCCCTCGTTGAGTTCGTACACGGCCTTGCCGCTCTCAAAATTGCGGCGATCAAGAATGCCTGCCTGCTCGAACTGGGTCAGCACCCGGTACACGGTTGCCAGGCCAATGTCGGAGCGTTCGTCCAGCAGAGTGCGGTACACGTCCTCTGCCGTCATGTGGCGTTGCTTGGCTTTCTGGAAGATTTCCAGAATCTTCAGTCTGGGCAGCGTTGCCTTCAGACCCGTGCTTTTCAGTTCTTCAATGTTGTTGCTCATGAAAATAATCCCGTATGCGGCCACCCTCGCAGCCCGCCGCCCATAATGGCGTGTCCCCTAGCACGACAATGGCAAAATGCCTGTCGCTACAATCGCACATATCATAGCCGCTTCTCCTGGATTTTCTGCCAATGATCGAAAGACCTTTTTACACCGTTGCAGCCGCATCGTTGGTGCTTGCCAGCCTGACCGCCTGCTCCAGCATCAACCGCACCAGCCACGACCTGGTCGAAGCGGTCACGCCGTACCGCATCGAAATCGTGCAGGGCAACTTCGTCTCGCGCGAACAGGTGCAGGCATTGCAGCCGGGCATGTCGCGTGAGCAGGTGCGCAACATCCTCGGCTCGCCCCTGGTCACCAGCCTGTTCCATGGCGACCGCTGGGACTACGTCTTCAGCATCAAGCGGCAGGGCGTGGACATTGAGCGCAAACGGCTGACCGTGTATTTCAACGGGTTTGTGCTGGAGCGGGTGGAAGGCGACGAAATGCCATCCGAGAGCGAGTTCGTGGCGCAACTGGCCGGGCGCAACCGCCCCGGCAAGATTCCCAAGCTGGAAGCCGATCCGAAAGACCTGCAACGCTACGCTCCCGATTCGTCCGATGCGTCCAGCACCGCAGGCAATGCCCCGCAAGCCCCGCAACCCGCCATCAGCTACCCGCCGCTGGAATACTGATCGGGGCGTGTTCCCACATGCACCATTCCATCACCATCAGAAAAACCAGAAAAGGAAACCGCCATGTCCCCGTCTGACGCACCCGTGCGCATCGCCATTGCAGGAGCCAGTGGCCGCATGGGTCAGGAACTGATTGCTGCCGTGCTGCAAAACCCGGCAGTCCAACTGGTCGGAGCCTTCGACCGCGCAGGCAGCCCGTCACTGGGTCAGGATGCTGGCGTGACCAGCGGCCAGCATACCAGCGTTGCCATTACCGCCGATGTGGCACAGGCCCTGCACAACGCCCAGGTCTTCATCGACTTCACCCGCCCCGAAGGCACATTCCAGCACCTGGAAGCCGCACGCACGCTGGGCGTGAAAGCCGTCATCGGCACCACCGGCTTCTCGGACGAGGAAAAAACCCGCATTGCCGAATTCGCCGCGCAGAACGCCATCGTGTTTGCACCGAACATGAGCGTGGGCGTGAATGTCACCTTCAAGCTGCTGGAACTGGCCGCCAAGGCCCTGTCCACCGGCTACGACATCGAGGTGATTGAAGCCCACCACCGCCACAAGGTGGATGCCCCCTCTGGCACAGCCCTGAAAATGGGCGAAGTGCTGGCCGAAGCCCTGGGGCGCGACCTGAAGGACTGCGCCGTGTACGAACGCTATGGGCACACGGGCGAGCGCGATCCGTCCACCATCGGCTTCTCCACGATTCGCGGCGGTGACATCGTGGGCGACCACACCGTGCTGTTTGCCGGAACGGGCGAACGCATCGAAATCAGCCACAAATCATCCAGCCGCGCGGGCTACGCCCAGGGCAGCGTACGCGCCGCCACGTTCCTGCAACGGCAAAGCACTGGCCTGTTCGACATGTTCGACGTGCTGGGGCTGCGCGACTGAACAGCCCCACCAGGATGTGGCGCAACAGCGGCCCGTCACTGACCGCTGTGCATCCGCGCTCTCAGTGCGAGCGGATCATCGTGCCATAGGGCGTGTCGGTGAGAATCTCCAGCAGCATGGCATGGGGCACGCGGCCATCAATGATGTGTACCGAGTTCACGCCGCTCTTGGCCGCATCCAGCGCGCCGGAAATCTTGGGCAGCATCCCGCCGGAAATCGTGCCGTCCTCGAACAGTGCATCGATTTCCCGTGCCGACAGATTGGTGAGCAGATTGCCCTCCTTGTCCAGCACCCCAGGAGTATTCGTCAGCAGCATCAGTTTCTCGGCTTGCAGCACCGATGCGAGCTTGCTGGCCACCACATCCGCATTGATGTTGTAGCTCTCGTTCTGTTCGCCATAGCCCAGTGGCGTGACAACCGGAATGAAGGCATCGTCCTGCAAAGCCTTCACCACACTGGGGTCGATGCTGAGAATATCGCCCACCTGCCCGACATCGTGCAGCAGATTCGGGTCTTTCTGGTCAGGCATCTTCAGCTTCTGTGCCCGGATGAAGGCTCCGTCACGCCCTGTCAGGCCCACAGCCTTGCCACCGGCCTGGTTGATGAGACCAACGATGTCCTGCTGCACCTCGCCAGCCAGCACCCATTCGACCACGCCCATGGTCTCGGCATCGGTCACGCGCATCCCCTGGATGAAATGGCCGGTCTTGCCCAGCCGCTTGAGTGCCGATTCAATCTGCGGGCCGCCACCATGCACCACCACCGGATTGATGCCCACCAGCTTGAGCAGCACCACGTCTTCGGCAAAATCCGCCTGCAACTCCGGGTCGGTCATGGCATTGCCGCCGTACTTGATGACCATGGTCTTGCCATGGAACTTGCGGATATAGGGCAAAGCCTGCGCCAGAATTTCGGCCTTGTCACGCGGTGCGATTTTCAGTTTTTCAGTCATGGTGGTGATGGGTGTAGCCCTGAAACACAAACAGACGGCTCAATCGTCGCCGCATTCCAGAGAAAAAGGAAAAAGTCGGAAACCAGACAAATTGTGCCTGATTTCCAAGGCTCCCCATGCCATGCTGGCATTGCTTCCACCCAAGCCAGCTGCCTCTATGCCGCCACCGTCTGCTCCACGGCCTGCGAAGGCAAAGCCTCTGGCAATTGCCCACGAATGGCACGGGCAATCAGCCCGGCCTGGGGAACCTGTTCGGGAATGGCGTTGGACTCCCAGATCGTGCCGCGCACCGGATGGCCGATGGCATACAGACCACCCTGGGCCTGGGACTGCGCATCCAGCACTGCGCAATCCTGCGCGCGAATGCGAATGCCAAAACCCAAGGCATCTGCCTGCACCAGCCCGCTGTGCAGCAACTGGTGCAGCAGTGGCTCGGCGGTCTTGCGCCAGTCGAACTCAAAGCCCAGGCAATTGATGACGCGGTCAAACACCTCGGTCTGTACGGCCGTGCCCTGCGTGGGGCGGTACTCCACGACAATGCGGCCCGATGAATCCAGACGCAAGGCCGTGACCGTACCGCGCCGTGCCTGATAACGCCCCTGGGCAATGGCACGCTCCTGCCAGGCCAATGCCGCACCGGCACAGCGGTGCAACGAAGCCTCCCACTGCGAACGCAGACGATGCATGAAACGCCGCCGCTCAGCGTCCGATGCACGCGCCCAGAGCGTGGGAACATGTGCGCGAATGCTGGGCACAATCCGCTGCCAGTGTTCCCCACTCTGGCGTAGCTTGCGCCGCTGGGTATTGATCTGGCGCAGCAACGGCAACAGCGTCACCCCCTGTTCAGGATATTGCAGAAAGTCCGGCCAAGGCTCCACTTCCAGCCGGGCATGCAACTTCTGCCCTCGGCGCGAGAACGCCACGAACTGCCCCTGGAAACCACCCTGCTCGGCATTGATGAGGGCATCGAGCGAACTCAGACCTGTGCCCAGCAAGGCCACACGCTCATCCCGCTCAATGCCATCCCAGGCCGCTTCGGCCCAGAGATTGCCCACATAGCGGGCACTCTCGTGCACCTGTGCATCCACGGCAAAAGGCAAAGCCGCCGCCTGCCGCGCGAATACACCGGTGGCCAGCACCAGATGATCGGCATCCAGCACCACACCATCATTCAACTCCACCCGATAGGCATGGGACGAGCCAGCCACTGGCTGCACGGCCACGGCCCGATTGCACCGATGCTGCACCACAATGCGGCTGTCTGCCTGCCGCAGGGCCTGTTGCAGCGTGTCCTGAATGTAGGTTCCATAAAGTTTGCGGGGGGCGATACTGTCCTCCAGCAAAGTGCCTGCTTCCGGCTCCCAGCCATGCGCCGTAGCATGGCGGCGCAGCCATTCGACAAAATGCAGGGGTTCGTCCTCATACAGGCTGAAAGCGCGTGCCAGCCCGTTGAGCAGGTGCTGGGGGTTGGCCGTGCTGTAGGCCAACCCCAGCCCCAATGTCTTGCGCGATTCGACGACCGTCACATGCACGGGCTGGCGCACGTCCTTGAGCAGACGCAGCAGCACCGCCGTACCGGCAAGTCCTCCCCCAATAATCACGATATGTGGCAACCGTTGTGCAGACCCCATGACTTGTATCCCAGGATGATGGAAAGCGGCCCACTATAAGACAGCCCCCCTCCCCCGGCAAAAGCCATTGTTTTCATATCGAAATGCCTTGGGTGGATATGCCATCTCAAGACAGGAACAGTGAGATCACTCCCACCCAATTATCATCAAGAGAAAAATATCTTTATACATCAATATCTTATTTATATTCATGTTTATGATGCCATGAAAAGTACCACGCGACGCCAAGAGAAGTTAAGCTAGCACCGTCGGATGGCGTTCAACCTCCAGCCTTGCGCCGCTTCTCCCGCTCGGCGTCGGCTAGGTCGCCGGGCCACCTCGCCAACTCGTCATCGGTGAGGCCCGCCAGGATTTGCGGCAGGTTCATGGTCCGGTGCGGAGGGATCGGCAGGTCATTGGACGGCGGGCCGTCGGTGATGAAACACGGCTCGGCCTGGTCGTCCTGGCGCAGCTTCGTCATGTTCTTTCCTCTTAGCGTTCATCCTAGCAAGTGGCCATCACACTCTTTTTTAGTATGGAATCACCATATGCATGAGACCAACCTCATTTCTCGTGATGGACATAGGGAATTTTATTTTGTGTTGGGGTAAACCACCGATGAAATCATGCGTTTCCGTTTGGTAGAAATTTCGCAAGATAAACTCAACGAACCACCGAGGCGTCAGCGGTGCCGACACAGGAATACGGCAGCCCTTTACATCACCCAATGTAAGATGGCTCTTGGGATGAGCAACATCGATGTAAACACCCTCCCGCGCATCAAAATCAAAACGCATGGGGAATGGAACGATCCTGCGCTGAACGATCTCGATAAACAACTCGTCTCGCATATAGGCGTCCGGATCATCTTGAAATGGCAACAGGCTTGGCGAAGGGTAGAAGGCAAGCCTGTGCTGTAGCAGCTCATCACCTTCGACGCGGTACATCATCTGGAGCAATGCGCCATCGACAAGCCTCATGTTATATGAGCGCTTGTCAGCCAGTTCGCGATAAATCTCGGCGTATTCGATATCGCCCAGTGCAATGGAAACATGTTCCGAGCCACTGAAGGTAACGTCCGCCTTGCTGCCAGATGTTCGAATCGCAGAGAAATTTGAGTCGTCACAAACTCCTTTACCGATCAATTCAGAAATCAGTCCATCGATATCTTCTTTGATGCTTTTTGGAGTCACGGCCATCATTCATTTCCCCCCAAGGAACTTTTTGAGTTTCTCGCGGGTCGCCTCATCGAGGTCTTCCGGGTGTAGTTCACCGCTCTCCAGATCACCCAAAAGATCGGCGAGCTGGCTCTTCCTTCGCTCAAGACGCTGCCGCTCTTGTGGAGACAAATCACGATGAACAATGCGCAGCTTGCCAAGCAAGGTATCGTCGGGATAACAAAAATCCAAGACGAAGCCACGTTGCTTTAAGGCGGCAAATTCGTCGATCAACCCCTGCATCCGAGGGCCATAACCTATGATACGAACCCAAGCCTTGCTTCGAGTGATCGCGGTGAAAAGGCGGTTACGCAAACTGGCAAGGCCTGTACCATAACCATTACAGTCCTGAGCGTTGATGACGTAGACCATACCCGCTTCATTGCCCTTGGCACGATAGATTCCCGTGAATGTCACGGAGGGGGTATCGGTGCGGAAAAACACATCCGCATCCGTATCAACACCGGCCAAATGGGTCTGAACTCCCGCCTCGAAAAGCTGCCTTCTAATAGGGCCCGTAACGCCACGAGCAGTCCGCGGGTCGGAGTGGATCACGATGATGTCATCGTGGCGAAGCTCATCTTCGTTCAAGTTGGACTGAATTTGTTGAACGAGCCATGCGTTCTGCTGCGCTTCATTATCGAATTTGATGAATTGGACAAGATCATCAATACTCGAATGTTCTTCCAGAAACCTTGGGCTGGTTTCTGTGGTGCGCTCCAGAACGACCTGCTGGCCCTTCATCAATTGCCCGCTCTGAACCTTGTAGCCAATCTCCTCCCACAGCGCGGGGTAATCGAACATCTGAACTAAGCCAGTCTCTGCGCCCTGTGGAGCATCTCGATAAATACCGAATCCCAATCCGTGGGCGGACACCAGAACTGGGCGCGAGTTTCGATAGCATTTCTGCAAAATTACGTCTCGCCTACGGTCATTACCGAAAGTTACTAATGGATTCCCATGCTCATCATTGCCGAAGATTTCCTCCGGTGGCGGAAGTGAAGTTCCTGAGAGATTCTGAAGTTCATCGTAGGCATAAACCAGCCGCTTGGGCGGTTTCAGCATGGAATAGCAGAGCTTCAGGAAACTTGGCGCAAAGTCCTGTGCTTCATCTGCAAGAATGACGTCGTAGAGATGAGCTGCATCCGAAGAATTCACCAATGCAGCTTGGCAAGCTCCATCAAAAGCCTTCTCAGTTCCTCCGAATTTGTACGATGCGCTCTTGAAATCAAAAAACTCAGTTCCAGTCGCCCGGCAATACTCGTAATAAATTCCATCTCTAGCATCGCCTCCCGGCGCCCCCCAAGCATTGATAACTCGAATTTTTGTCCAATCCGGCTCTTCACCGCTCTGCTCAATACAAAAATTGTTGATCAAGCGGCGGAACTGGCCTTTGAGTGAACGAGTATGGAAAGTTACGGCAATACGCCAGTCTGGGTGCTGCGTATGCAAATAGGCGGCCTTGAGTGCCAACACGATGGTCTTGCCTGAGCCAGCGAGCCCCCGGATGCGTTGAACACCGTCCACCGTCTCTATAACAGCCTTGTTTTGACGGTGATCAAGCGTCGCAATTGAGTCTTCGAGGCGCTTGAGCTTGGCACCACGCGAGTCTTCGCGATGAACTTCTCGTTTGGAGCGGCTTTTCCGAATGCTACTTAGGCTCTCGATCGCCGATAGCGTCATTCGGTAAAGCTCATCACTACCATCTTTCCAATTTATCTCATCCAGCGCAGCAGCAAGACCCTGCTCATTGACGATGGGATAACCATTTACCGCCACAGCCTCGACATTGGCAACTCCTGGGGCAAATGACAGGACTGAGAGCGGCACCAGCAACACACGCCCTTTGACTAATTCGCGGTGCAATTTCAGTCGTGCTTCGATCTTGTTTACCAAATCGTCCTGACGTTCCGCGTATCCCCCAACGTCCGCCCCTTCGATCAAGTCAAATAACACGATTCCCTTGGAAGGGCTCACCAAGGTGGCATCTATCGAGTACTTGCCATCAGGTGTGGCGATCAATGGGTAGCCTGTAAAAACCTCACCCTGCATTTCATGCAAGGTGTCGAAACTTTGCTCTAAAGCGTCTGTCGCGACAGGCTTTTTGTTTACACCGCGTGTAATATTCAATCGATCTGCCATTATTCAAATCCTCGTTGACTCAGCGTCACAATACTGATCAATACACCTATTTTCCTGAACTACCGCACCGTCACAAGCTTTGCAGCTTTGGGGTCGTAGACATACCCGGTGATGCTGCCATCCTTGATGCGCGCGACGGCCTCGTCGATCACGAACAGCGGAACGAGAAACCATTCCTCGGGCTGCACAGGGTGACCGAAGCGGTCGTTGATAGTGATGTTCAACCGCGCGGGCGCGAACAGCCTGTGGAACAGGCTCTCCATCCGTGTGCGGTTGATGCCCGCGAGCTTGTAGGTCGCTACCACTTCGACCTTCGCCAGCAGGTAGGTGGAGTCGTGTTCGGCGTTGGCGATGCGCGTCTCCACCCTGCCGCCGGTCACGCCCATCTTGTGGATGATGTCGCGGTGCTGCGCGACATAGGGATGATCGGAGAGAGAGCGCAGGACGTAGATGGTGCCGCTTTCGACATCATCGGCATCAAGCTCGCCACCGAAGGAAAGTTGCCCGCTCTCAGGAGAGGCCAGCCGTCGCGCGGCGGGGTCGTCGTAGAACGCGCGCTGGAGCGAGCGCAGCAGCAGATTGCTTTCGGTGCCGTTGGAGAAGATGAGACGCAGGCGGCGGTCCACCTCCCCGGCGGTGGTTTTCAACGGCTCGCCGACCTCAGCAACGTAGAGAGTAAGGCCATCGAGAACGAAAAAGTCCCCGACTTCAATCGCACGGCGGCCCGCTTCGATGGGCTGGGACTGGCGCATACCGGTTTTGACTTCCGCTTGCACGCGCTCGAACAAGGGCCGGAAGGTCTCGAAGTCCTCGCAGGGCTTGCGATCCGCGATCTCCTCGGCGGCTCGCTTGTCGGCGCTGGTGCGGACATGGCGTAGGACCGTGATGTCGTCCGCTTCGGCTACGCCCGCCAGCTCGGCGGCCAGGTCGTCGATGTCGATGGCTTCATCTGCCGAAGCGGCAACGGTAGGCGCCCCGGCAAGCAAGCCCTGATGGTCTAGCGGCTCCAGCAAGGTGCGACAGTCCGGGAGCGCGCGCAACCGGTCCAGACGCACGGCGTAAAGGCGCTCGAATATGTCGCGGTCTTCACCGTGCTGCGGCGCACGGCCGTGCTTTTCGGTGAAGCGTTGGATTTCCTCGAAGCCCGCGATGACGCGCTCCTCACTGGCCGGCCGTCCGCCCTTCTTCTCAGGCGGTGCGAACTCAGCAAGCTCCGCAGCGAGTTCGTCAAGATCGGAGTTACTCATAGCGTCCCTCCGCCTTGAAACGCATGAAGGCGGCAGCGCCTTCGGCCATGCGTCGCTCCCAGGCATCCTGGGAATCGAGCGCCGGAATGCGGCCGCGCTCCTTCTTGAACTGGACGGCGCGAACAGCCATCTCCTTCGCCTCGTCCGGCGTCAGGCTCGTGCGCTTGGCCGAGATGGCCGCCGCAACCTGCTTCAAGCTGTCCTCACTCATGGTCTTGGCGAGGATGGCGTAGGCTTCGCCGAAGGGGTTGATGCGGTCGATGAGGTCGATGTCCAGCTCGCGCACGTCCATCGCGAAGCGGCGCACGCCGTCGATCAGGGCGGTGTTGGGTGACCCGTCGCTCTCACCTTCGGTGACTAGGCGCTTGGCCTGCTGCGTGAGGTTGAGGGCAGCAATGGCGTGCTGACGCACGGCCTCCTGATCTTCGGCGTCAAGCTCGGGATACTTGTCCTTGATGATTTTGCCCATGCGAACCTGCGTCAGCTCCTCGGGCACCAGCTCCTCATCGAACAGGCCGCGCTCGATGGTGGGCTTGTCCTGCACGAAGGCCGCGATGACTTCGTTCAAGTCTTCCTGACAGATGCGCGCCGCCTCCTTGCTCTTGGGCTCGGCGAGGCCCTTGATCTCGATCTGGTAGGCCCCTGTCTGCTCATTGACACCGACATTGCAGCGATCCGGGTCGTAGCCACCCTCGCCGTAGTTAAATCCCGGCGTCGGGCCGCTGTCGGGGTTCTTGGGCTTGAACTCGAAGCGCGGAGCAAGAACCTGCTCCATCAGCAGGCTGGCTGCGATGGCCTTCAAGGTATCGTTGACGGCCTCGGTGACCGCTTCCTCGGCCGCGTCCGGCTCGGCGATCAGGTTGGTGAACCTCGCGCGGGTCTTGCCGGGCGCGTCGCGGGTTGCACGGCCGATGATCTGCACAATCTCGGTCAAGCTGGCACGGTAGCCCACGGTCAGCGCGTGTTCGCACCAAATCCAGTCGAAGCCCTCCTTCGCCATGCCCAGCGCGATGATGATGTCCACATAGTCCCGGTTGTTCTTCTGCGCCGGGTCTTTGAGCGCGGCGGACACGCGATCGCGCTTGGCAGCATCGTCATCGACAAGATCAGCGATGCGTAGCACGCGGCCCCCATCTGAACCATTTGGGGGGCGCTTGACGAGCTGGAAGCCGGTCGCAGGTTCGATGCCTTGCCATTCACCCAGCGCCTCGATGATGTGCTCCACTTCGCGCATCTTGTCCTTCGTGCTCTCGCGCGAATTGACGTTGGGGATGTGGATGATGGTCTTCTCGGCAGGGTCGAGGACATTGAGAATGTCATCGACATAAGGCCCGCTGTAGAAGAAGTAGCCGATGTCGAGTTGCTTGAGGTACTCGTAGCCGTTGAGCTGCTCGTAGTAGGTGTAGGTGACGGTATCGAACTTCGACTCATCCTGCGGCGCGAGAACGGCCTCGGCGTCGCCACGGAAGTAGGAGCCGGTCATGGCGACGATGTGCGTCTTGCCACGCGCGAAGAACTGCCCGAGGTGCAAGCCGAGCTTGTTGTCCGGGTTGGCCGAAACGTGGTGAAACTCATCAACCGCGATCAGGCGGTCGTCGAACGCCTCTACGCCGTAGGCATCGACGGCGAAGCGGAAGGTGGCGTGCGTGCAGACCAGCACCTTGTCGTCGCCTTCGAGGAATGTGCCCAGCGACTTCACCTTCCCGCCGTTGTCGTTGCCTGGCGCGTTGCACAGGTTCCACTTGGGTTCGACCTGCCAATCAGCCCAGAAGCCGTACTTCGACAGCGGCTCGTCGTTGAAGCTGGCTCCGATGGACTTCTCCGGCACAACGATGATGGCCTGCTTGATGGCCTGGTGCTTGAGCTTGTCGAGTGCCACGAACATCAGCGCACGGCTCTTGCCCGATGCGGGTGGCGACTTGATGAGCAGGTATTGCTCGCCGCGCTTCTCGTAGGCCCGTTCCTGCATGGGCCGCATCCCAAGCGCATTGGCCTTGGTCGATGCGCCGTTGCGGGCATAGGTCACGGAAACGGACGGTACGGACTTGATTTTCTCGCTCATGAATTAACCGCCCCCTCGGCCTGACTCGTTACAAATCGCTTGACCAGATTCCTCTGTATAGCCACGAACGCTCAAATGCTGATTCCTGTCGGTAATTTGAAGTACTGTGGCTGTTTCTTATAAAGCAACAACCATGGGTCTTCAGAACCCTGCTGCAAGAAGTAATCAACGAATCTTGGAATCAGATCACCAGCGATATGCAGCAAGGTGTCATCAAAGGTTTCCCCTTTACTGTCAGCCTCGTAGTCATAGCGTTTTTTTGTAAAAACCCGAGCCTTTTCCTGCAGTGATGTCTTGTGGTGGAGCAGGCCCAGTTCTTTTCGCAAATGCTCAGATATACAACCATACAAATGGTACAGATTGTGCCTATCCATCCTGCCACCTTGTACGGATGAAGCAACTTCGGTATCAAGAATTTTTAATTCATTCAATTTAAATCGAGTCGCCAACGTACCAAGCTGATGATTGTGTACTGGCTCCACCAGAAGGCTTTTAAGTAAAATTTCCACTGCCAACGCAGCATTCACCTCGCTTTGCAGCTCCAGGCTATCATTCTTCATAACCAAGGCAATTTCGGCCAACTTGGCGTACTTATAGCTGGTTTCAACCATCCAGCCCGGCAAAGGGTTGGCTACATCGCTCATACTTCCCTCCTTGCGGCCTTCTTCACGGGCGCTTTCTTTGCCGTTTCTGCCGTCATCCTGGTGTAGAGGTCGAACAGCTTTTCCAGTCGCTCGGTGTCGTTCTTGAAGCGACGGCCGATGTAGATGCGCTCCAGCACTTCGTCGTTGCGGTCATGTGCGGCACGCAGGTCGGCGGGCATGTTCTCGGGGCTGTACAGGTCGGCGATGGTGGCTGGGAAGTGATGCTCCCGAGCCAGCAGAATGTCCTCCGCGCAGCGCGTGAGATCGGCTTTGTTCTTCTCGGTCAGCGTTGGGACTGGGAAGGTGTTCCAGCCGAGTGTGTTGGAGTAGCGGAAGTCTGTTTTCATCTTGCCGCAAACGGTGGCGATCCAAACCAAATGCAGACGGCTGGCGATGAGTGCCATACTCCAGAGAGGGGCGTCGTAAAGGGCGAAGGCGAGGTTGGTCACGATTGTACCTGATGGCTCAAAGCCGCAGGGCAAGTAAGCACGCGACTCAGAGGAAACGCTTGGAACGACAAGCACTGTTTCCACACCCTTTTGTCGTACCTCTCCAAAGCGATGGGCCTCCGCTGCAGACTCCACAGTCGCTTGCTTAGGGCTGGACAAGCGCATCGCTCGAACACCTTCAATACGCTTCGCAATTTCCGGTATGGATTCTGCTTCTATCAGATGTTCGTTTTCAATCCACAAGCAATAGCGCTCCAACCCACGAATAAATTCTGCGGAACCATAAATGCGGCGAATGAAGCGATTTTTTTGCTTTTCGTTCAAACCCAACGCATCGACTTCTGAACGCGACAGCAGTAAATATCCGCCATCCGTAGGCTGATTGCCCTTCGTCATTTCAGCTAGTTCAGCAAGCGGTTTACTTTGTTTATCAATGGCGACATTGCTGCTGGGGACTAAATAGGCATTAATGTTGGTAACGTCCTTAACCTCCAACCGGCCTCCGCTCTCTGCTGAAGCCTCCGTATACAGTTTACGCAGGACAGGTGGCTGCGCAGAAAGACCCACAATGACAACGGTCACGCCCGCGTTGTGGCTAGCGAGATTGGCCCATTTAAAGGACGTATAGGAAAAGTGAATCTGGCAGCCGGTTTCAAAAATGAGCGGCCATAAAATCGGCACTTGCTGCCCTTGGCAGATGGAGTTGGTTGAAACGAAGGCCGCACTGGCTGGATTACGGGCACAGTAATCCGCCGCTTTCACAAACCAGCCAGCCACATAGTCAAGAGACTTCCAACTTCTGGTGCGCTGCCCCAACACGGCCTGCAAGTCAGATTTCTGCGAAGCATCTTGCCAAGTAGACCCAAGATAAGGTGGATTGCCACAAAGATAGACTTCACCACCTTCGTTACTAAAATTTATTTCTGCCTGTTCCAATGGCGTTTGAAACAAATCATCTCCAACCAGTTTGACACTGATGCCTTTTGCTGGGCAGGCTTGCTCCCAATCCAGTTGCAGCGCATTACCGGCAGTAATCCAGTTTTCATTGCGCAGCGGCAGGAATTCGGCCAAGGCCAGCTTCTGGCCCCGATACAGCACGTCACACTGATACTCTGCGATGACCAGAGCAAGGCGAGCTATCTCCGCAGGAAAGTCGCGCAGCTCGATGCCGCGAAAATTGGTTAGCTGGATTTCTGATACGCGATCCGGTTCACCGCGCCGCCGGTTGATCTCGGCCTCGATGGCGCGCATCTCCTTGTAAGCGATGACCAGGAAATTGCCCGAACCGCAGGCCGGGTCGAAGACCCTGATCTTGGCGATGCGCTTGCGCAGGTTGAGCAACATACGGGCGTTATCGCTCGCTTCCTTCAGCTTTTCCTGAAGATCATCAAGAAACAGCGGGTTCAGCACTTTCAGGATGTTGGGAACGCTGGTGTAGTGCATGCCCAGCTCGCCGCGCTCCTCGTCTTCGGCGACAGCCTGAATCATCGAGCCGAAGATGTCAGGGTTGATCTTGGTCCAGTCGAGGCCACCGACGTGCAGCAGGTAGGAGCGGGCGATGCGGCTGAAGCGCGGTACCTCGTCGCTGCCAGAGAATAAAGCACCGTTGACGTAAGGAAACTCTGCCGCCCAGCGCGGAATGCCGGCGGCGGCCCGTTCCTCGCGCTGGGTGTTCATGGCACGAAACAGTGTGGCGATGACATCGTGCGTATTGGAGGCGTCGCGCTCACTCATCTGCGCGATAGTGTCGGTGAAGCGCCCCTTACCGATAAAAATGTCGGTGTCCTCAGCGAAGAAGCAGAAGATTAGCCGCGCCATGAGTTTGTTCATGTCGTGCCGACGCTCCGCCGTGCCCCATTCGGGGTTGTCTTTCAGCAATTCGACGTACAGACGGTTCAGGCGGCTGGTGGCCCGAATGTCGAAGGCGTTTTCACTGATCTGACGGACGGTGCTGATGCCCGCCAGCGGCAGGAAGAAGCCGAAATGGTCGGGAAAGTCCTTGAAGGCGCAGGCGACGGTTTCGCCGCTGGTCAGGTCTTCGGCCTCGAAGTCCGCGCCATCGGTGGCGAGGATGAACTTCGCCTTGGCCTTGGCCGTCGCCGGGCTGGCCTTGAGAGCGGCCAGCGTCTGGGTCACCCGCCCTGCGTCGCAGGTCAGAATGTGGATGTTGCTGGTCTGGAGAACACCGCCGAGGTCGGACTTGTTCGACGCCCCCGCGCGCAGGCGCTTGATGGTCGTCGCCTTGTTGCCAAAGGCTTCGAGGAAGGCGTAAGGGAACTCTGCGGGGTCAAAGGGCTGCTCCGCAAGGTCTGTGATGGCTTGTTCGATTTCTACGGCGTTCATGGGCGTGCAGCCCCCTCTCGGGGCGAGGCCGCCTGGTTGTTGTCGTTTTGCGGGGCGCTCATGTCTTGTCCTGAGTTTTCTCGGCTATCTGCGCGGCAATCCAGCGATCCAACTCGCTGCGACGAAACCGCCAGGTGCCGCCCAGCTTGAATCCCGGTATCTCCCCCTGCTGGGCCAGCCGGTAAACGGTCTTCTTCCCTGCCTTGAGATAGACCGCCACTTCGTCCAGCGTGAGAATTTCGCTATCGGGTTGGTTCATGTCAGGCGGCTCGCTTGGTATCGCACGGCGAAGTCTTCCAAAGTTTGGCCAAGTTTACCATCCGATCCACCCAAATGAACCTCGAATCTCGTGTGCGCAAAGCCATAGATTCGGCAGGCGCCATGCGTTGCGGCACGCTCGTGGCACCAGCTCGATGGCAAGGTCATGTGCTTTAGCCAGCAGGTCGTAGATGGTTTACGCCAAGAAGGTGGTCGGCGTGTCTTTTCCCGGGGAAAACACGCAACGTAGTACCCTTGGCCCTTCACAGCCGTGCTCTCTGTGGCCTCATCTGGATGAGACGGGCTAGGCGAATCAGCGTGAGGTGTGCGATGGGCAGGAAAGAAACCGAGGAAGCAATTGAAGAAGCCCGACGGGGCGGCTTGAAGCGGTTCGATTCCGTCGAAGCCTTGTTCGCCGACCTGAACGCCGAAGACACGCCGGAAATTCATGAAGGCAGCACGAACGTCTATGCCGACCTGGGCCGCCCCGACGCGGACGAAATGCAGGTCAAGGCCACGCTCGTAACTAAGATTAGTCGGGCCATCACGGCGCGGCAGTTGTCGAACGAGCAAGCGGCGGCGGCTCTTGGATTGACGCTGGCCGAGCTGGGCGAGCTGCTGGCCGGCCGCTTCCGTGCACATTCAGTCGATGACCTGGAAGGCTTGGCGGCGCTGCTTGATGAGGCCGGCCGATGATTGACCCGAAGAACCTGGAAACCTGGCTGCATGAGAAGGCCGGCCCGGCCCATGACGCGCTGAAAGCCTACCCGGCCCGCGCCGTCTCGGCCGACCGGGTGCGCTACACGCTCGATGAGCTACTGGCCCAATGCGACCCTTCTGCCGAGCTGACCGCGCAGGAACGGGAATGGCTGGATGCGCCGGCGGTCGGCCGTGAAGTGCTGACCCCCTTCGACCCGGCCGAACACCTGACCAATGCCGAGGCCGTGGCTGCACTCCTGGCCGATGCGGAAGCCACCGGCGACCCGGCCTACATCGAGCACGCGCACCAGGTCGCAGCACGTGCGCGGGTTATGCACGGCATCAAGTAGGGAAGCTGGCCAGCATCGTCATGCCTGGCGGTGCTGCAGGTGGATCTCATCGCCGGAAATGACGATGCGAGATCTCACGCCAAGGGAGCAGCCTAGAGCAGCCTTCATCATCCGACATGGCGATGCTCGAGCATACCGACGCGCACTACCACCTTTGACGATGTATGACCGGAAAAGACAAGGGCGACCTAATAGCCGCCCTTGTCCTTCCCAGTGAGTTAGTCGATCGGTAAGAAGAATATTCTTCTTATTCTTCTTACCCGCCGCAAGACTACGCGACGTGCAGGGATTGCCGCACCGCGTTGTGAAGTTCCCCCACATTACCGGAGGGTATAGAACACTGGATCGGCCATTTCTGGCGTTGGTTTGGAAACAGATTTCTTGCTGCCTTTCCTCCTTTTTTCAAACTCTACAGGCGACAGGTAACCGATGCCTGAATGCAGCCGGTGCGGGTTGTACCAGCCCTCGATCCAGCTAAAGATGTCGCGCTTGGCTCCTGCCTTTGTTGGCCAACTTCTCCTGTCAATCAACTCACATTCCAGACTCGCAAAAAAGCTCTCAGCCATGGCGTTGTCGTAGGCATCACCCACCGTCCCCATGGAGGGCGTTACCTTCATTTCTTTGCAACGCT
>NZ_FQUZ01000010.1:0-90450 GCF_900129055.1 Lampropedia hyalina DSM 16112
GCTCCTGCTTAACTTGCCTGAGCTCGCGCCGTAATGCGGTCAATTCTTGGCGCTCAGCGGTGCTCAACGGTGCATCTGAAGACGTATCGCCGGTTTCATCAATTTGACTCTGGCGAACCCAGGTGCCAATGCTGGTGGCGTGGCATCCAAACTCTCGGGCAAGTTCAGCATGTGTGCGACCTGCTTTGGCCAGCTCAACAATTTGACTGCGAAACTCAGGTGGATACTGCGGGCGTTTTGAAGACATGATGGACTCCTTCTTTGAGAAATATAAGGTGTCCGGTCAATGGGGGGAACTTCACACTGCAATTCTCCTTCCCTTCGCCGGCATGACCCGGATCAGGTTCAAAGGGTTACGGTAACCACGGCAGTCACCGAATCTCAGCCTCGACAGGCTCCCCCAGGAACAGGGGAGATTCTACCGACAGCCGCGCCTGCGCTGGCTATCCCAGGCTGGCAGTGAGTTCTTGCGCCCAGTGTTGGGCCAGCGCGGCATCCTGCGCCTCGACCATGACACGCAGCACGGGCTCGGTGCCGCTGGGGCGCACCAGTACCCGACCCTGCTGGCCCAGCGCGGCCTCGGCCTGGCGGATTTTTTGCTGGAAAACAGTGTTCGATCGCCAATCGGGTTTGCCTTGCAGGCGCACATTAATCATCGTCTGGGGATACAGCTCCAAACCCGACAGGGCCTTGCCAAGGCTGGTGTTCTCGCGCACCACCATTTGCAGCACTTGCAAGGCACTGATGATGCCATCACCCGTGGTATGGCGGTCCAATGCCAGCAAGTGCCCGGAGCTTTCGCCTCCGAGTTGCCAGCCGCGCTGCTCCAGTGCTTCGAGCACATGGCGATCCCCCACTTTGGCACGCACCAATTCCACCCCCAGATCGGCAAAGGCACGCTCCACGGCGAAATTGGTCATCAGCGTTCCGACGACACCGGGAACCGGCAAACCGCTGTTGAGGCGTTCCCTGGCCATGAGGTACAGCAGTTCGTCGCCATTGAACAGCCTGCCGCTGCCATCGACCATTTGCAGGCGATCGGCATCGCCATCCAAGGCAATGCCATAGTCGGCATGCTGCGCGATCACTGCGTCGATCAGGGCCTGAGGATGGGTGGCTCCACAATCTCGATTGATGTTCAGCCCATCGGGCTCGCATCCGATGGAGATAACTTCCGCACCCAGTTCATGGAACACGCGGGGAGCAACCTGGTAGGCGGCACCATGGGCCGCATCGATCACCAGTTTGATGCCCTTGAGGCTGAGCGCGTGTGGGAACGTGCTCTTGCAGAACTCAATGTAACGGCCTGCTGCATCATTGAGGCGTTGGGCCTTGCCCAGTTGGTCGGATGCCACCCAGACACAGTCCTGTGCCAATCGCTGCTCGACTTGGGCTTCCCAGCCATCGGACAATTTGCTGCCGTTGGCACTGAAGAATTTGATGCCGTTGTCGTCGAACGGATTGTGGCTGGCACTGATGACCACCCCCAGACTGGCACGCAATGCCCGTGTCAGGTATGCCACAGCAGGCGTGGGCACCGGCCCCAGCAGCACCACGTTCACTCCCGCTGAGTTGAAGCCAGACTCCAGTGCACTCTCCAGCATATAACCCGAAATGCGGGTGTCCTTGCCAATCAGCACGGTAGGGCTGGCATCCTGCTCTTTCAACAACCGCCCGACGGCATGGCCCAGACGCAATACAAAGTCGGGGGTGATGGGAGGGATGCCAACGGTGCCGCGAATGCCGTCTGTGCCGAAATACTGGTTTGCCATGGGGTTTCAAAATATCGAAAGTCATAGAAGGCAGGCAGCCATGCAGGGGCTGTTGCCGTTTGGAGGGCATGATGGTAACGGATTGTTCCGTACAACCACCACACCCAAAAATGCTAGCAAGAATCTGGTGCCTGCACGGCCTGCCAGACCCTGAGCGCATCGCGTGTCGCCGCCACATCATGCACGCGCACAATCGTGGCCCCTTTCTGCACGGCCAGCAATGCGGCCGTAATGCTGGCCGGCATTCTGGCATTCACCTCCCGCCCGGTCACGGCTCCCAGGGATGATTTGCGCGACCAGCCTGCCAATACGGCATGGCCCAATTCCAGCAGATCGTCCTGCTGGGCCAATAATTGAAAGTTCTGGGCCACGGTCTTGCCAAAGCCAATGCCAGGGTCGAGCACGATGCGGTCGCTGGCAATCCGGGCCTGCTGCAAGCGCGAGGCCTGCGCATGCAGGAACTGCTTCACAGCCTGCGGCACATCACCCTGCATGGGGGCTATCTGCATGGTTTGGGGATCGTTGTGCATGTGCATCAGGCACACACCACAGGAGGCATGACGGGCCACACTCTCCAGCGCGCCCGGCTGGCGCAAGGCCCAGATGTCGTTGATGATGTCAGCCCCTGCATCCAGCACCTGCCGCATCACTTCGGGCTTGTAGGTATCCACCGACAGCGGGACATTCAGCTTCACAGCCTCCTTCACCAGAGGCAACACACGGCGCAATTCTTCTTCCAGTGTCACCGCTGGGCTGCCTGGACGGGTGGACTCCCCGCCGATGTCGAGAATGTCTGCACCCTCCTGGAGCAGTTTCTCGCAATGCTGCATGGCCAGCGGCAAGGTGGCATGGTGCGAGCCATCCGAGAAAGAGTCTGGAGTGACATTGACAATGCCCATGATGCGCGGATGTGACAGATCAATCCGAAAGCGGCTGGTTTGCCAGAAGGATGAGAGAGATGCGGTCATGTGTGGGATCGAATGGAAAACGACATAAAAAAACGGGACATATGCCCCGTTTTTTTATCTTCAGAGAAAAAGACCTTCAGACACTTTCTCAGGCTGCGCTGGGCGAAGGGCTGGAAGCCACACTGTTCGCTCCGCCTCCGGCACTGCCGCCGCTGCCACCATCGGCTGGCGGATTGCGTGGTGCCCATCCCTTGGGAGGTTTGGGTTCACGACCTGCCATGATGTCATCGAGTTGCTCAATCTCGATGGTTTCCCACTCCAGCAAAGCCTTGGCCATGGCGTGCATCTTGTCCTTGTTTTCCTCGATGAGGCGGCGTGCCAAGGCGTATTGCTCATCAATGATGCGGCGCACCTCCACATCGACTTTCTGCATGGTGGCTTCGCTGACGTTGGTGGTCTTGGTGACGGAACGTCCCAGGAACACCTCACCTTCGTTTTCGGCATAGACCATCGGCCCCAGCTCCTGCGACATGCCGTAGCGCGTGACCATGTCACGAGCCAATTGGGTGGCCTTGTTGAAATCGTCCGATGCGCCCGTAGTCATCTGGTTCATGAACACTTCTTCGGCAATGCGTCCGCCAAACAGCATGGCAATGCGGTTCAATGCCCATTCCTTGTCGTAACCATAGCGGTCTTTTTCCGGCAGGGTGAAGGTGACACCCAAGGCACGTCCACGCGGCACGATGGTGACCTTGTGCACCGGGTCGGACTTGGGCAACAGGCGACCAATGAGGGCATGACCTGCCTCGTGGTAGGCGGTGTTCTTGAGTTCTTCCGGGTCCATGACTGCGGAGCGGCGTTCCGGGCCCATGAAAATCTTGTCCTTGGCGGCCTCGAAATCGCGCATTTCCACTACGCGGGCATTGCGCCGTGCCGCCATCAGCGCGGCTTCGTTGCACAAGTTGGCCAGATCGGCCCCCGACATGCCGGGAGTGCCACGGGCAATCACATTGGCATTCACGTCCGGGCCTACGGGAATCTTGCGCATGTGCACGTTCAGAATCTGCTCACGCCCCTTCACATCCGGCAGCGATACATAAACCTGACGGTCAAAGCGACCAGGGCGCAACAACGCGGCATCCAGAATATCGGGACGGTTGGTGGCCGCGACCACGATCACGCCCAGGTTGGTCTCGAAGCCATCCATCTCGACCAGCATCTGGTTGAGGGTCTGCTCGCGCTCATCGTTGCCGCCACCCAGGCCTGCACCACGCTGGCGACCCACGGCATCGATTTCGTCGATGAAGATGATACAGGGCGCATTTTTCTTGGCGTTCTCGAACATGTCACGCACGCGTGCAGCACCCACACCCACAAACATTTCCACGAAGTCAGAGCCGGAAATGCTGAAGAATGGCACCTTGGCCTCGCCAGCAATTGACTTGGCCAGCAAGGTCTTGCCGGTTCCGGGCGGGCCGACCAACAGCAGGCCACGCGGAATGCGTCCACCCAGACGCTGGAATCTCTGTGGGTCTTTCAGAAATTCCACGACTTCCTTGACTTCTTCCTTGGCCTCATCGGCTCCAGCCACATCGGCAAAGGTCACAGAGTTGTTGCTTTCATCCAGCATCCGCGCCTTGCTCTTGCCAAAGCTGAACGCGCCGCCTTTGCCGCCGCCCTGCATCTGGCGCATGAAGTACACCCAGACGGCCACGATCAGCAGAATCGGGGCCATGCTGATGAGCAACTGGCGCAGCAGCGAAGCTTCCTTGATCGGCTCGACGCTGAATTCCACGTTGTTGTTCAGCATGTCATTGACCAGATCGCGGTCATAGAAGGTCGCAGTGGTGCGCAGCCGCTGGTTGTCTGCCGTCACAGCCTGGATTTCACCCCCTGTCACGCTTTCGGCCAGAACCGCACTTTTAATATTGCCGGCCTGGACGGCACGAACGAATTCGGTATAGGAAACTTCCTTGGCACCAGCGTTGCGTCCAGTATCGAACTGGTTGAACACGGTGTACAAGACAGCGACGAAGACCAGCCACATCGCGACTTTGGAAATCCATTGATTATTCAAGCGAACGCTCCCAATTTAGAAGAATGTCTCCAACGCCAGCCAACCCCATGTGGCATTTCTGAAAAACATTTGAGGCATATTTTATTCTTTTCAAGGGCAAATGGTGATTTTCGGGGTCATTGCCAAGGGATTGGGCCATATGCCCCGAGCCGGGTTCAGGCGCGAAACATTCAGGGATGGCGCAGCTTCTGCCCGATCAGGAAGACTTCTGCCGAACGGTCGCGGGATGCTTTGGGCTTGTAGGGCTTGCTGTGGACAAACGTATCGCGGAATTTTCGCACCAGATTATCGTAGCCTGCCCCATGGAACACCTTGGCCACCATGCTGCCGTCCGGACGCAGGTGGTGCTGGGCAAAGTCCAGTGCCAGCTCAATCAGGTTTTCCACCCGCGCGGCATCTGCCGAGGCAATGCCACTGAGGTTGGGGGCCATGTCGGAGACGACCACATCCACGGCACGGCCCGCCAAAGTGGCCTGCAATGCCTGCAAGATGGCTTCATCCTGAAAGTCGCCCTGGATGAAATGCACGCCATCGATGGGAGCCATTTCGAGCAGATCCACGCCGACAATCAGGCCTTTAGCCTCACCGCTGCCCTGCCCGCTTTTTTGCTTGCGCCGCAGGTACTGACTCCATGCACCGGGGGCGCAACCCAGATCCACCACCACATCGTGCGGCCCGATGAGGCGCAGGGTTTCGTCGATTTCCTTGAGCTTGTACACGGCACGCGCACGGTAGCCTTCCTTTTGTGCCAGTTGCACCCAGGGATCGTTCACATGGTCATTGAGCCAAGCCTTATTGACCTTCTTGCTTTTGGTGTTGATTTTCATGAAAAAATGAATAATGACATCTTCACGGACTGAGAAAACAACCAAGTGCCAGCTTGGCCTCCCTCAAGCCATGGGAAAACAGGATAATACGCGCCTATGGCACAAATCCCACTCACTCCCGCGCAACGGCGCGAACTGCGCGCGCAGGCGCACCATCTCCACCCTGTCGTCATGATTGGCGCGGGTGGCTTGACATCGGCCATCGAACGCGAGGTCGATCATGCACTCTCGGCACATGGACTCATCAAGATCCGCGTCTTCAGCGATGATCGCGGCCAGCGTGAGGACATTCTGCAACGTCTGACCGACACACTCCACGCCGCCGCTGTACAGCACATCGGCAAACTGCTGGTGGTGTGGCGCAAACCTGCCGTCAAGGCCGCTGGCGAAAAGGCCGAAGGAGCCGGTCGCGGCCCGGCAGAATTCAAGGTCGTGAAAAACAGCAAGGTCGCGGGCCAGAAACCCGAAGTGAAGTTTCTGCGCGTGCTGGGCAACCAGCGGCTGACAGCCGGTGGCATAGTCAAAAAAGCCAAACCCCGTCAGGCATCACTGAAAAAACGTTCGCTCGACTGAAGCTCGCTAAAACCAACCGCACATTCGTTCCCGCCCCTGTGAGAAAGCAACCACTGTGACCGACGCTTCGCAACGTTTTGTACTGTGCATGAAGTGGGGAACCAAGTACGGCCCCGAATATGTGAACCGCCTCTACGCCATGAGCAGGCGGCATTTGCAAGGAGCCTTCCGGTTCATCTGCCTGACCGATGACACCCAGGGCGTGCGTCCCGAAGTCGAATGTTTCCCTATTCCCGAACTGGATTGGCAACGTTACCCGGACCAACCCGACCGGGCTTGGAAGAAGCTAGCGACATTCTCCCCTGACCTGTCGGAAAAATACGGCCTGCACGGCACGGCCCTGTTTCTGGACCTGGATGTGGTGGTGGTCGGCTCCCTGGATGACTTCTTCACCCAGCCGGGGGCGTTCCGCATCATCCACGATTACGCCCGCCCCTGGAAGAAACGCCGCATCACTGGCAATTCTTCGGTGTACCGCTACGAAATCGGGGCGCACACCGATGTGATTGCCTATTTTCAGCAGAACGTGGCGCAGGTGCAAAAACAGTTTCGCAACGAACAGGCCTACCTTTCCGACTTCCTGCACCGGCAAGGCAAACTGGCTTACTGGCCGCAAGCATGGTGCCCCAGTTTCAAATACCACGGCATTCCGACATGGCCGCGCAATTACTGGGAACCGCCTTTTGTGCCCACTAATGCCAGAGTGGTGATTTTCCATGGCGAATGCAACCCGCCCGATGCACTGGCAGGCAAGCGCAACCGGCGATTCCGCTACATTCGCCCGGCCCAGTGGATTGCCCAGCACTGGCACGAGTGAGTCGCCGCTGAGCAGGTTCAAGGTTTGGTGCGAAACACCAGATAGCGCGCCAATGCGTAATTCACCACCAGGCCCAGAATGCTGCCGGCAGCCACCCCCCACAAAGGCACCCATGTGCCCTGCCAGGAGGCAATCACCATCGAATAGGCTGCGTAGTTCACCAGTCCTCCCGCCATCATGGAAAACAGGTACTGCATGTATTCCTGCCATATGGATGGCCTGCGTAGCCTGCATCCGTTCGCAGTCGCAAAAGTGAATCTGCGGTTGAGGGCCCAGGTAAAGCTGGCAGCAGCCAGAAACGACAACACGCGTGCGCCATACCAGCCGACTGCCCCGGAGAACGCATAGAGCACCGCCGCATCCACGACAAACCCCAGTGCCCCCACCAGCCCAAAACGCAGCAGGGTTGAACGCCGTATTTTCTCTCCCAGCGTCAAGACCCTGCCATGCTGATTCTTGCTGGCAGACTCAGGGCACATTGCTGCCGTCCTTGCCCAGCTCGAAGGCAGGTGTGGCAAGGTAAGCCAGATGTTTGGCCTCCTGCCGCCCTATCGTTACCGTGTGCAATACCGTGCCGCACACCAAGGACAGCATGGCAGACAGCATCAAGCCCAGCGAAAGAATGGCCGTCGGAAACCTGGGCACCAGCCCAGTCTCGATAAATGTCAGCAGCAGTGGAATGCTAAATGCCACGGAACACAAGGCGAGCAACAGGCTGATGATGCTGAAAAACGCGAGGGGTCGCTCGCTGATGAACAGCTTGGAAATGGTCTTGAGAATACGCCACCCATCCCGATAGGTGGAGAGTTTGCTGACCGATCCTTCTGGCCGTGCCCGGTAGTGGATATCGACTTCAGCCGTCGGCATGCGCAGCTCCAGCGCGTGAACCGTCAATTCGGTTTCAATTTCAAACTCGCGCGCCATGGCAGGAAACGACTTCACATACCGCCGCGAGAACACCCGATAGCCGGAGAGCATATCGTTGAAACGTCCCGTGAAAAGCCAGCTCACGAAGCCGGTCAAAGCCGCATTGCCCCAGCGATGGCCGCGCCGGTATGTGGCATCGTGGCCATCGTCCTGTCGGCACCCCACCACCATGTCCAGCCGCTGGGCCAGCAGCAGGTTGATGTGCTGGCGAATGTTGGAGACATCATAGGTTGCATCGCCATCGACCATGACATACACGTCTGCCTCAATGTCTGCAAACATGCGCCGCACCACATTGCCCTTGCCCTTGCGGGCCACATGCACCACGCAAGCCCCTGCGGCGCGCGCCACCGCAGCGGTTCCATCGGTGGAATTGTTGTCGAAAACATACACACGGGCTTCAGGCAGTGCCTGGGCGAACTCTTCCAGAACAGCACCAATGGCCGCCGCTTCGTTGAAGCACGGCAAGACCACCGCCACCGTGGCCTGGACGGAATTATTCTGAATATTCATTTTTGTCGTCTCTCCATAAACGATATGCTGTGTCGCCATTATCTTCGGCCACTTTTTCAAAATACTTCCAGAAATCAGGACTCGTCTCCATCTCTTCAACCTTGGCCTTGCTCAGGGCCAGAATATCGAAATCGTACTGCATCAACTTTCGATGCAACTCCTGCATCGGCAAATAGATAAAATCCCGATAACGCCATGGACCAAAATGATCACCATATACAGGCTTTGGCCCATAGAAAATTCCACCCTCTAGGCCCACCTGATAAACCTTCTCCCCAGGAAAATCCAACTTCAACTTCAGCAACAGCCCAAATCCCATCGCGCGCTGATAAATATAGACATGCCGCTCTTGCACCGTGACAGGCACAGCGGCAAATGTCCTGTATGTAATCGGCCAAGCATGCACCATGAATCCCAATGCAGTCACCGCCAACAATGGCGCAGCCATACGATGGGATTCATGCCATATTGAATACACTGCATTTTTCCACTTCGACGACAAGACAAAAGAGCCGGCATAATACAGAGCAAGTGCCGCAAGAACAGCCAGTACCGGATACTGCGGCAACAGATAACGATCATAGTGTGAAGTCACCAGCCATACCAGCACGGCATAGATGCTCAAAAGCATCAACCAGCGCACCGCCTTGTCGCGCCATGCAGCGGGAAAAAACAGCAACAACAATCCAGCCCACAACACCTTGGGTGGCCAGTTCCTGGCATTTTTCAAATCAAACAACTGATAGTCATAATCGCCCTGATTCCAGTCAAAGTAACCAAAAACTCCACCTGCCAAGGGATTCACAGGATTGCCCGTGAGCAATCCATTGCGAAGATACCAAAAAATACAGGGTAGCAGAAAGACCAATACAATCTTCATCCATACCACAATCCGACGCTCATACCACAGCACGGTCACCATGAAGAATGGCAGATAAGTGAATGCCTGGTACTTGGTTCCTGCCGCCAGCCCCATGAAAAATGCGGCAACCCCTAGCCAAGGAGATTGAACTTTCTTGTCCTCTTCTCGAATCCATATCATCAAGGAAATCGAGCTGGCAAATATGAATAGTGCGGCGCCTAAATCGATATAGGAAGTCTGGAAAAGCCATTGACTGACTGACACCCAAATGGCAGTTGCCAGCACAGCTGGCAATATGCCAAATTTTTTTTCAACCAATCTAAAAATAAATATCGCAATCAGCCAGCCAGCCAAGGCATGCAGCATATTGGCATTCAGCTCACTGCCTACCGCCATTCCTGCCACATAAAGCAGGTTGAAATTATATGGAAAATATGGATAGCGCAACCATTCATTGATCGTTATTTTCTCTGCCTGCACCCACTCCCGAACATGCGGCAGATGGTACATCAAATCATCCCAATGAACAGGTGGGTAAAGAGGCAATGCCAGTGTAGGAGCCACCAAAGCAAGGAACAACACACCAACCAACAGACAATACCATATATTTCTTGATTTTTTTTGCTTGATCTGGCTTACTGTTTTTTCATAAAAATCAATTGATGCAATAACCAATCCTATTATTAACACAATCTGAACTGCACTTCGATTCAAAAATCCAGACAGTCCGAGAACCTGCAAGGCGATAATCACCACCCCCATTCCAAGCACGATGCGCAACACAGCCTGCAATACGGCATCTGATAAAACTGGAACCCTGAGTCCAGCATTCGCAACTTTTCCATATCCATAAAATGAAGCAACAAAAACAAAAAGCGTAAAGTACTGCTCAAAAATAAAACTGATTTTGGCAAACATAGATTGACTTTGCAAACAGACACACTGTTTTTACGGATTTTTCCCCATGCTGTTTTCTTCCGGGCCACCCATCGGCCCCATGGCTTTCACCCAACAGAATTCATGCTGCAAAAAGCACTGACTTTACCATTTGTATCTTCATCTGGATGACAAGCAGCCGAAATTTTGCATCCAAAAAAAATGTCCACCGAAGTGGACATGAAAACACCTTGCTCAAAAAATGTACAGGAAGCGACCTCTGCGGGCCTTTTCGATTGGCTGGTTTACTTGGCCGCCCAGACCGTGCCGCTGGGGTTGGCAACCGGAACACCGACAGCGTTGCCGTATTCCGTCCAGGAACCATCGTAGTTGATGACCTCATAGCCCAGAATTTTGTTCAATGCAAACCAGGTGTGGCTGGAGCGTTCGCCAATGCGGCAGTAGGTGATGATGGGTTTGGAGCCATCCAGCCCCACGGCACCATAGACTTTCTTCAGGTCTTCAGCCGACTTGAAGGTACCATCGGGATTGACGGCCTGCCCCCAGGGCACGTTCACGGCTCCGGGAATGTGCCCGGCCCGCACCGCCAGTTCAATCACCCCGGAAGGCGCGAAAATCTTGCCGGAAAACTCATCGGGAGAGCGAATATCCAGCAGCTTGGCCTCGCTCTTGCCTTCGGCTACGGCGAGTGCATCGCCCAGACGGGCACGCAGATTCTCATTGACCTTGGAGACCGTGTATTGGGTCTTGCCGTATTCCGGTACGCGGTTGTTCAGTGGCCGGTTTTCGGCTTCCCATTTGACACGGCCCCCATCGAGCAGCTTCACATTCTGGACGTTGTAGATGTCGAATACCCAGGCTCCCCAGGCCGCAAACCAGTTGTTGGTGTCGCCATAAAGCACCACGGTGGTGTTGTCATCCACGCCCGCCGTGGAAAGCAGTTTCTCGAAATTTTCCTTGCTGACGATGTCCCGGCGCACCGTATCGTTCAGGTCGGTGTGCCAGGAAAAATTGACGGCTCCCGGAATATGCCCACGCTCATAGACACCCGGATTGACACTGACCTCAATCACGCGGATGTTCTTCTGGTTCAGGTTGTCGGCCAGCCATTCGGTGGACACCAGTGCTCCATCTGGAACAGCGGTCGCGGCCATGGCCACTGTGGCCCACACGGTGCCCACGCCCACCACGCTCGTGCGTACCAGTGCGCGAATGGTTGCTGGAGAAAAAATAGGTTTTTTTGTCGCTGTGGTCATGAGACTGCCCCGTACCGATAAGAAGGTGTTCCAGAACGGCTGTTTTCTCGAAAGAACTGCCATGCTTGTGCTCTTGCATTGCGGGCATCGCTGCTGTGCAGTGCATGGTTGGGGACTATAAGCACAATTCATTAATATTTTAAATAATATATTTTTATTTTTTCATATCAAATTAAGTATTACCACCCACCATAGGGCATGGATGGGTGGTTGGGTAGCCGCAGAAGGGTCAATGCGTCAGAGTTTGACGCGCACCGTATAGTCCAGTTGGGTGCTTCCATTGGCAGGAACGCGGATTTCCCACTGCGCCAGGTTGGCGGTGGGCTTGGTGGAAGGATGGCTTTCCTTGAGGATGCTCCAGCTTCCCGGCACCGGCTCGACGACGTTCACGCTCACTGGCTGATCCTTGGCGTTGCGCAGGTCAATGGTGAAGGAAGCCTCGTATTCATTCTTGCTGATGCGCCGGGTATTGGTGTGCTTCCAGTTGCCATTGACATCGAAGGCATTGCCCAGCCGCAGGCGCACGTCATCGTTGCGGGCAGTGTGGTCGATGCGGTCTTCTCCCACAAACAGGCTGCGTTGGCTGGAATCGTCCTTGTACACCCGCACCACACCCTTGGGCAGCGGCACGCCCAGCTCGCCACCGCTGTTCTTGAATTGCAGGAAGACGCTGACCTTGCGCTCATCCCCTTTTTCGGGCAGGCTCAGATTGTCGTTGTGCAGCAGGCTCTGGTACCAGTGCTGCGCCCCTTGCAGGCGGTACTCCTTGTCCACCGGTACCTTGCTGGCATGGAGCAAGGCTACCTGTTTGGTCTGGTTGTTGCGCAAATCGGTGGGGCGACCCAGGGTGTAGAGGTGGTACTCGAACAGTTCTTCCTGCGCCATCGGGGCTGGAGCGGCCGCCATGGCAACCGACTCCATGGCCCTGAAGCGTTGGCGATTGTCCATTTCCGCCACGCGATTCACATCGCCGGCCACCAGTTGCAGGCGGGCATTGTCGTAGCTTGCACCACTTTGGTTGGTGAGTGTCACCCATCCCGCCAAGTCCAGGGTTTTCTCATCGGGCGCGAGAGTGGCCACATAATCGGCCTTCCATGACAGGCCGCCCGTCAGATAGGAAAGGTCTGCCAGACGCTTGCCTGCCTGTGGGGCATGCACATCCACCACGAGCGTGGGGCGATCGCGCAGATTGCGCGGCAGCGCACCATAGACGATGCGGGCATGCTCCGGCAGACCGGCTTCGACCCGGTCGGCATACTGCAATACCGGCTCCTGGTTGTTGGCCAGCACGGTGGCGGTTTCGCGGGTTTCCGCGCCAGTCTGGGGGTTGCGCGTCAGGATGGTCACGCTCTGGCCCACATGTTTGTCCAGCAGTGCCTGTGGGGAAAGCAGATCAAAATCGAAATTCTGTTCCAGCAGGCTCAGGGCACCACCGGAAAGACTGCGCAAGCTGGCGGTTTCGGGGCGAATCTGCGCCGAGACTTCCCGCAGGGCCACCCGGTTCAACCCCTGTTGCAGCTCCAGTTCGCGCTCTTCGCGCACCAGTGCCAGCGATTCGTTGTAGATGGTCACGGATACCGCGCGACGCTGTTCGGCGGTGCTGGTGGTTTCCGCTGGTGCCGCTGTGGCCGCCACACTGGCGGTCAGGGCCGCTGCGGCCCACGCCAGGGCCGAGGCATGGTGGCGTGCAGGAGAAGAATCAGAGGAAGGTGCGGACATTCAAAACTCCTTGTAGTGGTCAATCAACCCTGGTCATAGAGGCTGGCGCACCGATTTGGTTCAACACCCGACGGACATCGGCTTGCCCATTGCGGCAAACCGATGCCATCCTGAAGATCAGTCCACCAGAATCCGCAGCATCCGGCGCAATGGCTCGGCAGCTCCCCACAGCAGTTGGTCGCCGATGGTGAATGCACCCAGATATTCCGGCCCCATCGCCAGCTTTCGGATGCGCCCAACCGGGATATTCATGGTGCCGGTCACGGCCACCGGGGTGAGCTGCTCAATGGTGGCTTCCTTGGTGTTGGGAACGACCTTGGCCCATTCGTTGTCGGCGGCGATCATGCCTTCGATCTCATCCAGCGGCACATCCTTCTTGAGCTTGAAGGTCAGTGCCTGGCTGTGGCAGCGCATGGCTCCGACGCGCACACAGAAACCATCGACCGGGATGGCAGTGGTGCCGAAGCCTTCGCCCTGCCCCAGAATCTTGTTGGTTTCGGCCATGCCTTTCCATTCCTCGCGGCTGACACCATTGCCCAGATCGGAATCGATCCAGGGAATCAGCGAGCCACCCAGCGGCACGAGGAAGTTGGCGGTTTCCTGGGCGGACAAGCTGCGTTGCCTGGCGATGACCTGGCGATCGATTTCCAGAATCGCGCTTTTCGGGTCGTCCAGCAGGGCCTTGACCTCGGCGTAGAGCGTGCCGTACTGGGTCAGCAGTTCGCGCATGTGCTGCGCACCACCACCAGACGCTGCCTGATAGGTCTGGGTGCTCATCCATTCGACCAGCCCGGCCTTGTAGAGTGCGCCCACGCCCATCAGCATACAACTGACCGTACAGTTGCCGCCCACCCAGGTGTTGCCACCGTGGGCCAAGGCGTTCTGAATGACTGGCAGATTGACGGGGTCGAGCACGATCACGGCATCTTTTTCCATGCGCAGCGACGAAGCGGCATCGATCCAGTGCCCCTTCCAGCCTGCGGCGCGCAGTTGCGGATAGACCTGCTTGGTGTAGTCGCCACCCTGTGCGGTGATGATGATCTCGCACTGGCGCAGTGCCTCGATATCGTAGGCATCCTTCAGGACGGTTTCATTCTTCGCATAGGCAGGAGCCTGGCCGCCCGCATTGGAGGTGGAGAAGAATACGGGTTCGATGACGTCGAAGTCGCCTTCGGCGGCCATGCGGTCGAGCAGCACGGAACCAACCATGCCGCGCCAGCCTACGAGTCCTGTGAGTTTTGTCATTTGGGATATGCCCTTTTGAAGTGGAGAAAGTTGCGGAATCTGCGAAACTTTTCCTGCCCCGGCTCGTCTGGCCGGTTTTTCAGGGCACGACGATCCGAGAGCAGGTCAGCTCTTAATCGTCTTGGTGGTGTTGATGGACGCACCCGAGGACCTCCGGCGGCCATCATCGGCCACAGAGCAGGCGGGAAGGAAGGGGGCGTGGATCAACATAACGGTTGGCAAGTATAGCGATTTTGCGCCCTGCTGCACAGGGGGCAGGCGAATTTTCGGGATAACCCGGCATGGCCGTGGCTCTCGCCCTCCCAGATGCCCTGCCCCCCGGATAGCAGGGTAAAATCGGCATCGTATCCGGCCAGCGTGGAGACACCTTTTCACCTCTGGCCTCGCCTGTCTGTCAATCCCCCCTGCACTACCTTGGCAGGGTGTGAAAGTACCCCACCGATGGCCGCTACCCCATCCAATCAAGAAGTCTTCATTCTGGGCAAAACCCAGGAAGGCAAAACATTTCGCCCCAGCGACTGGTCCGAACGTCTGGCGGGTGTCATGAGCAGCTTTCGGCCTGGCGGCAGCGGGGGCCACCGATTGGGAGCGCATCTGTCCTATTCGCCCTGGTGCGTGCCCACGGTGATCGATGGAGTGAAATGCGTGGTGGTCAATACAGCCCTGCGCGAACACGAGCCAATGGCCTGGGCCTTCGTGATGGACTTCGCCAGAGACAACCACCTGCAAACCGTGGAAGCCTGCCTGATTCCCGACCCCCCCCCCGCAAGGGCTTGACATGTTCCCCGTGCCCTGCGCTGAAACCCTCACACTCCCTGCATCAGCGCGCCCGCATGGCCTGTGGGTGATCGTGCTGTGCGCCCAGTGGTGCGGGGTGTGCCGGGACTATGAGCCAATGTTCTGGCAACTGTCGGCGCAGTTTCCCGGCGTGCATTTCGCCTGGCTGGATGTGGAAGACGATGCCGTTTCTGCCGCACTGGGCGATCAGGAGGTGGAAACTTTCCCGACTGTGGCGGCCGGTTTCGCCGGTTCTCCAGAGCCAGACTCTGTCTTGTTCCAGGGCGCGGTGATGCCGCAAATCGGCATTCTGAAACGCATGATTCAGGACTGGCTGGAGATGCCAGCCCCTGCGCCCCACTCGCCTGCATGTTCCCACGCTGCCGCCGTGTGGCCAGATTTGCTGGCTCTGGCGCAACAGGCCGACGACTCGCCATTCTGACGCACGGTTGCGCGCTTGCGGCAGTGCCTTGAGGGTATTTCTTTTTGCAAGGAGTGCAATCGCCATGATGTCCGGCTGGGTGGTGCTGATTTCTTTGCTGTATGCGGCTATGCTGTTTGCCGTGGCCTGGGTGGGTGATCGCACGTCCATTTATCGCAAGACTCCCTGGCTGCGCACTGTGCTGTACAGCCTTGCCCTGGCCGTGTATTGCACCTCGTGGACGTTTTACGGCGCGGTGGGCACGGCGGCGCGGTATGGCCTGGGCTACCTGCCGATTTACCTGGGGCCGCTGCTGCTGATGCTGCTGATGCTGCTGGGCTGGCGCATGTTGCAGCGGCTGGCAGTGGTGGCGCGGGCGCAGAGCACAGTGTCGATTGCCGACTTCATCGGCTCGCGCTTTGGCCGCTCGCAACGGCTGGCGGCCTGGGTGTCGCTGATCGCATTGGTCGCCGCCGTGCCCTATCTGGCATTGCAGTACAAGGCGGTGGCCATCAGCCTGGAGATTCTGACCGGCACGGCCACCAGCGCGCATGCCATTCACGACCCGGCCCTGTATGTGGCCGCCATCATGGCCCTGTTTGCCATTCTGTTCGGCACGCGCCAGGTGGATGCCACCGAGCACCGCCCCGGTCTGATGCTGGCCGTGGCGTTTGAATCGGTCATCAAGCTGCTGGCCCTGGTGGCGGTGGGGCTGTTTGCCATGCACTGGCTGGGCCAGCAGGGAGTGAACTGGGTGCAGGCATCGGCCACCCTCATCCAGCAGGCCCCACCGGTGGGGTTTGCCGGGCAGACCGTGCTGGCCTTTGTGGCGATGGTCTGCCTGCCACGGCAGTTCCATGTGGCGATTGTGGAATGCGTCGATGTGGCTGACATCCCGCGCTCACGCTGGTGGTTCGGCGGTTATCTGGTGGTCGTCAGTGCCATGGTCTTGCCGATTGCCGCTGCCGGGCTGGCCCTGTTCGGCCTGCAAGGCCAGTTCGTTCCCGACAGCTTTGTGCTGGCCTTGCCGCTCTCGCAGAACCAGCAGTGGCTGGCTTTGCTGGCCTATATTGGCGGGTTCTCGGCGGCCACCGGCATGGTGATCGTGGTGAGCGTGGCTTTGTCCAACATGGTCAGCAACGACCTGGTCATGCCCCTGCTGTTGCGCCGCACGGCACTGCGCCACGACGCGCCCGGACACAGCATGGGCAGCCGCATCGACAGCCTGGGCAATATGGCCTCCACGGTGCTCTGGGTGCGGCGTGTGGCGATTGTGCTGCTGGCCCTGCTGGCCTACAGCTATTCACGCAACATGGAGTCGAGCACGGAACTGGCCGCGCTGGGGCTGATGTCTTTTGTTGCGGTGGCGCAGTTCGCCCCCGCGCTGCTGGCCGGACTGTACTGGCGCGGCGTCAGCCGCAAGGGCGTGGAGGCCGGGCTGCTGGCAGGCTTTGCCATCTGGGCCTACACCCTGCTGCTGCCCGAGCTGGCTGCGGCGGGCATCATCGGTGGCGACTGGGTACAGCGTGGGCTGTTCGGGCAGGCATGGCTGCATCCGCACGCGCTGCTGGGGTTGCAAGGCATGGACCGCCTCAGCCACGGCACGTTCTGGTCGCTGCTGGTGAACGTCATGACCGTGCTGCTGGTGTCCATCGTGCGTCCCCCCGGCCTGTCCGAACAGTTGCAGGCCGATGCGTTCCTCAACCCTTCGGCACAACGCCATGCCACGCCCCATGCACCGCCACTGCCCAGCCACCTGCGCGTGGGCGATCTGGAGGCACTGGCTGGCCGCATCATTGGCGAGCGCACCGCCCGCAAGGCCTTTGTGGCCCAGGCGCAGAGCGAGCAGCAGCCATTCCGGCCCGATGCGCGCGCCAACGGCTCCTGGATGCACTTCACCGAACTGCTGCTGGCAGGAGCCGTGGGGGCGGCATCGGCGCGGCTGGTGCTCACCCGCGCCCTGCAAGGCTCCGGCATGGAACTCTCGGCAGTGATGGAGGTGCTGGACAAGGCCGGCCCCGAGCTGCGCTTCAACCGCGAAATCCTGCTGGCCACCCTGGAAAACATGGATCAGGCCGTCAGCGTGGTCGATGCCGACATGCGGCTGGTGGCCTGGAATCCGCGCTACCAGCAACTGTTCCAGTATCCAGCGGGCATGCTGTATGTGGGTCGGGCCGTGGAAGAGTTGATTCGCTACAACCTCGAAAGCGGCCATATCAGCCCGCACATGGCCCCCACCGGCACCGATACGGATGCCAACCCAGCCAACGCCAACCCGCCCCAGCCCGCCGATGTACAGCAGGAAGTCACCAAGCGCATCGCTTTCATGAAGGCCGGCTCCGCCTATGTGTACGAGCGCAGCCTGCCCGATGGCCAGGTCATCCAGTTGCGTGGCCACCCCCTGCCCGGTGGCGGTTACGTCACCAGCTACAGCGACATCACCGCCTTTCGCCGCGCCGAACAGGAACTGCGCGACATCAACGAAACCCTGGAGCAGCGCGTGGCCGAACGCACCGCCGAGGCCGAACTGGCGCACGAATCGCGCACACGCTTTCTCACCGCCATCAGCCACGACGTATTGCAACCCGTCCATGCCGCGCGGCTTTTTGCCTCTGCCCTGTGCGAAAGCCAGCACCCTGCCGAAATGCAGCATCTGGCCGCACGGGTCGATGCCGCACTGCGCTCTGCCGAAGAACTGCTGGATGGCATTCTGGACATCTCGCGCCTCAATACCGGCGTGCTCAAGCCCCAGATCAGCACATTCGACATTGCCCCGCTGCTCGCCCAACTCCACCAGCAATACACGCCGATGGCCGAGAAACGCGGTCTGGTCATCCGCCTGCACAACCACAGTGTCGGCGTGCGCAGCGATCCCACGCTGTTGCGCCGCGTGCTGCAAAACTTTCTGGCCAATGCCCTGCGCTACACCCGCAGAGGCCGCATCGTGCTGGCCGCACGGCCACGCGGCAACCAGTTGCTGCTGCAAGTCTGGGACACCGGCTCTGGCATTCCCCCCGACCACCTGCGCCAGATATACGACGAATTCCACCGCTACGAGCAGGACTTCGACTGGGACGGGCGCGGCCTGGGGCTGGGCCTGTCCATCTGCCAGCGCATTGCCCTGCTGCTCGAACACCCCCTCGTCGCCCACTCGCGCGTCGGCCACGGCAGCGTCTTTGCCATCAGCGTGCCCATTGCCGCACTCGCCTGCGCCACAACGCCCGACAGCCCGGAACTGCCTGTGGCCATGCCGACAGCCCCCAGTTCCGGCCCCTCCGTGCTGCAAGGGCTGCGGGTGCTCTGCCTCGACAACGACCCCGACATCCTTGCAGGCATGCAGGCCCTGTTGCCGCGCTGGGGCGTGGAACTGCTGTGCGCCAGCACCGTCGATGGCGCATTGCAGAGCATGGCACGCCAGCCCACCGTGGTGCTGACCGACTACCACCTGCACGACCGCCTCAGCGGCTTGCAGGCCCTGCAACTGCTGCGCCAACAGCACCCGCACATTGCCACCGCCCTGCTCACCGCCGATGGCAGCGACAGCCTGCGCGAAGAAGCCCAGGCGCAAGGCTGCAAAGTGCTCACCAAACCCCTCAAGCCCGCCTCGCTGCGCGCCTTCCTGACCTCGGTGGCCACGGCGCAAACGCGGATAATGCCACCATGACAGCAAAACACCGAATCATTGTGGGATTGAGCGGCGGCGTGGATTCCGCCGTCACCGCCTGGCTGCTGAAACAGGCCGGGCACGAAGTCGTCGGCATCTTCATGAAAAACTGGGAAGACGACGATGAAAGCGAATACTGCTCCAGCCGCCAGGACTTTCTGGATGCCGCCGCCGTGGCCGATGTCATCGGCATCGACATGGAACACGTCAATTTTGCGGCGGAATACAAAGACCGCGTCTTCGCCGACTTCCTGCGCGAATACCAGGCCGGGCGCACCCCCAACCCCGACGTGCTGTGCAATGCCGAAATCAAGTTCAAATCCTTCCTCGACCACGCCATGCGGCTGGGCGCGGAACGCATCGCCACCGGCCACTACGCCCGCGTGCGCCACGATGCCGCCAGCGGCCTGCACCAGCTCCTCAAAGGCATCGACCCCGCCAAGGACCAGAGCTACTTCCTGCACCGCCTGACCCAGGTGCAACTGGCCAGAACCTGCTTCCCCGTGGGCGAACTGCACAAAACCGAAGTGCGGCGCATTGCCGCCGACATCGGCCTGCCCAACGCCCGCAAGAAAGACTCCACCGGCATCTGCTTCATCGGCGAACGCCCGTTCCGCGAATTCCTCCACCAGTACATCGCCCACCGCCCCGGAGCCATCGTGGACGAGCGCGGACGCACCATCGGGCAGCACATTGGCCTGTCGTTCTACACCCTTGGGCAACGCCAGGGGCTGGGCATTGGCGGCATCAAGGAAAAAGGCGCGCAGCGCGGCGGTGGCGAGCACCAGCCCTGGTTCGTTGCCCGCAAAGACCTGGAGCACAACACCCTGCACGTCGTGCAAGGCCACGACCACGCCGCACTGCTCTCGCGTCAGGTCATCGCCGGCCAGGCAAGCTGGATTGCCGGACAGCCCCCGGCCCCCGGCGCACATGCCGCCAAGACCCGCTACCGCCAGGCCGATGCCCCCTGCCAGTTGCTCCCAGGCACCGCAGCACCAGCCACCCCATCCGCCCCCTTCCGGCTGGATTTCAGCGCGCAGGCACAATGGGCCGTCACCCCCGGTCAGTCCGCCGTACTCTACGACGGCGACGTGTGCCTGGGTGGTGGCATCATTGAGGCGGCGTTGCCCTGAAAACACGCTGCCCCCTGCGCTTGCCCGCCTCCCACAGCATAGGATAGGTATCTACACATCTTTGGACGACCAGCAAACACCCCGTTTCCTTGCTCGATCCACTGCTGTCCGGAATGTTTGGGCAGGCGTGTGGATGCTGCTATTTCAACTGTCTTTTCATCCCAAACTGCCGTCATTCCGGCGTAGGCCGGAATCCAGTGACGACATTGAAACAAACACTGATATTGCCCAATGGCACAAGGGGTTACTGGATTCCGGCCTACGCCGGAATGACGGTGTGGGGTAAGTGGATGAAGTGCAGAAATTGGAGTCGGTTTTCATAGGAAATACCGAAAATCCAGATGTTGCAACGGTTTGCAGGGAGTACTCCCATTTATTCCGGACAGCAGTGGGCCTGCGCCGGAATGACGGGAATGACCGACTTGCGTAGATACCCATGCTCCCGCAGAAGACCATGAACCAGCCACATAGCCGCATGGGCTTAAAATTGATACCCTCGCAATCCCTGACTTGGACGCCAGCATGCTCGCTCAAAGAACCATCAAGACCCTGACCCGTGCCGTCGGCGTGGGGCTGCACAGCGGCCAGCGTGTGGAACTGACCCTGCGCCCGGCGGCGGAGAACACTGGCATCGTGTTCCGCCGCATCGACCTGCCCGAGCCGGTCGATATTCCCGTGGCCGCAGAAACCGTGGTCGATACCCGCATGGCCTCCACCCTGGGACGCGACGGAGCCAAGGTCTCCACCATCGAGCACATCATGTCCGCCTGTGCCGGGCTGGGCATCGACAACCTCCACATCGACATCACCGCCGAGGAAATCCCCATTCTCGACGGCTCTGCCGCCTCCTTCGTCTATCTGCTGCAAAACGCTGGCATTGCCGTGCAGGCCGCACCCAAGCAATTCGTGCGCGTCAAGAAGCCCGTGGAAGTGCGCGAAAACGACGGCAAGCAGGAGAAATGGGCACGGCTCGTGCCCTACCACGGCTTCAAGCTGCAATTCCAGATCGACTTTCGCCACCCCGCCGTCGATTCCACCGGCCAGACCGTGGAATTCGACATGGGCACCGACAACTACAGCCGCGACATCGCCCGCGCCCGCACCTTCGGCTTCACCAAGGACGTGGAAATGATGCGCTCCCTGGGCCTGGCACGCGGCGGCGGCTTCGACAACGCCATCGTGCTGGACGACTACAAAGTGCTCAACGCCGACGGCCTGCGCTACGAAGACGAATTCGCCAAACACAAAATCCTTGATGCCATTGGCGACCTCTACATCCTCGGCAAACCCCTGCTGGCCGCCTACAGTGCCTACCGCTCCGGCCACGGCATGAACAACCTGCTACTGCGCGAATTGCTCCGGCATCCCGAAGCCTGGGAAGTCGTCTCCTTCGACGACGAAAAAGCCGCCCCGCAAGGCTTTGGCCGCCTGGCCACCATCTGGTAATCGCCGCCATGACGGCCTCGGCCCTGCCCCCCTTCGCCCTGCTCCAGCCGGGCGAAGCCTTCCCCGCCTACGCAAGCGTCAGCGAGGAATTCGGCCCGCTGGCCATCGGCGGCGACCTGAGCACCCGCACCCTGCAAGCCGCCTACCGGCAGGGCATCTTCCCGTGGTATTCCACCCCGCCGATCCTCTGGTGGTCGCCCGATCCGCGCATGATCCTGCCGGTGGACGCATTTCGCCTGCACCGCAGCCTGCGCAAGACCGTGGCACGGTTCCGGCTCCAGGCGCGCTGTGAAATCCGCATCGACACCGCCTTTGCGCAAGTGCTGCACCACTGCGCCCATGTGCCCCGCGCCGGACAGGACGGCACCTGGATTCGCCCCGAAATGCAGGCCGCCTACCGCCGCTTCCACGAAGCCGGGCACGCGCACAGCGTGGAAACCTGGGTCGATGGTGAACTCACCGGCGGCCTCTACTTCATCCACATCGGCCAGGCCGTTTTCGGCGAATCCATGTTCGCGCTGCGCCCCGATGCCTCCAAGATCGCCCTCGCCGCGCTGGTGGCCTTGTGCCGCAAGCACGGCATAGAATGGATAGACTGCCAGCAGAACACTGCACATCTGGCCTCGCTGGGCGGGCGGGAAATTCCCCGTGCGCAATTCCTCGAAAGACTGCAACAGACCCGCGACCTGCCCAGCCCCGCGTGGACATTCCACCCTGCCGACTGGCAATATCTGCTGGATACCCAATGAGGCCCGACATGAAACACCGCATGGTTGCCATCATTCTGGCGTGTACGTCCCTCGGTGCGGTGGCGCAGGTTCACAAGTGCATCAATGCGCAGGGAAAAATCACCTACAGCAACCAGGACTGCCCGGCAAGCACCAAGGAAATCGTGCAAGTGCAGCAAGCCCAAGCCCAGACGAATGCGCAACGTAGGCAAACCGAACAGGCCAATGTGCGCAGACAACAGCAGCAGATAGCCGAAAACCAGCGCAAGACTGCCGAGCGCAGCCAGATGGCCCAGCAGGCCACCCGCCGCACCTCCTACGGCCACAGCACCAAGGACATCAACCAGTGCGAAAAATGGCAACGGGAAGAAAAAATTGTGCGCAACCTCGTCAAACCCGAACCCGGACGGCTGCAACGCGCCATCCAGATGGTGGATCGGTACTGCTAGGGCGTCGTATCAATGCCAAAGGCAGTCTGCACGGCCCCCCCCTCACCTTCACAGTTCACACCGAACCAAAACAAAAAAAGCCACCAATCGGTGGCTTTTTTGAGTCATTTTATTGCAATGTTCGACTTGGCGGAGCGGACGGGACTCGAACCCGCGACCCCCGGCGTGACAGGCCGGTATTCTAACCAACTGAACTACCGCTCCTGGTAGCGACTGAATTTGCCTTGGACAAACCCAGCGTTTTTGGCGACCCTACGGGGATTCGAACCCCGGTACCCACCGTGAAAGGGTGGTGTCCTAGGCCTCTAGACGATAGGGTCAAAACCTTGGACTTTTTCGATACTGGGCTGGCTTTTTGTTTTCAAAATCAGCCCTGTGCGTCGAGAAGGCGAGATTCTAGCATCAGGAAAATACGGCTTTCAGAAAAATTTCAAAAAATTCTGAAATTTTTTATCCCCCTTTGTTGCGCATCCAGTCGGCGGTCTGCATGAAGCTGCGGGTCAGGCGTTCGCGCAGGGCATCGGGCACGTTGATCTCCTGCATGGCCTGGTTCATGCAGATGACCCATTCATCGCGTTCGCGGATGCCGATGGCAAATGGCAGGTGGCGCATGCGCAGGCGTGGGTGGCCGTAGCGTTGCACATAGTAGTCCGGCCCGCCCAGCCAGCCGCACAGGAACAGGAACAGCTTTTCGCGGGCCTCGTCCAGCGAAGGGCCGTGGGTGGCACGCAAGGCGGCGTAGGTCGGCTCCAGTTCCATGAGGTCGTAGAAGCGTTCCACCAGTTCGCGCACCCGCGCCTCGCCTCCCAGCCATTCGAAGGGGGTATCGAATGGCGGTTTTTCCTCGATTTGCATGGATGGCAGTCGCTGGTTCAGCGGGCGTTTTGCAGTGCGGCCACAACGGCATCGCCCATCTGGGCAGTGCCGACGCGGGTGGTGCCTTCGCTGTAGATGTCGCCGGTGCGCAGGCCCTGTGCCAGCACGGTCTGCACGGCCTGTTCGATGCGGTCGGCGGCTTCGGCCTGGTTGAGGGAGTAGCGCAGCATCATGGCGGCAGAGAGGATGGTGGCCAGCGGGTTGGCAATGCCTTGGCCTGCAATGTCCGGGGCACTGCCGTGGCTGGGTTCGTACAGGCCCTGGCTCCTGGCGTTCAGGCTGGCCGATGGCAGCATGCCGATGGAGCCGGTGAGCATGGCGGCTTCGTCGCTGAGGATGTCGCCGAACATGTTGCCGGTGACGACCACGTCGAGGTTCTTGGGGGCCTTGACGAGCTGCATGGCGGCGTTGTCCACATACATGTGTTCCAGCGTGACATCCTGGTATTGCTGGTGGACTTCGGTGACCACGTCGCGCCAGAACTGGAAGGTTTCCAGCACGTTGGCTTTATCGACGCTGGTGACTTTGTTCTTGCGCTTGCGGGCGGCCTGGAAGGCAGTGTGGGCAATGCGTTCGATTTCGGGGCGGGAGTAGCGCATGGTGTCGAAGGCTTCTTCCGCGCCGGGGAAGTGGCCATCGGTGGCGGTGCGGCGGCCACGCGGTTGGCCAAAGTAGATGTCGCCGGTGAGTTCGCGGATGATGAGCAGGTCGAGACCGGCCACGAGTTCAGGCTTGAGGCTGGAGGCGTGGGTCAGTTGCTCGTAGCAGATGGCCGGGCGCAGGTTGGCGAACAGTCCGAGTTCCTTGCGCAGGCCGAGGATGGCCTGTTCGGGGCGCAGGTGGCGTTCCAGGTTGTCGTACTGGAAGTCGCCGACTGCGCCGAACAGGATGGCATCGGCCTCCTTGGCCAGCTTGAGGGTGGATTCGGGCAGCGGATGGCCCTGTTCCTTGTAGGCGGTTCCGCCCACGGAGGCGGTTTCCAGTTCCAGCGACAGGTCGAGCACGTTCAGTACCTTGACGGCTTCGGCAATGATTTCGTGACCGATACCGTCACCGGGAAGAACTGCGATTTTCATGTTGTAACTTTCAGAGCAAGGGAAATGGGAGGAAACCGGTTGGGTGGAGGCAGGCCATCCAGACCGGTCAGAGGATGAAGGTATTGGCGATGAACAGGCCGGTGACAATGGAAATGGGGATGGTGGCATGCCCTACCCAGGCCTCACGGCGCAGGACGCGCCATGGTTTTCGGGTTCTCCACATCCACAGCAGCATCAGCACCGCATGGCTGCACAAACAGGTCAAAAAGATGACGATGCCTTCACGCATGGGAGAGTGGGGCTTTCAGTTGGCGACCTTGTCCACGCGCAGGGTGTGTGCGAGCCAGGGCTTGGTGGCCAGGCGTTCGGCTTCGTAGGCCTTGATCTTGTCGGCATGGCGCAGGGTCAGGCCGATGTCATCGAAGCCGTTGAGCAGGCAGTATTTGCGAAATGGCACGACATCGAATGGCAGTTCTTCGCCTTGCGGGCGGATGATGACCTGGCGTTCGAGGTCGATGGTGAGTTCGTAGCCGGGGAAGGCATAGACATCATCGAACAACTGGCTGACCACGGATTCGGGCTGGACGATGGGCAGCAGGCCGTTCTTGAAGCTGTTGTTGAAGAAGATGTCGGCATAGCTGGGCGCGATGATGGCGCGAAAGCCGTACTGGTCGAGTGCCCAGGGGGCGTGTTCGCGGCTGGAGCCACAGCCGAAGTTCTGGCGCGTGAGCAGGATGGACGCGCCTTTGTAGCGCGGCTGGTTCAGCACGAAGTCCGGGTTGGGCTTGCGTTCGGATTCGGGCACACCCGGCTGGCCGGGCTGGTCGAGGTAACGCCATTCATCGAACAGGTTGGGACCGAAGCCGGTCTTGCGGATGGACTTGAGGAACTGCTTGGGGATGATGGCATCGGTATCGACGTTCTCGCGGTCCAGCGGTGCGACGAGTCCCTGGTGGATGGTGAATTTCTGCATGGTGTTAGGTATTCCGGGGCTTTCACTTGGCGGCGCGCTCGATGGCTCCACCCGCTTTCTGTACGTCCTTGCCGACACCCTGCACGGTGTTGCAGCCACTGACGGCCAGGGCAGCCAGCGCGAGTGCGACGGCAGAAACGACGGAGGTGAGGTGTTTTTTCATGGCGGTTCTCCAGAAATGAAATCGTGGGGGAAGTCGTGAATGGGAATGGGGTTCAGGCGAAGCGGCGAATGTCCACAAAGTGGCCGTGGACGGCAGCCGCAGCGGCCATTGCGGGGCTGACCAGGTGGGTGCGTCCACCCGCGCCCTGGCGGCCTTCAAAGTTGCGGTTGCTGGTGGAGGCGCAACGCTCGCCCGGCTCCAGCCGGTCGGCGTTCATGGCCAGGCACATGGAGCAGCCGGGTTCGCGCCATTCAAAGCCCGCGGCCTTGAAAATCTGGTCCAGCCCTTCGCGCTCGGCCTGTTCCTTGACGATGCCGGAGCCGGGCACGACCATCGCCAGCTTGATGTTGCGGGCCACTTTCTGGCCCAGCTTCTGCACCACGGCAGCGGCTTCGCGCATGTCTTCGATGCGGCTGTTGGTGCAGGAGCCGATGAAGACCTTGTCCACATAGATGTCGTCCAGGGGCTTGCCCGGCTCCAGGTTCATGTAGGTCAGGGCACGCTCGATGGCACTGCGCTTGACGGCATCCTTTTCCTTGTCGGGATCGGGCACGCGGGCATCCACGCCCAGCACCATTTCAGGGGAGGTGCCCCAGGTGACCTGCGGCACGATTTGCGAGCCATCGAGTTCCACGACCTTGTCGAAATGCGCATCCGGGTCGGAATGCAGCGTGCGCCAGTACGCCACCGCCTGCTCCCACTCCAATCCTTTCGGGGCGAGGGGACGGCCCTTGACGTATTCGATGGTTTTTTCGTCCACGGCCACCAGCCCGGCGCGCGCACCCGCTTCGATGGCCATGTTGCACACGGTCATGCGGCCTTCGATGGACATGTCCCGGAACACCGAACCCGCAAATTCGATGGTGTAGCCCGTGCCACCTGCGGTGCCGATCTTGCCGATGATGGCCAGCACCACATCCTTGGGTGTCACGCCCGGAGCCACCTTGCCATCCACCTTGATAAGCATGTTCTTGGCTTTTTTGGCCAGCAGGGTCTGGGTGGTCATGACGTGCTCGACTTCGCTGGTGCCGATGCCATGCGCCAGTGCGCCAAACGCGCCGTGGGTGGAGGTGTGCGAATCGCCACAGACCACGGTCATGCCCGGCAGCGTCGCGCCGTTTTCCGGCCCCATGACGTGGACGATGCCCTGCCCCTTGGACATGAATGGAAAGAAGGCCGCCGCGCCGAATTCGTTGATGTTCTTGTTCAGCGTGGTGATCTGTTCCTTGCTGATGGGGTCGGCAATGCCGTCGTAGCCCAGTTCCCAGCCGGTGGTGGGGGTGTTGTGGTCGGCGGTGGCCACGATGGAGCTGACGCGCCAGACCTTGCGCCCGGACTGGCGGATGCCCTCGAACGCCTGCGGGCTGGTGACTTCATGCACCAGATGGCGATCAATGTAGAGGATGGACGTGCCGTCTTCCTCGGTGTGGATGACGTGTTCGTCGAAAATTTTATCGTAGAGGGTTTTTGCCATGGGGAGACTCGCTGTTGTTATATCAATCGAAAAGGCCAATGCGCCTGGCGGTTGCGGGGTGGGTCATGGCCACCACTGGGAAATGATGGGAAAGGCAGGGCTGGCCGTCATGTGCCGCAATCCTGCCGGAATTTCAAGCGTTTCCACCGTTTTTCTCGCACTGTGATGGGGTGAATTTTACTGCTGTACCGCCGGATTGGCACATTCCTTCAGGTGGGCGACCAGTAGCCGGGTGGTGGGTGGCAGGGCATCGAAATCGCGGGCAATGATGCGCGACTGCCGCAGTGCCCATGTGTCTTGCAGCGGCACGGCATGCAGTCGGCCCAGTGGCTGCATGAGGCCGAAGGCTCGGTGGGGCATGAGGCCGATGCCCAGGCCGTTGTCGATCATGCGGCACATGGTGTCCAGACCACTGACCTGCATGCGCTGGCGCAGCACGGCCCCGGCACTGGCGGCGGCCTGCCGCATCAGAAAACCGATGCTGCTGGCACTGTGCAAGCCCACGAAATCGAAGGCCAGAGCCTGTGCGAATGCAATGCTGGACAAACCGGCCAGCCCGTGCCCGCGCGGCACGACCAGCACCAGTTGGTCGCGGTGGTAGGCGTGGCTTTGCAAAGTGGGGGGAATGTGCGCCCCGCTGTAGCAAATGCCCAGGTCCACCGCGCCTTCCTGCACGGCCCCGAGCACTTCGGAGCTGAGATGCTCCTGCACATCGAGCTTGATGTTGGGATGCAGCCGCGCAAAGCTGCCCAGGTCTTCGGGCAGGAACTGCACGATGGCCGAGAGATTGGCGCAGATGCGCACATGGCCACGCACCCCGCTGTCGTACTCCAGGATGTCGGTTTGCAGCCGCTCCACTTCCAGCAGGATGCGCCGTGCATGGTGCAGCAGCCCTTCCCCGGCCGCAGTGGGAGCCACGCCCCGGCTGTGCCGGTGCAGCAGGGGCGTGCCCATTTCGCGCTCCAGATCGGCCAGCCGCTTGCTCACCGCCGAGGCCGCAATGTGCTCACGCTCTGCGGCACGGCCAATGCTGCCCGCCTCGCACACAGCCACGAAAAGCTGCAAGGAAGCCAGGCTGAGGTTGCGGGCCGAAATGCGGTGGGCGGTGTCGGTCATGGTGGCAGGGGCAGAAATGAAGGCGGTGGCAATGGGGTCTGGAAAAGCGGTGGAAGACTTCTTCAAAAAGAAACTGTGGCTGATTTTCTCGCAAATTCTGCCTCCAGCCATCGTATTTCACGATGGCTACCACAGGAATTGGCGGATGCTGCCACCCTGCCCTGACGGTCTGGATCGGCTTTGGCAGATACTCTCAAGCCATTGATATTCAAAATAAATATCACCATATCCGATGGGATTTTCGGCAAATTCACCACAGAAAAACCGTATTTGTAACAGCGTCAATTCTGTAAATATAAAAATAATACTGACTTTCATTAAAATTGCGCCTTTCATTTTTCAACCATCCACCATGGAGTTGCCTGACATGGCCGCCATACACCCTTCCCAGCCATTCCATCGCCACCTGCTGGCCTTTGCAGCGGTTTCTGCCCTTGGCGGCATGGCCATGCCCGCGCTGGCACAGAACGCCGACAGCAGCGAAGATTCCGCCCAGCAACTGGAAGAAGTCACCGTCACGGCCACTGCCGAAGAACAACTGCGCCAGGCCGTGGGTGTATCCACCATCACCCAGGAAGACATCGAACGCCGCCCGCCTGCCAATGACCTGTCGGAGCTGATCCGCACCATGCCGGGCGTGAACCTCTCCGGTGCCAGCTCCACCGGCGCATTCGGCAACCAACGGCAGATCGACCTGCGCGGCATGGGGCCGGAAAACACCCTGATCCTGATCGACGGCAAGCCCGTGCAATCGCGCAACGGCTCCATGATGCGCCGCACCGGCGAGCGCAACACCCGTGGCGACAGCAACTGGGTGCCTGCCAGCGCAGTGGAGCGCATCGAAGTGCTGCGCGGCCCGGCAGCGGCCCGCTATGGCTCGGGCGCGGCAGGCGGCGTGGTCAATATCATCACCAAGCGGCCCACCGATACCCTCAGTGGTGAAGTCACCGCCTACTACCGCACGCCGCAGTCGGACAACGAAGGCGACAGCCGCCGTCTGGGCTTCAATCTGGCTGGGCCGCTGGCCGACAATCTGTCGTTCCGCCTCTACGGCAACGTGGCCAAGACCGAACGCGACGACCCCACCATCAACGAAGGCCAGGGAACCCAGGCCGCACCGGCTGCTGGCCGCGAAGGCGTACGCAACCGCGACCTGAACGCCCTGCTGCGCTGGGACCTCACCCCCGCACAGGTGCTGGAACTGGAAGCGGGCATCAGCCGCCAGGGCAACCTCTACACCGGCGAACGCTTCGTGGGCGGCAGCCTCACGGCCATCCAGCAGGAAATGGTCGATTCCGCTGCCGAAACCAACCGCACGCTGCGCCGTACCGCATCGGTGACGCACCGGGGCAACTGGGGCAGTCTGGGCAGTTCCCGCCTGATCTTCCAGTACGAAGACAACAACCGCCGCTACCTGAACGAAGGCGCGGCCGGCAGTGGCGAAGGTAACTTCACGAACCCGCTGACCTGGCGCGAGTCGGAACTGAAGAATTACTTTGTCAATGGCGAGCTGTACACCCCGTTGCGCCTGGGCGGACTCGATCACATGCTGACCACCGGCGTGGAGTTCCGTCAGGAAAAGATCAATGACCCTGGCTCACAGAACGTCAATCCACCCGCAGGCTTCACCACCGGCGGCACCGGCAAGGCCGAAGGCGACACCTGGGCACTGTACCTGGAAGACAATATTGCCGTGACCGACGCACTGATGCTGACCCCCGGTGTACGGCTGGATCATCACGACAACTTCGGCAGCAACTGGAGCCCCAGCCTGAACGCCACCTACCAGCTCAGCAATGAATGGTCGGTCAATGCTGGGGCAGCGCGTGCCTTCAAGGCACCGAACATCTACCAGTCCAACCCCGAATACTGGTACACGACGATGGGCAATGGCTACCCGATCGGCATCAGCGGCCCCTGCTATATTCAGGGCAACCCCGACCTGAAGCCCGAAACCAGCATCAACAAGGAAATCGGCGTAGCCTGGAACAATCATCAGGGCTGGGATGCCAGCCTGGCGTTCTTCGACAACGATTACAAGAACAAGATCGTGGCCGACATGCCCAATGGCATGCCAGTGGACTACAACACATTCCGCTACTTCCAGTGGTTCAACGCGGGCAAGGCCAAGGTGCGTGGTCTGGAAGGCAGCCTGAATGTGCCGATTCTGGGGCCATCAGGCAATACGCTCAAACTGTTCAACAACCTGACGGTGATGGATCAGAACAAGAACAAGGATACCGGACAGCCCCTGTCCATCATCCCCAAGTTCACGCTCAACAGCACCCTGGACTGGCGCATCAACGAGCAATTCAGCACCCAGCTCACCGCCACCCTGTACGGCAAGCAGGACCCACGCACGCTGGGTTCGCGAGGTCAGGACCTGACCGCCGAAGGGCGCGGCTCCTACGCGCTGTTTGGCCTGCGCGCCAACTGGAACATCACCAAGAACCTGCGGGCAGGCTTCGGTGTGGAAAACCTGGGCGACAAACGCCTGTACCGCACAGCCAATGCCGAAGGAGCCGGTGCCGCCACCTACAATGAACCGGGCCGTGCCTACTACCTGACGCTTACCGGTTCGTTCTAAGAACCTGTTTACGATTTCATGGCGATGCCGTACCAGCAGCACCGTCATTCCGGGCTTGACCCGGAATCCAGTGACGACGTATCCAAAGAACACCTGGCTTCTCAATGGGATGCCTTGCTACTGGATTCCCGCTTTCGCGGGAATGACGGGTACTTTTCTTGACTGAACAGCATCGGGAAGAAATCGTAAACACGTTCTAAGAAGGTTTGCCCCCACAAGCCACCGACGGAAGCTATCCCCTGCCGTCGGTGGCTTTTTGCCATTTCAACAGCCCACGCCAGCCTTTTTTCGCCCGCTTTTGCCCCATGACCGACCGCCACGATGCCCATGGCTACATCACCGATGTGGCCTACCCCGCCCACTTCCACCGCGAGATCATGCCCGTCTGGCTGGTCTGCACCTTGCAGGCTCTGGGGCGGCACATGCCCGATCTGCGCCAGCCCTTCACCTGGCTGGAACTGGGTTGTGGAATGGGCCTGAGCACGCTGGTTGCGGCGGCCTGTCATCCGCAAGGCCGTTTCATCGGCGTGGACTTCAGTGCGCGCGAAATCGACACCGCCCGGCAACTGGCCCAACAGGCCGGGCTGCACAACGTGGAGTTTGTCTGCGAGAGCCTGAGCGAAACTGCGGCCCACGCGCTGGGCACAGGCACCCCGGATTGCGATTTCATCGTCACCCACGGCGTGTACTCGTGGATCAGCGAAGCCGACCGGCAGGCCATTGACCGCTGCATCGAACAACGCCTGCGCCCGGGTGGCATTGCCTATGTGGCCTATATGAGCCACCCCGGCTCGGCCTCGTTTGCGGCCGCACAGAAACTCATGCGCATGGCCAGCCAGCACCTGCCGGGCGACAGTGCCAGCCGGGCACGCTCCAGCATGAACCTGTTGCAGCATCTGGCCCGCAACGGCGCGGGCTACTTCATCGAACACCCGGCCATCCAACGGGAGATGGAACGCGCCGACCAGATGGACGATGCCTACATGGCCCACGAATTCCTCAACGCAGAGTGGCACTCACTGCACGTCTCCGACGTGATGGCGCGTTTCGCGGCGGCAGGTTGCGAGTACGCGGGCAGTGCCACGCTGCTGGACAACATCGATGCCATCTCCATCCCCGCCCAGATGCAACCCGTGCTGGCGCAGATGCAGCGGCAGGGAGCCGATGCAGCGGCCCTGGAAACCACCCGCGACATTGCCCGCAACCAGAACCAGCGGCGCGACCTGTACCAGAAAACCGCCCCGCACGGCAACCGGCTCGGCCCCGATGCGCACCGCTGTGCCCTGCTGGCACAGCAGGTTATGCGCTTGCCCGCCGCATCCGCTGCCGACGCGCTTTCGGCACCCAGCGAACTGGTGCTGCAAACGCGCATCGGCCCCGTTGCCGTGCCGATGCCCCAACTCACGCCACTGTTGCAGGCCCTGCGGCAAGGCCCGTGCCACTACGCCGATCTGGCCCGCCTGCCCGCCTACGCCCGCAATCCTGGCTTCATCAGCCAGTTGCTGCAAGTGTTGGTCTGGAATGGCTGGCTGCACTTCATGCCGCCTCCCTTTCCCGTGGCTTCGGCCAGTGCGCAGACCTTGCAAGCCGTCCTGGCGCAAGCCGGATTTGGGCAATGGCAGCTTCTGCCCGAAGCAGGCACCGCCATCGAAAAAATGAAAAAAATGCCCGGCCAGAACACCTGACCGGGCATGTGTGGAGAGTGCGAACCGGCTCAGCCCGCGCGACGCTGGCCTGCCAGACGGCGCACCACCGTGGTCAGGCTGTCGATCTCGTCAAACGTGTTGTAGAACGCCAGCGACGGGCGCACGGCCGTTTCCACGCCGAAGCGGCGCAGAATTGGCTGGGCGCAATGGTGGCCGGTGCGCACGGCAATGCCCTCGGCATTGAGTGCCTTGCCCACTTCATCGGTGCTGTAGCCCGCGAGGGTGAACGAGAGCACACTGGCCTTGCCGGGCACGGTGCCGATCAGGCGCAGACCGGGAATCGCTCCCAGTTGCTCCATGCCGTAATCCACCAGTGCGTGCTCGTAGCGGCTGATGTTCTCGATACCCAGCCGCTCGACGTATTCCAGCGCAGCCCCCAGACCCACGGCATCGGCAATATTGCCCGTGCCCGCCTCGAAGGTGTTGGGCAGGGGCTGGAACACGGTTTTCTCGAAGGTGACATCGGCAATCATGTTGCCACCACCCTGCCAGGGCGGTGTGTCTTCCAGCACGGCCCGCTTGCCCCAGAGTACGCCAATGCCCGTGGGGCCGAAAATCTTGTGCCCGGAGAACACGAAGAAATCGGCACCCAGTTCCTGTACGTCCACGGGGGTGTGGGCAATCGACTGCGCACCATCGACCACGGTGGTAATGCCGTGGCGTTTGGCGATCTCGACGATTTCCTTGACCGGAACCACCGTGCCCAGCACGTTGGAGACGTGCGCCACCGACACAATTTTCGTGCGGTCGTTGATGAGCTTGCGGTACTCGTCCAGCCGCACCTGCCCCTGGTCGTCCACTGGAATGACCCGCAGCTTCGCGCCCTTGGCCTGCGCCAGTTGCTGCCACGGCACGATGTTGGCATGGTGCTCCAGGTGCGAGACGATGATCTCGTCGCCCTCGCCCACATGCTGGCCACCCCAGGCCTTGGCAATCAGGTTGATGGCCTCGGTGGTGCCACGCAGGAAGATGACTTCGCTCACGTCCGGCGCGTTGATGAAGCGGCGCACCACTTCGCGGGCGTGTTCGTAGGCATCGGTGGCGCGAGCGGCCAGTTCGTGGGCAGCGCGGTGGATGTTCGAGTTCTCATGCTCGTAGAAATACGAGATGCGCTCGATCACCTGGCGCGGCTTGTGCGTGGTGGCAGCGTTGTCCAGCCAGATCAGCGGCTTGCCATTGACGCGCTCTTGCAGGATCGGGAAGTCGCGCCGCACGGCATTCACGTCGAAGGCCGGATGGCGGCCCCGGTCGGCCTGCGGCACGGCGTGGGTACCATGCGGATGCGGCTTGGCCGGTGTGACATAGCCACTGGGCAACGTCACCGAATCGACGAAGTAGTACTGCGGCGTGGCCACTGCTGCGGGAGCATGTGCCGTCGCCGCACTGCCCGGCAGGTTGGGTGCCACCGTGGGCACAGGCTGTCCACCCGCGAGGGCGGCAATCGCTTGGCGGCTCAGGGCATCCAGTCCACTGGCATCGGCAGCATGGGCATCCGTGGCAGCACCGCCTGGTGACGGGTTGCCGTGCTGGTCGCCGCCGAAGTAGAACGGCGAGGCACCGGCAGCCGGATGCTGCGCACCAGCCGCTGCTGTGGCGGCATGGGCTTGTGGCACGCCATCGGTCAGCCCGGCCAGCCGTGGCTCATAGGCAGGCAATGTGGAGAATGCCTTGTCGGGCACGCCATTGCCGGCCTGTGCGTGGGGCACAGCCACCCCGGCACGGTTGCCCAGCGACAGCACCTGCGCATGCGAGGTCGGCGTGAAATTGCCGCCTGGTATCTGCCCCTGCGGAATCGGGGTGCCCGGCAGGTTCGGCGATGTACCAGCGGGGCTGGCCAGGGGCGATCCGGCAGGAGCCAGTTGGGTCTGGGGCTGCTGGCCAAACGGCAGCGCGTGGCTGGCCGTGGTCGCACTGGCGGGTGCGGAAAGCGGGGTTGCGCTGGCACCCCCACTGGCCGATTGCAGCCCTGCCGGTGCAGCAGCCTCTCCCGGCAAGGCACGGAAGAACGCCGTTGCCAACTGTGCGAGCACAGCCGGATCGAACGGTGTCTCCGGTGCCTGCGGGAGCGCGGCGGCATCGGCAGGGCCTGCCGCGCCTGCTCCGGCGGGTTGGGAGGTGATGATCGAAGTCAAGACACTTCCTCCCGATTACTTGTAGGTGTCCAGCGCGGAATAGTCGTGGTACTTGTTGATTTCCACATCGTCGAGCACGGCCAGTGCATCGGGGGTGAGCACGGCCAGCGAGCAGTACAGGGAGATCAGGTAGGACGCAATCGCGTGGTTGTTGATGCCCATGAAACGCACCGACAGGCCGGGGCTTTGCTCACCGGGCAGGCCGGGCTGGAACAGGCCCACCACGCCCTGGCGGCGGTCGCCCACGCGCAGCAGCAGAATCTTGGACTTGCCATCGGCCACTGGCACCTTGTTGGAAGGAATCAGTGGAATGCCGCGCCAGGTGATGAACTGCGAGCCGAACAGGCTGACGGTGGGCGGCGGCGTGCCACGGCGGGTGGCTTCACGGCCAAAGGCCGCAATGGCCAGCGGGTGTGCCAGGAAGAATGCGGGCTCCTTCCAGACCTTGGTGAGCAGTTCGTCCAGATCGTCGGGCGTGGGCGCGCCGGTGAGCGGAAAGATGCGCTGCTCTTCCGACACCTGGGCCAGCAGGCCGTAGTCGGGGTTGTTGATGAGTTCGCTTTCCTGGTTTTCCTTGATGGTCTCGATGGTCAGGCGCAACTGTTCCTTGATCTGGTCGTGCGGGCTGCTGTAGAGATCGGAAATGCGGGTGTGCACGTCCAGCACGGTGGAGACGGCATTCAGGAAATACTCGCGGGGCTTCTCGTCGTAATCGACGAAGGTGCGCGGGAGCTGGAACTCGTCTTCCTTGGCGGTGCAGGTGACCTTGATGTTCTCTGGGTTCTTGACCTGATTGACGCGGTAGATACCGGCTTCCACAGGCACCCATTGCAGCAGATGGGTCAGCCAGCGGGGGCTGATGGTGGCCAGCTGCGGGGCAGTCTTGGTGGCATTGGCTAGTTGTCTTGCGGCATTGTCGCCAAGGGCGGTGGTTCCACCAACGGTTGCGGTCATAACGAAAACTCCCTATTCTGAAGATTGAGGATCAGATGAAAAAACCGTGCGCATTGCCCAATCAATGCAGGCTGCGCACACTGCAAAAACAGCCGACAGTTTCCAGTCACAGGGGCTTTCCCTCAACCGGCTATCACCATCAATATATGCCGCAAAGAAATATGTTTATTCAATATCGTTATATATAAACACCATAAAGCTCACATACCGCATGAAGACGATTCGGCAAATGGACTTCGGCGGCGTTTCTCAATCGCTTCGCAATGAGCGAAAACCTCGGTGACGCTGGCATTGAAGGCCAGTGCCAGTTTCTCCACCGTGACCACGGAAGGCACGACCCGGCCGCGTTCAATCTCCCCGATGTACGAGCGATTCAGGCCCGAATGTCCGGCCAGCTCCTCCTGCGACCAGCCCTGGCGTTCGCGCAACTGGCGCACGGTGATGCCGAAGTTCTCGACCAGTGTGCTGGAAAAGACCACTCCTGTATTCATGGCTTGTCCCTTTGCAGGCTGGCCTGCGACACGCTGGCCCCTGGCGGAATGCTTTCGGTGACCCAGACATTGCCACCAATCTGCGCGCCCTTGCCCAGCGTGACCCGCCCCAGAATCGTCGCCCCAGCGTAGATCACCACATCGTCCTCCACCACTGGATGGCGCGGCTGCCCTTTGAGCAGATTGCCTGCCTCGTCCCTGGCAAAGCGGCGCGCGCCCAGCGTCACCGCCTGGTAGATGCGCACGTTGTGGCCGATTTCGGCGGTTTCGCCAATCACCACCCCCGTGCCGTGGTCGATGAAGAAACCCGAGCCGATCTGTGCCCCCGGATGAATGTCGATACCGGTCTGACTGTGCGCCAGTTCGGAGATCATGCGTGCCAGCAGACGCAAGCCCTGCCGGTACAGCACATGGGCAATGCGGTGGTGAATCATGGCCAGAATGCCAGGATAGGAAAGCAGGATTTCGTCCACACCCAGCGCGGCCGGATCGCCCCGATAGGCTGCCAGCACATCGCTGTCGAGCAGGCGGCGAATGGTGGGCAATTCGCGCACCAGGGTCTGCACCGCCGCTTCAGCCTGCGAGCGAAGCTGTGCCCCATCGCGCTGACCATGCAGGCGGGCATTGAAGTTCAACTCCAGCGTGGCCTGCTGCACCAGAGCCTGCAATGCAGCGTTGAGCGTATAGCCCACATAGTAGTCTTCGTTCTCGTGGCGCAGGTCTGTCGGCCCCAGGCGCATCGGAAACAACGCACCCTTGAGCTGTTCCACGATATGCTGTACCGCATCGATGGACGGCAATTCGCGTGCAGCCGGATCCTTGACCCGCTGCTGCGACTCACGCCATTCATCCCGCACCTGGTGCAGTGCCTGCACCACCTCACTCACATCAAACTGGGCCAATTGATTTCTCCGCAGGGCAATCGTTATTTTTCTGGACAGAAGGAAGGCTCAGGGGGCGAATCAGTCCTGCACCCAGGGCAGACCACGGAAACGCCAGCCATCGGCATGACCGCGCTGCCCCGTGGCATCGATCTCGCCCTCGAATCCTTCCAGCACATTGAAGACGTGGGTGAAGCCTGCCTGGGTAGCGGCCTGGGCAGCCGAGACCGACCGCTTGCCCGAGCGGCACAACAGCAGGGCCACGGCTTCCTTGCCACCGCGCGAGGCCAGCTTGGCTTCCAGCTCGCGCACGAAACGGGGGTTGCGCGTCAGTGCCGTGCCAGTGGCCCATGGCACATGGACATTGCCGGGCACCTGCCCGACAAACTTGAGTTCTTCCGCAGAACGCACATCCACCAGAGCCGCCTCGCCGCTCTGGAGCAAGTCCCACGCCTGCTGGGGCGTGACACTGCCTGCATAGCCCAGTTGGGCGGCGATGGATTTTTCCAGTTCTTCCCGCAGAATTTCTGGAATGCTGATTTCTGCAATGTCGTCGGCCATCTCGATTTCCTTTCTTGTTGGTCTTGCATGGTGTCTAAAGCCGACAATTTAGTTTTTTTTCAGTCAAACCACAAAGAATAAAAAGATTTTTCAATATACAGAAAAGTAATTTTTGTGTAGGACAGGTCATCCACCAGATTCGCCATCGCGCAAACCTTCCTTAATGCAAGCAAACCCTTGCGAAGCAGTCCACAAAGCCCCCGCAATGGCTGGTTCAAGACGAGCGTCATACAATGGAACCTGCACCGACCGCCCACAAGGAGACAAGGTTGGTGCAATGGACTTTTTACCTATTTTCCCCAGGGCCACAGCCCGACACCAGTCGCATTCAATACCATGCCTGACAACAGCACCCCGATTCAAAAAAGCGTTTTGCTGCGCGAAGCAGCCCTGGAATACCACGAGAAACCCAAGCCGGGCAAGATAGGGGTAATGGCAACCAAGCAGCTCATCAACCAGCATGATCTGTCGCTGGCCTACTCGCCCGGCGTGGCCGCGCCCTGCGAGGAAATCCAGAAAGATCCCGCCAACGCGGCCCGTTACACCAGCCGCGCCAATCTGGTGGGTGTCATCAGCAACGGCACTGCCGTGCTGGGTCTGGGCAACATCGGCGCACTGGCCAGCAAGCCTGTCATGGAAGGCAAGGCGGTGCTGTTCAAGAAGTTCTCCGGCATCGATGTATTCGACATCGAAATCGACGAGCTGGACCCCGACAAGCTGATCGACATCATCGCCTCGCTGGAGCCGACCTTCGGCGGTATCAACCTCGAAGACATCAAGGCCCCCGAGTGCTTCTACATTGAGCGCGAGCTGCGCAAGCGCATGAAGATTCCGGTCTTCCACGACGACCAGCACGGCACGGCCATCGTGGTCGGTGCGGCGGTGCTGGGCGGCCTGAAAGTGGTGGGCAAGGACATCCGCGAAGTGAAGCTGGTGACATCCGGCGCGGGTGCGGCCGCGCTGGCCTGCCTGGGCCTGTTGCTCAAGCTGGGCCTGCCACGCGAGAACATCTGGGTCACGGACATCCACGGGCTGGTCTATGAAGGCCGCACCGAGCTGATGGACGAAACCAAGGCGGCCTTCGTCCAGAAAACCGAGCAACGCACCCTGGCCGAAGCCATCGACGGTGCAGACGTGTTCCTGGGACTGTCGGCAGGCGGCGTGCTCAAGCAGGACATGGTGGCCCGCATGGCCGCCAAGCCGCTGATTCTGGCACTGGCCAACCCCAGCCCGGAAATCAACCCCGACGATGTCAAGGCCGTGCGCGACGATGCCGTCATTGCCACCGGCCGCACCGACTACCCCAACCAGGTGAACAACGTCCTGTGCTTCCCCTACATCTTCCGGGGGGCACTGGACTGTGGCGCGACCGCCATCACCGACGAGATGGAAATCGCCGCCGTCAATGCCATCGTTGATCTGGCGCAGGCCGAGCAGAGCGAGGAAGTGGCACGCGCCTATGTGGGTGAAAAACTCAGCTTCGGGCCGGAATACGTCATTCCCAAGCCATTCGATCCGCGCCTGATGACCAATATCGCACCTGCGGTGGCACAGGCCGCACACGACAGCGGTGTGGCTCTGCGTCCCATCACCGACATGGATGCCTATCGCCAGAGCCTGCAAAACTTCGTCTATGCCTCCGGCACGATGATGAAGCCCATCATCCGCGCTGCCAAAAACTCCAGCAACAAGCGCATCGCCTATGCCGAAGGCGAGGAAGAGCGCATTCTGCGCGCCGCCCAGATCGTGGTGGACGACAAGATTGCACGCCCCACGCTGATTGGCCGCCCCTCCGTCATTGCCCAGCGCATCGAAAAATTCGGGCTGCGCCTCAAAGAGGACCGCGACTACGATGTCATCAACGTAGAGAAGGACGACCGCTATAACGACTTCTGGAAAACCTATTACCAGATGACGGCACGCAAGGGCGTGACCCAGCCGATTGCCAAGATCGAAATGCGCCGCCGCCTGGCCCTGATCGGCAGCATGCTGCTGCACAAAGGCTACGTCGATGGCCTGATTACCGGCACCTGGGGCCACAGCAACATGCACCTGCACTACATTGACCAGGTGATCGGCAAGAAACCCGGTGCCAAGACCTACGCGGCCATGAACGCGCTGATTCTGCCCGACCGGCAAATCTTCCTGGTCGATACCCACGTCAATTACGACCCCAGCGCAGAGCAACTGGCAGAAATCACCATCGCTGCCGCCGAAGAAGTGCAACGCTTCGGCATCCACCCGCGTGTGGCCCTGCTCTCGCATTCCAGCTTCGGCAGCAGCAACCAGCCCAGTGCCGTGAAAATGCGCGAAACACTGGAATTGCTGAAGATTCAAGCCCCTTGGCTGGACGTGGACGGCGAGATGCACGGCGATCTGGCCCTCGATGGCAATGCCCGCGCCACCTACCTGCCCGACTCTCCGCTGCAAGGCAATGCCAACCTGCTGGTACTGCCGAACATCGATGCGGCCAACATCGCCTACAACCTGCTGAAGGTGGCGGCAGGCAACAACATTGCCATCGGCCCCATCCTGCTCAATGCCGCCAAGCCCGTGCATGTGCTCACCCCCAGCACCACGGTGCGCCGCATCGTCAATATGACGGCCCTGGCGGTGGTGGATGCCAGCTCGCCGCGCTGAGAGCGACGACACGCGTATGCCTGCCTTCCAGCAGCCACCCGCTGCCCGCCCGCCGCGCCGCAACCAGCCCGTGACGCTGGAGCAGGCAGCGCATGAAGCCCCGATGCTGGCGCACCTGCTGCGGCAGGCCCAGCAATCACAGGCCATGCTGGCCCTGGTGCAGGCACTGGTTCCCCCCGGCCTGTTCCGCAGTCTGCGTGCCGGAGCAGTGGAAAATCAGCAATGGTGCCTGTTCGTGGCCAATGCCCCGGCGGCAGCCAAGCTGCGCCAGCTCACCCCGGCCCTGACAGCGCATCTGCGCACCAAGGGCTACGCCATTCAGGGCATTCGGGTGCTGGTGTCACCGGTACGGTAACGATGGCCGCCGCTTAGAACGTGTTTACGATCTCGGCGCGAGTGCTGTTGTGCCTCAAGAGGCGTAGCTGCAAGGCGAAAACCGCAGTCGGGCTGGTGGCCCGGCGAGGATTTTCAACGCCGCAGATGCGCCTCTTGAGGGGCAACCCACAGGGTATGGCGTAGCCATACAGCTGCGCGACGAGATCGTAAACACGTTCTTATGGAAGGTTGAACCACGCCCGCGCATCGGCGGTGTCGCGGGCAATGCCTTCGGTCAGGGCTTGCAGGCTGGGGTATTTCAGCTCATCGTGCAGTTTGTGCAGCAATTCCACGCGGATGACCTTGCCATAGCCGCCTTCGCGCCCCAGGTGGGCAGGCCAGTCCAGGCAGTGGGTCTCCAGCAGAACACGCCCGCCATTGACATCGTTCGGATCGAGTGATGGGCGGATGCCCAGATTCGCCACCCCCGGCAAGGGCTTGTCGTCCAGCCCATGCACCTGCACAACGAAGATGCCACTGGCAGCGGGCTTCCAGTGCTTGAAGTGCAGGTTCAGCGTGCGAAAGCCATCGCTGGCAGCCGTGCTGCTGGCCCCCAGTTGCCGCCCCAGCTTGCGCCCATGCAGCACATGGCCGCTGATGGCATAGGGCCTGCCCAGCAGTTCGGCGGCATCGGCCATGCGCCCTTCGCGCAGCGCGTGGCGCACCTCCGAACTGGACACACGCACCCCGTGAACCTCGTAGCTGTTCATGCGGGCCACGTCGAAGCCATGCTGGCGACCGAGCCGGTCCAGCAAGGCGTAATCGCCGCGCCGATCCTTGCCGAACAGAAAATCGTCGCCCACCAGCACATACCTGGCCTGCAAGGCCTGCACCAGCACACGCTCCACGAACGCCTCTGGCTCCAGTTGTGACAGTGCGCGGTTGAACGCCAGCATGACGGTCTGGTCGATCTGCGTCGTGCCCAGATCGGCCAGCTTGTCGCGCAGTGTGCCGATGCGTGCAGGGGCGATCTCGGGCCGGTTCAGCACCTTGGCGAAATAGTCGCGCGGGTGTGGCTCGAAGGTCAGGGCGCAACTGGTGATGCCACGGATGGCCGCCTCGTTGCGCAACAGGGCCAACATGGCCTGATGGCCCCGGTGCAGGCCGTCGAAGTTGCCGATGGTGACGGCACAGCCCTTGGCAATGCCGCTTTGGTGAATGCCGCGAAAAACTCTCATGGTGCTTCTTCGATCCGTTGGTTCAGGCAGGCTTGCGGGCTGTGATTACCACGCCCACTACCGGCTGGCCCCGTTCGGTTCGCAAGGGCTGCTCCAGCAGTTCAATCTGCACAAAACCTGCTGCTTCCAGCCAGGCTTGCAATGCGGTTTGGTGGTGCGCATAGCGGCCATTGGCTTGCAGCACATAGCCACGCTCTGCGCCAGCTTGCGCATCGGCCTTTTCGGTGGAGCCGATGAAAACCCCGCCAGCGGTCAGAATGCGCCCGGCATGGACAATGGCTTGGGCCAGATCACCCACATACGGAAATACATCCAGCGCGGTGATGATCTGGTACTGGTCGGACGGGGTATCGCGCAGTGCATCGAGCACATTCACCTGGTGCAGTTTGTCGTACACCCCGTGGCGCGCCGCCCTGTCCAGCATGGGGCGTGAAATATCCACCCCGACCACTGCGCCCTGCCAAGGCCCCAGGTACAGGCCCAGCAGACCCGTGCCACAACCCAGGTCAAGTAGATGCCCGTCCCTGGCAGGGAACAGGCTCCGCAGTTCTTCAGCCACCTGCTGGGGCAACTGGTAGCCCAGCACCCGCACCATGTGGATGTCGTAGCCTTCGGCCATGCCATCGAAGCGCAAGCGCAGCAGTTCGACGGGCTGCACCGGCGGAGTCTGCCCCTGGGTCCATTGCTCGTAATAGCGGTACACGGGATCGTCGGGCTGCTGTTGCAGCAGCACCTGCACATCGGCAGCGGCCTCTGTCGGGCGTTGGGCCTCGACCAGGGCCTCCAGGCGTGCCAGACGCGCCGGGGCATTCTGCGGCTCGCGTTCCAGCACCTGTGCCCACAGCACCAGAGCCTCATCCAGCCGCCCCACGGCAGCCAGATCGCGTGCCAGATAGTCCTGCAACAGCGTGTCGTTCGAGCGCAGTTGCAGGCCCTGCTGCAACCAGCGGATGGCACGCCCCAGATCGCCACTGCGGTGGGCAATATCCACCAGATTGAGCAGCACCGGCAATTGCGTCGGTGCCAACCGGAACACCTGATCGGCCTGCTCCAGGGCACGCGTGAAACGATTGCTGCGCGCCAGCAGCAAGGCCAGCTCCAGTTGCGCAGGCCACCATTGCGGTGCCAGCCGCGCTGCGTGCTCCAGTGCCTCGATGGCCTGATCGGTCTTGCCCGATTTCTCGGCCAGCACACCGCCCAGCATGAAGATGCGCGGATCGTTCGGATGGCTGCGCTGCGCCTGATTCAGCAACTGCGCCACTTCAGGCAGGGCATTGCGGCCCAGGGCCTGCTGGGCACGCGCCAGCAGCGCGGCCAGGGGATCGGTAGGGGTCTGGTTTGGGGTAGGCTTCATGAAAACTCGAACAAGGGCCACGGCACGCATTGGCAGGCAACGCACTGGCATTCGCGCCGTGGTGAAAAACAAGCCAGCCATTATGAAGGATGGCAGGCATGGGTGGCATCAGGCAAACAGGTAGCTGCAAATGGCCACAGCGGCCACCACTGCCACCACATCGGCCGTCAGTGCCGCCAGCAGCGTGTGGCGGATGCGCCGAATCTGCACGGCCCCGAAATACACGGCCAACACATAAAACGTGGTTTCGGTGGAGCCTTGAATGGTGGAGACCAGATAGCCCACATAGCTGTCGGGGCCAATCGTCGGGTCGTGGATGATGGCACTCATCACCCCATATGCCCCCGAGCCGGACAGAGGCCGCAGCAACGCCATCGGCAACGCCTCGGCAGGCAGTCCCAGCGGTGCGGTAAAAACCGCCAGAGCCTGCACGATGACATCCAGCGCGCCACTGGCACGCAACATGCCCACCGCCACCAGAATCGCCACCAGATACGGCATGATGCGCAGGGCCACCTGAAACCCGTCCTTGGCACCTTCCACGAACGCCTCGTACACGCGCACGCCCCGCGCCCAGCCGAACAGCAGAAACGACACCATCAGTCCCGGCACAATCCAGGGGGCAATGGCCCGCCCCCAGACAATGGTGGCAGGAATCGCCAGCAACAGGCCCAGCATGGCCAGCCAGCACACCCAGGCCGGATAGGCACGGTCATCTTCCAGCAGGGCCGCCGTCGGGCCAGCATCATCGGTTGCTGTGCCTGCCGCCGTGTCGCTCACCCACGGGCGTGCCATCGCCAACTCGTGCGCTGTGGCCTGCCCCACCGGGAAATACCGCTGCACCCACCACGCAGCCGCAATCGCGGCCAGCGTGGACACCACGGTGGCAAACAGCGTGGTCGGCAGAATGCCCGCAGGGTCTGCCGAACCAGCAGCCGCGCGGATGGCAATCACCTTCGCTGGCAACAGCGTCACGCCTGAGGTATTGATGGCCAGAAACATGGCCATCGCATTCGTGGCCGTACCGGGGCGCGGATTGAGCTTGTCCAGCTCCTGCATGGCACGAATGCCAAAGGGCGTGGCCGCATTGCCCAGCCCCAGCCCATTGGCCGACATGTTCAGAATCATCGCCCCCATGGCTGGGTGATTGGCAGGCACCTGCGGAAACAGCCGCACCATCAGCGGGCGAATCAGCCGGGCAATGATGACCAGCATCCCGCCTTCCTCGGCCACCTTCATCAACCCCAGGAACAGGGCAAGAACCCCCACCAGCCCGATGGCCAGCTCAATCGCACCGGTGGCCGATGCCACCATGCCGCTGGAGAGCAGCTCCATCGGGCCACTGCCCTGCGCCTCGGAAGGCACAAAATGCCACTGCTTCCAAGCCGCAGTGGCGAATGCGATCAGCACAATCGCCAGAAAAATGATGTTCATTGAACCCTCGATTCCACTCCAGGCACCGCCTGGGCTTGGTGTATCCGGCACCCTCTTTGCACGGGCTTAACAGGCCCTCTGCGAGGCTTTGACATGTTTTTGTCATGCGGGGCCATTATGCTGGCCGCGCCCTGGGTTTACCCAGGGCATTCACAGAAAAAGCCTTGCCAACCCTGGCGGCGTGCCACTGCGCTCACGCATGACGGGCACCCTCCCGGTTGGTGGAATTTTCACCCAGTATCTCCCAAGCAGAATTCACATGGACAAAGATTTCGCCCCCGCGATCAACGATGAACCGGACCTGGGTTCGCAAATCCGGCAACTCCAAGCAGACATCATGGATGATCTGGACGAGGAGCTGGAACTGGAGATGGACGATGCCAGGCTTGATGCCCTGGTCGGCAACGAAAACGCCTCGGCCACCGACATCTCGCGCCGTCGCTACTTCAGCGAACTGCTGCGCCTGCAAGGCGAGCTGGTGCGCCTGCAAGACTGGGTGGTTCACAAGAAGCTGAAAGTCGTGGTGCTGTTCGAGGGCCGCGATTCCGCCGGCAAGGGCGGAGCCATCAAGCGCATCACCCAACGGCTGAACCCGCGCGTCTGCCGCGTTGCCGCCCTGCCCGCGCCCAGCGAGCGCGAGCGCACCCAGTGGTACTTCCAGCGTTACACCGCCCACCTGCCAGCGGGCGGGGAGATGGTGCTGTTCGACCGCAGCTGGTACAACCGCGCCGGGGTCGAAAGGGTCATGGGTTTTTGCTCCGATGCCGAATACGAAGAGTTCTTTCGCAGCGTGGTGGAATTCGAGCGCATGCTGATCCGCTCGGGCATCGTGCTCATCAAATACTGGTTCTCCATCACCGACGAGGAGCAGAACAAGCGTTTCCTGATGCGCATCCACGATCCGCTCAAGCAATGGAAACTCTCGCCTATGGACCTGGAATCGCGCCGCCGCTGGGAAGACTACACCAAGGCCAAGGAAACCATGTTCGAGCGCACCCACCATGCCGACTCACCTTGGTGGGTCATCGAAGGCGACGACAAGAAAAGCGCGCGCCTGAACTGCATCGCCCACCTGCTCGACCAGATTCCGTATGGTGACGTGCCGCACGATCCTGTGCAACTGCCCCCGCGCGTGCACAATCCCGACTACATCCGCCACCCCGTGCCGGACACCATGAAAGTGCCACGCATTTATTGAGCGGTCACATCCGAAAGGGGCAGTGGCATTCAGAGGTGAGGGCCTGCCCCGTTCATGCAGGCCCATGTTGGCAGCGGCAACCGGTAAGCAGCCGGGTAAAATAGTCCGCTTTGTCCTCTTTACCGACACACTCGGCCACGCGCATGTCTGACAACGCCCCCAACACCTCCCCAGCCGTGCAGGATGCACCGGCCACCGACGAAAACCAGTTGATCGCCGAACGCCGCGACAAGCTGCGCGAGCTGCGCGAGCAGTCCGCCGCACGGCAGCAACCCGCCTTCCCCAACGACTTCAAGCCCCAGCACCGTGCCCAGAACCTGCACGACCGCCACGGTGCCGAAGACGGCGCGGCACTGGAGGCCCAGTCCCTAACCGTCTCGGTCGCCGGACGCATGATGCTCAAGCGCGTCATGGGCAAGGCCAGTTTTGCCACTGTGCAGGATGCCACAGGCCGCATCCAGCTCTACATTGGCCGCGATGCCGTGGGCGAAGACGTGTACTCCAGCTTCAAACGCTGGGACCTGGGCGACATCGTTGCCGCCGAAGGCAGCCTGTTCAAGACCAAGACCGGCGAACTCTCCATCAAGGTCGAAACCCTGCGGCTGCTCACCAAGAGCCTGCGCCCGTTGCCCGACAAATTCCACGGCATTGCCGACCAAGAACTCAAGTACCGCCAGCGTTACGTCGATCTCATCACCGACAGCGACACACGCGAACGCTTTGCCGCCCGCAGCAAGGCCATTTCCAGCGTGCGCCAGTTCATGGTCGAACACGAATTCCTTGAAGTCGAAACGCCCATGCTGCACCCCATTCCGGGCGGTGCCAACGCCAAGCCCTTCGTCACCCACCACAATGCCCTCGATCAGGACATGTACCTGCGTATTGCGCCGGAGCTGTACCTGAAGCGGCTGATCGTGGGCGGCTTCGAGCGCGTGTTCGAGATCAACCGCAGCTTCCGCAACGAAGGCATCTCGGTGCGCCACAACCCCGAATTCACCATGATGGAGTTCTACGCGGCCTACTGGAACTACCGCGACCTGATGGACTTCACCGAAGAGCTGCTGCGCCACGTCGCCAAGCAGGCCGTCGGCAACCTGCAACTGACCTACCAGGGGCAGGCAGTGGACCTGGCCCAGCCCTTTGCGCGCCTGACCATCCGCGAAGCCATCGTCGCCCACACCGATGCCGGGGAACACGTCGATGACCGCGACTGGCTCATCACATCCCTGCGCAAGCTGGGCCTGTCGGAAGCCAAGGATCGCCTGAGCACCCGCAGCCTGGCCTCGCTGCAAGTCCTGTACTTTGAGGAAGCCGTGGAAGAAAAGCTCTGGCAACCCACCTTCATCATGGAGCACCCCACCGAAATCTCGCCACTGGCGCGCGCCAACGATGAACGCCCCGAAGTCACCGAACGCTTCGAGCTGTACATCACCGGCCGCGAAATGGCCAATGGCTTCTCGGAACTCAACGATGCCGAAGACCAGGCCGAACGCTTCAACGCCCAGGTGGCCGCCAAGGACGGCGGCGACGACGAAGCCATGTTCTACGACCACGACTTCGTGCGCGCGCTGGAATACGGCATGCCGCCCACCGGCGGCTGTGGCGTGGGGCTGGACCGGCTGATGATGCTGCTCACCGACAGCCCCAGCATCCGCGATGTCATCCTGTTCCCGGCCCTGCGACGCGAAGCCGGCAAGAACGCCTGACCCCATTGCCACCATTCTTCCACGCACCAGAACCGCGCATGTTTCAAGCCCACCTGCCCGTCTGGGCACACGAATGGGTCACACCCTTGGTACTGACCTTGCAGATTGCCCTGATTATGGGCATCGCCTGGTTCATCAAACGCATGCTGGGCAAGCTGATCCAGCGGCTGGCCATGCAATACAGCCTGCCGGCCGACATGGTGGTTCCCATGCGCACCCTGGGCGGCTGGCTCATCATCGCGGTGGCGGCACTGATGGTGCTGCAACGCCTGGGTGTATCGGCTCCGGTGCTGTGGACGGCCCTGTCGGGCTTTGCCGCAATGGCGGCAGTGGCATTTTTTGCCGCCTGGAGCGTACTCTCCAACCTGTTTTGCTCGTTCCTGATATTCACGGCCACGCCCTTTCGCATCGGGGACACCCTGGAGATTCTGGATGCTGCCGACAAACCCGGCGTCAAGGGACGAGTGCTGGTCATTCACCTGCTCTACACCACGCTGGAAGACCTCAACGGCGAAGCCACCGAAGGCGCGCTGCTGCAAATTCCCAACAGCGCGTTCTTCCAGAAAACCATCCGCCGCTGGCAACCCGACGAAAACGACCGCAAGCACTACCACTGGCAGCGCAGGATTTAGCGCGGCCACATCCCCAGCAGAAAACCCACGCACCCGCTTCTTGACAGAAATGTGACCTTCTGACAACACCGGCGGGCACTCGTGGAAAATGGCGTGAAATTTGCTTATAACAATTTCGTGAATCCTTTAGACTGGTGTCCGCTACCTGCCCTGATCTTTGTGTGCCCGATGCCCTGACACTGGTTTCATGCCATGTTCCGGTTGCAGCCACGGCACATTCCTCCTGTCGGGATGGCGACTTTTTTTGACCTTCATCTTTACTGACCACCATGAAAAAAACAGCAATTCACCTGACCGCACTGGCCGCCCTGTTCACGGGCGTGGCCGCCCATGCCCAAAGCAGCGTGACCCTGTATGGCCGCGTGAACACCACGGTCGAATACGAGGATGTGGACGGCACCAGCGGCTCCACCACCGGCCTGAAAAGCTCCGGCTCCTTCATTGGCTTCAAGGGCACGGAAGACCTGGGCAACGGCCTGACCGCCAGCTTCGTGCTGGAGCGCGAAGTCGATGCCACCACCGGTGCCTCCACCGGTTTCGAGCGCGAAACCCATGTCGCCCTCAGCGGTGGCTTCGGTACCGTGAAGCTGGGCAACTACAACTCCACGGCCTACACCTACACCGCCGACTGGATCAGCCTGCACAACCACGATGTCGGCTCGTCTGCCGACAAACTGTTCGCCTACCCAGTCACCAACACCTCCAAGATCGGCTACCGCACCCCCTCGCTGGGCGGTCTGGTACTGGAAGTGGGCTATGGCTTCGAGGACAACCACGGCAATGACTCCCCCTATGATCTGAGTGCCACCTATCAGGCCGGCGCACTGGATCTGGGCTTTGGCTTTGCCAAGTGGAACGACTGGGAAGCCTACACGCTGCGCGCACTCTACACCACCGGCCCGTTCACCCTGGGCGGCTATGTGCAGTACGACGATGACAGCGAGATCAGCACCCGTTATGGCGACCGCTTCTCTGCCCGTCTGGCAGGTGCCTACACCGTGGGCAATTCCGAATTCCACCTGAACGTGGGCTGGGCCGACGACTACGAAAACCTCAGCGACAGTGCTGCCGTGCAATACACGCTGGCATACAACTACAACCTGAGCAAGCGCACCAAGCTGTACGGCTTCTACACCGGACTGGAAAGCGACAACGGTGCCGTATATGGCAATAACCCCGGCAAGGATAGCAGCACCATCGCTGTGGGTATCCGCCACCTGTTCTGATACCCGTCTCCTGCCAGCCCTGCAAGCCAGCGGCTGGCCATCAAAAAAACGCTGGCCCGTTACACGGTGCCAGCGTTTTTTTGTACTTCAACCACCGTCAGAGCCTGCCAGGGCGGCGGTTCGGTCGTGCCGTCGTTACTGCGGCCGGGGCCAGCAGTCCGCGCTTGCGATAGACGATTTCCAGCGGCAGCGTCACCAGGGGCGGAATGGCAGCCAGAATCGCCAGTACGGTGTGCCACAGCGACCAGCGCAACTGCGAAGCCGTCCAAACCGCCACCGCCACATAGACCAGAAAAGCCACTCCATGCAGGCGGCCAAACCACCACACCAGCACTTCAGTGGTACCGGTGCCGTATTTCAGGAACATGCCCAGCAGCAAGCCGGCCCAGGTCAAGGCCTCCACCAGAGCCACCACACTGAACAGCCGACCGATAGGAGATACGGGAGCCGGAGAAGAAAAAGGATTGGCCATGGCTTAGAACCTGTTCATGATCTTTTCATGGGGTACGCACGATGCCAAAACTGTTCCAATCAAGGCGCGCGGCGCAGCACAGACTGGGTGTCTGTGCAAGCCGTGCAACGCCGAGTGGGGCAGTTTTGGCATCGTGCCCTTTGGGTTGCCCCGTCAGGCAGGCCACTGCGGCGTTGCAAATCCTCGCCGGGCCACCAGCCCGACTGCGGTTTGCGCCTTGCATTGACCTGCCTGACGGGGCAACGTACCCCATGAAAAGATCATGAACAGGTTCTTACTGCTTTCCGGTGGAACCGTAACCACCTGCGCCGCGTTCGGAGGCCACAAACTCCTGCACGATGTTCAGGCTGGCCTGCACCACCGGCACGATGACAAGCTGGGCGATCCGATCCAGCGGTGCAATCTGCACGGTCTGGCTGCTGCGGTTCCAGGCACTGACCATCAGTTGTCCCTGATAGTCGCTGTCGATCAGCCCGACCAGATTGCCCAGCACCAGCCCCTGTTTGTGCCCCAGGCCCGAGCGCGGCAGAATCAGCGCAGCATAGCCGGGGTCTTCGAGGTGAATCGCCAGCCCGGTGGGAATCAGCTCGACCTGCCCCGGCTCCAGGGCCAGCGGCTGCTCCAGCATGGCCCGCAAGTCCAGGCCGGCACTGCCTGCCGTGGCGTATTGGGGGAGTTGCCCGTGCAGACGGGCATCGAGAATCTTGACATCGAGTTTCATGGTCTATCGGAAGGTTCGGCCCCGGTAGCCGGGGCGATGGCAGGGGAAGCACTGGCAGTGCCCCGGTTTTCAATCAGGCGGATGCGCATCTGGCTTTCGACCAACAGGGCTTCATTGCCGCTGCGCTGGGCGTATTGTGCCTGCAAGGCCAGCCACGCCAGCAAAGGCCGTCGCCACCCCTGTGCCGAAGCGGTGTCAATGGCGGTTTGCAGCAGGGTCTGCATGGCCGGGCCATCGGCGTTTTCCGGCATATTCTCGGCAGCACCGTAGCGGCGCAATGCCACGGCAGCAGCCAACAGGCGCGAAAGCGGCTCTTCCACCTTGGCCACTGCTGCCACGGCCTGTGGGAAGGCTGCCGGTGCGTCCGCCTCCAGCACCCGTGCCACACCTTGCTGGGCGGCAGGCAACAGCGGGGTTTGCAGCGTGGCCGATGGTGCGTACAGATAATCCGCATACGCCTGCTCGACCTGCCCTGCGACCGGGCGCAACACCTCGAAGCCGGTGCAATCCTGCCAGTCCAGACTGGCCACCTGCACGGCACACCGGCGCAACTCCAGTCGCGCCAGCCGGGCAGGATCGCCAGTGAGCGATACTTGCTCGCGTGCCTTGTTCCATTCGTGCTGCGCTTCAGAGGTGCGACCTGCCAGCCAGGCATTCTCAGCGGCTTGCAGCGCGGCATGGCTGTTGATCTGCCAGGCGGGCGTGGGCGGCTTGTGGCCACAGGCCAGCAACAGCAGCCCCGCCAGCAGGGGCAGTGCCATGCGGATGGCCGCAGTGCAAACAGTCATCGGCACTCCTTCAAGGCAGGGTGATTTCAGGGGTCTGGCCAAACGGCCAGCGGCTGTTGATTTGCCCCAGCAGGCCATCGACCTTGCGCAGGCTGCTCTGCACTTCCATGCGCAGCGCGTTCAGGTCGGTAGAGGTTTCGCTGAGGTTGCCACTGATGGTCTTGGCATCGTCGAGCACCCGGTTGATTTTCTCCAGGCTCTGGCGCGTGTCGCTGAGCAGGGCTTGCAGTTCCTGGGTGCTGGCCTGTGCATCGCGCACCAGCCCGCTGGCTCCGAACACCTGTTCATCGGCATGGCCTGCCATGCGGTTGAGCCGCCCCACCAAATGGTTGATGCCAGTCAGGGTCTGCCGCACTTGTGCGGCCTCCTCGCCATTGCCCAGCAGTGTGCGCAACAGGCCATCGCGGGCAGTGGTCTGCCCCAGTGTCGCGCCCAACTGGTTCAGGTGTGCGAGGCTTTGCGCCAGATCGGACTGGCCGGAGGTCAGTTGTCCCAGGTTGTCCAACACCACGCGGGTGGATGCCAGCAACTGGGGAATCTCTGCCGAAGCGTCGCCGTAGAGCACCGTGCGTTCGGCATTGTCGGGCAGCGGGGGATCGTCCCAGTCGCTGGTGTAGGCACGCAGGCTGGTGGCTCCCAGAATATTGCGCACCAGTGTGAACAGGCTGGATTCGCGCAGCCGGTGGGCGTTGCTCTCCGGAATGGCAATGTGGATGCGCACCGTACCATCGTCGGCCAGTTGAATCTGCTGCACCGAGCCAATCGGGAAGCCGGAAAACGTCAGGTCCATGCCAATGGAGATGCCGTCGGAATTGTCGGCGGTGAGGATCAGGCTCTGCTTGTCCTCGAATGCCCCGCGTGCGTACAGCAGGTAGAACCCCCCCCCCAGTGCCAGCACCAGCGTCAGTGCCATCAGCACCAGCGACTGCCAGTGCAGGCGGCGGTTGGGCTGGAGCAGCGGCAAGCCCAGCGACGACAGCGGGGCTGGGTCGGCATCAGGGGAAAGCGGGGGAGACTGCGGCGTGCTCATGCGGGAGGGCAGAGGGTTTCAGAAGTAGTGCAAGGCCAAGCATAACACCTCGATCAGCAACAGGATCGCCAGCATCCGCGCCAGCGTGGCCAGCTCGGTGTCGGAACGCAGGCCATAGCGGGTGTTGTAAATGCCCGAGGTCAGCGGAATCAGCCCCACCACAAAACCAAAGGAAAGCACCTTCAGGAAATAAATGATGCTGAAAGGCGCGGTCATGATGCGCCCGAATTCGTGCGTGAACAGCGACAGCCCGGCTGCCGTATAGCCATACACGCCCACATAAAGCGTGCCCATCGCCAGCACGCTGCCAAAGGCAGTGAACATGGTGCTGGCGTACAGGCTCATGAGCAGGCGCGGCAATAATTCGCTGCGCAACGGGTCGCCCCCGGCCTGGCGCACCCGCTGCAAATGCCGTGCGCGCCGCAGGCCGGCCAGCTCGGCCCCCATCGGAATGCCCATCTTGATGGCCACCACCAGGGCCGCTGCCAGCGGCAACAGTTCCAGCACCAGCACACGCTGCACCAGCGGCATGGTCAAACCCGCCAGCCCATAACCGGCCAGCGATTGCGCCACGATGCGCGTGAGCACCGACGAGGCCAGAGCCACCAGCAGCAAAAACAGCACCAGCGGCCATTTCAGCCGCACATAGACCCGCTGCGCCACGGTATTCCACAGACGCAGGCTGTAACTGGCCGGTGATGCCATCAGCAGCAGCGCGGCAGAGCCCACATACAGATTGTTCCACCACAGCAGCCACCACTCATGCAGGTGCTGCCAAAGCTTCTGCGGAGGCGGTGCAGCAGCGGCCATCCGCTGGCCCGGCTCTGGCTGGCGTTCAGACATGGCGGGGTCGCGCCGAAGGCACGGCGGTGTGGGCTGTGTCCATCTGGTCGGCCTGCTGGTGCAGGGTCTCGATCAGATGGCAGTGCGTGCCCTGGCCGTCGCACACTTGCAGCAGCCCCGCGAGCTTGTGCTCCAGCCCCTGCAACTCCAGCAGACGTTCGCGCACATGGTGCAGATGCCCGGCAATCGCATCGATGGCCAGCGCGCAGTCCTGCGGGCGGGATTCATCGAGTTGCAGGATGTGCGCGGTCTCCTCCAGCGACATATCCAGTGAGCGGCAAAGGCGAATCAGCCGCAAGGTATGAATATCCTGTGCCGTATAGTAACGATATTGGTTGTCGGCGCGCAGACTGGCCTGCAACAGCCCCTGGCTCTCGTAGTGGCGGATATTGGCCGCCGACACGCCCGACAGCCGTGCCGCCTCGCCAATGCGGTAGTGCCTGCCGCTATCAGGCGACACGCTCGAAGGGCGTACAGAAGTGCTCAATTTGCCGCGTCCATTCCAAAATGCAGAAGGGCCATAGCGTACCAAAATCCCGCATGGGTGAGGCCCATGCAAGACCATGCCACAGCCAAATTGTAAAAAATGTAAATCCACCCCCTACCCTGTCAACGCACAGGCACCTGACCACGTTGTGGATGGCATGTTTCATTCCAACGAAAGTGAATCCTCCATGACACACACCGCCATTCTGAGCATCTGGCCCGACGACGAACGCGATCGCAAGCGTTGAGCCATCGCTCCCTGATCCACCCTTGTATTGCATACCAGCCGACAACTGAAGCGGTTGGTATTTTTTTGCCTGCCGCAATCGCCCCCTCACTTGCGTACCGCCACATGCCGCCCATGCACACCAGCCTGATACGGCAACAGGCCCGCACCGGGAAAATGCCCTAGAATTTTTCCCTTTTTCACAGGGGATGGGCATGGGCCTGAAATTTTCCAAAGACCACACATGGGTGGACGACAGCAATGTGCAGGCGGCCACGGTGGGCATTACCGTCCATGCGCAAGAGACGCTGGGGGACGTGGTGTTCGTCGATCTGCCAGCGATTGGCCAGCGTTTCCAGCAAGGCGACGTGGTGGGCGTGGTGGAATCGGTCAAGGCCGCAGCCGATGTGCTGCTGCCGGTGGCCGGTGAAATTGTCGCCGTGAACGAAGCCCTGCGCGACGATCCCTCGCTGGCCAATACCGATCCGCTGGGAGCGGGCTGGTTCGTGCGCATTGCCATCAGCGCGCCCGAACAGCTCGATGGCTTGCTGCAAGCGCAGGCCTACAGCGACTTTTCGGCCAACGCCTGAACTTTCGCCTGTTCGGGCACGGATGCGCAATGCGCCTGCACCGTCTGGCGCAGAAAATCCCACACCAGTTTCATGCGGTCGAGGTGGCGGATTTCCGAAGGAATCGACATCCAGAAGGTACGCTGGAAAAATGCCTCGTCGGGCAATAGCACTTGCAGTTCCGGCAGGCCATCGGCCAGGAAGGCGGGCAGGATGCCCAGCCCATGTCCGGCGCGTACCGCCTGCACCTGGGCCTGGATGCTGGTGCTGCGCAAGGCAAAGCGTTCGGGCCGATAAAAGGATTCGAGAAACAGCAACTGCCGCGTGAACAGCATGTCGTCCACATAGCTGACGAAACCATGCCGCGCCAGATCGCTCTTGCACCGAATCGGCGGATGGCGGGACAGGTACGCGGTCGCGCCATACAGGCGCAAGCCGTAGTCGCACAGCTTGGTGACCACCACACTGCCGCGCGAAGGACGTTCCAGCGAGATGACGATATCCGCCTCGCGGCGCGACAGATGCACCAGCCGGGACAAGGCCAGCAAATCCACGGTCAGGCCCGGATGCTGTTGGGCAAGCTGTGCCAGCGGGGCCGCCAGCACATGCACGCCCAGCCCTTCGGGTGCCCCCACGCGCACCAGACCGGCAATGCCGCTGTGGCCAGCCAGTGACTGGTGCTCGATGGCACTGAAGGCCACTTCCATCGCCTGCGCCTGCGTCCACAGCAGCCGTCCGGCTTCGGTCAGTTGCTGGCCATGCCGGTCGCGGCTGAACAAGGCCGCTCCCATCTGCTTTTCCAGAGCCTGAATGCGGCGGCTGACGGTGGTGTGATCCACCTGGAGCTGGCGGGCCGCATTGACGAGCGTGCCTGCCCGTGCCAGCACCAGAAAAAACCGCAGATGATCCCAATCCATTCATCACTCCTTTGATTGCCCAACTTGCATTGCGCGGTATGGCACGCGCCAGGTTGTGCAATTTTGCACATCTATGCTGCACCTATACCTATTGTCATGGTGATTTTGCACAGATACGATGAACGCCGAATATCTGCTGTGTACACCCAAGTCATAAAAAGGAGACCCATCATGAATGCCACCACCGGACAGAACGCCATCCCCACCGTCAAGCTCTTGATCGGGGGCGAGTTCGTCGAATCCCAGACCACCGAATGGCGCGAGGTCATCAACCCCGCCACCCAGCAAGTGCTGGCGCGCGTGCCATTGGCCACGCAGGCGGAAATCGATGCCGCCGTGGCCAGTGCCAAGACGGCATTCAAGACCTGGAAGAAAACGCCCATCGGCACGCGCGCGCGCATCTTCCTGAAGCTGCAACAGCTCATCCGCGAAAACATGGCCGAACTGGCCGCACTGCTCACCGCCGAACAGGGCAAGACCCTGCCCGATGCCGAAGGCGATGTGTTCCGGGGGCTGGAAGTCGTGGAGCACGCCGCCAGTGTCGGCAACCTGCAACTGGGCGAGCTGGCCAACAACGTCGCCAACGGGGTGGATACCTATACGCTGCTGCAACCGCTGGGCGTGTGTGCGGGCATCACGCCCTTCAACTTCCCAGCCATGATTCCGCTGTGGATGTTCCCGATGGCCATTGCCACCGGCAACACCTTCGTACTCAAGCCATCCGAGCAAGACCCGCTGGTGACGATGCGCCTGGTGGAACTGGCCCTGGAGGCGGGCATCCCCCCCGGCGTGCTGAACGTGGTGCATGGCGGTGAAGCCACCGTGAACGCCATCTGCGACCATGCCGACATCAAGGCCATCTCCTTCGTTGGCTCCACCAAGGTGGGCACACATGTCTATAACCGCGCCTCGCTGGCGGGCAAGCGCGTGCAGTGCATGATGGGTGCGAAAAACCACGCCATCGTGCTGCCCGATGCCCACAAGGAGCAAACGCTCAACGCGATTGCCGGGGCAGCCTTCGGCGCGGCAGGCCAACGCTGCATGGCCCTGCCGGTGGTGGTGCTGGTGGGTGAGGCGCAACGCTGGATTCCCGAGTTGGTGGCAAAAGCCAAGACCCTGAAAATCAATGCAGGCACGGAACCGGGCACCGACGTGGGGCCGCTGATTTCGTGTGCCGCCCGCGAGCGGGTGGAAAGCCTGATCGAACGCGGCATTGCCGATGGCGCGACACTGGAACTTGATGGCCGCCAGCCCACCGTGCCAGGTTACGAGAGCGGCAACTTCGTCGGCCCCACCATCTTCTCCAACGTGAAGCCGGGCATGTCGATCTACGACATCGAGATTTTCGGGCCAGTGCTCAGCCTGGTGAATGCCGACTCCCTGGACGAGGCCATCGAATTCATCAACGCCAACCCCAACGGCAACGGCACGGCCATCTTCACGCAGTCGGGTGCGGCGGCACACCGCTTCCAGGAAGACATCGACATCGGTCAGGTCGGCATCAACGTACCGATTCCCGTGCCGGTGCCGCTGTTCTCGTTCAGTGGTTCGCGCGCCTCCAAGCTGGGCGATCTCGGCCCCTATGGCAAGCAAGTCATCCTGTTCTATACACAGACCAAGACCGTGACAGCGCGCTGGTTCGACGACCAGACCGCCGCCACCGGGCTGAATACCACGATCAGCCTGAAATAAGCGGCAACCAGCCACTGCCGCCAGAACGCGGGCAGGCCAACCACACCGCGCCTGCCTGCTTCTGTTGCCATCGGCGCACCACTGTCCACGCCAAGAGACAGCTGCCACAAAAACAGGAGACACACACCATGCACTTCGAGCCAAGCGAAGAACAGCTTGCCTTTGCAGACACGGCCCGCGCATTCGCACGCGAGGAATTCGCTCCCTTTGCCGCGCAGTGGGATGCAGAGGCCCATTTCCCGCGAGAGACCCTTGCCAAGGCCGGGGAGTTGGGTTTTTGCGGCCTGTACGCTCCCGAACGCATCGGCGGGCTGGCCCTGCCCCGCCTGGATGCCACCTTCGTATTCGAGGAGCTGGCCGCCATCGACCCCTCGACCACCGCATTCCTGACCATTCACAACATGGCCACCTGGATGCTGGGCACCTGGGGCACAGACGCTGTGCGGGCCGAATGGGGCCAGGCCCTGAGCAGCGGCCAGAAGCTGGCCTCCTACTGCCTGACCGAGCCGGGTGCAGGCTCCGATGCCGCCTCGCTCAAGACCCGCGCCGAGCGCGTGGGCGACGAGTACATCATCCACGGCAACAAGGCTTTCATCTCCGGTGCGGGAAGCACCGATGTGCTGGTGCTGATGGCCCGCACCGGTGCCGCCGGGGCAGACGGAATTTCTGCCTTCGTCGTCCCGGCCCATGCCCAGGGCATCAGCTATGGCAAGAAAGAACAGAAAATGGGCTGGAACAGCCAGCCCACCCGCACCATCAACTTCGATCAGGTGCGCATTCCCGCCCACAACCTGCTGGGCAGCGAGGGCGAAGGATTCAGGATCGCCATGAAGGGGCTGGATGGCGGACGCATCAACATTGCCACCTGCTCCGTGGGCGCGGCACAGGGCGCGCTGGCACAGGCGCAACGCCATATGCAGGAACGCGAGCAATTCGGCAGGCCCATTGCCGGTTTTCAGGCGTTGCAGTTCAAGCTGGCCGACATGGCCACCGAACTGGTGGCGGCACGGCAGATGGTGCGTCTGGCCGCCAGCAAGCTGGACCGGCAGGACCCCACGGCCACCACCTATTGCGCCATGGCCAAGCGGTTTGCCACCGATGCGGGCTTTGCCGTGTGCAACGAAGCCCTGCAACTGCATGGCGGCTATGGCTACATCCGCGACTACCCGCTCGAGCGGCTGCTGCGCGATGCGCGCGTACACCAGATTCTGGAAGGCACGAACGAGATCATGCGCGTCATCATTGCCCGTCGCATGTTGCAGGACGATGCCCCCGATGCCATCCGCTGAAACGGCATCGCACGCACCACCACAGCAATCACCCACACCACACAAGGAGACATCCACATGAAAATCGCATTCATCGGCCTGGGCAACATGGGCAGCGGCATGGCCTTGAACCTGCTGCGGGCAGGGCACGAAGTCCGGGGGTTCGATCTCTCGGAAGCCGCTCAGAAATTCCACGCCGATCAGGGCATTCACATTGCCACCAGTGCCGCCGAAGCCGCCGATGGCGCGCAGGTGGTCGTCACCATGCTGCCTGCCAGCACGCATGTACAGGCATTGCTGCTGGGCACGGCAGAGCACCCCGGCCTGCTGGAGCGTCTGCCGACGGGCACGCTGGTCATCGACAGCAGCACCATTGCCGCCGACACCGCCCGCACGGTGGGCAAGGCGGCGGCGGCACGGGGCATTGATTTTCTGGATGCGCCGGTCTCCGGCGGCACGGCGGGCGCCGCCGCCGGAACGCTGACCTTCATGATCGGCGGCACGGCAGAGGCACTGGAGCGTGCCCGCCCGCTGCTGGAGACCATGGGCAAGAACCTGTTCCATGCCGGTGCCAGCGGCGCAGGCCAGACCGCCAAAATCTGCAACAACATGCTGCTGGGCATCCTGATGATCGGCACCTCCGAAGCCCTGTCGCTGGGCATGGCCAACGGGCTGGATGCCAAGGTGCTCTCCGAGATCATGCGCCGCAGCTCCGGCGGCAACTGGGCACTGGAGGTCTACAACCCCGTGCCCGGCGTGCAGGAGGCCTCTGCCGCCACACGCGGCTACACCGGCGGTTTTGGCACCGACCTGATGCTCAAGGACCTGGGGCTGGCCCTGGAAAACGCCATCACCGCCAAGGCCGCCACCCCACTGGGCGCGCTGGCCCGCAGCCTGTACGCGGCCCACAGCCTGGGGGGACATGGTGGGCAGGATTTTTCCAGCATCATCGAGCTGTTGCAGAAATAAGCCAGGGCGTTTCTTCAGATTCTCTTCAGGGAGTGTGGCGACACTCCCTTTTTTTGTATCTGGAATCACCCGCATTCAGACTCCAAATGGCAGACAGGATTCAAGGTTTTTGCCATGAAATGCAGTTGAATAATAAGAATTACCATCTAATGCAGGGTTGCTACCATTGTCTGCCGTTCAAAACCCGTGAATTCGCTCGCCCGTTTCTTCATTCGCCGCCCGGTCGCCAGCATGATGCTGGCGATTGCCGTGATTCTGGCGGGCCTGCTGGCATGGCGCATGTTGCCGGTCGCGCCTCTGCCACAGGTGGATTTTCCATCCATCGAGGTCTCGGCCAGCCTGCCGGGGGCCAGCCCGGAGAGCATGGCCAGCACGGTGGCCGCGCCGCTGGAGCGCGCGCTGGGCAGCATTGCCGGGGTCACGCGCATCCGCTCCAGCAGCAACCAGGGTTCCACGCGGATTTCGCTGGATTTTGAACTCGACCGCAATCTCGACGATGCCGCCCGCGAGGTGCAGGCGGCCATCCATGCTGCACGCGGCCAGTTGCCTTCGGGCATGACGGGCAACCCAAGCTACCGCAAGGTCAATCCCTCGCAGGCTCCCATCATGGCACTGGCGTTGAGTTCGCCCAGCCTGCCGCCTTCGGTGCTGTACGACAACGCTTCCACGGTACTGGCCCAGAAGATCGCCCAGGTGATTGGCGTGGGTGAGGTGGCCATCGATGGCGCATCCCTGCCTGCCGTGCGGGTGCAGCTCGATGGCGCGGCCCTGACGCACCGGGGGCTGTCGATGGAAGACGTGCGCCGCGCCATCGGCAACGCCAATGCCTGGCGGCCGCTGGGGGTGCTGGAGCAGGCAGAGTTGCGCTGGCAGATCGGCCTGTCGGCAGCCATGCGCAGTGCCGAGGAATTCCGCCACCTGGTCATCCGCCACGAAGGCGGCACGATGGTGCGGCTGGGCGATGTCGCGCAGGTAGAGGATTCGGTGGAAAACCGCTACGCCAGCAGCTTCCACAACGAGCGCACGGCGGTGGTGCTGTCCATCAGCCGCAGGCCGGGGGCCAACATGGTGCAGACCATCGATGCCATTCACGCGCAGATGCCGCAACTGCGCGCCCTGCTGCCCGCCGACACCCAACTGACGGTGGTGATGGATCGATCCCCCGGCATTCGCGCCACGCTGGCCGAAGCGCAATGGACGCTGGTGCTGGCCTGCCTGCTGGTGGTGCTGGTGGTGTGGGCGTTCCTGGGCAGTGTGCGCACCGCGCTGATTCCTGCGCTGGCCCTGCCGGTGTCGCTGATCGGGGCGTTCACCGTCATGTGGTGGCAGGGCTTTTCGCTCAACAACCTCAGCCTGATGGCCCTGATCGTGGCCGCCGGGCTGGTGGTGGACGATGCCATCGTGGTGCTGGAGAACATTCAACGCCACATCGAACACTACCGGCAGATGGCGGTGGCAGGCAGTGCCGCGCGCACCCGCTTGGGCATCTGGCGGGCGGCACTGCGCGGTGCGGGCGAGGTGGGCTTCACGCTGCTGGCGATGAATGTCTCGCTGGTGGTGGTGTTCCTGTCGATTCTGTTCATGGGCGGGGTGATCGAGAAACTGTTCAGCGAGTTTTCCGTCACGCTGGTGGCGGCCATCGTCATCTCGTTGCTGGTGTCCGTATCGCTCACCCCGGCCCTGTGCGCCCACGCGCTGCAATCCACACCGCAGCGCGACGGGCTGGCCGGTCGGCTGGGGCAGGCAGTGCTGGCCGATCTGCAACTGGCCTATGCCCAGAGCCTGGGCTGGGCACTGCGCCACGGTGTGTTCATGTTGCTGCTGCTCGCTGGCGTGGTAGGGCTGACGGCATGGCTCTACACCAGCATTCCCAAGGGCATGCTGCCCACGCAGGACACCGGCCAGCTCAGCGGCTTCGTGCGCGGGGACGACGGCTTCTCCTTCCAGGTGATGCAGCCGAAGATCGAAACCTATCGCCAGTATGTGCTGCAAGACCCGGCGGTGGCGGATGTCACCGGCACCAGCGGCGGCTCCGGCGGCATCAGCAATGCGCGGCTCCAGATTCGCCTCAAGCCGCTGGAAGAGCGCGGTGCATCGGCCGCCGAAATCGCCGCCCGTCTGCGCAGCAACGCGCCACCCCAGCCCGGTGGCGTGCTGAACATGAACGTGGAGCAGGACATCCGCCTTGATGGCGGGCCGGGAGCCTTTGGACAGGGTGAGCAGCAACTGGTGTTGCGCTCCGACTCCACCGCGCTGCTCAAGCAATGGGCGCGGCCCGTGGGTGAGGCCATCGAGCAACTGCCGGAACTCGTGGATGTGCGCGTGCCCAACAGCGAGGATGCCCAGCAGGTGGAGCTGACCATCGACCGCGAAGCCGCCCAGCGGCTGGGCGTGACCATGAGCAGTGTGGCATCGGTGCTGAACAACTCGTTCTCGCAACGGCAAGTCGCCACGCTGTACGACGACCTGAACCAGTACCGCGTGGTGATGGAACTCTCGCCCGTCTTCGGCAACGACCCGACCGCACTGGCGCAGACGAACATCATCAACCAGGACGGCCAGCCCGTGCCGCTGTCATCGCTGGCGCACTGGGGCTATGGTCTGGCGCAGGACCGCGTACAGCACGACGACCAGTTCGCCTCCATCGGCATCGACTACGGACTGGCTCCGGGCATCACCCTGCCGCAGGCACAGGCGGCGATTGCGCAGAAGCTGGCGGACATTCACCTGCCCCCGACCATCTTCACCGGTGCGCGGCAGAACGACCCGAACAGCATCGAGGCCACGCTGCAACGCCAGCCCTGGCTGGTGCTGGGCGTGCTGGTGGCGGTGTATCTGGTGCTGGGCATGTTGTACGAAAACCTGCTGCATCCGCTGACGATTCTCTCCACCCTGCCCGCTGCCAGCGTCGGTGCCCTGCTGGCCCTGTCGCTGTCGCAGACCGAATTCAGCCTGATCGCACTGCTGGCCCTGTTCCTGCTGATCGGCATTGTCATGAAGAACGCCATCCTGCTGATCGACTTCGCACTGGATGCTCAGCGCAAACGCAAGCTCTCGCCCGAGGCCGCCATTGCCGAAGCCGCCAGCAAGCGGCTGCGCCCGATTCTGATGACCAATCTGGCCGCCCTGCTGGGCGCGGTGCCACTGGTGCTGGGCTTTGGCGAAGGCTCCGAAATGCGCCGCCCGCTGGGCATTGCCATCATCGGCGGGCTGGCCATCAGCCAGTTGCTCACGCTCTACACCACGCCGGTCGTGTACCTCTATCTGGAACGCCTGCGGCTGCGCTGGCATCGCCACCCACACCCCGCCCCTGCCGCCGCACCCGCTGCCCGTTGAGCCAAGCCCCATCGACTGACACCGCCCACCCTGCCATGCCCGTTTTGCTTCGCCCCCATTGGCCCCTGCGTCTTCCTGCCAGCCTGTGTCTGGTGTCACTCGCTGCCCTGCTGGCAGGCTGCGCCGCCACCGCCCCGCATCCTGCACCCCGGCTGGATTTGCCCACGGCCTTCGCGCACGAGCAGGGCTGGCTGGCCACCAGCGCGCTGGAGCAGGCCCCGCCCGACACACTACATGCACACTGGTGGCAGGTCTATGCCGACCCCGCGCTGGACGCATTGCTGCAACAGGTGACGCAAGACAATGCCACGCTGGAGCAGGCCAGTGCCCAATGGCGACAGGCCGAAGCCGCCGTGGCCGCTGCCCGTGCCAGCCGTTACCCGCAACTGGATGGCGATGCGTCGGCCAGCCGCTCCGGTGATTCCGACAGCCGCGCGCAAAGCCGCCTGGCCAGCACCCTGTCGATTGGCTGGCTGCCCGACCTCTGGGGCCGCACCGCGCTGCAAACCCAGGCCAGCGCGGCACAGGCGCAAGCCGCCGCCGCCAATCTGGCTGCCACCCAACTGGCCCTGCAACTCACGGCTGCCGAGCAGTACACCAGCCTGCGCCGTCTGGCCCTCGATGCACGGTTGCTGGAGCAGACACTGGCCGCCTACGCCCGCTCTCTGAGCCTGACGCAGAACCAGTACGATGCCGGTCTGGTGGCCCGTGCCGATGTGATTCAGGCGCAAATCCAGCACGAATCGGTCCGCAACCAGATGGCCACCAACCAGCAGCAACAGGCCCTGGCACGCAACGCACTGGCCCTGCTGGCAGGCACAACTGCAGCGCAATGGGGCTGGAAGCTGCCCGACGATGCACCGCTGCCCGAACCGCCCGCCATCCCCCGGCAACTGGTGGCCAGCCTGCTGCTGCAACGCCCGGACATTGCCGCCGCCAGCCAGAGCGTGGCCGCTGCCAATGCACGGCTGGGCGTGGCGCAAACCGCCTGGCTGCCCGATATTCGCCTCAACGCCAGCGCGGGCCTGCAAGGCAGTGGCTGGAGCCAGTTCATCGAATCGCCACTGCGCGTCTGGTCGCTGGGGCCGACACTGGCAGCCAGCCTGTTCGACGGTGGCAGTCGCCGCGCCGCCACCGCCCAGGCCCAGGCCGACTACGATGCCCAGGCCGCCGCGTGGCGCGCCGCCGTGCTGCAAGCCGTGCAGGAAGTGGAAGACGCACTGGCCTCCGCCCAGTGGCTGCACACCCGGCAGGCCCACCAGCAGCAGTTGCTGCAACTCTCGCGCGACAACCTGCGCGTGGTGCAGAACCAGTACGAGGCTGGCATGGTGAGCTACCTGGATGTGGTGACGGCCCAGAACCTCGCACTGACCAGCCAGCGCAGCGCGCTGGAATTGCAAGCCCAGCGTCTGCAAGCCAGCATGCAGTTGGTGGCGGCACTGGGTGGCGGCTGGCAGGGCCGTGCCGCCACCAGCACCGTGGCCCTCACCCCAGGCTCCTGATTCCCTCCCCCGCTTTTTTCCGCTCCTACCCGATACCATGCAGAACGCCGACCCCCGCCCCTCTTCTTCCTCCCCTCGCGGCACGTCCAGACGGTTGTGGACCTGGCTGCTCATCGTGCTGCTCTCGCTGGCCCTGCTGTGGTTCTTTCTGCTGCGCAACACCAAGCCGCCCACTCCGGCAGGCCCCAACCCCTGGTCGCTGCCGGTGGCGGTGCGGGTCGCGCCGGTGGAACAGGGAGCCTTCACCGTGCAGCTTCAGTCCATCGGCACGGTCACCCCCTTCAATGCCGTCACCGTGCGCAGCCGGGTGGCCGGAACCCTGCTGAAAGTGCATGTGCGCGAAGGGCAAACCGTACAGCAGGGCCAGTTGCTGGCCGAGATCGACCCCGAACCTTACCGCGTCGCGCTGGCGCAGGCCCAGGGCCAGCAGCAGCAGAACCGCGCCCAGCTCGCCAATGCCCGCAAGGAACTGGCCCGCTACCAGCGGCTGTTCCAGCAGGATTCCATTGCCCGTCTGGAGCTGGAACGCCAGCAGGCCCAGGTGCAGCAGCTCGAAGGTACGATCCAGGCCGACCAGGCCCAGGTGGACAACGCCCGGCTGCAACTCTCCTACACCCGCATCACTGCCCCGCTGGCGGGCCGCGTGGGCCTGCGGCGCGTGGATGCCGGCAACCTGATTGCCGCCAACGAGGCCGACGGCCTGTTCAGCATCGTGCAGACCCAGCCCGTCTCGGTGCTGTTCACCGCGCCGGAACCCCAGGTGGCCGCCGTGCGCCAGGCCCATGCCGCCGACGCTGCCGCCGTGGTGCAGGTATGGGACCGCGACAACCGCCAGTTGCTGGCCGAAGGTCGGCTGGACACGCTGGACAACCAGATCGACATAGCCACCGGCACCCTGCGCCTGAAGGCCCGCTTCGAGAACCAGGACGACACCCTGTTCCCCAACCAGTTCGTCAATGCCCGGCTGGCCCTGCACACGCTGGGCGATGCCCTGACCATTCCTGCCGATGCCGTGCAGTTCGGCTCGGACGGCACCTACGTTTACACCATCGCCGACGACAAGGCGCACAAGCGCGTGCTCACGCTCGGCCCCAGCAACAATGGCCGCACCGTGGTCATCGACGGGCTGGGAGCCGGAGAACAGGTGGTACTGGAGGGTATCGACCGCCTGCGTGAGGGCCGCGCCGTCACCATCGTCGGTGGCAATGCCACCCCGGCCCCGGCCGATGCGCCCACCGCTGCGAACCGCCAGCCATGAACCTCTCGCGCCCTTTCATCCTTCGCCCCGTCGCCACCGCGCTGCTGATGCTGGCAGTGTTGATTGCCGGGCTGCTGTCGTGGCGGCAGTTGCCGGTTTCCGCGCTGCCGCAGGTGGATTACCCGGTCATTCAGGTCTATACCTTCTACCCCGGAGCCAGCCCCGATGTCATGGCCCGCACCGTCACCGCGCCGCTGGAACGCAACCTGGGCCAGATTCCGGGCCTGCAACAAATGTCGTCCACCAGTTCCGGCGGGGCCTCGGTGCTGACCCTGCGCTTCGCACTGGAAGTCGATATGGGCGTGGCCGAACAGGAAGTGCAGGCGGCCATGAACACCGCCGCCAGCCTGCTGCCCAATGACCTGCCCGCCCCGCCCATCTACCGCAAGGTCAATCCGGCCGACACCCCCATCCTGACCCTGGCCATCAGTGCCCAATCCCTGCCACTGCCGCAACTGGCCGACATGGTGGAAACGCGCATGGCCCAGAAAATCTCCCGCATTGCGGGCGTGGGCATGGTCAGCGTGGCCGGGGGCCAGCGGCCTGCCGTGCGCGTGCAGGCCAATATGGGCGCGCTGGCCACCCACGGCCTCACGCTGGAAGACCTGCGCACCGCCATTGCCGCCGCCAACGTGAACCAGCCCAAGGGCAGTTTCGACGGCCCCACCCGCTCCACCATGCTGGATGCCAACGACCAGATCCGCGACCTGCCCGAATACCGCAACCTCATCGTGGCCTGGCGCGACGGCGCACCACTGCGGCTGGGCGACGTGGCCCGCGTGGACGATGGCGCGGAAGACCTGTTTCTCGCCGCCTGGGCCGGACTGGGTTGCCAGCAGGCCACCTCCGATGGCCCCTGCGCCGCCCAGCCCGCCATCCTGCTGAACATCCAGCGGCAACCGGGAGCCAACGTCATCGAAGTGGCCGACCGCGTCCATGCCATGCTGCCGGAACTGGCCGCCACCCTGCCCGCCAGCGTACAGGTGCAGGTGCTCACCGACCGCACCGAAAGCATCCGCGCCTCCATCCGGGGCGTGCAGAAAGAGATGCTGTTCGCCATCGCACTGGTGGTCATCGTCACCTTCGTGTTTCTGCGCACCCTGCCCGCCACCATCATCCCCAGCATTGCCGTGCCGCTCTCGCTGGTGGGCACCTTTGCCGTCATGGCCTGGCTGGGCTACTCGCTCAACAACCTCAGCTTGATGGCCCTGACGATTGCCACCGGCTTCGTGGTGGACGATGCCATCGTCATGCTGGAAAACATCGCCCGCCACCGCGAAATGGGCGAGCCACCGCTGCAAGCCGCCCTCAAGGGTGCGCAGGAAATCGGCTTCACGCTGGTCTCGCTCACCGTCTCGCTGGTGGCCGTGCTGATTCCGCTGCTGTTCATGGGCGACGTGGTGGGTCGGCTGTTCCACGAATTCGCCGTCACGCTGGCTGTTGCCACCACCCTCTCGCTGCTGGTCTCGCTCACCCTCACGCCGATGATGGCCACCTACATGCTCAAGCATGGCCAGACCAGCCCCGGCACAGGCCAGCACGACAGCCACCGGCAGGGCGACTGGCTCGACGGCACGCTGGATCGCTATGCCCGTGGCCTCGACTGGGTGCTGCGCCACCGCGTGCCCACCCTCTGCGTCATGCTCGCCACGCTGGTCGCCACCGCCCTGCTGTACCTGGTCGTGCCCAAGGGCTTCTTCCCGGTGCAGGACAGCGGGGTGCTGCAAGTCGTCACCGAAGCCCCGCAAAGCATTTCGTTTCAGGCGATGGGGCAACGCCAGCAGCAACTCGCCAGTGCCCTGCTGGACGATCCCGATGTCGCCAGCATCTCATCGTACATTGGCGTGGACGGCAACAACAGCACACTCAGCAGCGGGCGCATGCTGGTCAATCTGGTGCCGCACGGACAGCGCAGCAGCAGTGCCGCTGCCACCCAGCAACGCCTGCGCGACAAGGCCGCCAGCATGCAAGGCCTGACCGCCTGGTTCCAGCCCGTACAGGAACTGGGACTGGAAGACCGCATCAGCCGCACCCAGTACCAGTTCACCATCAGCACCCCGGAACGCGGCGAACTGCAACACTGGAACGATCGCCTGCTCGAACACCTGCGCCAGCAGCCCGCACTGCGCGACGTGGCCAGCAACCTCCAGAACAGCGGCCTGCAAGCCTGGCTGGAAATCGACCGCGATGCCGCCGCCCGGCTGGGCGTGAACGCGGGCGACATTGCCACCGCGCTGCAAAACGCCTTCGGTCAGCGGCAGATCAGCACCCTGTTCACCCACACCAGCCAGTACCGCGTCGTGCTGGAAGCCGACCTGCCCGCCGACGACGGCCTGGCCGCGCTCGCGCGCGTCCACGTCACCGCCGCGCTGGGCAGCGACGGCAGGCCTTCGTCCGTACCGCTGTCCGCCCTGGTCACCGTCAGCCAGCGGCAGGCTCCACTGGCCATCGAACACCTGGGGCAGTTCCCGGCCGCCACGCTGTCGTTCAACCTCGCGCCGGGATACTCGCTGGGCGAGGCCACCGCCGCCATTCAGGCCGCACCGGCTGCCATTGCCATGCCCGCTTCCGTGGAACTGCGCCTGCAAGGCGCGACCCAGGCGTTTCAGGCCTCGCTGGCCAATACCCTGTGGCTGATTCTGGCTGCCGTGCTCGTCATGTACCTGGTACTGGGCATGCTGTACGAAAGTGCCATCCACCCCGTCACCATCCTCTCCACCCTGCCCTCGGCCACCGTGGGAGCATTGCTGGCCCTGCTGCTCACCGGCAGGCCGCTGGACATGATTGCCATCATCGGCATCGTGCTGCTGATCGGGCTGGTGAAGAAGAACGGCATCATGATGGTCGATTTCGCCCTGGACGGCCAACGCCGCCTCGGGCTGGACCCGGTGGCAGCCATCCGCCGCGCCGCGCTGCTGCGCTTTCGCCCCATTCTCATGACCATCCTGGCCGCCCTGTTCGGAGCCATCCCGCTGATGCTGGCCACCGGCTCCGGGGCAGAACTGCGCCAGCCACTGGGCATCGTCATGGTCGGCGGCCTCATCATGAGCCAGTTGCTCACGCTGTTCACCACACCCGTGGTGTACCTCTATTTCGACCGGCTGGCAGAGCGTGGCAGACACACTGCGGCGGCGGGGTGAACCTGCCCACGCATCGAGGCGCGTGGGCGAACCGACTGCTGCGCCTCAACCCCTCAGCGCGGATTCAGCGTGGAAGGCTCCAGGTACGCCTGGAGCGAGTCGTCCAGTGCCTCCATCCACGGTGTGTGGTGTGGCACGGCCATGGTTCCGCTCAGCACCGATGGATAGACGCGGTCACGGTAGTTCATGATGTCGGCCTTCTTGTCCTTTTTCCATTGCAGGAAAATCCGGTTGATGGCATCGGTGTCCAGATCGGGGTAGTCGGTCCTGGCAATCAGCCGCCGGATGTAGTCGCCCTGGAAGGTGAAAGCCTGGGCATCGTTGCCGATTTCCAGCTCTTTCTCGCGCCATGCGGCATTTTCCTGCTTCATGACGGCGCGCTCGGGCAGCTTGATTCTGCCCAGCATCACATCCCGTGCGTACCATGCCTGGGCATCGAACATGTTGAAGCTGTACCAGAGGTCCTGCATGCCCAGGTACATCAGGCGCGGATTGGAGGTGAACACCACGCCCTCGTACAGGCCCAGCGGCCACAGCCGGTTGTCGGTGCGCAGGCGCAGGCTGTCGTCGAGGAACGGGAAGTGGTGCTTGTAGCCGGTGCACAGGATGATCGCATCGACCTGGGAGCGGCTGCCATCGGCAAAGAATGCCGTATGCCCCTGCACCGACTCCAGCAGGGGTTTTTCCTGCCAGCCCCTGGGCCACTGGTAGCCCATCGGGCGGGTGCGGTAACTGGTCGTGATGGACTTGGCCCCGTACTTGTAGCACTGTGAGCCAATGTCTTCGGCAGAATAACTGGAGCCGACCAGCAGCACATTCTTGCCCTTGAATTCCGAGGCATCACGGAAATCGTGCGCGTGCAGGATGCGCCCCGGAAAAGTCTCGAAACCCGGAAACTCGGGGGCATTCGGCGTGGAGAAATGGCCAGAGGCCACCACGACAAAATCGAAATGCTCGCTGTAGCAGCGTTCGTTCAGATAATCATTGACCATGACGGCAAACCGCTGGGTCTGCTGATTGAACGTGACGGATTTGACAGCGGTATCGAAGCGAATGGCATCGCGCACCCGCGCCTTCCTGACGCGCCCCTCGATATAGTCGAACAGCACTTCCCGGGGCGGATACGATGAAATGGGGCGGCCAAAATGCTCGTCAAACGTGTAATCGGCAAACTCCAGGCATTCCTTGGGGCCATTCGACCAGAGATAACGGTACATGCTGCCATGCACCGGCTCACCATTTTCATCCACGCCAGTGCGCCATGTGTAATTCCACATGCCACCCCAATCGGACTGTTTTTCAAAACAGACGATTTCGGGAAATGATTCCGGGGGAATGGACGAACGAATGGCCGCAAAGGCGCGAAGCTGCGCCAGCCCACTGGGGCCGGCTCCAATGATGGCAATACGGATTTTTTGGGACATGAAACTCTCCTGTTGAAATTCAGCAAACGTGAGCAAGCGATCCCTGCTGCCGTGAGGGCATGGGATGCAAGACGGGGGGTTTGGGAATGTCAGGAGAGCGAGGGAGGCACGTGCCGGTAGCGTGCAGCAGCCACCCAGAGATTGCTGACCCGGTGGATCAGGCGGCCGAGAGAGGCAGGACGTGTGGCATGCAATGCCACGCCCGCAAAGAGGGAGAATGAAAGAGAAACGGGACTGTGAAAACGGGGACTTGGTACGGGCATGCGATAGAGGCTCCTTTCCATGAATGGGGGTTTTTGCGTTTTGAATGCGTAAACCGAAAGTTGCACGATTATAGGGATTTTTGCCAGCAATTACCCCCAACACCCAATATGCCCCATGGCGGGATTGCCATCGCCACCATTTCTGCCTGCCCAATCCGGTCGAAATACCCGATGCCATGCCATGACGACGCGCCTTCTGCGTGGCTTTGCGGTATGGCATAAACCCCCTCTACAATAAGCAGGCTTCAATTCCTTGACAGAATTGCGATCCGGCGTTATCCGGCAGGCTTGCAGGCAGGCACACGAACAAGAATGATGGAATCCAATACCGACCCACAGTCACCTTCTCCACTCGCTCACCGCGCACTGGACAATCTACGCAAGCGACTCCTGGACCTGACCTCACGCAACCGCCTGATCCACTTTCAGCACCGCAACAACAGCAGCCTGCGCATCGTCGATGAACTGCCCAATCAACTGGTGGAACAACTGCTGTCGGAGCAGGAAATGCGCTTTCAGGCCATTCCCGAGCCTTCCGAAGAAGAGCTGATTGCCGCCGGTTTCTGCCAGCGCGACGATGCCACACAACCACCGCGTCCGCTGCGCCCGCCGCCATCCGCACAGGAATGGGCGCGCTACCTCAATCTGGCGTGCAGCTACGAGATGCCCAGCCTCGCAGACCCATACTCGCGCCGCCATGCCGACCACAGCATGCGCGCCCTGCTCTTTGCGTATGAGCTGGAAGCACGGCTCAAAAGCCTGCAACAACTGGCCGAATCGGCCGTGCAGGAAATGGGCGCGAACATCCTGTATCTGGCACTGGGCTTTCTGGAATGGTTCGAGTCGGCGCATTCCGACGTGCCGCGCCATGCTCCGCTGTTCCTGGTGCCGGTGCGCCTGCGCCGTGGAAGGCTGAACCCGGCCACGCGCATGTACGAGTACACGCTGGCCTATTCCGGCGAGGACATCATTGCCAACCTCTCGCTGCGCGAGAAACTGCGCACCGACTTTGCCATGGCCCTGCCGGAGCTGGATGCCGCCACCGCCCCCGAAGACTACTTTGCCAGCGTCACCGCCCTGATTGGCGAACGCCAGCCACGCTGGCAGGTGCGCCGCCATGTCTCGCTGGTGCTGCTGAACTTCAGCAAGCAACTGATGTACCTCGACCTCGACCCGCAACGCTGGCCGGCCAATGCCAGCCTGGTGGAGCACCCGGTGGTCTCGCAGTTTCTGGCGGGCGGCAATGCCGATGGTGCCGACGACGAGGCTGCCGCGTCCGACGGCACGGGCAGTGGCTTCCAGAGCGAATACGGCATCGACAACGTGGCCGATGTCCACCACCGCTATCCGCTGATCGACGATGCCGACAGCTCCCAGCACAGTGCCCTGATGGATGCCGTGGACGGCAAGAACCTCGTCATCGAAGGGCCGCCGGGCACGGGCAAATCGCAGACCATCACCAACCTGATTGCTGCTGCCATGGCGCAAGGCAAGAAAGTGCTGTTCGTGGCCGAGAAACTCGCCGCGCTGGAAGTGGTGCGCCGCCGCCTCGACCGCGCCGGGCTGGGGGATTTCTGCCTGGAGCTGCACAGCCACACCTCGCAGAAACGCCAGGTGCTCGATGCCGTGCAGCAACGCCTGCAACAGCACGGCCAGTACCGCAGCCCGGCGACCATTGAGGTAGAAATCGCCCGTTACGAGGAACACAAGAACGCACTCCAACGCCATGCCCAGCGGCTCAACAGCCCGTGGAAGCACACCGGCCTGAGTGCGCACGACATCTTCATGGCGGCCACCCGCCACCGTCAGGAATGCCCCGTCCCCCCCGAGACCCTGCACCCCGAAGGCTACGACGGCCACCGCTACGACCCCGCCACGCTGCGCCGCCACCGCGATCAGGCCGGGAACTATGGCAAGGTTTACCAGACCGTGGCCCAGCAACTGGGCGAAGCCATGCAGTTGCAGGAACACCCGTGGTACGGCGTGCGCAACGGCGACCTGCAAATCTTCGACAGCCAGCGTGTGCGCCAGAGCCTGGAGCAATGGCAGCACAGCCTGCAAACCCTGTACGCCGAATGCAGCGCGCTGCACCAGCGGTTGCAGCCCCCCGGCGGCCAGCCGGATGCCGCATCCGCAGAGCCTCTGGCCAACACGCTGGAGGCCACCCACGGCCTGCACACCGCGCTGCACCAGCTCCCCGCGCTGGCGGGCGACGAACTGCTGGATCGGTTGCCGCTGCTGCACGGCGAAGAGCTGCTGCGGCTGCAACGATCACTCACGTTGCTGGAAGACATCCAGTCCCGCTTTGCCGCACTTGCTCCGGTGGTGGGTGCGGCCATCCTGCAAGACCTCTCTGCCGTCTCGCCCATGCTCGAAGGCCGCGCCGCGCTGCAAGGCATGGTCGGCGAAGACGTGGAACTGGGTCGGCTGGGCAGTGCCGTACACCGGCTGGGCCAACTCGAAGAACGCCTCGCGCCCTTGCAGGAGCCGTTACAGGGCCTGCAAGACAGCCTGGGCGCGGCAGCCAGCCCACACCTGGGCCTGCATCAGGCCGGATTGCAGGAATTCCAGACTGCCATCGAACTGATCGCCAGCCTGCCCGCAGCCCACTGGAAGCACCGCGACCCCTGCTTCGACAACGACGAACTCGACAGCCTGCTGCCGCGTCTGGAGGGCGAACTGCGGCAGGCGTGGCAACTGCGCGAGACCCTGCAAACCCGCTTCGCGCTGGAACTCGTGCCCGATGCCACCGCCGTCCGCCAGCTTGCCAGCACCCTGGCCGCCGGTGGCCTGCTGCGCTGGCTGCAAAGCGGCTGGCGGGCCGCCCGCCAGCAACTGCGCAGTTACGCGGCCACACCGCAAATCACGCTGGCCGAGCTGCAAGCGCACCTGGCCGAGCTGGCCGACTTCAGCGAACAACGGCAGCGATTGCGCCAGCACAACCCCTACGCCCAGGCACTGGGCACGCACTGGCAGGGGCTGGAGACCGACATCGACACGCTGCAATCGCTGCGCCACTGGTATCGGCGCGTGCGCCAGCACTACGGGCTGGGGTTTGGCAAGAAAGTGGCACTGGGCGAGGCCATCGTGCAACTGCCTGCCAGCATGGCGCAAGCCGTGCGTTCCCTGGCCGACCGCCAGATACCCGCCCAACTCGATGGCCTGATGGACGAATTGCACCAGTTGCAAGCCATCTTCGCTCCCAGCCCACGCCTGCACGACCCGCACAGCCCGCTCATCGGCCCCGAAGGGCTGCTGGCCGCGCTGCGCCACGACATCCGCCAGGCCATTGAGCAATGCGGCCCTCTGGCCACTGATACCAGCCTTCCGCTGGCCGAACTGGCGCGGCGCATCGAACGGCTGGGGCTGCTGCAACAGCGCGTGGAGCTGTGGCACAAAGCGGTCCAGGCACGCCCGCTGCTGGCACAACGCCTGAACCTGCGCATCGGCCTGGGAGCCGACAACCAGGCAGGCATCACCGCCCTGCGCCACACCCTTGCATTGGCGCAAGCCCTGCACCATCCGGCGCAGGCCACCACCGCGCCACAGCAAGCCGTGCTGGCGCACCTCTGCGCCCAGCCACAGGCCCAGACCTTTGCCGCCCTCGCCGCCCATGCCCAACAGCTGGGAGCGGCTCTGGCCACCGAGCAGCAGCAGGCCGAAGCATTCGCCCAGGCCGTGCAACTCGATGCCCGCGCCTGGCGTGTGCAATGCGGCGACCAGCTACCCGCGCTGCTGGCACGCAACCAGCGCGCCCTCGACCACGGCAAAGCCTTGCAGGACTGGCTGGCCTATGTGCGCGAACGCGACCAGCTCGACCGGCTGGGACTGGGCCGACTGGCCGACAGCGTGGAGCAGCACCAGTTGGACGTGGCACACATCGTCCCCGCCTGCCAGGCGGGCATTTTCGACTTGCTGGCACGCGAAATCCTGCGCGAAGACCCGGAACTGGGCCGCTTCTCCGGCCACTCGCAAGAAGCCTTGCAGCAACGCTTCCGCGAATACGACAACCGGCTCAAGCAGTTGCAGTGCGAGCAGATCGCCTGGCAGATCGACCAGAACCCCGTGCCGGCGGGCAACCAGTCTGCCCGCGTGGCCGAACGCAGCGAACGCGCCCTGCTGGAGCTGGAATGCGCCAAGAAAACCCGCCACATTCCGATTCGCCAGCTCATCGACCGTGCGGGCAACGCCCTCACCGCCCTCAAACCCTGCTTCATGATGGGGCCGATGGCCGTGGCGCAGTACCTCACGCCCGGCAAGATCGACTTCGATCTGGTCGTCATGGATGAAGCCTCGCAGATCAAGCCACAGGATGCGCTGGGAGCCATTGCCAGAGGCCGCCAACTGGTGGTGGTGGGCGACCCCAAGCAACTGCCGCCCACCAGCTTCTTCGACCGCCTCAGCGACGACGAACCCGAAGACGAGGAAAACGGCATCACCGCGCTGGAAGAATCGGAAAGCATCCTCGATGCCACGCTGCCCATCTTCCCGGCCCGCCGCCTGCGCTGGCACTACCGCTCCCAGCACGAAAGCCTGATTGCCTTCTCCAACCAGGCGTTCTACAACGACAACCTCATCCTGTTCCCGTCGCCGCACCAGCGCGATGCCAACTACGGCATCCACTTCACCCGCGTGCCCGACGGCTGCTTCCAGAGCCGCCGCAACCTGGCGGAAGCGCGCACCATTGCCCATGCCGTGCAGCAGCACCTGATGCAGCGTCCCCATGAAAGCCTGGGCGTGGTCGCCATGAACACCCAGCAACGCCAGCACATCGAACACGCCATCGACATGCTGGCCCGGGACGACGCGCTGTTGCGCGACCGGCTGGAGCACGACGCCAACCAGCACGAGGGCCTGTTCATCAAGAACCTGGAAAACGTGCAGGGCGATGAACGCGACGTCATCTTCATCTCCATGACCTACGGCCCGCAGGAACCCGGTGGCCGCGTGCCGCAACGCTTTGGCCCCATTAATGCCGACGTGGGCTGGCGGCGGCTCAACGTGCTGTTCACCCGCTCGCGCAAACGCATGCAGATTTTCAGCTCGATGGGGTCACACGACATTGTCATCGGCCCGCAAAGCAAGCTGGGCGTGCAGGCACTGCGGGACTTCCTGGCCTTCTGCGAAACCGGCATCCTGCACCAGACCCGCCACGCCAGTGGCCGCGCCCCGGACAGCGATTTCGAGATTGCCGTCATGCGTGCCCTGCGCGAAGAAGGCTTTGAATGCGTGCCGCAAGTGGGCGTGACCGGCTTCTTCATCGATCTGGCCGTCATCGACCCCGACAATCCCGGCCACTACCTCATGGGCATCGAATGCGACGGCGCGACCTACCACTCCGCCAAGTCCGTGCGCGACCGCGACCGCCTGCGCCAGACCATCCTGGAGCGGCTGGGCTGGCGCATCCGCCGCATATGGTCCACCGACTGGTTCAAGAACCCGCAAGGCACCCTCGCGCCCATCATCCGGGAACTGCACAGCCTGCGCACGGCCCTGCCGTCCCGATAATTCAGGTTCATTCAAATGAACGGCACAAAAAAACCTCCGCAATGGAGGTTTTTTTCTCAGCCAGAGGCAACAGGTGCAATTACACCGATGCGGCTTCGGCCTTCTTCAGGATCACATACAGCTCATCCTTGAGAGCCAGTTTTTCCTTTTTCTTGGCCTCGATCTCCAGTTGGCTGCCTGGCAGAATGCCGCTTTCCATGTTCTGGATTTCATGGTCGAGTTGGTTGTGTTTCTCGAAAATGCGCTGGAAGCGGGCATCTTCGGTCTTGAGGCGGGAAATCAGATCACGGTATTCTGGAAACATGCTTGCTCCTTGATGTAAAAAACTGCGTCAGATGCAACCTTGGCATCCATGTCTGCATTATCCACCGGAATGACGACTTCCATCTTTGTCCCAGCGCAAAGCCAGCCCATAGAATCCCACGCGCCATGCCATCCGACTGTTCCCCTGCACACCACCAGCCTTTCCCATCCATACCGGTCATACCGGAGCTTTCGCCCACAGCGGCGCATCTGCTGATGCAACTGGAAGTACTGGCCGAACAGGCACCCAATGGCATCTATGCCTGCGTGTACGCCCGGCGCGAACATGGCATCCGCTCTGCCCGCCTGAACCAACGGGTGCTGGCCGTGGTGCTGCACGGCTGCAAGCACCTGCGTGGCAACGGCTTCGACATGCACCGCCAGCGCGGGCAGGTATTCGTCATCACACGCGCCACCCAGTGCGATGCCTTCAACTGGCCCGCACCGGAATCGGGCCTGTACCTGACGCTGATGCTGCCGCTGTGCGACGAAGTGCTGGCCGCTGCACGCCTGCTGCGCATGCAGCCCGCCACCCCGCAGGGAGCTGCCATCGTGGGCGTGAGCCTGGACGACCTGCATCAGGAACTGAATGCCTGGGTCGATGGCATGCACCGGGGGGATGCCACGAGTGCCCGCCTGGCACTGACCGCGCTGGTGCTGCGCCTGTGCACACTGGGGCACACCCAGGTGCTGGCTCCCGCGCCACCCACTCTGGCCGATGCCATTCGAGAGCAGGTCAGCACCCAGCCCGAACGGAACTGGCGTTCCGCCGACTTCGAGGCCGCGCTGGCCTTGAGCGGGGCCACACTGCGCCGTCGCCTGTCTGCCGAAAACACCACGCTGAGCGACACCATCACCGAAGCGCGGCTGACCCACGCCATGCAGTTGCTCTACACCACACGCTGGCCGATCAAGACCGTTGCCGCGCGATCGGGCTACCGCTCTGTGAGCAGCTTCAGCCAGCGATTCAGGCAACGCTACGGGCTGGAGCCTGCCGCCATTGGCAATGCGGGCATGGCCAGCGACGCGACCGATTGAACGGCCCGCGCCACAAAATGAGCGTTGGCGCACCGCCTGCGCTGGCATCATGGCATCTTCTGCGGCACCTCGCCGTCCACTCCACCCCCTCCAGGAGATTCCATGAAAAACCTTGTTCCCTTGCAACGCCTCGCACTGGCAGCACTGACGGCCACCGCCTGCCTGCATCCCCTCGCTGCACAAGCGCAAAACCATGCCCAGGTACCCGGCTACTACCACCAGTCGGTTGGCGAGGTGCGTGTCACGGCTTTGTTTGATGGCATCGTGCCACTGGGGCGCGAGTTGCTCGTGGGGGCGGAGCCAGCGCAAGTGGATGCGCTGCTGAAAAGCCGCTTCGTGCCCGAAACCGCGCAAGGCGTGCAGACGGCCGTGAACGCCTATCTGGTCGAGCACGCCGGTCAGACGATTCTGGTGGATGCCGGTGCAGCCCAGTGCTTCGGCCCCGGTCTGGGCCAGATTGCCAGCAACCTGCAACGCGCCGGTTATGCGCCCGAGCGCGTCGATGCCGTGTTGCTCACCCATGCCCATCCGGATCACCTCTGCGGCCTGACCGATGCCGATGGCAAGGCGGTGTTCAGCAAGGCCACGGTCTGGCTGTCACAGCAGGATGCGGATGTATGGCTCAGCGAGAAGGCCGAGGCGCAAGCCCCAGAGGCCATGCGCAGTACCTTCCAGGTGGCGCGCCGGACTCTCGCGCCGTATCAGGCCCAGCAGCGGCTGCGGCTCTTCGGTGCCGACACCCCGCTGCCCGCAGGCTTTGCCGCCACAGCCACGCCCGGCCATACTCCCGGCCACACGTCGTTCCGGCTGGATGCGGGCGCAGGGCAAACGCTGTTCATCTGGGGTGACGTGGTGCATTTCCACGCCGTGCAGTTTGCCCAGCCCAAGGTGGCCGTCGAGTTCGACTGGGACAAGCCACAGGCGATTGCATCCCGACAGAACGTGCTGCGCCATGCCGCCAGCCAGGGCTGGTGGGTGGCCGGTGCACACCTGCCATTCCCCGGCATCGGGCATGTGGCCCAGCGCGGCGAGGGCTATGAGTGGATTCCGACGGAATTCCTGCCAGCTCCATGATGACACGCCCTACGACCGCTGCCGGGCGCAGTGTTCCATGCCCTGCTCCAGGGCAGAGTAGATGGCCGGGTTCAGACTTTGCGCCACATTGAAACGCAGAAAATGCTGCGCCGTCTGTGACAGGCTGAAGCTGTTGCCGGGAGCCAGCACCATCTGGTGCTGTTGCAGCGCGTATTGCGACAGCCGCCCGGCATCGAGCGCGCCCGGCAGTTCGCACCACAGGAACATGCCGCTGCGTGGCCGGTGCCATGGGCGAATGCCCAGGGCTTGCAGCCGCTCCATCGTCTGCCCCATTGCGTCGGCCAGGCGGCTGCGCAAACCGTTCATGTGCCGCTGGTAGGAGCCACTGCCCAGCAGCGTATGCAGCAGTTCCGCAGAGAAATGACCGGACTCGAAGGCCGTGGCCAGCTTCAGATCGACGAGTGGGCCAATCCACTCAGGGCGTGTGGCAATGTGCCCGACCCGAACCGAGGCCGACAGCGTCTTGGAAAAGCTTCCGACGTAGATGACGCGCTGCAAGCCATCCAGCGCGGCCAGGCGCGGGGCCGGGTGGTGCTCGAAATCGGCAAACACATCGTCCTCGATGATGGTGAGGTTGTGCTGCTGGGCCAGCACCAGCACCTGGTGCGCCACCTCCGGGCTGAGGCTGGCTCCGGTAGGGTTGTGCAGCGCGGCATTCGTGATGTACAGGCGCGGGCGATGCGCTGCCAGCACCGTGCGCATGGCCTGTACGTCCGGCCCTTGGGGGGTGTAGGGCACGCTGACGGTCTGGGCGCGGTGTGCGCGCAACATGGCCTGGAAGCTGAAGTAGCACGGGTCATCGACCAGCACCGTATCGCCCGGCTCCAGCAGAAAGCGGCACAGCAAATCCACGGCCTGCGTGCCCGACTCGGTCAGCATCAACTGCGCGGCGGGCACATGCAGGCCGCGCTCGCCCAGCCGGTGCGACAGCATCTGGCGCAGAGCCGGTGCACCCTGCGGTGTGCCATAGCCCGTCAGCGGAGCCAGCGGGCGGCGCGAGAGCGTGCGCAAGGCGCGGCGAATGTCCTGCTCGGGCATCCAGGTCTCGGGCAGCCAGCCACAGCCGGGCTTGAGGCTGGCGGCATCGGCCAGCAGGGACTGGCGCGTCACCCACACCGGGTCACTGCCGGGGTCGAGGCCGGGGGCCGTCTCGGCCACGCTGAAGGGCGTGAGCTGCGTGCCCACATAAAAGCCCGAGCCGGGGCGCGATTCGATCACCCCTTCGGCCACCAGCCGGGCATAGGCATCCACCACGGTGGAGCGCGACACCTCCAGCGTCTGCGCCAGCGTGCGAATGGACGGCAGCCGCTTGCCCGCGCACAGGTTGCGGCTTTCCACGCGCTCCTGCACATGGCGCATCACCATGGCCACGCGCGTGGGAGCCGGGCTGGCGGGGACGCAAAGGGAGTCGGCTGAGGCAGTCATCGGGCAGGGTCAGGGCAGATTCGGGACATTAAAAATACGACCGTACTGAAAAACTACCAGTACAGTTCGTGCAGATCGTACCGAAAGTGTACCTTTTGCATCGGGTCGCACCTGCCTACCATCGGGCTTTTTTCAAGGAACCTTGCATGACCGCACCCACCGAACCCACCACCCGCGACACCTTCCGCCTCAAGACCGGCCTGGCCGAAATGCTCAAGGGCGGTGTCATCATGGATGTCTGTACCGTCGAACAGGCCCGCATTGCCGAAGCCGCCGGAGCCTGTGCCGTCATGGCCCTGGAGCGTGTGCCCGCGCAGATTCGCGCCCAGGGTGGCGTGGCCCGCATGGCCAACCCGCGCCTGATTCAGGACATCATGGCCACGGTGAACATCCCGGTCATGGCCAAGGCCCGCATCGGCCACTTTGTCGAAGCCCAGGTGCTGGCGCATCTGGGTGTGGACTTCATCGACGAGAGCGAAGTGCTCACGCCCGCCGACGAAGTCCACCACATCGACAAGCACGCCTTCACCATTCCATTCGTCTGTGGCGCGCGCAACCTGGGCGAAGCCCTGCGCCGCATTGCCGAAGGCGCGGCCATGATTCGCACCAAGGGCGAGGCCGGCACCGGCGACGTGGTACATGCCGTCAAGCACATGCGCCAGATCATGGCCGACATCCGCGCACTGGCCAGCCTGCGCGACGATGAACTCTACGTCGCCGCCCGCGACCACCGCGTGCCGCTGGAGCTGGTGCGCCAGGTGGCTCGCGAAGGCCAGTTGCCCGTGCCCAATTTTTCGGCAGGCGGCATTGCCACCCCCGCCGATGCCGCGCTGATGCGCCAGTTGGGAGCACAGGCCATCTTCGTTGGCTCCGGCATCTTCATGAACAATGGCCAGGACTACGCCACGCCCACCGAAGCCGAGCAGCGCGCCCGCGCCATCGTGCAGGCCTGCACCCATTACGACAACCCGGCCATCGTCGCCGAATGCAGTGCCCAGTGCCTGGGAGCCATGCACGGGCTGGCCGTGGCCTCGCTGGCACCGGACGCACTGCTGCAATCGCGGGGAGACTGACCATGCCACGCCCCCACCTGATCGGTGTGCTGGCTGTGCAGGGCGCGTATGCCGCGCACCAGCGCGTGCTCGAAGGCATGGGCGCGGCCACCCGCACCGTGCGCCAGTCACACGAATTGCAGGGGCTGGACGCGCTGGTGCTGCCCGGCGGTGAATCCAGCACCCTGCTGCACTTTCTGCAACAGGACGGCTTCTGGCCTGCACTCGCCCACTTTGCCGCCCACCGTCCCTGCCTGGGAACCTGCGCCGGACTGATTCTGCTGGCGCAAACCGTCCAGCCCGCCCAGCCCAGCCTGGGGCTGCTGGACGTGACCGTGCAACGCAACGCCTATGGCCGCCAGCGCGAATCGCGCATCCGCCACGCGCCATCGGTGCTGCCCGGCGCACCGCTGGAGATGGTCTTCATCCGCGCCCCGCGCATCGTCCACTGCGGCCCAGCCGTGCAAGTGCTGGCCTACAGCGACAGCGACCCCGTGCTGGTACGCCAGGGCCACACCATCGGCTGCACGTTCCACCCCGAACTCAGCGGCGACACCCGCATCCACCAGTTGCTGCTGGATGCCTGCGAACCGAGGGGATGAACCGGGGCGGCAAAAGGAAATGTCTTGCTACCATAGGCCATGCAAGACATAGACCCTTCCGACCTCAAAACCATCCTGCATTCCAAACGCGCCAACATCTACTACCTGGAGCACTGCCGGGTGCTGGTGCATGGCGGGCGGGTGCAATACGTCACCGATGCAGGCAAACGCTCCCTGTACTGGAACATCCCGATTGCCAACACCACCAGCATCCTGCTGGGCACCGGAACTTCCCTCACCCAGGCCGCCATGCGCGAACTGGCCAAGGCCGGGGTGCTGGTGGGCTTCTGCGGCGGAGGCGGCACACCACTGTTCTCTGCCAATGAAGTGGATGTGGAAGTCGCCTGGCTGAGTCCGCAAAGCGAATACCGCCCCACCGAATACCTGCAAGCCTGGGTGCGGTTCTGGTTCGACGACGAACTGCGGCTGATCGCCGCCAAGGCCCTGCAAACCGCACGGGTGCAACGCCTGAGAAGCGAATGGCAGCAGCGCGGCCTGCGCGAAGCCGGCTTCAGCCCCGATGCCACGCAACTGAATCATCTGCTGGATCAAACCCTGCACCAGATTGCACTGGCCGAAGGCACCATTGCCCTGCTCACCGAAGAGGCACGGCTGACCAAGGCCCTGTTCCGGCTGGCGGTGCAAACCGTGGGCTATGGCGACTTCACCCGCGCCAAGCGTGGCAGCGGCACCGACCCGGCCAACCGCTTCCTAGACCACGGCAACTACCTCGCCTACGGACTGGGGGCAACCGCCACCTGGGTGCTGGGTCTGCCCCACGGGCTGGCCGTGCTGCACGGCAAGACGCGGCGTGGCGGACTGGTGTTCGACGTGGCCGATCTGGTCAAGGATGCCAGCATCCTGCCGCAGGCCTTTCTGTCGGCCATGCGCGGTGACGACGAGCAGCAATTCCGCCGCAACTGCATCGAAGTGCTCACGCGCAGTGCATCGCTGGATTTCATGATCGACACCGTCAAGGACATTGCCATCCAGACCGCGCGGCAAGCCCAGCTCCCCCAGGAGGGCACAGCATGAGACTTTCTAGCGTTACAATCCAGTTCGACAAAGCCCAGCTCCCCCAGGAGGGCACAGCATGAACATCCTGCTGATCTCCCAGTGCCACAAAAACGCTCTCACCGAAACCCGCCGCATCCTCGACCAGTTTGCCGAACGGCGCGGCGAACGCACCTGGCAAACCGCCATCACGCAAGCCGGGCTGGATACCCTGCGCAAGCTGCTGCGCCAGAGCGCGCGCAAGAACACCGCTGTGGCCTGCCACTGGATTCGCGGCAAGGACCACAGCGAACTGCTGTGGATCGTCGGCGATGCCCGCCAGTTCAACGCCGAAGGGGCCGTGCCGACCCACACCACCGCCCGCAACGTCCTGCGTGCCGACGATGAAAACACCTGGCACAGCCTGCGCACCATCCAGTCGCTCACCGCACTGGCCGCCTTGATGCACGATCTGGGCAAGGCCAGCGACGCATTCCAGGCGCGTCTGGCGGGCAAGCTGCAAGAGAAAAACCTCTACCGGCACGAATGGACGTCCGTGCGGCTGTTTCAGGCATTCGTCGCCAGCAGTGGCGACAGCAGCAGCGACCAGGCATGGCTGCAACAGTTGGCCACCTGCGCAGAACTGACCCAGCCTGACGCATGGGAGCAACAGCACTGGCGCGGTGCGCATCTGCTGTGTGATGGCCTGAACCCTGCCATTTCCAGAGCGCACAACCCCTTGCATGTGCTGCCGCCCCTGGCACAGGCCGTAGCCTGGCTGATCCTCGCGCACCACCGTTTGCCTGCCGTGCCCTACAGTGCCAGCGAGGTCAGGGGCGCGGATGCCAGGCTTTGGCACGGGCGGATATTCCCTATCGGCCAAGGCGATCTTGCGGGCTTGCTGGGCCGCATCAACGCCGAATGGAACGAGCCATGTGCAGAGCGTGACACGCGCAAGCTCAAGCCCTACTGGGCGTTCCGGCACGGCCTGCCCGTCACCTCGCAAGCATGGCGCAAACGGGTGGCACGCGTGGCCGGCAGCCTGCTGCAAACCTGCGCACCCTCGCCCACACCAGCCACCGCACCTGCGGCCCCGCTGCAAGACGGCTACATCATGCACATGGCGCGCCTGAGCCTGATGCTGGGCGATCATTACTATTCCAGCCTGACAGCAGCCGCGCAGCGCGTGAAGGGCGATGAAAACCATCCGCTGTTTGCCAACACCGACCGCACAACGGGCAAGCAGCTCCAGCGGCTGGACGAACACCTGCTGGGGGTCGAGTCCCACGCCAGCCAGATCGTGCACACCCTGCCCAGCCTGAGCCGACAACTCGCCCACCTCCAAGGCCACAAACGCCTGAAAATGCGCAGCAGCCTGGCACAGTTTCGCTGGCAGGACAAGGCCGCAGACCTGGCTGCCAGTGTGCGCCAGCACAGCCTGGAGCACGGCGCGTTCATCGTCAATATGGCTTCCACCGGCTGCGGCAAAACGCTGGCCAATGCCCGCATCATGAATGCCCTGGCCGAACCCGCGCGGGGCATGCGCTGTGCCTTCGCCATTGGTCTGCGCACCCTCACACTGCAAACCGGGCGCAGTTTTCAGCACGACCTGGGGCTGGGCGAAGACGCGCTGGCCATTCAGGTCGGCGGCATGGCCAGCCGCGAGCTGTTCGAGCATTACGAAAGCCTGCACGAACAGTCAGGCTCCGCGTCGCGGCAGGAACTGCTGGACGAAACCACCCACGTCGTCTTTGAAGGCAACGACCAGCACCCGGTGCTGCACCACCTGGGCCACGACTCCGGCGCGCGCAAACTGCTGGCCGCCCCGCTGCTGGTGTGCACCGTCGATCACCTCACCCCCGCCACCGAAAGCCTGCGCGGGGGCCACCAGATTGCCCCCATGCTGCGGCTGATGACCGGCGATCTGGTGCTGGACGAACCCGACGACTTCGACCTGGACGACCTGCCCGCCCTCACCCGCCTGGTGCACTGGGCTGGGCTGCTCGGCTCGCGCGTGCTGCTCTCATCCGCAACCCTGCCGCCTGCCCTGGTGCAAGGCCTGTTCATGGCCTATCTGGCCGGGCGACGCCTGTTCCAGCAAAACCGGGGGCCACGCCCCAACGAACAACCCCGCATCTGCTGCCTGTGGGTGGATGAATTTGCGCAAAGCCATGCCGAATGTGGCGACGCAGCCCACTTTGCCGCCCAACACCAGCCATTTGCCACGCAACGCGCCGCCAAACTCGCCCAGCAGCCCCTGCGCCGCCGTGCCCAACTGCTGGCCCTGCCCCCGGCATGGGAGGGCACACTGAACCAGGCACAACGCCGCAAGCAGTTGGCCCAGATGCTGTGCAATGCCGCCCTCGCACTGCACCCCCGGAACCACAGCATCGACCCGCACAGCGGCAAACGCATCAGCTTCGGGCTGATTCGCATGGCCAACATCGCGCCGTTGTTCGACGTGGCACTGGGCTTGTTCCAGCATGGCATACCGGCAGGCACACGCATTCACCTGTGTGTCTATCACTCGCAATTCCCGCTGTTCGTGCGTTCGGCCATTGAACATCAGCTCGACACTACGCTGAACCGCCGCCAGGAAAATGCCGTATTCGATCTGCCCGACATCCGCCAGGCCATAGCGGCACACCCGGAACCCGATCAACTGTTCATCGTGCTGGGCAGTCCCGTCACCGAAGTGGGCCGCGACCACGATTACGACTGGGCGGTGGTGGAGCCATCATCCATGCGCTCGCTCATCCAGCTCGCGGGCCGTGTATTGCGCCATCGCAGCGAAAAAACCATCACCTATCCGAACCTGCTGGTATGCGACCACAACCTGCGGCACTTCGAGCAACGCAACGGCATCGCCTACTGCAAGCCCGGCTTTGAAAGCAAGGACTTCACGCTTGAATCGCACCATCTGAAGGATTTGCTAAGCCACCTGCTGAACCAGCAGCAAATGTCCATCGATGCCCGCCCGCGCATCGTGGCGCGCCCCGCCGAACTGTGCCAACCACACCACAATATGGTCGATCTGGAACATGCACGCATGCAGTGGCAGATGCTTCCTGCCACACAGGTACGACTCAACGCCAACAGCATCTGGCAACACGAGCACCTGCACCTGACCGGCGCATTGTCACAGACCCAGCCCTTTCGCCACGACACCCAACGGGACGTGGAAGTCGTGCTGTTGCCCACAGAAGACGAAGACGACTACCGCCTCTGCCGCGTGAGCCAGGGCGAGAAAAAGTGGCAACGCGACTACGACGAATGGGAAGGCAAGAATGCGCGCATTCCCGAGGAAGGCGTCTCCCACCCGCAAATCAGCCAATGGGGACAGGTGGACTTCATGGCCGCCATGCACGCCCAGGCCGAAGCAATGGGGCTGCCACTGGATCAATTCGCCAAGAGGTTCACGGTTGCGCGCCTGACAATGAACGAGAATAACAATCAAGGGTGGTCCTGGCATCCCTGGTTGGGATTCACCAGAAAAGATTAGCCAAATCAGCGACCACCGCACCGCCAGAAAGGAGATGGCTTTTTCATGGAACAACACCCCGACTCAGGCCGAACGCAGCGCGTACGCGCAGCGATACAGGCATTTCTGCAAGAGCGTCTGCAAGACAAGCTCGACAAACTGAAAGACAACGAGGAAGGCGATCTCAAACGCAGCGAGTGGATCGCGCAGTTTCAGCCCGCAGCGTGGCTGGCAGATGCAGCACGGCGCGCCTCACAAATTCAGGCCGTCACCCATTCGCTCAAACCCATTCACCCCGATGCCAGAGGAACCAACCTCTACAAAAAACCGACCGAGCTGGCACACCATGCGCCACTGGTGGGCAGTCATCTTCTGCGCGAGCATTTCTCCAGCGACGTGGTAGGCAACGCCGCCGCCCTAGATGTCTACAAGCTCCTGAAATTGCAGGTCGATGGCAAGAGCCTGCTGGAATGGCTGCTGGCAGGTGACGCATCAGCCGTACAGGCATTGAGCGATGACCCCGAAACTGCGCAGCAATGGCAAGCCGCATTCGTCGGCTTGACCCAGCCGCGCGATGGAGCCATTGCCAGCCACCAGCGAGCCAAGCAGTTGTACTGGTTGATAGGCAACGACCCCACCGACAATGCCCAATACCATCTGCTGGCCCCGCTGTATGCCACCTCATTGGCACACAGCGTGTACACCACGTTGCAGGAGGATCGGTTTGGCGACGACAACAAGGCAGCACGCACGGCCCGCAAAAAAGGCGAATCGCACGAAGGTGTGCTGCGCGAATATCCCGACCTCGCGGTGCAGAAGCTGGGCGGCACCAAGCCACAGAATATTTCCCAGCTCAACAGCGAACGCGGCGGCAGCAACTACCTGCTGGCATCCCTGCCGCCCCAGTGGCAATCACGAGCGATGCGCCAGCCTTGGGGTATTGCTTCAGTGTTCGACCACATGCTGATGGCCCGCGAAGGCGTGCGCCCGACTCTGGCGGCATTCCTGCAATTTCTCAAAAGCAATCCACCTACCAACGCGGATACGCGCAACCGCGTGGATGCCTACGTCAGCAGCCTGATCGATGAACTGGTGACATTGGCGGGGGAACTGCAAAGGGGCTGGCCCGATGGCTGGACGGCGGACAGCCGTTGCAAACTGGTGCAAGCAGAACAACTCTGGCTGGACCCGCGCCGTGCCGAAACCGATGAAACCTTCCGCACGGAATGGCTGGCAATGGACTGGCCCGCGCAAATCGGCCACCGCTTCGGCAACTGGCTGAACACGCAACTCGAAGGGCAATTGCGGGTCGGCGACGCTGAACTGCGCGAATGGAAAAAAGAACTGCTGCTGGACGAAAGCGACGATGGCTGGGCACAAAGCCTGCACCGCCTGCGCAGCAGCCAGGATGCGCCGCAATACATCCCCGCACGGCAAGGAGTCGTGGCATGAACACAGAACCGGCACAAGAGGCCCAGGGCCTTCTCATCATCCCGCACCTGCGCATCCAGAATGCCAACGCCCTCTCCAGTCCCATGACGCATGGCTTCCCGGCCATGACTGCATGGCTGGGCCTGATGTGGGCACTCAAGCGCAAGCTGGCCGAAGCCCAGATTCCGCTGGCACTGGAAAAAATTGGCATCATCTGCCACTGGCATGAGGAACAGGTGCAGGATGGCTACGTCAAAACCTTCCGACTCACCCGCAACCCGGTGGGCAAGGACGGCAGCACCGCCGCCATTGTGGAAGAAGGCCGCATTCACCTCGACGTTACGCTCATATTCCAGGTGCATGGTGGCGATGCAGGCAACGAAAACAACCCCGTCTTTCAGGACGACGCACAACGCCGCGCCTTGGCCTGGACCATACGCGACATCGTCAGCACCATGCGCATTGCCGGCGGAACCGTCTTGTCCAACCGTCCTACCCCCGGCCAGTTCATCACCCCCAGTCTGCTGGCCGTTCCTGAAACAGCAGACGAACGCGAAAAACAGTTCCGCCACCTGCGCCGCCGCTGGCTCCCCGGCTTCGCACTGGTCAGTCGGGACGACCTACTGCAACAGCGCGTACAGCAATTGCAGGAGCAAGATCGCAATGCCAACGCGCTGGATGCCTGGCTGGATTTGTCGCGCTTCAACTACCGCAGCCACACCGACACCCAGGGAAAAACCACCTGGAAACACGACCGCCCCGCCGGATCAGGCTGGATTGTCCCCATCCCGGTGGGCTATGGCGCACTCTCCGAAGCATACAAAGCAGGCCAAGTCGCCAACGCGCGCGACCAGATCACGCCATTTCGCTTCGTCGAAAGCCTGTACTCCATCGGGCAATGGGTCAGCCCGCATCGACTGAACACGCTGCGCGATCTGCTCTGGTACGCCAGCAGCCAGCCCGCCCAGGGACTCTACCGCTGCTGCAACGACTACAAGCCTCCAGCCTCCGTGAACCACGGCCCCATGTCCGACTCCCCATTGGAGCCTGCGCACAATGATGCACCCATCGATGCCTCGCTCTCATACCTGACAATTCCTGCCCTGAACCCCATTGCCGACTGAAAAGGAAACCACTATGTCTTTGAAAACCGCCTCCGTCCTCGCCTTTGAACGCAAGCTCGACCCCTCCGACGCCCTCTTCCATGCAGGCCAATGGCAAGACCAGGCCAATGCCCACCGCTGGCCACCCATTGCCATCCGCGAAAAATCCGTGCGCGGCACCATCTCCAACCGCCTCAAGACCAAAGAGCAGGACCCAGCCAAGCTCGACGCGGCCATTCAAAACCCCAATCTGCAAACCGTGGACGTTGCCGCCCTCCCCGCCGATGCCGACACCCTGCGGGTGCAATTCACCCTGCGCGTACTGCCCGGAACCGGAAAACCCTCCGCCTGCAACAACGCCGACTACCAGAACAAACTGGCACAAACCGTACAAACCTATGTGCAGTCCCACGGCTTCGGTGAACTGGCGCAACGCTACGCCCACAACCTGGTCAATGGCCGCTTCCTCTGGCGCAACCGCATCGGCGCAGAACAAATCCAGATCACCGTGGCACGCCTCGAACAAGGCCAGCCCACCCAAAGCTGGACGTTTGACGCACTGCAATGGAGCCTGCGCCACTTCCAGGCCGCCGATGCCCAGCCAACCGACCGTGACGCACTGGCCGCACTGATTGCCCAGGGTCTGGCAGGCAGCCAGCATGTGCTGTTGCAGATTACCGCCCTGGTGCGCGTGGGTGCTGGGCAGGAAGTCTTCCCATCACAGGAGTTGATTCTGGATCGCGGACGCGGCACCAAAAGTAAAACCCTCTATGCTGTGAACGATGTGGCCGCCATCCACTCGCAAAAAATCGGCAACGCCATTCGCAGCATCGACGACTGGTACGAAGGCGCAGCCGAATTCGGCCCCATTGCCGTCGAACCCTATGGCTCCGTCACCACCCAGGGCAAAGCCTACCGCCAGCCCAAGCAAAAAAAGGACTTCTACACCCTGCTGGACCACTGGGTTCTGGAAGACGAGCAACCCGCGCTGGAGCAACAGCACTTCGTCATCGCCACCCTGATCCGGGGCGGCGTATTCGGCGAGGCAGGAAACTGATGGTGATGGCATGAGTACACACCACATCGACCTGCGGCTGCTGCCCGATCCGGAATTCAGCCACACCCACCTGCTGGGCGCACTCCATGCCAAACTGCACCGCGCTCTGGTGCAGTTGCAGGCCAGCGACATCGGCATAAGCTTTCCGCAATACTGCCTCGATCCTCGCAGCCTCGGCAGCCTTGTGCGACTGCACGGCAGCGAAGCCAGCCTGCAAAGACTGATGGCCACCGACTGGCTCAAAGGCATGCGCGACCACCTGGACACCTCGGCTATTACCGCCATTCCACCCCAGGTGCAATACCGCAGCATCCAGCGTCGCCAATTCAAGACCAGTGCCGAACGCCTGCGCCGCCGCCGCATGCAGCGCAAAAGCGAAACTGCACCACAGGCCGAGGCCGCCATCCCCGACAGCATGGAACGCCAACCCGACTTGCCGTTCGTCCACCTGCGCAGCCAAAGCACCGGCCAGAACTTCCACCTGTTCGTAGCCTTGGGGCCCCTCGAATCAGAACCGGGCTACACACCGAGCACCTTCAACAGCTACGGCCTGGCCAGCACCCCACAAGACACCATCCCGTGGTTCTGACCCTTTTTCTGAAAAGAAAAATTGGATCCGATCAATCAACGACTTACGAGTCACTTGATTTTTTTGGTCCATCTTCAGAAAAAGTCAAAAGTTCTTTAAAAATCAAAACACTAAAAAGATTACAATCTTGTTCACTGCCGAATAGGCAGCTTAGAAAGTCTTCG
>NZ_FQUZ01000010.1:90964-91303 GCF_900129055.1 Lampropedia hyalina DSM 16112
CGTCTGTTCACTGCCGAATAGGCAGCTTAGAAATATTCTGGAGTTGTCAAAACACGGTAAACGAGGTTCACTGCCGAATAGGCAGCTTAGAAATCAGTGTCAGAGAGAATACGCCAGGCGGTGAGGTTCACTGCCGAATAGGCAGCTTAGAAAACAGCAGTGACAGCAGCGATCTTGGATGTAGCGTTCACTGCCGAATAGGCAGCTTAGAAATGAGCATGGACGAAGAGCGGAGCAACCGCAACGTTCACTGCCGAATAGGCAGCTTAGAAAATCCTGACAGTCCACGATTTGCCGAATATGGCGTTCACTGCCGAATAGGCAGCTTAGAAAACCAGC
>NZ_FQUZ01000010.1:92215-93089 GCF_900129055.1 Lampropedia hyalina DSM 16112
ATAGTGTTCACTGCCGAATAGGCAGCTTAGAAACAGTTTGATGCCAGCTCCCACCACCGTAATACGTTCACTGCCGAATAGGCAGCTTAGAAATGCACGAAAGGACTGCACGTTATGACTACTGCGTTCACTGCCGAATAGGCAGCTTAGAAAATGACAGACGGCTGTTCCTGCACCTGTGTGCGGTTCACTGCCGAATAGGCAGCTTAGAAAACTGGGACCGATTCTTTTATTGAGGGAATGACGTTCACTGCCGAATAGGCAGCTTAGAAATGGACAATGCGACCGGCGTTGCCGATGGCCTGGTTCACTGCCGAATAGGCAGCTTAGAAATTACACGCGCCGAAACCGAGCTGCTCAAAATCGTTCACTGCCGAATAGGCAGCTTAGAAAGTGCTCCTCGCAATGTCGGGCACGTTCGCCCAGTTCACTGCCGAATAGGCAGCTTAGAAATCGACACTGGCATCGCAGGACTACAAAAGCATGTTCACTGCCGAATAGGCAGCTTAGAAATAACGCTGGCGTAACCGGCGCGACGCTTGCGGGTTCACTGCCGAATAGGCAGCTTAGAAAATGCTGACATCGAGCAGCGTGGATACCAGGTCGTTCACTGCCGAATAGGCAGCTTAGAAACCGATGAGTATCAAGCTCATGACCTTGGCGCGGTTCACTGCCGAATAGGCAGCTTAGAAAGACGACACTGACGATGATGGGCCGCAGGGTCAGTTCACTGCCGAATAGGCAGCTTAGAAAGACGCAATGACCGCGCATGTACATCACCGCTATGTTCACTGCCGAATAGGCAGCTTAGAAAAGCGCACCTTCGGCCAGCGCCCTGTACTCGCCGTTCACTGCCGAATAGGCAGCTTAGAAA
>NZ_FQUZ01000010.1:93382-93723 GCF_900129055.1 Lampropedia hyalina DSM 16112
CATTGACGTTCACTGCCGAATAGGCAGCTTAGAAAACAAGCCGGAAGCCTACTACCACCCGACGTTCGTTCACTGCCGAATAGGCAGCTTAGAAACTCGCGCCGTTCGATCTCGGCTATTGCCGATTGTTCACTGCCGAATAGGCAGCTTAGAAAAACGCTCATACATCGAGGCCCTGACCCGACTGGTTCACTGCCGAATAGGCAGCTTAGAAAAACCGGAAGAAGCAACAAATTGAGCAACGCATGTTCACTGCCGAATAGGCAGCTTAGAAATGGATAGAGGTGTGCAATTCTCCGATTTTGGTGTTCACTGCCGAATAGGCAGCTTAGAAAGGCGAA
>NZ_FQUZ01000010.1:95598-96090 GCF_900129055.1 Lampropedia hyalina DSM 16112
CAAGTTCACTGCCGAATAGGCAGCTTAGAAATGTTAGAATTTATCGAACGTAACTAAAGGAGTGTTCACTGCCGAATAGGCAGCTTAGAAAAAAGACGCCCGGATGCGCAATCATGTACGCGATGTTCACTGCCGAATAGGCAGCTTAGAAATGCCCGATGGAGGCGAGCACGGCATTGATCTCGTTCACTGCCGAATAGGCAGCTTAGAAACTGACCGGTTGCAGCCATCTGCCCGACCATCCGTTCACTGCCGAATAGGCAGCTTAGAAAACCACCAGCACGGCAAACAATGCGCAGTCGGCGTTCACTGCCGAATAGGCAGCTTAGAAAATATCGAGGTTGGGAACCAAACCATTTGGAACGTTCACTGCCGAATAGGCAGCTTAGAAAAAGGATACCGCCGAAGCAATGGCCCTTGCTGCGTTCACTGCCGAATAGGCAGCTTAGAAATATTTGGATTTCGAAGGCCGACGGCTTTACCGGTTCACTG
>NZ_FQUZ01000013.1 GCF_900129055.1 Lampropedia hyalina DSM 16112
AGCTTGGCGTTTGGCCAGCGTTGCAAAGAAATGAAGGTAACGCCCTCCATGGGGACGGTGGGTGATGCCTACGACAACGCCATGGCTGAGAGCTTTTTTGCGAGTCTGGAATGTGAGTTGATTGACAGGAGAAGTTGGCCAACAAAGGCAGGAGCCAAGCGCGACATCTTTAGCTGGATCGAGGGCTGGTACAACCCGCACCGGCTGCATTCAGGCATCGGTTACCTGTCGCCTGTAGAGTTTGAAAAAAGGAGGAAAGGCAGCAAGAAATCTGTTTCCAAACCAACGCCAGAAATGGCCGATCCAGTGTTCTATACCCTCCGGTAATGTGGGGGAACTTCAACTTCAGTGCGCATCATCGAAGACCTGGCAGAGCGCATCAAAAGCAACCCCGGTGGCTTCGACCGCCTGAGCGACTACACGAATACAGCTTGGGCAGCCGTGCCGTCTGCACCATCCTCAGGCTGCGACACCAACAGTTGCACTGCCACCCAACTGGCCCAGTGGGATGCAAATCAGTGGTTCAGCCAGATATCTCAGCTCATCCCTGGTGGGCAGGCCCGTACCTTTCTCTCTGCGGACGAAGCCGTTGGCAACCGGCGGCAACTCGGTGTCATGCTGGCCTGGCCTTTGCAGCAGAGGGCGGTATCTGCATTTGGAACGCCTGAAAAGGTGACAACCGGAAGTGGGGCCAATGCTGTGGCTTGCCCCGATGAGCATATTTGCCACCTTCTCTACATTCAGCCATGACCGCTTGCCTGACTATCCACAACGCCGCAAAGCCCGTGCCTGCATCCGGTGGCCATCGCAGTGCCCAGGGTGGTTTCACCCTGCTGGAATTGCTGGTGGGCATGTTCATCGGCCTCATCATCACCGGGGTTGCGCTGGGCACCCTCATGCTCACCCGCGCCACCAGCAGCACCATCAGCGAAGTTGCCCAGCTCCAGCAACAGGCCGCCTATGCCCTGCAAATCATGGGCAACCACATCCGGCAAACCGGTTCCTACGAACTGCAACCGGCATTGAACAGCACCACAGCCTTCACCTTCACCGACTATCCGACGGGATTCACACGCTTTGGTGGAAGCAACGGCACTGGCTCCAAGCCCGATACCTTCACCATTGGCACACAAACCCCGATTGCAGGAGTACGCGACTGCAAGGGGGCGGAAGTTACTGCCACAGCGTATACCACCATCTTCAGCCTCACTAAGGCAGATGGTAATTTACGGTGCAACAGCAGTGTCAAGAACGAAGCACAAGCAATCATCGAAAACGTCACCGACTTTCAGGTCTGGTACCGCAATTACGAGATTGACGCAGTAGGCAACTACAGCTTCCAACGGCAAGAAGCCCCCCGCCCACTCACGGCCACCCGGGGCGTGGCCGCCATTGAAATCTGCCTTGAACTGACAGGCAGCGAAAAATTGCCGAAAACCGACACCAAGTACACCAACTGCCAGGGGGAAGAAAAGGAAATTGGCGAAAACCTGCGGCGTGTCTTCCGCAACGTGTACAGCGTTCGCGTCACTGCCTTCTGACCTTCCATAAAAAACCGCGCCCATGCAGACCATGCCCGCCACCGACCCCACCCGTTGCCAGCCAGCCTTCAGCCCTTGCAGGCCATGCACATTCGCACCGGCACAGCAAGGCATTGTGCTGTTCATCGTCATGATTGTTGTGCTCATCACCAGCCTGCTGGTCATCTGGGCATCGCGCAGTTCCTTCTTCAACGAAATTGTCACCGGCAATGAAGCCGACTACCAGCGCGCCTTCGAGGCCGCTCAGGCCATGCTGCGCGATGCCGAACTGGACATCATGGAAACCCGCACCGATGGCACTGCCATTGCGCGTTGCGGTGAACCGAATGCGTTGCCATCGTGCCGCCCCAAAGCATTGCCTGCCAACTTTGTCAGCAAAGGGGCGAATGAAGATAAAAGAGCCTATTTCCCTTCCAGCTACAGCCTGGATGATGATGACGGTGGCGACCTGATGGTGCTGGAAGGCTTGTTGGCTGATTTCAAGTTCAGCAGCAAGGTGCGGGGTAACGAAGTCGGTTGTCTGGCGGCCATCTGCGTGGGCGGTATCACCCGCATTGATGACCCCGCCCCTGCCGATCCAGAAAAACCAGTTCTGAACCCGTTCTGGAGCAACGCCACACTGCTGGACGAGATGAAGAAAACTGCTGCCAGCTATGGCCAATACACCGGCGCAGAATCGGGAAGCTCTGCCAACCCCCTGTTGAGCGACCGTGCATGGTACTGGGTGGAGCCTTTGGTTTACCAGGCCAATCTGGCGCATGAAGCTGCCAGCCGCTTTGCACCGCGCGGCGGATATATCGGCAACACCCCCGGCATTGTTTACCGCATTACCGCCTATGCCGAAGGTCGAAAACCAGGCACGCGGGTGGTCTTGCAAAGCATTCATGTCAGGCAGGAACAGAAAACAGCCCAATGAATGGCAGGGTCTCTGCACCTGCGTTCGATTGCGCAGATTCCCGAATCACCGGAAAAATACAGGAACATTTGCCATGAAATACATCCAGTCCATTCCTTTTTCCCCAGGAATTATTTGCGTAGCGATTGCCGCTGCCATGACTCCCGGCCATGCCGATGAACTGAACCTCAGCTACGCACCAGCCACCAACACCCATAAGCCACCTGCGCCCAATGTGATTATTTCGGTGGATGATTCGGGGAGTATGGCAACTAAAGATGTAGGCAATAAAACCAGAATGAAAGTCTTGCAGGATGCATTGAATGAGACTTTTAAAGCTGAAAATGTACCGAATAACAGTATCCGCCTGGGCTGGATGAGTATGAATGCGAAAAATAGCAATGGTACTTTTCCAGGATCCTCGCCGACCATAAAAATTCTTGATAAAGCGGTTCGGGATGATTTTTTACAATGGATTAATGACCTGAAGGCAGAAGGAGGAACGCCTGCTCATCGCATGTTATATCGCGCTGGTGAATACTTGAAAAATAATACTGCTCCCTGGGCTACATACCCAAATGGAAGTATTCCAGTCGGTCAAACACAGCAATATCTTGGGTGCCGTCGATCATACAATGTATTCTTGACAGACGGTTCATGGAATTTTCCAGATATGGACAATGGCTCTAACTTAAATAAATATGGTCCAAGCTGGTTAAGGCAAGTCGCCAGTCTTGCAGACCTGGAATCTATAGGGAATGCCGATGGAAAAAATCAAACCTTCCCAGATGGGAAGTCATATAATTATTCATCCGATCAGGCAAGAATATACAGCGACAAATATGGTAAAACCAGTGCTACTGTATCATTCAGTGGTGCTTCTACTCCAATATCTACATGGGCTACCAATCGCATCAGTAAACCAACCACGTCCCGTGCCTATGAAGACCAAGAGGATATTTATGGATCCATTTATCAGTGCAATGAGGAAAGCAGAACAACGGGTTCTGGAAGGAATCGTAAAACCGAATATAGATGGACCTGCACAGAGCGAGTGCTAACATTTACAAGCTATCCAACCCTTTCGGATTTGGCATTTCATTATTGGGCTACAGACCTTCAGCCTCAAATTGCGGCGGCCAATGGTGGGAAATTCACCCTGAAACCACAAATCAGACACAGTGGATCAGAGACGATTACTGTATCTGGCAAAACATTGTCTTTGCAGGAGTACTGGAACCCAAGAAACAACCCTGCAACATGGCCACATATGACCATGTTCACGGTAGGTTTTGGCCCTGGGGCTTCAATCAGTAAGCCCGATTTTGGTTCTGACACATGGACAGGTGGTGATTATAAAAATCTCTTGCTAGGTAGCTCAACAACGGCTGGTGATAAAAAATGGGGAGACCCTGAGCTTTCCATAAGCACCAGTGGTGGTCATGATGGGGTTGGTAGGCGCGCAGAGCTCTGGCATGCCGCCATCAATAGCCGGGGTACTTTTGTACCTGTATCCAAGGCAGAAGACCTTGTAGCCACGTTCAAAACCATCTTGAACCAGATCATTGCTGAAAATACCTTGCCAATGACATCAGTCACGCTGACAGCCAGCACGCTGCGGCGCGATTCCAATATGTTTGTCAGCAGCTACGAACCTTCCAACTGGACTGGATCGGTCACGGCCTATGCCGTGGAGGCAGAAACCGGCAATGTATCCAAAGAGCCTGTCTGGGATAGTGCGAAAAAAATGGACGCTATTTCAAATTACCATCAAATCAGAAAAGTTTTTTCTCATAATGGAGATGATGGAATTGTATTCGGCTGGGGTAATTTGAGCTCCATACAAAAAACCTTAATATCCAACAACAATCAAACATTGGGCGTGGAGAGAATTGATTTTATCAAGGGTAAAAAGGTCACCAATTATCGCCAGCGCAATTCCATTCATGGAGATATAGTCAATTCAAAGGCCTGGTACCACAATGGTGATGCTGCTTATCTGAGCAAAACAGGCAAGGAAAAAGACCTGAGTAAGCAGACGCGAAAAATCGTCTATGTTGGAGCCAACGATGGCATGCTCCATGCCTTCAATGCCAGTAACGGTGTGGAGGCGTTTGCCTATATTCCCCAAGGGCTTTACGCAAAGTTGCCGGAATTGACGAAAACCGATTACGTTCACCAATATTATGTGGATGGTTCGCCTTTTGTCTCGGAGGTCAAGATTGGGGCTGATTGGAAAGATTATCTGGTCGGTACGCTGGGTGCAGGTGGCAAGGGCTATTTCATTCTCGATGTCACCAATCCGGCCAGTTTTTCTGCCTCTGATGTGAAGTTGGATGTAACCGGTACTGCCGATGCCGATATTGGCTATATTTTCGGTGAGCCTACTGCCGACCAGGCCAGTCCCACCCGAGCCACACAATTGACCCAGTTGAACGATGGCCGCTGGGCTTTTGTCACTGGCAATGGCTATAACAGTACCAACCAAAATTCAGTGTTGCTCATTCAGTATCTGGATGGCACACTGAAAAAACTCACGGCTACGCCATCCAGCAAGGCTGTGGGTAATGGCCTTTCCGCACCACGCCTGATCGACCTTTCGGGTGATGGCATTCCCGATGTCGCCTATGCCGGGGATTTGAGCGGCAATCTCTGGAAGTTTGACCTGACTTGCGCACTGGATGGCAGTGGCAAGGCCAAGGAAGGCAATGCTTGCTCCAACGATTACAAAGTGGCATTCAGCGGGAAGCCGTTGTTCACGGCCAAGGACACGCTCAACCAGGCACAGCCCATTACCACGGCTCCGGCATTCATCCGGCACACTTCAGCACCGGGGCTGATACTCACCTTTGGCACGGGCCAGAACCTGACCAATGATGACCGCACCACCAACTACCAGCAGACTTTGTATGGCATTCACGACCGTACGGGCTGGACGGTATCTACCAGTGGCACGGTGTCATGGACGACACCGGAAAAGGATGATGCAGAGCGGGCCTATCAAACCAGTGAATATCCCATCAAGCACACGGAACTACAGACCATGAGCCTGACCCGGACGACCGAGGAAAACGATGATGGCGAACGGGTGGCAGCATGGAAGGTCACAGGTGAGGTGCCTTACTTCAACCAATCTTCCGGTTCTTCTACCTTCAAAAAAGGCTGGGCTTTGAACCTGCCGGTGAACAAGTCTCGGGTACTTGGCAATATCGAATGGGTGTCGGGTGAGTTGTTCCGTGTCCGGTTCATGGTTCCTGCCGAAGGGGGAGCAGGAGGCACCACCGACCTGATCGAAACCTGCGAAGCGGTGTACAGCGAGCGGGAAGATTATGTCGGGCTGTTCAATGCCATTTCCGGCAAGTCCTACAAGAGCAACAGCACGGATTATTTTGGTTTTGGTGAAGACCCGTCACAGGGCTTGTCCGTATTCCTCAGCACGGGAGATGGCGGCTTGAAATCCGTTACCCCACCGGGTGTGGAGAAGGGCGAAGATTTCGCAGCTCCTGGCATGATTGGCTTGAAACCCAACTGGCGGCAGGTGAATTGATGATGTATTGCACTTTATCAACAACCGGAAAACGCCAGCGTGGCTTCACGCTGATCGAGATCATGATTGTGGTGGCGATCATCGGCATTCTGGCGGCGATTGCTTTCCCCAACTACACCGAGTATGTGCGCAAGGGCCGCCGTGCCGAGGCACGCACGGCCTTGCTGAAAGTCTCCCAGTGGATGGAGCGGTCGTCTGTTTCCACAGGGTTGTATCCAAGCAGTTTGAATGGAGCACCCACGACCGTGGAATCTGGTGGGTACAGGATTGATTTTGCCAAGGATGGCGATGGAAAAGATTTGCGCGATGGCAGAAGTTACACCCTGCAAGCCACCCGCCAGAATGCCCAAACGGGGGATAAATGCGGCGATTACCGGCTGACGCATACTGGTGAGAGACAAATTGTCAATCAACAATCTGGTGTGACGGTAGGCCAGTGCTGGTAGTGTGTTGTGTAGCGCAGCCCCGGTAGGGCGGGAATAACCTTTTTATTGATCGTTCCTGCGCTCCTGCGTGGGAACGGGGTATCGGGACGCTCCAGCGTCCATGGCATGCCGCTGGAGCGGCGGGGAGGCGTTCCAGCGCGGGAGCGCAGGAACGATCACACCCTCCTTACAGCCTACTGCTTACAGCTAAAATGACGGTTTTATCCACCATGCCGTTGCCTGCCGTCGCCGATGCTGTCGTGTGCCGGGGCATGGTTTTCCCGGCTGCCATTTTCTGGACTGTCTGTGTCTCTTACCATCACCTTGCTGGAGGGCGGCAACGCCCTCAGTGCGTTCCGTGCGCAAAAGCTCCTGCCGCTGTTGCAGGCCGTTCACCCGAAGATCGAAGGCGTTGCCGCCCGCTACCTGCACCTGGTGGCGACCGAATCGGCTCCCGATGCCGCATTGTCTGCACAATTGGCCAGGCTGCTGGACTATGGCGAGCCGTTTGCTGCCAATGCGCAGGATGCGGCTGCCGTGGTGCTGGTCACGCCGCGCGTGGGCACGGTGAGTCCCTGGGCTTCCAAGGCCACCGATATTGCCCATAACTGCGCATTGGCGGTGCGGCGCATCGAGCGCGCCGTGGAGTATCGCATCCACCTGAAGAAGGGCCTGTTCGGCAAGACCGACACTTTGGATGCTGCGCAATGGCAACAGCTTGCCGCGCTGCTGCACGACCGCATGACCGAGTCCGCGCTGGCCAGCCGCGAGCAGGTGCAGGCCTTGTTCGATGCCCTGCTTGCCGCGCCCATCGAGACCGTGGATGTCCTCGGCGGTGGCCGTGCCGCGCTGGAAGCGAGCAACCGCGCCTGGGGGCTGGCACTGGCCGATGACGAAATCGACTATCTGGTGCAGGCATTCACGCAGTTGCAGCGCAACCCTACCGATGTGGAGCTGATGATGTTCGCGCAGGCCAACAGCGAACACTGCCGCCACAAGATTTTCAATGCCGATTTCACCATCGACGGAGCCAGGCAGGACAAGAGCCTGTTTGCGATGATTCGCAACACCCACCAGTTGCGCCCCGAGCACACGGTGGTGGCATATTCCGACAACGCCTCGGTCATGGAAGGCCACCGCATCGAACGCTTTGCGGCGCGTGCCACGGCCACCCAAAATCCGCGCCATTACAGCCGTGACGAGGCCCTGCACCATATTCTGATGAAGGTGGAAACGCACAACCACCCCACGGCCATTTCGCCGTTCCCCGGTGCATCGACGGGCGCGGGCGGAGAAATCCGTGACGAAGGTGCGACCGGGCGCGGCTCCAAACCCAAGGCCGGGCTGACGGGCTTCACCGTTTCCAGGCTGTGGGATGGTCTTTCCGACCAGATCGGCGGCAAGCCCGAACACATTGCCAGTCCGTTGCAAATCATGATCGAGGGGCCTCTGGGCGGCGCGGCTTTCAACAACGAGTTTGGCCGTCCCAACCTGATCGGCTATTTCCGCGAGTACGAGCAGGAAGTGGCCGGGGTGCAGCGCGGTTTCCACAAGCCCATCATGATTGCGGGCGGTCTGGGGCAGATCGATGCCACGCAGACGCAGAAGATCGAATTTCCGGCAGGTACGTTGCTGATTCAACTGGGCGGCCCCGGCATGCGCATCGGCATGGGCGGTGGCGCGGCTTCCTCGCTGGCCACCGGCACGAATGCGGCCAATCTGGACTTTGATTCGGTGCAGCGCGGCAACCCGGAAATCGAACGCCGGGCGCAGGAGGTCATCAACCAGTGCTGGCAGCAAGGCACTGCAAACCCGATTCTGGCCATCCACGATGTGGGCGCGGGCGGTCTCTCCAACGCCTTCCCGGAACTGACCAACGATGCAGGCCGGGGTGCGCGCTTCGATCTGCGCAAAGTGCCGCTGGAGGAATCCGGCCTGTCGCCCAGGGAAATCTGGAGCAACGAAAGCCAGGAACGCTATGTGCTGGCGATTGTGCCCGAGTCGCTGGAGAATTTCCAGACCTTGTGCGAGCGCGAGCGTTGCCCGTTCGCCGTCATTGGGGTGGCCACCGAAGAACGCCACCTCGAACTGGTGGACGGTCAGAACCCGCAGGCTCCCCAACCCGTCGATATGCCCATGAACGTGCTGCTGGGCAAGCCGCCCAAAATGCACCGCGACGTACAGACCGTGCAGCGCGAGGTGCCGCCGCTGGACGTGGACGGTGTGGATTTGCAGCAAAGCATCATCCAAGTTTTGAGCCACCCGACTGTGGCCAGCAAGCGTTTTCTGATTACGATTGGCGACCGCGCCGTGGGCGGGCTGACGCACCGTGACCAGATGGTGGGGCCGTGGCAGGTTCCGGTGGCGGACGTGGCGGTGACGCTGGCCGACTACCAGGGGCTGGCAGGCGAGGCCATGAGCATGGGCGAGCGCAGCCCGATTGCTGCCATCAACGCGCCCGCATCGGGGCGCATGGCGATTGCCGAGTCCATCACCAACCTGCTGGCCGCGCCCATCGAACTGGGGCGGGTCAAGCTATCGGCCAACTGGATGGCGGCCACCGGCGAGCCGGGCGAGGACGCTGACCTGTACCGCACGGTGCAGGCCGTGGGCATGGAGCTGTGCCCTGCACTGGGCGTATCCATTCCGGTGGGCAAGGACAGCCTGTCGATGCGCAGCGTCTGGCAGCACGAGGGCGAGGCGAAGAAAGTGACATCACCCGTCACCTTGATCGCCACCGCCTTCTGCACCCTGGCGGATGTACGCGGCACACTCACTGCGCAACTCGACCGCAACGAAGTGGACAGCACGCTTATTCTGATCGACTTGGGCAAGGGCCAGCACCGCATGGGCGGCTCCATGCTGGCACAGATCCTGGGGCAGGGCGGTGGCGACACCCCCGATCTGGACGATGCGCAAGACCTCATCCACCTTGTCAATGCCGTCAATCAGCTGCGCAGTGAAGGCCGCATTCTGGCCTACCACGACCGCAGTGACGGTGGCTTGCTGGCGACTGTGGCCGAAATGGCCTTTGCCGGACAGGTGGGCGTGGCCCTGAACATCGACATGCTGATTACCGAAGGCGATGGCATCAGCGACAGCCGTGCCGAGTATGGCGATGCCAAGAACTGGGCGCAGCAAATCAGCGCACGGCGCGAGGAGCTGACCCTGCGTGCCCTGTTCAACGAGGAGCTGGGCGTGGTGCTGCAAGTGCGCACCAGCGAACGCAACGACATCATGCAGATTCTGCGCGAGCATGGCCTGGCCAAGTGCAGTCACTTCATCGGCAAGACCCGCCCGCAGCACGCGCCGCTGGACGTGGGCAAAGGCCAGTTGCAAATCTGGCGAGACACCAAGAATGTCTTCAGTGCCGACCTGTTCGACCTGTTCCAGGTTTGGGACAGCGTGAGCTGGAAAATTGCGCGTGAGCGCGACAACCCGGAATGCGCCGACCAGGAACACGCCGCAGCCGGTCTGCCCGATGACCCCGGCCTGCACGTTCACCTCACGTTCGATGCGGCAGAGGACGTGGCCGCACCGTTCATCGGCAAGGCCAGGCCCAAGGTAGCCATCTTGCGCGAGCAGGGCGTGAACTCGCATGTGGAAATGGCTTACGCCTTCAGCGAGGCCGGTTTCGATGCCGTGGATGTGCACATGAGCGATCTGCAAAGTGGCCGCGAACAACTGGCCGATTTCAAGGGCATCGTGGCCTGTGGCGGCTTCAGCTACGGTGACACGCTGGGCGCAGGCGTGGGCTGGGCGCGTTCCATCACATTCAACCCGCGCCTGTCGGACGCATTCCAGCAGTTCTTCGCTCGCACCGACACATTTGGGCTGGGCGTGTGCAACGGCTGCCAGATGTTCGCCGAACTCGCTTCCATCATCCCCGGTGCGCAGCACTGGCCACGCTTCACCACCAACCGCAGCGAACGCTTCGAGGCGCGGCTGTCGCTGGTGGAAGTGCTGGAGTCGCCCAGCCTGTTCCTGCAAGGCATGGCGGGCAGCCGCCTGCCGATTGCGGTGGCGCATGGCGAAGGTTTGGCCAACTTCGGCCGTCAGGGCGATGCGGGCGAGGTGCTGGCGGCACTGCGCTACGTCGATCACCACGGCCAGCCCACCGAGCAATACCCGCTCAACCCCAATGGCAGCGCAGCTGGCCTGACCGGCGTGACCACTGCCGATGGCCGCTTCACGGCCATGATGCCGCACCCGGAGCGCGTGTTCCGCAATGTGCAGATGAGCTGGACGGATTGGGCCGCCACCGGTGGCGTGGAAGCGAAAAGCCCGTGGATGCGCATCTGGCGCAACGCCCGCAAATGGGTGGGGTGAACATGGCAAATATGCTGGATTTTTTGCACTAAACGGGCCAGAAACAGCAAAACCTGTCTGAATTTTCCTTCAAAATGGAAAATCCACGCTAGAATGCTGTTTTATTCAGAGCGAAAAAACTGAATCATAAAAAGCCGTCGTGGTGAAATTGGTAGACACGCTATCTTGAGGGGGTAGTGGCGAAAGCTGTGCGAGTTCGAGTCTCGCCGACGGCACCAAGTGACAATGTCAAGTTGTCCCAAAACATCCCAATAACCCGCTGTTTTCATAGGAGACAGCGGGTTTTTTGTTTTTCTGTCGTTGCCTTTTCAGCATGGCAGTGGCCCGAGATGGTGGTTCAACGGGCGCAGGAAGGAAACCTATGCACCTTCCGCATCGGCACGCTGGCACACGCGCAGGACTTCCTCTCCATACGCCATCAGTTTTTTCTGGCCGATGCCGCTGATCTGTGCCAGTGCCTCGGGCGTGGGCGGGTTGTGGTGAGCAATGTCGCGCAGGGTGGAGTCGTGGAAGATGACGAATGCGGGCAGATTGTGCTGCTGTGCCACCTTGCCGCGCCAGACTCTGAGCGCGTGAAAACGCTGGATGCTGGCGGCATCCAGATCGGCCAGGGCTGCGGTTTTGGCCAGACTGGCTTCTGCCGTGCGGCTCGCCGGGCTGCGGCGTGTTCGGGCTGGGCGTTCATGGGTGCGCAGGGTCAGGGTTTGCGCGCCTTGCAGTATGTCGCGTGATTGCGGGGTCATTTGCAGCGTGTTGAATGCCGATGCGTCGGTGCGCAACGCACCCATTGCCAGCAGTTGCCGTACCACACTGCGCCACTGAATCTCGCTCAGGTCGCTGCCGATGCCAAAGGTGCTGAGCGTTTCGTGCCCGAACTGTGCCATCTTGTCGGTGGATTTGCCGCGCAGAATATCGATCAGGTGGCCTGCACCAAAAGTAATGCCGCTCATTTTCTGCACCCGGTAAATGCAGCTCAGCAGTTTCTGGGCGGCTTGCGTGGCATCCCAGGTACTGGGTGGGTGCAGGCAGTTGTCACAGTTGCCGCAAGGCTCGGAGGCTTCGCCGAAGTAGGCCAGCAGTCGCTGGCGACGGCAGTCGGCAGCTTCGGCCAGTGCCAGCAGGGCATCGAGTTTGCCACGCATGACCTGCTTGTAGTCCTCGCTGGCCGGGCTTTCGTCAATCATGCGCCGCTGGTTGATGACATCGGCCAGCCCATAGGCCATCCACGCATCGGCGGCTTCGCCATCGCGCCCGGCGCGGCCGGTTTCCTGGTAATAGCCTTCGATGTTCTTGGGCAAGTCCAGATGGGCAACAAAGCGCACATCGGGCTTGTCGATGCCCATGCCGAAGGCAATCGTGGCGGTCATGACCAGACCATCTTCGCGCAGAAAGCGTTCCTGGTGCTGTTGGCGCGTGGCGGCGGGCAGACCGGCGTGGTAAGGCAGGGCATCGATGCCCTGCATGCACAGCCATTCGGCGGTGTCTTCCACCTTTTTGCGGCTCTGGCAATAGATGATGCCCGCCTCTCCCTCGTGTTCCTGGCCGATGAATTGCAGCAATTGCTTGCGAGCGTCGTTTTTCTCAACGATCTGGTAGCGGATGTTGGGGCGGTCAAAGCTGCTGACAAACAGCCGTGCTTCCTGCAAATGCAGGCGTTCGATGATGTCGGCGCGGGTCAGAGCATCGGCCGTGGCGGTCAGCGCAATGCGCGGTACGCTGTGATAGCGTTGGTGCAGCAGCGTGAGCTGGCGGTATTCGGGGCGGAAGTCGTGGCCCCACTGGCTGACGCAATGCGCCTCGTCAATCGCAAACAGGGCCAGCCGGTTCTGCGCGTACAGATCGTCGAGCAGTTCCAGAAACCGGGCGGTGTTCACCCGCTCGGGCGCGGCATACAGCAGGCAGGTATCGCCCTGGCGCACGCGCCGCTCCACGGCACGGGTTTCATCGAGATTCTGCGAGGAGTTGAGGAAGTCGGCGGCCACGCCCACTTCGTGCAGGGCGCGTACCTGGTCGTGCATCAGTGCGATCAGGGGCGAGATCACCAGCGTGATGCCGCCGCTTTGCTGCTGGCGCACGAGAGCCGGAATCTGGTAGCACAGGGATTTGCCGCCCCCGGTGGGCATGAGCACCAGTGCGTCGTCACCGGCGATCACATGGTTCACGATGTCCTGTTGCAGCCCCCGAAAGCGCGGGTAGCCGAAGGTTTCTTGCAGAACGCGCGTGGCTGCATCGGCAGAGGAGAACACCGTGAAGAACTTTCTGAGCATGGGGAGGTGATGCCATTGCGCAGGCGGACTGCGCGAAAAAAATCACACCGGCAATGGCAAGCCGGTGTGACAGAGATGTCTGCACAGACCGGTATTTTGCATTCACCCCGGTCAGGCAAGAATTATGGACGCACGACGATGTTGTTCTTCACCTTGCGCACGTTCGAGACTTCGGCAGCGATTTCAGCGGCGCGGGCTTTTTCGGCATTCGATTTGGCAAAGCCCGAGAGCTGCACTTCGCCGTTGAGCGTTTCCACATTGATGGCAATCGCCGAAGTGGCGGGGTTGTCCAGCAGGCGGGCCTTGACGGCGGTGGTGATGGCCGCATCGTCGATGTAGGAGCCTACCGTTTGCTGGTCGCGTGCCACAGCGCAGCCGGTGGCCGTCACGGCGGTAATGCCCAGTGCACAAGCCAGGGTCACGGCCTGAAAAATTCTGGTTTTCATCATTTATCTCCATCGTTGTGGTTGATATGCGTGCAGGGCATCCGCCAGGTGGGCCGGTGAATGCTTGCTGCACGATGCCGTGCATGGCAAAGCCATGCAACTGGTCATTCTGAACAAGGGTTGTGCCAATCCGATCTGTCTGGCGGCGTATCAGCGACGTCCGCCGCGATTGAGCAGCAGGGCCACGAAGGCACCGGCAGCAGCGGCCAGCAACAGGGCCTTGCCGGGTTTTTCCTGTACATAGCGGTGGGTGGCATCACTGACTTCCACCACTTTCTGGCGGGTACGCTCACTGGCATCGGCTGCCAGGTTGATGCTTTTGGTGGCCAGGTCCAGGGCCTTGTGGGCCAGTTCGTCGATGGCAGGGTCGGCGTGGTTGTGCAGCGACTGGATGGCCTGCTCGGCCTTTTCCAAGCCCGAATTGGCGGCTCTGCGGGTGCTGCCGATGGCCGCTTCGGCACTGCTCAGGGCTTTTTCTGTCACGCTGTGAGCGACGCCGGCGGCCTTGTCCAGACCTTTTTCGAGTTTGTCCACACCGGCAGAAACCGCATCGTGTGCTTTTTGCTCTGCGTCCTGTACGACTTCCTCGACTGCGTTTTCCAGTTTTTCGGCTTTTTCGGATACGGATGCCATCGTTTTACTCCTCTGAAATAGTATGTGACAACACAAGGCCATTGCCTCAAGAGAATGGCAGCTCTGGTACAGCGTTCGATGCGAACAGTCCGTGCCTGATAGAGCCTGCTGGTGATTTTTATCAGATTTGGGGCTGATATGCGACTTTACAGTGCAATAAACCCTAAAAACAGGAATTCTGCCATGCGATTCGCTCCAGCCCTTGAGATATGCCCCCTGAGGGAGTTCAACTCTCTGTAAAATCCAGCGCAGGACTGCGATAACCAAGCAGTTCTGCCATTTCGATCAATTTTGGCCGCCGGACTGGCGGTGTCAGCCCGTGGAGAAGCTGTAAGTCCTGTGTCTTTTTGAGGCATCGGCTGGGTTCTGTGAAACGGGAATCTCCTGCCTTTAGGCAGGAGAGGATGTCAAGCAATTGCCACAAATTGGGGAAAGCAAGCCCTGTGCAGGGGGCGAAATCAGGTACGATTTGTGCTTGCACGTGTGCAGTCTTGAGGCTGCACCACCCACTTCCTGTACTGTCCCCCAAGGAGAAACACATGTCCCCCCAAACGACTGGCATTGGCCGCCGTCCTTTTGTTGTGAAAAGCCTGGCTGCGGCGGCGTTGCTCGCTGGCATGGTGGCCGGTTCGGCCGCCTGGGCGCAGAAAACCCCTTCGGTGGCGGTGACGGCCATCGTGGAGCATCCTGCCCTGAATTCGGTGCGCGATGGTGTGAAAGAAGGACTGGAAGCGGCTGGCTTCAAGGAAGGTGAAAACCTGAAATGGGAGTTCCAGAGCGCGCAGGGCAACCCTGGCACTGCCGCCACCATTGCCCGCAAGTTCATCGGTGACAAGTCCGATGTGATCGTGGCGATTGCCACTCCTTCGGCCCAGGCCGTGGTGGCCGCGACCAAGGACATTCCCACCGTGTATTCGGCAGTGACCGATCCGGTGGCCGCGCAACTGGTGAAGGACTGGAAGGCTTCCGGCACGAATGTCACAGGGGTTTCCGATTTGCTGGAGCTGGAAAAGCAACTGAACCTGATTCTGCAGATCGTGCCCGATGCCAAGCGTGTGGGCATGGTGTACAACCCCGGTGAAGCCAATTCGGTGGTGGTGGTCGAGGGGCTGAAAAAGCTGCTCGCCAGCAAGGGACTGCAACTGGTGGAGGCCACTGCACCGCGTACCGTGGACATCACCGCAGCCGCCCGCAATCTGGTGGGCAAGGTCGATGCCATCTATACGAACACCGACAACAATGTGGTGTCTGCCTACGAAGCCCTGGTGAAGGTGGCCAACGATGCGAAGATTCCGCTGATCGCCTCGGATACCGACAGTGTCAAGCGCGGCGCGATTGCTGCCGTGGGCATCGATTACCGCGATCTGGGGCGGCAGACCGGTGCCATCGTTGCGCGCATTCTCAAGGGTGAAAAGGCGGGCGATATTCCCTCGGAAACCACCCAGAACCTGCAATTGTTCGTCAATCCCAAGGCCGCAGCGGCCCAGGGTGTGACGCTCAGCGAAGCATTCATCCAGTCGGCCACTGAGGTGATCAAGTAATCCGGTAGCCGACTTTTTCTGGCCATTGCAGCACCGGTCGATGCGGGCGGTGCGCATGGCCTTTTTTGATTTTTCGTCCGCAGCAAAACGATGACGTTCTACTCTTTCATGGGGGCCATGGAAATCGGGCTGATTTTTGGCCTGGTCGCTCTGGGCGTACTGATTTCCTTCAGAATCCTGAATTTCCCCGATTTGACCGTGGATGGCTCCTTTCCGCTCGGTGGAGCGGTGGCGGCCACGCTGATTGCCACAGGGGTCAATCCCTTCATTGCCACCGCCGTGGCCACGGCAGCGGGTGCGCTGGCCGGTGTGCTGACCGGATGGCTCAACGTCAGCCTGAAAATCATGGATTTGCTGGCGGGCATTCTGGTGATGACCGCGCTTTACTCCATCAACCTGCGCATCATGGGCAAGCCCAATGTGCCGCTGATTTTCGAGCCGACGGTTTTTTCCGTGCTCATGCCCGGCAGTCTTCCGGATTACATCGAAAAACCTTTGATTCTGCTGGTGATCGTGGTGATTGCCAAGTGGCTGCTGGACTGGTATTTCAGCTCCGAAAGCGGGCTGGCGATGCGTGCCACCGGGGCCAACCCGCGCATGGCACGCGCCCAGGGCGTGGCCACGGGCTGGATGAAGCTGGTCGGGTTGGCCATCTCCAACGCGCTGGTGGCCCTGGGGGGCGCGCTGTTTGCACAAAGTCAGGGCGGAGCCGATATTTCGATGGGCATCGGTACGATCGTCATCGGCCTGGCTGCCGTCATCATTGGCGAGAATGTGCTGCCCTCGCGGCGCATCCTGTGGGCCACGCTGGCCGTGGTGGTGGGGGCGGTGCTGTACCGGCTGTTCATTGCCCTGGCCCTCAACAGCGAGTGGATTGGCCTTCAGTCGCAAGACCTGAACCTGATTTCCTCGGTGCTGGTGGTGCTGGTGCTGGTCGCGCCGGTGCTCAAACGCCGCCTCACGCCCAACCGATGACCCCCTGCGCCGACCGGCTGGTTTTTTCTCCAGCCGGTTCCGTTCCTGTTTCCCTGATGCCGCCATGCTCAAAGCCAGCCAACTGAAAATCACCTTCAACCCCGGAACGCCGATCGAGAATCCGGCCCTGCGTGGGGCCAGTCTGGAAATTCCCAGCGGTCAGTTTGTGTCGGTGATCGGCTCCAACGGGGCCGGCAAATCGACGTTCCTGAATGCCATTTCGGGGGACTTGCTGGTGGATTCCGGCTCGATTGAGGTCGATGGAGTCGATGTCACGCGCAAACATGCCTGGCAACGTGCCAATCTGGTGGCGCGGGTGTTTCAGGATCCGATGGCGGGAACCTGTGAGGCCCTGACCATCGAGGAGAACATGGCACTGGCGATGGCACGCGGGCGCAAACGTCGTTTTGCCTTCGCGCTGAACCGCCAGAACCGGGAGTTGTTCCGGGAAAAGCTGGCCATCCTGAACCTGGGGCTGGAAAAACGCCTGGCCGACCGCATTGGCCTGCTCTCCGGTGGCCAACGCCAGGCCGTGAGCCTGCTGATGGCCTCGCTGCAACCTTCGCGTATTCTGCTGCTGGATGAACACACTGCCGCGCTGGACCCCAAGACCGCCGCATTCGTGCTGGAGCTGACGCGCCGCATCGTGGAGCAGAACCAGCTCACCACCATGATGGTGACGCACAGCATGCGCCAGGCACTGGACTACGGCAGTCGCACCGTGATGCTGCACCAGGGCAAGGTGGTGCTGGATGTCAGCGGGGCAGAGCGCGCCCGCATGGATGTGACCGATCTATTGCAAATGTTCGAGAAGACCCGGGGGGAGCAGGTCAGCGACGACGCGCTGCTGCTGGGGTAAAACCCAGTGTGAGAAACACTGCTGCCGCGCAGCATTCGTGATATTTTGTCAAAACCGTGAATCAAAATCCGTCGATTTGCAGGTACCCCGTCACCATCATGAGGCAATGTCTGCAAAACCTTCTGCCCCCTCTCATCTGCCTGACAGCACCCAAGCCCGTGATATGCTGGCATTCTGGGTGCGCCTGCACCGCGTCCAGAAGGGCTGGTCGCAGGAGCGACTGGCACTGGAGTGCGAACTCGACAGAACGTACATTTCCGGGCTGGAGCGTTCCCGCTGGAATGTCTCGCTGGCCAATATCGAACGCATTGCCCAGGCTCTGGGCGTGGAGGTCTGGACGTTGCTGAAACCACCTTCGGTACAGGATCTGCCTGCCTGATGGCCTCTCTGGATGGGCCTCATTCGTTGCCGTTGTTGCGCAACTCCTGCACTGGCAGCACGATGTCTTCCACGCGCCGTGGCGCACCGATTGGAGCCGAAGCCTGTCCTCTTTGCAGTGCGGCGATGTCGGCTTCGCTGGGATACTGCCCCATCAGCCAGTAGTCGATGACGCGCCGTGCAATCGGTGCGGCATGGGTGGCTCCAAAACCGGCGTTCTCTACGATGACGGCCACCGCAATGCGTGGCTGGTCGGCGGGCGCGAACGCAATATAAAGCGAGTGGTCGCGTTGGTGCTCGGCCAGCTTGGCGGCGTTGTAGCGTTCCCGTTGGCCCACGGTGCTGGCCTGTGCCGTACCGGTTTTGCCGGCAGAGCGGTAGGCTGCACCGGCAAAGATGCGCCGCGACGTACCTTCCAGCGTCACGCCCACCATGCCGTCGTGAATCACCTTGATGTGCTCGGGTGCGTAACCCAGCGGCACCGCAGTCGGCTGCGACAGTGGATGGGCCAGCTTGCTGACGGCATCGATGCGGCTTTGGCCAATGTGCGGGCGGTGGCTGGTGCCACCATTGGCGACCGTGGCGGTGGCCTGGGCGAGTTGCAGCATCGTGAAGCTGTTGTAGCCCTGGCCGATGCCCAGCGAAACCGTCTCACCCGGAATCCAGCGTTGGCGTGCCGGGTCACGGAAGGCGTTGCGCTTCCATTCCCGGCTGGGCAGGATGCCGCGTGCCTCACCCTGGATGTCGATGCCGGTGAGCTGGCCAAAGCCCAGTGGCTTCATGAAGTCGTGGATGGCATCCACGCCCATCTGGTAGGCCAGCGAGTAGTAGTACACGTTGCTGGACTTGACGATGCTGCGGCGCATGTTCACAGGCCCGATGGCATAGCCACCTCGGTAATTGTGGCCGCCCAGCGTCCACACGCCAGTGTCGCGGATGACGGTATGGGCTGTGCGCGCGCCTGTTTCCAGCGCGGCCAGTGCCATGAAGGGTTTGTAGGTGGAGCCAGGCGGATATGTGCCACGCAGGGCACGGTTGAACAACGGCCGGTCGGTGGATTCGTTCAGGGCCTGCCAGGTTTCGTGGTCGATGCCCTCTACGAACAGGTTCGGGTCGAAAGTCGGCATGCTGACCATGGCCAGAATCTCGCCGTTGTTGGGGTCGATGGCCACCAGCGCACCACGCCGCTGACCGTAGATTTCTTCCACCATGCGCTGGAGTTTGATGTCCAGTGTGAGCTGGATGCTGTCGCCACTGCGCGGCTCGGAACTGCCCAGGGTACGGATGGGGGTGCCGCCGGAGGATTTTTCCAGTTGCTCCACTCCGGCAATGCCATGCAGTTCGCGTTCGTAACTGACCTCGATGCCCTGCTTGCCGATGTGGGTGGTGCCCCGGTAATTGGCCTCGTCGGGGCTGTCCTTGAGTTCTTCCTGTTCTTTCTGGTTGATGCGGCCAATATAGCCAATCGCATGGCTGGCCGTGCTGCCCATCGGGTAGGTGCGAAACAACCGCGCTTCCACTTGAACCCCCGGAAAACGGAACTGCTGTGCGGCAAAACGCGCCACTTCCTCGTCACTCAGTTGCACCCGGATCGGCACGGAGTCGTAACGGCCCAGTTCCGAGCGGGCACGCTCGAAGCGGCGGCGGTGAATGGGCTGGATATCGACGATTTTCGCCAGTTCCTGAATCGTCTGTTCCAGATTGGGAACCCGTGCCGGGGTGATCTCCAGTGTGTAGGCTGAATAGTTGGTGGCCAGCAGCACCCCGTTGCGATCCACGATATGCCCCCGGTATGGCACGATGGGAACGACAGCCGTGCGGTTGGACTCGGCCCGCAGGGCGTAATCATCATGGCGCACCACCTGAAGGTAGTACATGCGCCAGGCCAGCAGACCGAACCCCAGCAGCACCACCACGGCCATCACCCATGCCCTGTGCCGGAAACGCCGCATCTCCAGGCGTGAGTCGTCCAGCTCGGTCATAGGCGGCGGATCTGGTCGTAGTCACGCCCCTGCATTTGCGGCAACAGCAGTGCCAGTCGCAGCAGCGGCCAGACCAGGGTTTGCAGCAATGGTACCCACAGCACCTGCATGGGCGGCACGACCTGCGTGTGCAGGTAGCCGGGGATGAACAGCAGCAGTTGCAGCAACATGAACAGCGGCCACAGGTATACGGCCTGAATCACGCCACTGTTGTGCCAGAGCAGGTGATTGCGCGCCTGCTGGGCCAGGAACATGCAGACGGCATAGGCCAGTGCGTGTTGCCCCAGCAGGCTGGCGGCCTGCACGTCCATCAGCACACCGAAGCCAAAAGCCGCTGCCAGACCGATGCGGCGCGGCTGGTGGATGCCCCAGAACAGCAGCACCATCAGCAACAGATCGGGTGCCCAGGTGCGCAGCCCCAGCGGCATCAGTTCGCTACAGAATGCGAGCCAGACCGTGCCCCAGATGAAACCGGAGCGTGCCGGTTGCAGTTCCTGCTCTCCACGGAACGTCATGGTGCACCGACCTTTCGTGCCGCAGGGCCTGTGGCGGTGTCTTCTGCGTCCGTTTCTTCGTGTTCAGGTGACAGCCCGGTGGGGGTGACCACCAGCACATGGCGCACCCGCGAGACTTGTGCCGAGGGCTGCACGGCAATGCGCAGGAACGGCGCGTCGTGCTGGGCATCCACCTGTGCCACCACGCCCACGGGCAGACCGGCAGGATAGTAACCGTCGATGCCGCTGGTCACCAGCAGGTCGCCCTGCTGCATATCGGTTCCCACCGGAACATAGCGCACCTCCATGCCACCGCTGGGGCGGGCCACGGCCTCGCCAAAGGCCAGCATGCGCAGGCCGGTGCGGGTGTTCATGACCGGCACGGCATGCTGGCGATCCGAGACCAGACGCACCTCGCTGCTGTGCAGGTACACGCGCGTCACCTGACCCAGCACCCCATTGGCATCCAGCACGGGGGCACCTTCCTGTACGCCGTCACTGCGGCCCTTGTTGATCGTGAGGCGGTTGGTGTAGGGGTCAGGGGTTTCGTAGATGATTTCAGCGGTCAGCGTCACCGATGCCACGCGTTCGCGCAACCCCAGCAGCGCACGCAACTGGGTGTTTTCCATTTTCAGGAACTGCGCTTCGTGGGCGGTCTGGGCCAGGGCCAGCACCTGGGTCTGCACTTCGGCTTCCTGCTGCTGCATGGTCTTGACCTGTGCCACATATTGGCTGGCATGGCGGTGCAACAGCACAGGCTGCAACATCAGCCACTGCAAGGGGTAAATCGCCGTGGCAATCGCCTCGCGCACGGGCCGCACCACATGAAAGCGGCTGTCGGCCACCATCAGGAAAATGGCCAATGCCGCACACACCATCAGGCGGCTGGCAGGCGATGGGCCGTGTTCAAACAGCCGGGGCGTGGTTCTTTCAAACATCGCGCTCGATCAATGCCGTTGGTGCCAAGGCCTTCCCTGGAGCGCGGTGGTAATGGTGCCCAGTCGCGTTCATTCATCCGCAAGAATGCTGCCGTGCTGGTCGATGTGGTTCAGGGCCAGACCACAGCCACGCACCACGCAGGTCAGCGGATTTTCTGCCACCAGCACCGGCAGACCTGTTTCCTCGGCCAGCAGGCGATCAAGATCGCGCAACAGTGCGCCCCCACCGGTCAGCATCATGCCGCGTTCGGCAATGTCGGCTCCCAGCTCTGGGGGCATGCGTTCCGGGGCAGCTTTCACGGCAGCAACAATCTGCCCCAATGGCTCTGCCAGTGCCTCCAGCACCTCATTGCTGGAGATGGTAAAGCTGCGCGGAATGCCTTCGGTGATGTTGCGCCCCTTGACTTCCATCTCGCGCACCTCTCCGCCAGGGAAAGCCGAGCCGATGGTGGTCTTGATGAGTTCGGCCGTCGGGTCGCCAATCAGGATGCCGTAATTGCGGCGGATGTAATGGATGATGGCCTCGTCGAACTTGTCGCCTCCCACCCGCACGCTGCCCTTGTACACCATGCCGCCCAGCGAAATCACGCCCACTTCGGTGGTGCCACCGCCAATGTCCACGACCATGGAGCCATTGGCATCGGAGACGGGCAGGCCTGCGCCGAGTGCGGCGGCCATCGGCTCGTCGATCAGATAGACCCTGGAGGCACCGGCCTTCATGGCCGCATCCTTGATGGCACGGCGTTCCACCGGCGTGGAACCGCAGGGCACGCAGATGACGATGCGGGGAGATGTCATGAAGGAGCGGGTCGTGACCGTGCGGATGAAATGCTTGATCATCTGCTCGGTAATCACGAAGTCGGCAATCACCCCGTCCTTCATCGGGCGGATGGCCTCGATGTTGTCGGGTACACGCCCCAGCATGGCCTTGGCTTCGCGCCCCACCGCATGAATCACCTTCTTGCCATGCGCACCACCTTCATGCCGAATTGCCACTACCGATGGTTCATCCAGCACCACCCCCTTGTCGCGTGCAAAAATCAGGGTATTGGCAGTTCCGAGATCGATGGCCAGATCGGTGGAAAACAGACTGCGCAAAATTCCGATCATTTGAAAAACTCCCTCATGATTGCAAAAACTCTTCGTACACCATAGTTGGGAAATTCATTTCAACCGCACAAGCGCATTTACAGCCCAGATGCTGGTTTTCACCTGCCTGAAAAAACACGAACATGCGGGTTTTCGATTGATTTCCCAAAAGCGCAGATAATACCGCATCCGCTGAGAACAGCAGGATAATCGGGTCGGCCTGGCATCGTATCAGTGTGGAATATTTTCTTTGCATCATGCTTTGGAGACTTCTCTCAAATCATTGAATAAAAAGATTTTTTCCATTGCACCTTGTCTGCCGGCCACGCTTTTTCTGCCTTCTCGGCACTTCGTCTCGCATACACAACTGTTCCATCAGTTTCACCACTCCCATGGCACTGACCCTTGAAGACATCTCCCGCATCGCCCATCTGGCCCGGCTGGAACTCTCCCCTTCGGACAGCGAAAAAATGCTGTCGCAGATCAACGGCTTCTTCGGCATCGTCGAAAAAATGGAAGCCATCGACACCGACGGCGTGGAGCCACTGTTCCACCCGGTCTCGGCCATCGAAGACATCACCCTGCGCCTGCGCGACGACATCGCCAGCGAACCCAGCAACCGCAGTGGCAATATGCAGAACGCCCCGGCTGCCGAAGAAGGTCTTTTCCTCGTCCCCAAGGTGATCGAATAATGAGCAGCACTCCCTCCAGCAAGCCCCTGCACCACCAGAGCGTGCGGGAACTGACCACCGCCCTGCACACCCGGCAGATCTCTGCTGTCGAACTGGCGCAGCACTTTCTGCAACGCAGCCAGCAGCATCGGCACCTTGGCAGTTTTGTGGCCCAGGACGAAGCCGTCACCCTCACGCAGGCGCAAGCCGCCGATGCCCGCATTGCCGACGGCACGGCCAGGCCACTCGATGGCCTGCCACTGGCCCACAAGGACATCTTCGTCACCCAGGACTTCCCCAGCACCGCCGCCTCGAAAATGCTGGCAGGCTACCGCTCGCCCTTCAATGCCACCGTGGTGCAGAAACTCGCCGATGCAGGCGTGGTCACGCTGGGCAAGGTGAGCTGCGACGAATTCGCCATGGGATCGGCCAACGAAAACACCGCCATTGCCCCGCTGGGCTTCGATGCGCCCGCGCCGGTGCGCAACCCGTGGAACACCGCCCACGTTCCGGGCGGCTCCTCGGGAGGCAGTGCAGCGGCCATTGCCGCAGGCCTTGCTCCCGCCGCCACCGGCACAGACACCGGCGGCTCCATCCGCCAGCCCGCCGCGTTCTGCGGCATTACCGGCATCAAGCCCACCTATGGCCGTGTTTCGCGCCATGGCATGATCGCCTTTGCCTCCAGCCTCGACCAGGCTGGCCCGATGGCCCGCACCGCCGAAGACTGCGCGCTGTTGCTCACCCACATGGTCGGTGCAGACCCCGACCGCGATTCCACCTCGCTGGAACGCTCCGCCGAAGACTACAGCCAGAACCTGAACCAGGGCATCGAAGGCCTGCGCATCGGTATCCCGAAAGAGTTCTTTGGCGATGGACTGGCCGACGACGTGCGCCACAACGTGGAAGCCGCCCTCAAGGAATACGAAAAGCTCGGGGCGACGCTGGTTCCGATCTCGCTGCCGCTGACGGAACTGTCCATTCCCGTCTATTACATCATTGCCCCGGCCGAAGCCAGCTCCAACCTCAGCCGTTTCGATGGCGTGAAGTTTGGCTTCCGCGCCCGCGAATATGCCGACTTGCAGGACATGTACCTCAAGACCCGCAGCGAGGGCTTCGGCGAGGAAGTACAACGCCGCATCATGATCGGCACCTATGTGCTCTCGCACGGCTACTACGATGCCTACTACCTCAAGGCCCTGAAGCTGCGCCGCCTGATTGCCAATGACTTCCAGAACGCCTTCCGGGAATGCGACCTGATTGCCGGCCCGGTCGCCCCGACCACCGCATGGCAGATCGGCGATGACCAGCGCGACCCACTCACCAACTACCTGGCCGACATCTTCACGCTGCCCGCTTCGCTGGCCGGACTGCCCGGCATGAGCCTGCCCGCAGGCTTTGGTGCGAATGGCCTGCCCGTGGGGCTGCAACTGATCGGCAACTACTTTGCCGAGGCCCGGCTGCTCAACGCCGCGCACCGCTTCCAGCAGGCCACCGACTTCCACCAGCACGTGGCTAAAGGCTTCTGAAGCCACCACGCCCGCCAATGCCCGCCCACTGCCACCCGTTCCTGCAATGAAAAAAGTCAATATCATCTTCATCATTGCCGCGATCCTGGCCTTTGCCGCTGCGGCCGCGTGGCCGGTGCTGACATCAAAGCCATTTCCCATTCAGGGCATGCGCCCGATGGTAGAGCAAAGCAGCGATGCCAGCCGCGTGCTGCAAGCCGTGCTGGTCGCTGCCTGCGGCCTGTGGCTGCTGGTGCAGCCCCTGCAGAAAAGCCAGCCATCGCTGCGTTTTTTCCAGGGCATTGCGGTGGCTCTGGCCGTGTTCGGCTTTGTCCGTCTTGGCATTCCATTCGGAGCCATATTCTGCGGATTCTTTCTCGTGGCCATGCAGTTGCGCGTGCATATTCAACGCCGTGCCTGCCCGCCTGTGGAATCCCCCTGCGAGTGATGGCCCTCCCTCTCTGTTCCAGATTACGTTCTATGACTGCCCCCCAACTCATCCACGGCTATGAAGTCGTCATCGGCTTTGAAACCCACGCCCAACTGGCCACCCACAGCAAAATCTTCAGCCGCGCCCCGCTGGGCTTCGGGGCCGAACCCAACACCCAGACCAGCGCGCTGGACTGCGCCTTGCCCGGTACCCTGCCGGTGATGAACCGCCAGGCCGTGGAACACGCCATCCGCCTGGGCCTTGCACTGGGCAGCCACATTGCGCCGCGCAGCATCTTTGCGCGCAAGAACTACTTCTATCCCGATCTGCCCAAGGGCTACCAGATCAGCCAGTTCGAGATTCCCGTCGTGCAGGGCGGCGAAGTCGGCTTCTATCTGGGCGATGAAAAGAAAACCGTGCGCCTGGTGCGTGCCCACCTGGAAGAAGACGCAGGCAAATCAATCCACGATCAGTTCCCGACCGAATCGGGCATCGACCTGAACCGCGCGGGTACACCGCTGCTGGAAATCGTCACCGAGCCGGACATCCGCTCGACCGAGGAAGCCGTGGCCTACGCCAAGGAACTGCACAAGATCGTCACCTGGATCGGCATCTGCGACGGCAACATGCAGGAAGGCAATTTCCGCTGCGATGCCAACGTCTCGGTGCGCAAACCCGGTCAGCCGCTGGGCACACGCCGCGAAATCAAGAACCTCAACAGCTTCCGCAACATGCAGATTGCCATCGACTTCGAGATTCGCTGGCAGATCGAGCAGATCGAGGACGGCCACGCCATCCAGCAGGCCACCGTGCTGTTCAACCCCGATACGGGCGAGACCCGCGCCATGCGCACCAAGGAAGACTCTGCCGACTACCGCTACTTCCCCGACCCCGACCTGCCCCCACTGGTGATCGCCCCCGAATGGGTGGCACAGGTGCAGGCCGACATGCCGGAGCTGCCGCGCCACATGGCCGAACGCTTCGTCAGCGACTACGGCCTGCCCGAATACGATGCCACCACACTGACGCAAAGCCGCGAAATGGGCGCGTACTTCGAGGAAGCGGCCAAAGCCTGCGGCCAGCCCAAACTGGCCAGCAACTGGATCATGGGCGAAATCTCAAGACGTCTGAACCACGAGGAAATCGGCATCGGTGCCGCACCCGTCCAGCCTGCATCACTGGCTGCACTGATTGGCCGCATCCACGACGGCACCATCTCCAACAATGCCGCCAAGCAGGTGTTTGAAACCCTGTGGACGGGCGAAGGCCATGAGGTTGATGCCATCATTGAAGCCAAGGGCCTGAAACAGATGAACGACACCGGTGCGCTGGAGAAAATCATCGACGAGGTGATCGCCGCCAACCCTGCCAACGTCGAGCAGTACCGCGCTGGCAAGGAAAAAGCCTTCAATGCCCTGGTTGGCCAGGTGATGAAGGCCAGCAAGGGCAAGGCCAATCCGCAGCAGGTGAATGCGGTGCTGAAGGAGCGGCTGGGGTAAATTCCACAGGGCAGACCTTCCCTGGCGATACGGCATTCCCCAATGGGATTCTGTGCAACACGAGGAGAAAGCGATGCGGGTGATTCTGACGGGTGGCAGTGGTTTTCTGGGGCAGGCACTGACGCGGCGGTTGCTGGCGCAGGGTGCGCAGGTGGCGTGGTTGTCGCACCGCCCGGCGGCTGTGGGGCAGGGTGCACCAGCCGGGGTCTCCGTGCGTGGCTATGCCGACTTGCAGCCAGATGAAGCCTGGGATGCTGTGGTCAATCTGGCGGGTGCACCGATTGCCGACCGGCGTTGGAGCGATGCCCGCAAGCAGTTGCTGCTGGACAGCCGTCTGCACCCCACACAGGCATTGCTGGACTGGCTGCTGGTGGCACGGCGCAAGCCGCGTGTGCTGCTCAGCGGTTCCGCAACCGGTTGGTATGGCAATCAGGGCGATGCGGTGCTGGACGAGGACAGCGGTTTTCACGATGAGTTTGCCCACCAGCTCTGCGCCCGCTGGGAAAGGCTGGCATGGCGGGCGCAAATGGATGCGGGCGTTCCCGTGGTGCTGCTGCGCACCGGCGTGGTGTTGCACCCGTCCGGGGGAATGCTGGCGCGTTTGTCCCTGCCGTTTCGTCTTGGGCTGGGCGGGCGTTTGGGCAGCGGCACACAGTACATGAGCTGGATCGCGCTGGACGACTGGGTGCGGGCAGTGGGCTGGCTGTTGCAGGCCCACCTGGGTGGCAGCGTCGGCAAGGCATGGAGTGGGCCGGTGAATCTGACCGCTCTGCAGCCGGTGACAAATGCCGAATTCACCCGTGCCTATGCGGCATCGTTGAAGCGACCGGCAGTTTTGGCGGTGCCTGCACCGGTGTTGCGCTGGGGGCTGGGGGAGATGGCCACGCTGTTGCTCGATGGCCAGCGGGTCGTGCCTAGGCGGCTGGAGGCGGCAGGGTTTTCATTCCGCCATGCCACGCTGGAGCAGGCTTTGCGTCAGACCGAGTGACCCAACATCATTAATGCAGATAGCGCGGCCGTCTGCCACTGCCGCCGTGGCCTGAAGGGCCTGAGCCACCGGAGCCGCCACTGCGGGGAGGCTTGCCCAGTTCCAGCGAGCTGACGAGGTCGTCGAAGCGGCGGTTGAAGAGTTTGTCCACTTCCTGGACTACCCCTTGCAGTTCGGAGGCATCGAAGTGCCGCTCCATCATGCTCACCAAATCCTGTACCAGCAGGTCACGCTGAACCTGCATGATGGCAGCGGGGGTGGGGCCGATGAACAGCAGGAAGAAGTCGTCGCGCGATTCGCCTTCGTGGATGGGGGTGTCTTCCTCGTCTTCCATGTCGTCGAATTCGCGGTCGTAGAAGGTGACTTCGAGGACGCAACCCCGGTCGGACAATTCGTTGAGTCCCATGCAGACGTCATCGAGCGACTGGCGGAAGTCTTCGTCGCCGCGCACCGTCCAACACAGTTGCACGGCGTTCTCGCGCGCATCGAACTGGATGCCGGGTTCTTCTTCGTAGGCACTGACGGCTCCCTGGGCGAAGGAGCTGGCCCCGGCATAGAGCCACAGCGGGCGCAGGGCTTCCTGGACTTCGTTGAAGCGGACGTCGTTGCGGAGAAAAATCTGACCGTGGACGTGAATCTCAAGGGGGGCATCGTGATAGCGGGTCATTTCTTACTCCTTGGGGCGGGTGGCCTGGTGGCTGCACAGGCACAGTGCCCTTCCTGTTGGCTTTTCTTGGGGTGCAGCAAAGGTTCTCTACTATAGCGTGGTCGGCTGCGTTCTGGCGACAACGCGGGACAACGCATTGGGGGGAAGGCGGCGATTCAGGCGAAGACTTCGGCTTCGGCCAGTGCAACGGCGGCCTGATCCTTGGCGGACAGCAGGGGCTGCTTGATGCCGTGCGCCGCCAGCGGCCAGTCGATGCCGATGGCCGGGTCGTTCCAGGCGATGGAGCGTTCAAACTGCGGGGCGTAGTAGTCGGTGGTCTTGTAGAGAAAGTCTGCGCTGTCGCTGAGAACGACGAAGCCGTGGGCGAATCCGGCGGGAACCCAGAGCTGGCGGTGGTTGCGGTCGTTCAGTTCCGCTCCGACCCACTGGCCGAATGTGGGGGAACTGCGGCGTACATCCACGGCCACGTCGAAGACGGCACCCTGGGTGACGCGCACCAGTTTGCCTTGCGCCTGCTGAATCTGGTAGTGCAGGCCCCGCAGCACGCCTTTGGCACTGCGGCTGTGGTTGTCCTGCACGAACGGCACTGCCAGTCCGGTGTGTTGCGCGAATTGTTGCTGGTTGAAGCTTTCCATGAAAAAGCCTCGGGCATCACCAAAGACTTTGGGTTCCAGAATGAGGACATCGGGGATGGCGGTAGGGATGACTTGCATACGATCAGGGTTCAATGGGGGAAAGAGAAAGGCGCAGAGGATAGCCTGTGCGCGCTCATTCTGCCGGGGTCTGGAGGTGGCGTCTGGCCATTTCCTGCAATGCGAGGGCATCACCGCTGCTGTGCAACTCCAGCAGCGGGTGTGCCGGGGATGGCGTGCCTGGGTGGAGCAGTTGTGCCTGTTCCAGGCGGCGGCGCGTGTGCAGGGCAACGGGCAGGCCTGTTTCCACATAATGGATGTCTGCGCCGGTGACGCGCTGCATGGCGGCTCTGGCGAACGGGTAATGGGTGCAGCCCAGCACGATGGTGTCGATGTGGCCGCTGGCATGGCCGAAGGGCAGGGTGCCCAGATAGCGTTGGCACAGGGCTTCGATGCGGCTGCCGTGGTCTTGCTCGATGGCATCGGCCAGACCGCTGCATGCGACAACGTGAAACTGCGCCTGGTGCCGCAGGCTCTGGTGCAGTTGCCGAAAGCGCGGGCTGCTGACGGTGGCGGCGGTTCCCAGCACGGCAATCTGGCCGGTCTGGCTCAGGCGAATGGCCGGTTTGAGGGCCGGTTCCACGCCGATCAGGATCAGATCGGGGTGCTCCTGGCGCAGGGATTCGATGGCCACGGCCGTGGCGGTGTTGCAGGCGACCACCAGTGCCTTGACGTGGCAGTCGTGCAGGAGCATCTGGGTGATGCGGCGGCTGCGCTCGAGCACATATTCGGCACTGCGCTCGCCATACGGGGCATGGGCCGAGTCGGCGAAGTAGAGGAAGCGTTCGGCTGGCATCTGCTGGCGCAGGGCGTTGAGAATGCTCAGTCCGCCAACCCCGCTGTCGAAGACTCCGATGGGCTGTTCAGGATAATACCGGGACATGGTGCAGCAGGGGCATGGACGAAATGACAAGGCAGACAGGTGTGACCATGCCGATCACAGCGGGTCTATCTTGATGAGCACCAGCGAGAGGTTGTCGCCCCGGCCATCGGCGCGTTCGCGGGCAGTGTCGATCAGCGACAGCGCGGCTTCCCTGGTACTGAGAAACTGCACGGTGTGGGCGATTTCCTCCGGGTGGAAGTAGGCCCACAGGCCATCGCTGCACGCCAGAAAGGCATCGCCCACCTTGACCTGGCGGATGCTGCGGGTGGTGGCCGGTGGGTCGCGCTCGGTGCCCAGGCAACCGAGCAGCAGATTGCCGTGCGGATGGCCAATGGCTTCTTCCTCGGTGATTTCGCCGCTGTCGATCAGGCTTTGCACATAGGAGTGATCCACGGTGCGAAACACCATGCGGCCATTGTGAAAGTGGTAGATGCGTGAATCGCCCGCATGTACCCAGTGGCACGAGCCACGCGGCGTGAGCATGAAGGCGGCCAGGGTGCTGTGCGGCTCCTGTTCGGATGAGGTGGCGGTGAGCCGGATGATGAGGTGGGCTTCCTTGGCAATGTTCTGCAGAAAATCCACCGGATTGTCGGTTTCCGGGTCGAAGCGTTCCAGCAACTGCCGCGCCGACAGGATGACCTGATCCGATGCCTTGCGCCCGCCGCTGCGCCCGCCCATGCCATCGGCCACCACTGCCAGCACGCAGGCGGGCTGGCGTGGGTGTTGGAGCAACGCAACCTGATCCTGCTGATAGGTGCGATCTCCCTTGTGCAGTCCGGTGGCGGCATGAAGGCGGTAGTTGATCTGCATGGTGAGCGTAACGCTGTGGTGGGGGATGATGGAACGGTTTTGTGGGGACAGGCGCGTTACACTGCCCGTTTTTCATGCCCGTACATGATGTCCCGGCTGCCGCACATTGTAAATCCAGCGGGCACGCCCTGGAACTGCTTCAAAGGAACGAAAAGAGTGCCCATGCAGTTGCATGAAACCATTCAGGAGGTATTTGGCTCGGCTGGCGCGCTGGCGCGGCAGGATGGCAGCTTCAGACCCCGCGCGGGCCAGACCCAGATGGCCGTGGCAGTGGCGCAGACCCTGGAGCACGGCGGTGCGCTGGTGGTGGAGGCGGGCACGGGCGTGGGCAAGACCTTTGCCTATCTGGTGCCGGCCTTGCTCAGTGGCGAGCGGGTGCTGGTGTCCACGGCCACCAAGGCATTGCAAGACCAGATTTTTGCCCGCGATCTGCCCATTCTGCGCAAGGCCCTGGGCATATCGCTGCACGCGGCCTTGCTCAAGGGGCGTTCCAGTTACCTTTGCCCTTACCGACTGGAGCTGGCGCAGGCCGATGAAACGCTGGCACAGCACCCTGCCCAGTGGCGGCAACTGGAGCGCGTGCGCCAGTGGGCACAGGCGACGGATTCGGGCGACATCACCGACATGCCCGGCTACCAGGAGCGGTCGCCGCTGTTGCCGCTGGTGACATCCACGCGCGAGAACTGTCTGGGGTCGCAGTGCCCGCAGTTCAGTGGCTGCTTTGTGAACAAGGCGCGACGGCAGGCCCTGGCGGCCGATCTGGTCGTCATCAACCACCACCTGTTCTTTGCCGACATGCAGGTGCGCGAATCGGGCATGGCCGAATTGCTGCCCACGGTGCGGGCCGTGATCGTCGATGAGGCCCACCAGTTCAACGAAACCGGCGTGCAGTTCCTGGGCCAGCAGTTGGGGAGCCAGCAACTGGTCGATTTTGCCCGCGACCTGCTCAAGACCGGCACGCGCATGGCACGCGGCATGGCCAACTGGCAGGTGCTGGCGCATGACCTGGACACGGCCACCAGACAGTGGCGCAAGCTGGCAGAAGCCGTGCCCCCCGGTGCGCGGCTGAACTGGCAGGGGCAGGCCCCGGAGCGGCTTGATGCCAGCCGCTGGCAGACCGCGCTGCAAGAGCTGCAAGCCCCCTTGCTGGCCGTCGAGCAAGCCCTGCGTACCGTGCAAAGTGGCGAGCCGGAACTGCAACGCATGCTGGAGCGGTGCCTGGGCCTGCACCAGCGGCTGGTGCTGTTCATGCAGCCGCCGGTGGCTGGCATGGTACGCTGGCTGGAGGCCGGATTGCAGATCAAGGTGCTGGAGAGTCCGCTGGACATTGCCGAGGCCATGCAGCCCCATTGGGGGCCACGTTTACCCACGGAGCAGGCCGCCTTGTCCGACCACCACGAACAGGCACTGTCACCCGAGCCGGAGCGGGCCTGGATTTTCACCTCTGCCACATTGGGTGCGGATGCCAGCCTGCGCCTGTTCACCCAGGCTTGCGGGCTGGAGCAGGCACAGGTTCTGCAAGTGGCCAGCCCGTTCGATTATGCGCAGCAGGCCGCCCTGTACATTCCGCCCCATTTGCCCAAGCCTGCCGACCCCGGCCATACCGAAGCCCTGGCGCGTTTCAGTCAGCAAGCCATTGCGCGTCTGGGTGGACGCACCCTGGTGCTCACCACTACCTTGAAGGCCCTGCGCCAGATGGCCCAAAGCCTGCGCACCGCGTTGGCGCACCGCGACGACATCACCATTCTGGTGCAGGGGGAAGGCTCCAAGCAGCAACTGATGGAACGCTTCCGGCAGGGCAGCAGCATGGGCGATGCAGGCTGTGTGCTGGTCGCATCGGCCAGCTTCTGGGAAGGCTTTGATGCGCCGGGGGATGCGCTGCAACTGGTCGTCATCGACAAACTGCCGTTCCCGCCGCCCCACGACCCCTTGATGCAGGCACGCAGCCGCCGCATCGAGGCCCAGGGCGGACAGGCATTCCAGGAGTTGTTCGTTCCCGAAGCGGCGGTGGCACTCAAGCAGGGAGCCGGGCGGCTGATCCGGCGCGAAACCGACCGGGGCATCCTCGTGATTGGCGACACCCGCCTGCTGCACATGTCCTACGGCCGCCGCCTGCTCGCCAGCCTGCCGCCGATGCGCCGGCTGGCATCCGAGGCGCAGTTCCAGCAGGCACTGGAGCAGTTGAACCGTCCGCCTGCCGGATGAATGTGTGTACCGCCTGCGCTACAGCACGTTACAGATTTTCCCGCAACAGGGCATTGCTTTCGGCATTGCTGCCTGCCAGGTTCAGCAGCAGCGGCAGCAGTTCACCGGCATCGGGGGCACTGTGCAGCAGGGTCATCTGCCATTCATCCATGAAACCGGCTTGCACGCACTGTTGCAGAAATGCCAGCAGGCTGTCGTAATACCCGTTGGCATTGAGCAGCCCGATGGGCTTGTTGTGGTAGCCAATCTGTTTCCAGGTCCAGATTTCGAACAGTTCCTCGAAGGTGCCGATGCCACCGGGCAGTGCCAGAAACGCATCGCTGTGCTCGGCCATCAGGGCCTTGCGCTGGTGCATGGTTTCGACCACGATCAGCTCGTCGCAGTCCTGATTGGCCATTTCCTTGTCCACCAGGGCCGTGGGGATGATGCCCAGTACCCTGCCGCCTGCCTCACGGGTGGCTCGGGCCACCGTGCCCATCAGCCCGTTCTTGCCACCGCCATAGACCAGTTGCCCATGGTGCGAACCAATCCATTGCCCCACCTGTTGGGCCAGCGCAGTGAAATGGGCACTGCGGCCATCGCGCGAGCCGCAATACACGCAAACCGAGAATGCGGCCTGCGGTGGGTTGGGGATGATTGCAGAGGGCGTGGATGTGGAGGTAGGGTGGTTCATGCGTCAATCAATCAGGCCAGTCGTTCCCAGAGGGCCCAGGCCCAGACGCTGCTGCACAGCAGCAGGCACAGCAGCACGGCGGCACTGCCCAGGTCCTTGGCGGCCTTGGAGTAGGTGTTCCATTCGGGGCCGATGCGATCGACCACGGCCTCGATGGCGGTGTTGAGGATTTCCGTCACCAGCACCAGTACGACCAGTGTGCAGAGCATGGCGGTTTCCAGCCAGCTTTGCCCCACCCAGAAGGAGGCTGGAAGCAGCACCACGGCCAGCACGGTTTCCTGCCGGAAGGCGGGTTCGCGCCAGACCGAGATGAAACCGGCCAGAGAGTTGTGAAAGGCACTGACGACACGGCGCAGGCCTTTTTGCGGGGCAGGAACTTGCGGACTCATGACATGCTGGACAGAAAACCGGATTCGACCGGCGAATGAATCGACCGGCCATGATAGCAGGCCGATATGACACCCATGCTGCAACGCATCACGCCCTGGGTTTCTCAGAACGTGTTCATGATCTCAACCGCGTTCGAACACGGCCATGCTTTCCACATGGGCGGTGTGCGGGAACATGTTTACGATGCCTGCTGCCGTGCAGCGGTAACCGGCCTGGTGTACCAGCAGACCGGCATCGCGGGCCAGGGTGGCCGGGTTGCAACTGACATAGACGATGCGTTGCGGTGGCTGCCAGGCCGGGTTGAGCAGGGATGCAGCAGTTTCGGGGTTGGGATGCAGGCGGGCCTGTTCGATTTCGGCCAATGCCTTGGAGAGGGCGAACGCACCTTCGCGCGGGGGATCCACCAGCCATTTCTCGGCCACGCCGTCGGCCATGAGCATGTCGGGGGTCATGTCGAACAGGTTGCGGGCGACGAATTGCACGGGGGCCAGCGCAGCATTGGCGGGCCGCTGGCTCTGGTTGGCCGCATAGTTGGCATGGGCGCGTTCCACCAGCGCGTCACTGCCTTCGATGCCCAGCACTTCGCGTGCCTGGGTGGTCAGGGGCAGGGTGAAGTTGCCCAGTCCGCAGAACCAGTCGATGACGCGTTCGTGGGGCTGCACTTGCAGCAGTTGCAGGGCGCGGGAGACCAGGGCGCGGTTGATGTGCGGATTCACCTGGGTGAAGTCGGTGGGCTTGAAGGGCATGCGCAGGCCAAACGCGGGCAGGCTGTAGGCCAGCTCGGGGCTGGTATCGGATGGGTCTGGCAGCCGGTGCACGGTGTTGGGGCCTTTGGGTTGCAGCCACCATTGCAGACCGTGGGCGGCATGCTGGTGGGCGAAGTCGCGCAGGCGTTGGCCATCGACATCGGAGAGCGGCTCCAGATGGCGCAGCACCAGTGCGGTGACACCGTCGCCACAGGCCAGCTCGATTTGCGGGCAGGTGTCGCGGGCATCGAGCGAGGCAATGAGTTCGCGCAGTGGCAGCAGCAATGCACTGACGTGCGGCGGCAGGATGGCACAGCTTTGCATGTCGGCAATGTAGCGGCTTTTGCGCTCGTGAAAGCCCACCAGCACTACGCCTTTCTTGGCGACATGGCGCACGGCCAGGCGGGCGCGCCAGCGGTAGCCCCAGTCCGGCCCCTGCATGGGGCGCAGAATGCGCTCGGCCTTGACCTTGCCCAGATGCCAGAGGTTGTCTTCCAGCACACGCTGCTTGATGGCCACCTGTGCGCTGGGGTTGAGGTGCTGCATCTTGCAGCCGCCACACGCGCCGGTGTGCAGGCCAAAGTGCGGGCAGCTAGGGGTGGTGCGCTGGGAGGAGGGGTGCAGGATGGCCTCGACCGTGCCTTGTTCCCAGTTGTTTTTCCTGCGTCCGATGCGGGCGGTGACGACTTCGCCCACCAGCGCGCCTTCCACGAAGACGACCTTGCCATCGGGTTTGTGGGCCACGCCCTGGGCTTCCATGTCCAGTGCGGTGATGGTCAGGCTGTTTTCCGGCCAGGGACTGGCGGACTGTGGAGAGACTTCGGATGCTGCGGCAATCGCATCGTTGTTTTTTTGCGGGGTATCGTGGCTCATTGTGGTGGGGGTGCGATTTTCAGGGTGTCAGAATATCGCACAATTTTTTGCACTCGGGTATGGCCGCAATGGGGTCTTTTGGTATGGAGTGCCACCTTGTATCGGTGCGGCTGGGTACGGGCGCAGGTTTGGCTTCTATAATTCCCTGCATCCTACAATCCAAGGGAAGGTCTGCAAAACTCGTTGCGCCGCCCGCATCCCGCCACTGGGCGCATCGCGGCGTTGGCCTTTGTGGTCAATAGCCCCGCTATTGACCACAAAATCCGCCTTGCGCTGCATCCCATTGGCGGGCGCGGGCTTGCCGCAAGAGTTTTACAGACCTTCCCAAGAATCTCCCACCGAATATGACCACTTCTATTCCTTCCAGTCCCGATTCAGCCGTCGAACTGCTGGCGCGCGAACTCAATGAAAACGGTGGGGTGTTCTGTCCCAGTCCGAAGGCGGGGATGGAGTTGTGGAATACCCACCCGCGTGTTTTTCTGGATGTGGCCCATACGGGGAGCGTGCGCTGTCCTTATTGTGGTACCCAGTATCGCCTCAAGGCAGGCGAGCAGGTGCGTTCAGGCCATTGATCCGAAACCGGGGTGCGGCACGGCAGTGACTGTTTGTTGTGGTACTCCATTGCAATAACAAGGGGCGAATGACGGCGCAGGAGTGTGCATCGTTTCGCAGGGTGAAGCGATAGGCATGTGGGCCTGGCCACAGCGTTCTTTTTTCTGAAAAAACAAAACTGCTCAGCATGAGTACCAAGCTCCGCGAGGAGACTCGCCCGCGCCTGTCGATTGCCATACTGGCCTTCAATGAAGAAAAATTGATTGCACAGTGCATCTGCAGCGCGTCTTTTGCCGATGAAGTGGTGGTGGTGGATGCGGGCAGCACGGATCGCACGGTGGAGATTGCCCGCAGCCTGGGTGCCAGCGTGTATGGGTATCCCGACTGGCGCGGGTTTGCCGTGCAGCGCAATCGCCTGCTGGATCATGTGCAGGGGGATTTCATCTTCTTTCTGGATGCCGACGAGGTGATGTCCGAGGCATTCCGCGATGAATTGCTGGAGACGGTGAACCGGGCCGAATCGGATACAGTCTGGCGCATTCGCTGGCGACTGGTGGCATTTGGCCGCTTCCTGCCGCGCACCATGTCGCAAACCACGGTGGAGCGTTTGTTTCCCCGCCATCTGCTGGATCATTTCGAGGGGGTGGTGCACGAGGAGGCCATCCTCACCCGCAAGAATGTGCAGCGCAAGACCATGCAGACCTTGTTGCTGCACCATACCAACACGAGTGTGCATGCCAGTCTGGCCAAGATGGTGCAGTACGCCATGCTGGGGGCCACCAAGCGCAAGCAGCAGCACAAGAAGGGCGGAATCTGGCGTGGTCTGGCATCGGGCACAGCGGCCTTCATTCGTTTTTATTTTCTGCGGCTGGGATTCCTGGGAGGCGGCAGTGGCTTTCTGTATTGCCTGTGCAAGGCACTGGAGAGCTTCTTTCGCTATGCCGCGTTGCGCTATGACTACGATTCCCTGAACGACAAGATACAACGCTGACGATCCATGTTCGCAAAATCAGGATGGCCCATGCCCACCGCCCAGCCTGCCAGCCCGGCTGGCGCACCACTGGTGCAGTCAATCAGCACATTGGCCGCGTTTGCGATTCCGGCCTTGGCGTTGTGGCTGCCTTCGGGTTACTCGTGGGGGGCCGTGTTGCTGGCCCTGGCGGCCTTGGCGATGCTGTGGCGATGGGTGCGCGTGCCGGTCGATGCGGGCACCTGGTGGCTGGTGGGCAGCATGCTGGTCATGGCCGTGCTGTGGGCCTTGCAGTCGGACCCTGCAATGGGCACGTCCCGCTGGGAAAAGCCCGCCAAGTGCGTGCTGGCTGCGTTGTGTGTTTTCTATGTGGCGGCCTACCCGCCTCGACCCTGGGCACTGGTGGCCGGATGGGTGGCGGGATGCCTGGGAGCCGCCGGCATGGCATGCTGGCAGGTGTATGGGCAGGGTTCCGACCGGGCATTCGGCTATACGAATGCCATCCAATTTGGCAATATCGCACTGTGGATGGCCGTGGCCGTGGCGGTTTGCATGGTGTGTCTGTATCGCATGGCGCATCGGCGTGGCTGGCTGCTTGGGGGGGCGGTGGCCGTGCTGGCGGGTTTGTGGGCTTCGGTGCTGTCGCTTTCGCGGGGGGGCTGGCTGGCCTTGCTGTTGGCGGCATTGGTGGCTGCGGTGCTGGCGCGCAAGACTGGGCGCGGGTTGCTGTTGCGCGTGGTTGCGGGCCTGGCGGTCGCGGCGGTATTGGTGGCCGGGGTGAATTTTTCCACTTTGCAGGAGCGGATGGGGCGGCTGGATCGGGAGCTGGCCCAATACAGCGACCGGGGGCAGGCCGAGACCTCGGTGGGTCATCGTCTGGAGCACTGGCGCATGGCCTGGCAGATGGGCAGCGAGAAGCCCCTCTGGGGCTGGGGCGAGCAGGGCTACCAGAGCCGCAAGCAGGAACTGGTGGCCGCTGGTGCCTACGACCCCGAAGTGCTGGAATATGGCCACGCCCACAATGAAGTGCTGGATACCTATGCCAAGAGCGGCTTGGCAGGAGTGGCCGCGCTATGCTTGTTCTATGGCGTGCCGCTGTACCTGTTCTGGCCGTCGCCCCGGCGCAGGCAACCGGGGGCTGTACCGGCACCTCTCGTACCACCGGAAACGGCGGCCATGATGCTGGCCCTGCGCCTGGCGGGGTTGGCACTGGTTTTGCTTTACATCGGTTTTGGCCTGACCCAGGTCTTTTTTGCCCACAACAGTGGGTTGTTGTTTTATGTATTCATGGTGATGTTGCTGTGGGGTGCGCTGCGGGGTCTGGAGAGGTCGCTGGATAAAGGGGCGTGGCCGTTGGCGGCCCATGATGATTTCCCGAACGCAGCCCACCGACCCAGGGTGCTGCATTTTGTGACCGGGGGATTTTCCGGGGCCACCCAGGTGGCACTGGACCTCGTCAAGGCCCATCGGCACAGCGGTGCCTATGAACCCCTGCTGGTGTTGCGCAAGAAGCGGCAGACCCGGCCCGACCGGGTGGCGGCCTTGCGCGGGCAGGGCATTCCGGTGGAACTGGTGGCGGGCTGGAGCCATGCCGCCACCATTGAACAACTGGCGCAACTGTGTCGCCGGTTCCAGCCCGATATTGTGGTGGCGCATGGCTTCAGCGAGCACCTGTGGGGCAGGTACGCCGCGCTGAAGGCACAGGTTCCACACATGGTGCATGTGGAGCACAATTCGCGCGAACGCTACACCCCCGGTCGTCTGAAGCAGGCACTGTGGCTGGCCGAGCGCACCGATGCCATCGTCGGTTGTTCGCAGGGCGTGAAGCAGGTGTTGCTGGAATTGGGTTTTCCGGCACACAAGGTCACGGCCATTCCCAACGGCATCCGGCTGGAGCCGTTCGCTCAGGCCGACCAGCACCCGTTGTTGCAGCGTGAGGCGGGCATTGTGATGGCTGCGCGCTTTGCCCGCCAGAAAGACCATGCCACTTTGCTCCATGCGATCGCCCTGCTGCGCCAGCGTGGCCTGCGCCCGCCGGTGTTTCTGGCCGGTAGCGGCAAGTGGCGTTACCAGTTTGCCGTCCGGCGGCTGATTCGCCGTCTGAATCTGGGCGATCAGGTGCAGGTGCTGGGTTTTTACAGCGAGGTTCCGGCGTTGCTGATGCGCCAGCAAATCTGTGTGCTGGCCAGCCATTACGAAGGCATGCCGCTGTCGCTGATCGAAGGCATGGCAGCAGGCAGTGCAGTGGTGGGCAGCCGGGTGCCGGGAATTCAGGAAATTGTCGAACACCAGCACAATGGCCTGCTGGCCGAGCATGGCAGTGCCGAGTCCATGGCAGATGCGCTGGAATATCTGCTGCGCAACCCGCAGGAAGCCGCCCGCATGGCCGCGCAGGCCCGGCACGATGCCCTGAGCCATTACGGCCTGGAACGCATGGGCCAGCAGTATGAAGCTTTGTTTGCCGGGTTCCAGCGGCCTGCCGTGTCGGATCCATCCGTATGACCATCAGGCTGAGCATTCTGCTGCCGGTGTACAACGCCGAGCCGTTTCTGTTGGAATGCCTGGATGCCCTGCTGCCGCAGTGCAGCGAAGGCGTGGAAGTGCTGGTGCTGGACGATTGTTCCACGGATGGCTCCTGGGCCACCTTGCAGGCCGTGGCGGCGACGCATGCGGGCCGGGTGAAGTTGTTGCGGCATTCGCAGAATCAAGGTGTCAGCGCGGCACGCAACAGCCTGCTGGAGGCAGCAACAGGAGAATACATCTGGTTTCTGGATGCCGACGATCAGCTGGTTTCCACGGCAGTGGCCACGGTGCTGGCAGGGCTGGCGGCCTTCTCCCCCGACTGGCTGCTGTTTGATTTTCAGGTGCTGCGCCAGAGCCAGAGCCTCAAGCACCACCTGCGTGGCGAACACCACCGCAAGACCTTCATCGGCCCTTCCAACACCTTGATTCACGATACGGCGACCTTGCTCGAAGGCCTGTTTCTGGCCGGGCAGTTTCATCCGTGGAGCAAGGTGTCGCGTCGTACCCTCTGGGATGAAGGGGCTTGTGGGCCATTGCGCTTCCCGGTGGGCTGGCTTTTTGCCGAGGACATGGCCACTTTCAGCCGTCTGGCCTTGCGGGCGCAGACCGCCGCATACCTGAACGTGCCTTTGGTGCGGTATCGCCAGCATGCTGGCAATGTCATGCTGTGCATGACATTGCCGAAGATACAGGGGCTTTCTGCCGCACTGGAGGGCTTCAGCCACGATCTGGCCGCCACACCCGCACTCCAGCATCGCCTGCGGCAGACAGCGTCGCTGGCATTCGCCATCAGCCACCTCAGTGCCAGAAACTACATGGCTGCCATGCGCTTTCTGGCCGCTCACCCGGAGCTGGAACATGCGGCAGACGCTGCGCGTGCTTTTGCCCGCCATTACCGGCACAGCAGCCCGCTGACACCCGAGGAGTTGCTGCAAGCGTACTGGCGGCGTGGCTGGTGGGCGCGTTATTTTCGGGCGCGCCGCTGGCTGCGCCATGTCCCGACCCTGCAAGAGAGTATCGGATGACTCTACAGGCCAAGCCCGTCAGTTGGAGACTGCGTGGTGAGCTGGCGATTGCGCAATGTTTGCGGCAATACCACCGGTGGCGACCCCGCGCATTGCCGCCCTGTCCCTGGCCTGCTCCCAGGCTGCTGGAGTGGGGTGATGCCAGCCCCCGGCAGGGTGCGATCCCGCCCATCATCTGGGCGTACTGGAACAGCCCACAGCGGCCTTTGCTGGTGCAGCGGTGTCTTGAAAACTGGCATCGTTACAATCCCGATTACCAGATTCGGGTGCTCGATGACAGCAGCCTGGCACATTTTGTGGGCGATTTGCCGCCCAGTTGGCCTCGCCTGAGCGTGCAGCAGCGTTCCGACTGGCTGCGTCTGGAGTTATTGCGCCGTCATGGCGGCATCTGGATGGATGCCAGCACCATCCTGACGCGCTCGCTGCACTGGGTGTTGCAGGAGCAGCAACGCAGCCAGTGCGATCTGGTGGGTTTTTACATCCAGCGGTTCACGGCCTTGCCTGCTTATCCGGTGGTGGAAAACTGGTTCATGGCCGCACCGCCCGGCAGTGCCTTCATTGCCGACCTGCAAGCCGAATTCACCACGCAGGTGCTGGAGCCGGGCAGTGCCGAGTACCTTGCATCGCTGAAGCGGCATGGCCTCTACGATGCCGTGGTGCAGCGCATCGAAAGCCCCGAATATCTGAGCATGCACGTGGCGATCCAGCGGGTGCTGCAAGACCGGCGGGCACATTACCGTATGGCACTCTGGTGTGCCGAACACACGGCGTTTGCCTACCACGAACAGGCGCGCTGGGATCGTGCCCGGCTCAAGCTGCGGCTGTTCTTCATGCAGCAAGGGCAGGCCAGCGTGCCTTTTCTGGTGAAACTGCGCGGGCCGGATCGCCGCAAGCTCGATCACTATCTCGAACAAGGTTTGTACTTGCCAGACAGCATCGTGGGTCGGCATCTGGCAGAAGAAGGAGCAGGCTCGTGAGCAATGGCGCGTGGATGATGGCCGTGGTGGTTGCCCTGGTCGCACTGGGGGCGTGGTGGGTCTGGCGCAACCGCAGCCTGCCGCTGTCTTCGGCTGCGCTGGATCTGCTCTGGCAGTCGCCGCAGGCGCAAGGCACGGCAGAGAGAGCATCCCTCATGAACGAGGGCATTCCCCCGGTCATCTGGACTTACTGGCACAGTCCCGGCTTGCCGCTGGTGGTGCAGCGTTGCGTGGACAACTGGCGGCGGCACAATCCAGGCTATGCCATTCATGTGCTGCATCAGGGCAATCTGCACGAATACCTTGACGATATTCCCCAGCGGCTGGCTGCCGTGGGCATTCCCAAGCAGACCGACTGGATTCGCCTCGCGCTGCTGCATCGGCATGGTGGCTTCTGGCTGGATGCCTCCACCATTCTGACGCAATCGCTGGATTGGGCCGTGCAGCGGCAGGCCGCCAGCCGGGCGCAATTGCTGGGCTTCTATCTGGAGGGCTTTACCACCCAGCCGGCCTATCCGGTGGTGGAAAGCTGGTTTCTGGCCGCTCCCGCAGGCAGTGCCTTTGTGGCGGACTGGCTGGCCCTGTTTCGCGAGCAGGCCATCGATGGCGAAACGCAGGACTATCTGCAAGGCTTGCGCCAGCGGGGGGTGTTCCAGGCATATACCCAGCGCATTGGCGACCCGGCCTACCATACCATCCACGTCACCGCCCAGCACCTGATGCAGAGCCATCCTCTGCATGATTACCGGCTGGAATTGTTGCGTGCCGAAGACGGCCCCTATCTTTACCACCAGCAAAGCGGCTGGAAGCGGCGCAGCTTGTACTGGCGGCTGCTCTGGAATGGGCAGCGGGATGACTGTCCGCCCCTCATCAAGCTGCGTGGCGGTGAACGCCGCAAGCTGGAGCCGTATCTGCGCCACGGCTGGTATCGCCAGGGCAGTCTGGTGGGGCGGCAATTGCGCCCATGAAAAAAGCGGGTGTCACAGACGCCCGCTTGGTGGATGGGAGCGATGGCCGGGCTTGCCGCCATCCATCGCTCTAATCGCTCTACCAGACCATCAGATCACCTGGGCAATCGCCTTGGCCACATAGTCCACGTTCTTGCTGTTCAGCGCGGCCACGCAGATGCGGCCGCTGTCGGTGCCGTACACGCCGAATTCATTGCGCAGGCGCACCATCTGGTCTTTGTTCAGGCCAGAGTAGCTGAACATGCCCACCTGGGTGGTGATGAACGACTGATCCTGGGTCACGCCTGCGGCCTTCAGGCCCTCGACCAGTTGCTGGCGCATGGCCTTGATGCGGGTGCGCATTTCGCCCAGTTCCTGTTCCCACAGGGCGCGCAGTTCGGGGTTGCCCAACACATAGGCCACCACGGCACCGCCGTGGGTGGGTGGGTTGGAGTAGTTGGTGCGGATGACGATCTTCAACTGGCTGAGCACGCGCGCGGCTTCTTCCTTGCTGGCCGTGACCACCGAGAGTGCGCCCACGCGTTCGCCGTACAGGCTGAAGCTCTTGGAAAAGGAGGTCGATACCAGGAATTCCAGACCGGCTGCCACGAACTTGCCCACCACTGCGCCGTCTTCGGCCAGACCCTGCGAGAAGCCTTGGTAGGCCATGTCCAGGAAGGGGGTCAGGTTGCGGGCCTTCACCACCTCGATCACCTGATCCCACTGGGCCGGGGTCAGGTCGTAGCCGGTGGGGTTGTGACAGCAGGCGTGCAGCACGACCACGGTTTTTTCGGCAGCGGCGTTCAGGTCGGCCAGCAGTGCGTCGAAGTCGATGCCACGCTGGGCCGCATCGTAGTAGGCGTAGGTGCCGACTTCAAACCCGGCGTTGTTGAAGATGGCGCGGTGGTTTTCCCAACTGGGGTTGGAGATCAGCACCTTGGCATCGGGACTGAGCTTCTTCAGGAAGTCTGCGCCCACTTTCAGGCCGCCGGTGCCGCCCAGGGCCTGAATGGTGGCCACGCGGCCCGATGCCACAGGCTCCGATTCCTTGCCGAACACCAGTTCCTTCACGGCCTGGTCGTAGGCGGGCAGGCCGTCGATGGGCAGGTAGCCGCGTGCCTTGGGTTCGGCTTGCAGGGCTTCTTCGGCCTTGCGCACGGCTGCCAGCAGGGGCAGCTTGCCGTTCTCGTCAAAATAAACACCAACGCCCAGATTGACTTTCTGAGGGTTGGTGTCAGCGGCGAATTGCTCGTTCAGACCCAGGATAGGGTCGCGGGGTGCCAGTTCTACGGCGGTAAACAGCGACATGAAAAGTCCTTTTTTTGGTGTGAGATGGTGTGAGAAATTCTCAAACGGCCATTATTCTAGAACCGTTCACCGCACGACAGAAGCAGCTGGTGAGCAACCAGATTGGTCTTTGGGTTTCTGCGCCTGCCTGTAGGGTTGGGCCAGCTCGCGTATGCTGTAGCCTTTTTGCGCCCAGACACGGAACCATTGAATGTCCCAAGCCCTGTTTCCAGCCTCTTATCCCGCCCTGAAAACCGTTGTGCTCAATGGCAGCCTGCACAAGCCCTCGCGCACCCAGGTGCTGCTCGACCATGTGGGCGACGCATTGGCGCGGCATGTGGCACTGGATCGCCAGTCGATTGAACTGGCCGACATTGCCACCGAAGTGGGCAGCGCGCTTTACCCGCAGCAACTGCCGGCGCGTGCCCGCGAGGCAGTGGCGGCCATCGAGGCAGCCGAGTTCCTGATTGTGGGCAGTCCGGTGTACCGGGGCAGTGTGCCGGGCTTGTTCAAGCACTTGCTGGATTTGATTGGCATGGAGTCGCTGGTGGGCAAGCCCGTGCTGCTGGCCGCGACTGGTGGCAGCCCGCGCCACTCGCTGGTGCTCGACCACCAGTTGCGTCCGCTGTTTGCGTTCTTTCAGACACTGACCTTGCCCATTGGGGTGTACAGCGTGTCGCAGGACATCGACAACGGCCAGATCGTCGATGCCGCCTTGCGCGAGCGCGTGGAGCTGGCGGCGACCCTGGCGGCTCCTGCCTTGCAGGGGCTGGTGCAGCGCAAGGCGGGCCTGCCGCCATCCGCAGCAGTGTGAGCCGGTGAGGGCGTGCCGGGGTGCGTCACAATACGGTTTTCCCGGCCCACTCAAAAAACAAGGAATACGCCCATGCACTCCAGAACCGCTTTTTTTGTGTCCGACGGCACTGGCATCACCGCTGAAGCGTTCGGCAATGCCATTCTGGCGCAGTTCGACCTCAGCATCCGTGGCATTCGCCTGCCTTTTGTGGACACCATCGACAAGGCGCACCAGGCCATCCGGCAAATCAACCACACCCACGAGGTGGAAGGCAAGAAGCCGATTGTGTTCACCACGCTGGTCAATCCCGCGCTCCAGGAACTGCTGCGCAGCCATTGCAAGGGCATGGTGATGGACATGTTCGGCACCTTCGTGCATCCGCTGGAAGGGGAGCTGGGGGTGAAGTCGCACCACCGGGTGGGGCGGTTCACCGACATCAGCAAGAGCAAGGCCTATTCCAACCGCATGGAGGCCATCAACTACACGCTGCTGCACGACGATGGCCAGTCCAACCGCGACCTCAGCGGCGCGGATGTGATTCTGATCGGGGTCAGCCGCAGCGGCAAAACGCCCACCAGCCTCTATCTGGCCATGCAGCATGGCCTGAAGGTGGCCAACTATCCGCTGATTCCCGAAGACTTTGACCGCAAGCGTCTGCCACCTGCGCTGGACGATCACCGCAAAAAGCTGTTTGGCCTCACCATCCAGCCCGAACGCCTGAGCGAGATTCGCAACGAACGCCGCCCCGACTCCAGATACGCCAGTTTGGAGAACTGCCGCTATGAGGTGGCAGAGGCCGAGGCCATGATGCGTCGCGCTGGGGTGCGCTGGCTCTCCACCACCACCAAGTCCATCGAGGAAATCTCCACCACCATCCTCAGCGATCTGCGGCCCCAGAACCTGCAAAACCTCTCCAGCTTCAGCTGATTGCGCATGGCCCGGTGGATTCGCCATTACCTGCTGGCCGTGCAGTTTTTCACGCGTATCCCGATCACCGGCGCGCTGGCGCAGTGGGTGGGCTTCAGCCCTGCCATGTTGCAGCGTTCGCTCGTGCATCTGCCGGGCGTGGGCTGGCTGGTGGGGGCGGCCTGCGCGGCCGTGTTTGGGCTGTTGTGGTGGCTGTTGCCGCCGGTGGCGGCCGCGCCGTGGGTAGCGGCCATTGCCAGCACGGCCTTCGGCATCGGCCTGACCGGGGCTTTCCATGAAGACGGTCTGGCCGACCTGACCGATGGCCTGGGCGGTTCCTACGACCGCGAACGGGCACTGGACATCATGAAGGATTCGCGCATCGGCTCGTTTGGCGCGGTGGCCCTGGTGCTGGTGCTGCTGGCCAAGGTGGCCCTGCTGGCCTTGCTGGCGCAGGCCCTGGACGACTGGAGCGTGCTGGCAGCCTTGTGGCTGGGGCATGTCTGGTCGCGCTGGATGCCACTGTTCGTCACCTGGCGGATGCCGCATGTGGGCGATACCTTGCGTTCCAAGTCCAAGCCGATTGCCACGGATATTGGCCTGTCGGGCCTCGCCGTGGGCACGGCCTGGTGCCTGCTGGCACTGGTGCTGGCGTATGGGCTGTGGCCTGCCTTGCCGTGGGGCTGGGGCGTGCCCGGAGCCTTGCTGGGCGGGGCCGCCGTCATGTGGCGGTTGCGGCAGCGTCTGCAGGGCTTCACCGGCGACGGCCTCGGAGCCGTGCAGCAACTCGGCGAAGTCGGTTTTTACCTGGGGCTGGCCATCGGCCTGCCCGCAGCGGCATGACGGTGTGGCTGATGCGCCATCCGCGTGTGCAATTGCCACGCCCGCTCTGCTATGGTCGCAGCGATGTGCCGCTGGACGAAGCCCATGTGCGGCAATGCGTAGAGGCACTGGCGCAGTCACTGCCGCCCCATACCCGTATCGTCACGTCCGAGCGTGAACGCACCCGGTGCGTCGCCCGGCAGTTGGGTGCGTTGCGCCCCGATCTGCGCAACTGGCAGGTGGATGCCAAGCTCAACGAAATGGACTTCGGCCAGTGGGAAATGGTGGCCTGGGCCGATATTCCGCAGGCAGCCGTCGATGCCTGGGTGGCCGACTTTGCACAGCACCGCTTCGGCGGCGTGGAATCGGTGCAGGATGTGCTGGAGCGGGCGCGCCAAGTGCTGCAAGGCCACCGGCAAAACATGCTGGGTGCAGCAGAAAACACCCTGTGGATCACCCACGCCGGGATGATTCGCGCCTTGCAGTTCTGGCAACAGCATCCCGAAGGCCGCATCCAATCGGCACAGGATTGGCCGCAGACCGTGCCTGAATTTGGCGCGGTACAGGTCTGTGCCCCCGATTTTTTGTGCCAAGCAGCAAGGTGAAGCCCGGTCTCATTGCCAAGAAGGGCGACAATAGCCCCTTTCGCATGGTCTGCTGATCCTGCATGACACTCTTGTTCTGGAACCAGCCCCGGCTTTTCAAGGCCACTGTCCGCTGAGCACCAATGCCCGAAATCACCTTTTCCCCTGAATTTTCCTTGCCGCCGTCGCGTTTTGCCGATCTGCCCGAGTGGCTGGCCCATTGCGAGCGCATTCATCCCGCCACCATTGAGCTGGGGCTGGAGCGCGTGCGGGCGGTGGCGCACGCGCTGCAACTGCGCTTTGCCTGCCCCGTCATCACCGTGGCAGGCACCAATGGCAAGGGTTCCACCTGTGCCATGCTGGAGGCCATCCTGCAACAGTCCGGCTACCGCAGCGGGGTGTACACCTCGCCGCATCTGGTGCATTTCGAGGAGCGTTGCCGCATCGGTGCGCAGATTGCCACGGCCGCGCAGCTTCTGCCGCATTTCGAGGCCGTGGAGCAGGCACGCCAGCATGCGGGTGAGGGCGGCCAGCCGGTGTCGCTGACCTATTTCGAGTTCACCACACTGGCGATTCTGCGGCTGCTGGCCAGTGCGCGGCTGGATGTGGTAGTGCTGGAAGTGGGGCTGGGAGGCCGACTGGATGCCACCAACATCATCGATACCGACTGCGCCATCATCACCAGCATCGATCTGGATCACACCGAGTTTCTGGGCACCGACCGCGAGGCGATTGGCCGTGAGAAGGCGGGCATCATGCGTGCGGGCAAACCCGCCATCGTTTCCGACCCACTGCCCCCGGACTCGGTGATCGCCCATGCCGAACAGTTGGGCGCAGACCTGTGGCTGGCCGGGCGCGACTTCAACTATTCCGGCGACCGCCAGCAATGGAACTGGGCCGGGCGTGGCAAACGGTATGCCGGGCTGGCCTATCCGGCCCTGCGCGGGGCGAACCAGCTGGTGAATGCGTCCGGCGTGCTGGCGGCATTGCAGGCATTGCGCCCGGTATTGCCCATCACCGCCCAGTCGATTCGCGAAGGTCTGGCCCTGGTGGATGTGCCGGGGCGGTTCCAGATTGTTCCGGGACAGCCCACGCTGGTGCTGGATGTGGCGCACAACCCGCATTCGGTGGCGGCATTGACGGCCAATCTGGATGCCATGGGCTTTTTCCCGGTCACTCATGCGGTTTTCGGGGCGATGGCAGACAAGGACCTGGCCGCAGTGTTCCAGAAAATCGCCCCGCTGGTGGATCGCTGGTACTTTACCGACCTGCCCCTGCCCAGGGCAGAGAAGGCCACGAACCTGCAAAAACGCTGGCAGGCCCTGCAACTGGTGGCGCAGCGACCCCGGCAGGTGTTCAGCAATGTGTACGCCAATCCCCAGGCGGCACTCGATGCCGCAGTGGCACAGGCGGAACCGGCTGATAGAATCATTGTCTTTGGCTCTTTCTTTACCGTGGGCGGTGTGTTGCAGCACGGCATTCCGCGCCTGCAAGGCAAGCATCTGTCCGAGGCCGACGGCGCGTAAGCCGGTTTCGCTGTGTGATGCCATGCCCGACGACGCACCGCCTTTTCACCGTCCCCCTGTGCCTGCCGTGTATGCGCAGCATCTGGACTTGACCGAATCAACACACTCCTATGGCTCTTTTTGGTTCCCGTAAAACGGCAGATTCCGCTCCCGGGGAAAGCAAGCGCAGTGTCCGGGGGCGCAGCAGCAGCGATACCGTGGAAGACATGCGCCGCCGCGCGCGCCACCGTCTCATCGGCGCGTGTGTGCTGGTACTCGCTGGCGTGGTGGTGTTCCCCATGCTGTTTGACACGCAGCCGCGCCCCATTCCAGTGGTCGCCCAGGTGGAGATTCCCGGCGTGGAATCGGCCGCACCGCTGGTCGTGCCCAGTGCGGTGGCCGATGGCGCACCGGCAGCATCGCCCACATCTGACAGTGCGGCACTGCCGCCCAGTGTAGTGGTCGCCGCTGCACCGGCTGTGGTCACGGCCGTGGCATCTGCCACCCAGGCCGGGCGCACCGAATCGGTGGCGCAGAGCGCGGCCCGCAATGCGCAGCGCACCGAAGCGGCACCGGCACCGGCTCCCAAACCGCCTGCCCCGGCCCCAACGCCGAAACCCACACCCAAACCAGAACCCAAGCCTGCGCCCAAGCCCGAACCGCGTGCCACCACGCAGCCTGCGGCACCCAAGCCAGCACCGGCCAAACCGGCAGAAAAACCGGTGGCCGCTCCCAAGCCTGCCGCCACACCGCCTGCTCCGGTTGCGGCCCCGGTGGTGCAGCCGCCCCCGGTCAAGCCCGCTTCGGTGCGCAATGACGAAGCCGCCCGTGCCAGGGCCTTGCTGGAAGGCCGCCCCTCCGAGCCGCCACGCCAGAACCGTGCCGACCAGGGTCGATTCATCGTGCAGGTGGGAGCCTACACCGATGCTGCCAAGGCACAGGAAGTGCGCGCACAGATCGAGATGCTGGGCCTGCGCACCTACACCCAGGTGGCGCAAACGCCCACCGGGCGGGCCACCCGTGTGCGGGTGGGGCCGTTCAACAGCCGCGCCGATGCCGACAAGGCCGCTGCCCGCATCAGTGGCGCGAAACTGCCCAGCGTGATCCTGACGCTTTGATGTTCTGATATTGCCTGCCGCCACTGCACCGTGCCATTGCGATCCTGCCGCCAGTCCCCATCTGGCGTGCTGTGCGGTGGGCAGCATGACAGTGACTTGCCCGCCCCCGCCTTTGCCAACCCCTTTCTCTGATGAACTGGCTTGATCTGACCTTTTTGCTGCTGGCGTTGCTCTCGGTGGTCGTGGGCGCGTGGCGCGGCTTCGTCTTCGAGTGCATCAGTCTGGCCGGGTGGATCGCGGGCTTCTGGGTGGCCCTGCACTGGGGGCCGGTCTGGGGCAGCCAGATTCCGTGGGACGGAATCGGCGAGCAGCCCAAGCGGGTGGCTGGCATGGTGCTGGCCTTCGTGCTGGCCATGTTCGCCTCCTCGCTGCTGGCCTCGTGGACGCGCAAGTTCATTCGTGCCATCGGTATGCGGGCGGCAGACCGGGCGGTGGGAGCCGGTTTCGGGCTGGTGCGCGTGCTGCTGGTGGGCGTGGGGCTGGCCGTGGTGCTGCATGCCATGCAGTGGAACGAGCAGCCCTGGTGGCAGCAGGCCAGTGTCTCCATGCCATTTGATACGGCCCGGCTGGAACTGATGGAATGGTTCCCGCAGTGGAAGATTCTGCAACCGCCTGAACAGCCGCCGGTCATCGTGCCATCGGCTGCGCAGGCAGAGTTGTTTTTGAGACGATGAAAGGCGCACCCCGGCAGCGCAAACAATGCCGGATCAGCAAATGCCAAAACAGGAGTTCAATCCATGTGTGGAATAGTCGGTGTGGTCAGTACCAGCCCAGTCAATCAGTTGCTCTACGATGCCCTGCTGCTGTTGCAGCACCGGGGCCAGGATGCCGCCGGCATCGTCACCCAGGAGGAGCGCAAATTCTTCATGCACAAGGCCAAGGGCATGGTGCGGGACGTGTTCCGCACCCGCAACATGCGTGCCCTGCCAGGTTCGGTCGGGCTGGGGCAGGTGCGCTACCCCACGGCGGGCAATGCCCACAGTGAGGAGGAAGCCCAGCCCTTCTATGTGAATGCGCCCTTTGGCATCGTCATGGTGCACAACGGCAACATTACCAATGCCAAGGCCCTGCGCAGCGAGCTGTTCAGTGCCGACCACCGCCACACCAACACCGACAGCGACTCGGAAGTGCTGCTGAATGTGCTGGCACACGAGATCGACCGTGCTACGGTGGGAACAGACCTGGGGCTGGAGAACATATTTGCCGCCGTGGCATCCGTGCACCGCCGGGTGCGGGGTTCGTATTCGGTCATTGCGATGATTGCCGGTTTTGGCGTGCTGGCGTTCCGCGACCCCCACGGCATCCGCCCGCTGTGTCTGGGGCGTGGTGCGGATGGCACGGTCATGGTCGCCAGCGAGTCCGTATCACTCGAGGGCACCGGGCATGAGCTGGAGCGTTCCATCGACCCCGGCGAAGCCGTGCTCATCACGCTTGATGGCACCGTCCATGCCCGCCAATGTGCCGATGCGCAGCGCGTCCACCACCAGCCCTGCATCTTCGAATTCATCTATCTGGCCCGGCCCGACTCGGTGCTCGACGGCATTTCCGTCTATCAGGCACGCCTGAACATGGGCGAAACACTGGCCAAGCGACTGGTATCGATGGTGCCGCCTAATGAAATCGACGTGGTCATCCCGATTCCCGAGTCCAGCCGCCCCAGTGCCATGCAGTTGGCACACCGCATCGGCAAGCCCTACCGCGAAGGCTTCGTGAAAAACCGCTATGTGGGCCGCACCTTCATCATGCCGGGCCAGAGTGTGCGCAAGAAATCGGTGCGCCAGAAGCTCAATGCCATCGGCAGCGAATTCCAGGGCCGCAACGTGCTGCTGGTGGACGACTCCATCGTGCGCGGAACCACCTCGCGCGAAATCGTGCAGATGGCGCGTGAAGCCGGAGCCAGCAAGGTCTATCTGGCCAGTGCCGCGCCGCCCGTGCGTTTCCCTAACGTCTATGGCATCGACATGCCCACCAAGGAAGAACTGGTGGCACACAATCGCAGCATCGAGGAAATCCGCGCCATCATCGGTTGCGACGCGCTGATCTACCAGGATGTGGATGCCATGAAGCAGGCCGTGCATTCCCTCAATCCCGCGCTGGAAGGCTTCGATGCCTCGTGCTTCGACGGCATCTACGTCACCGGCGACATCACCGAAGCCTCGATTGCCAGCCTCAATGCCGGTCGCAACCAGGGCGCGGAAGAACCGATGGAAGACACCTCACGCCTGTCCCTGCCCAATTCCCAGGCACAGGAAGCCTGAGGGTGTGTGAAACCTTGCCTGAAGGGTATGGCCACAGTCCAGTGCCCTTCAGGTAAACCTTCCCTAAAAAGTATCCACCAGCCGATCCAGCCAGGTGCGGATGGCGGCGAGGGATTCGGGTTCGTCCAGGAAGGGGACGTGGCCGCGTTGGGGGATGTTTGCCCGGATCAGGTCAGGGCGGCGTGCCTGCATGGCATCGGCGGTTTCGAGTGACAGCACGTCCGAATTGGCGGCGCGTATCAGTGCCAGCGGGATGTGGGCGCAGGCATCGAACAGGTTCCAGATGGCAGCCAGAGGCTGGCTCATGGCGCGGTCGAATGACTCGCGCAAGGCGGGGTCGTAGGGCAGGGCCACGCCATCGGCGGTCTGGATGTAATGGCGTATGGTTTCTTCGGCCCAGCGCATGGCGGAGACCGCCTCAAAGCCCGGCATGGCCTTGGGCATGCGGTCGGCAATTTCTTCAAGGGTGGCAATGGCCGGCTGAATGCCGATGTAGGCACCGATGCGCTCCAGCCCTGACCGCTCCAGCACCGGCCCTACGTCGTTGAAACACAGTCCGGCAATGCGCGTCGGGGCGGTGGCGACCATGACCATGCCCAGCAGGCCACCGCGCGACGAGCCGATGATGGCGACTTTCTCCAGTTGCAGGTGGTCGAGGAGAGTCATGGCATCCTGTGCTTCCTGCGCAACCGTGTAGGTTTGCGACGGTGCCCATTCGGAGTGGCCACGCCCCCGGCTGTCCAGCCGGATGAGGCGGACTTTGGAGAGGTGCCGCGCCAGATAGTCAAAATCACGGCCATCGCGTGTCAGCCCGGCCAGGGCCAGCAAGGGCAGACCCTGACCTTCGTCGCGGAAGGCCAGCCGGGTGCCGTCTTCAACCTGAAAGTATTGGATGCCCATGGCCTTCGACAAGACTACAGGTCGGGCAGCACCGGTGGGGTGCTGGAGGTGGCATCGTCCTGCGCGCTGGGCACACCAGCGGCTGCACGGGCGGCACGCGCAATCACCAGGTCTTCGCGGGTGCGCACGATCATGACCGTGGTGCGGGCGAACTCGGACGAGATGATGGTGGCACTTTCGGCATTGCGGCCGTGGTCGATCTCGATGCCCATCCAGCCCAGGCGTTCGCAGACGCGGCGGCGCACCACGCGCGAGTTTTCGCCGATGCCGCCGCAGAACACGAGTGCGTCGATGCCGCCCATGACAGCGGCCATGGCCCCGAGTTCACGCTGGACGCGGAACACGAAGTAATCGATGGCACGGTGCGAGGCGGCGTTGTCGGCAGCTTCGAGGGTGCGCATGTCGTTGGAGAGGCCACCCGACAGACCCAGCAGGCCCGATTCGTTGTAGAGAATCTGGCGAATCTGCGAGGAGTTGAGCTTTTCCTGGTCGAGCATGTACAGCAGCACACCGGGATCGACCTGACCGCAGCGCGTGCCCATGGGCAGGCCATCGAGGGCCGAGAAACCCATCGAGGAAGCAACGGACTTGCCCTTGTAGATGGCGCACATGGACGCGCCATTGCCCAGGTGGGCGATGACGACCCGCCCGGACATCAGGTGTGGGGCAATGCGGGCGAGTTCGCTGGTGACGTAGTCGTAGCTCAGGCCGTGGAAGCCGTAGCGGCGCACACCGCTTTCGTAATAGCGGTGCGGCAGGGCGAACGTGTCGTTCACGAACGGCTGGCCCCGGTGGAAGGCGGTATCGAAGCAGGCCACCTGGGGGATGCCGGGGAAGGCTTCCTGGGCGGCGCGGATGCCGGCGACGTTGTGCGGCTGGTGCAGCGGGGCGAAGGGCGAGAGGGCGGTGAGCTTGTCCAGCACTTCGGGGGTGATGACCACCGGGGCGGTGAATTCGGCTCCCCCATGCACCACGCGGTGGCCCACGGCGGCAATGTGCAGGTTCGGGAATGCCTGCCGCAGGGTGGCGAGCACCAGATCGAGCGCGCTTTCGTGGTTGCCCAGGCTGCCGCCTTCGGCCAATGGCAATGGCTGGCCGCTGGCATCCTTGAGCACCAGTGTGCCTTCGGGGCCGATGCGGTCGGCCTGCCCAGTCACCAGCGGGTCTGCACCTTCGGCAGGGAACAGGGCCACCTTGAGCGAGGACGAACCGGCATTGAGGGCCAGAAAGCCCGCGTGTTGCCAGGATGCCTCGCCCTCGGGGGCGGCTGCGGTTTCTTCCACTGGCAGGGTGTGCAGTTCGGTCATTGGTTTGCTCCAGTCGTGCCTGTCGTGGCATTGTGGTGCAGCGCGGCGACGGCGCAGGAGGCCAGCCGCGACATGGGGCTGTCCGAACGCGAATTGAGGATGACGGGCACGCGCGCACCCAGCACCAGCCCGGCACTTTCCGCATGGCTGATGAAGGTCAGTTGCTTGGCCAGCATGTTGCCAGCGTCGATGCCGGGCACAACCAGAATGTTGGCCTGTCCGGCCACGCCACCCTTGAGGCTCTTGGTGCGGGCCGCGCCCAGATCGACGGCATTGTCCATGGCCAGCGGGCCATCGACCAGTCCACCACGAATCTGGCCGCGCTCGGCCATCTTGGAGAGCAGGGCCGCATCGATGGAGGACTGAATGGCGGGATTGACGGTCTCCACCGCCGACAGCACGCCCACGCGCGGCTCCACGCCCAGCGAGAGGGCCAGGTCGATGGCGTTCTGCACGATATCGACCTTGGTGGCGAGGTCCGGGGCGATGTTGATGGCCGCGTCGGTGACCATCACGGGTTCGGGCCGTCCCGGCACGTCCATCAGGAAGACGTGCGTGAAGCGGCGGCCGATGCGCAGGCCATGCACCTTGTCGAGCATGGGGCGCAGCAGGTCGTCGGTGTGCATATGCCCCTTCATGACGGTGGCCGCACGCCCTTCGTGTACCAGCTTGCAGGCGGTCAGGGCCGCTGCGGCATCGCCCTGGATGTCGATGATCTCGATGCCATCCAGCGAGGCTCCCAGTTGGGCCGCTGCGGCTTCGATGCCGCTTTTCTGGCCGATGAGAATGGGCACGATGATGCCTTCGCGGGCCGCCAGCAATGCGCCGCCCAGCGAGTTGGCATCGTCGGGGCAGACCACGGCAACCGGTACGGCGGGCAGGGGGCGTGCCCTCTCCAGCAGGGCCTGAAAGTGGCGGTGGCGTTGCACCAGCAGGCCGGGCACTTCGATGTCGTCGCGCTCGAACTTCTGGGTGGGGGCAATGACTTCGGCTTCACCCGAGAGGATGAGCGCGTCGTCCTTGGGGCGCACGATTTCGGTTTGCAGGCGCACGGTGCCATCGTCGCGCTTGTCCAGCACGGTGACGCGGCACAGCAGTTCGTCGCCAGCGTGGGCACGGGTGTGGAAATCGACGCTCTGGCGGCGATAGAGGGTGCCGGGGCCTGGCAGCAGCGTGCCCAGCACGGCGGAGATCAGCGAGGCCACGAACATGCCGGGGGCAATGTTCTCGGGAACGCCGTCCCCGTCCACATCCTGACCGGGCAGGTGCATGGGGTTGTAGTTGCCGGAGGAGGCGGCGAACACATACAGGTCGTCCGGGGTGACCAGACGGTGCAGCTCGGCTGTTTCGCCCGGCATGATTTCGCTGAAGGTGCGATTGACAATGCGCATGTCAGGCTTCCTTGTGGTTCGCGGTTTTCGCGGGCTGGCGGCGTGCCGCTGTGGCGGCCTTGGCGGTCTCGGCATTGGCCTGTGCGGTATCTGCCACGGCTTCGACGGCCGCCGGGGTTTCCAGCGGGTCGCTCAGCACATCCTCGGTGACGGTGGGCAGGCCCAGCACCTGCTGGAAGCGTTGCAGCAGGGCGACGGTGTTGTCGGACATTTCGCTGATGGCACCGGGGATGTAGCGCACGATTTCCACGGCCAGCGCGCGTTCGGCGGCATCGGGCAGCAGCGAAGGCAGGGTTTCGATGGCGCGTTCGCGTTCGTAGGTCACGATCAGGGTCTGTTCGTGAATGATCATGGCGCGGCGTTCGGCTCCCAGCGACTTGAATGGCTCGTCCTGGGTCAGCACCTTGCTGGAGCGTTCCAGGCGGTCGCGGCGCACACCGCCACGGTTTTCGGCCAGCAGAATCAGCATGCGGATGACGGCCTCGACGAAGCCACCGCGCTCGATGTTGAACAGGGCCGCTGCCACTTCGGGCAGGCTGCGCAGTTCATCATTGTTCTTGAGGGTGCGGCGTGCCTCGTGGGTGCGGCCAAAGGCGCGTGTCCAGGGCGTGCCCCACAGGCTGAAGAAGCTCAGTTCGTAGGCCATGTCGCGGCTGTCGCGCCAGAAGTCGATGGCCTGCGTGGTGGCATTGACCCAGAGCTGTTCCCAGGCCAGGAAGGGGTTGCTGGCAGCGGCCTTGTTGCGGGCGGTGCGCACGCCTTCGGCCAGCGAGGCTACCTGACCCATGACCGGGTTGCGCGAGGAGGCCAGGGCGCGGGTCAGACGCTGCGGGTGCAGGGCGCGGCTCATTTCGGCAGAGCTGTCGGTGACCATGGCCTTGACGAACGGGCGTGCCAGTGCGTCATACAGTTGCGCCTGCACTTCGGAGAAGCGGGCCACGGCGGCAAAGGGACGCTCGTCGGCGTAGCCGTCGTCCAGGGCGCGGATGTCGTCCAGCGTGCGCTCCACGAAGCCGACGGTGAAGTGCTTGCGGCCATTCTTTTCTTCCACGTCTTCGATGCGCATCTCGTACAGGCCGGGGGCCAGTGCCTCGATGGTTTGCAGCGTGGACGTGACTTCGGCGTGTTCCTTGCGGGCGATCTGCGAGGACACGAAGATGCCCAGGTGGCCCACCTGCTCATGCACCATGTAAACGATGCGCTGGCCCCGGATGCGGATTTCCTGCACGTCGGCGTAGGTTTCGGCAATCCAGTTGAGGGCCTGCTGGGGCGGGGTGATGTTGTCGCCGTGGCTGGCGAAGGCGATGATCGGGGCGCGGATGGCCTTCAGATCGACCGGGCGGCCAGGTTCGATGCGGGCCTCGTTCTTGGCCAGGCGGTTGCCGACGAACAGTTGCTCGACGACCCAGCGGATTTCCGGCTCGGTGAGCAGGAAGAAGCCGCCCCACCATTTCTCGAACTCCAGGAAGACCTTGTCGCCCTTGTCGATGTCGCGGAACAGGTCGGTGTACTTGCGGAACAGCGTGCGCGAGGGGTTGAGCAGCTCGAAGTTGCCCACCAGGTGCGCGCCGTCGAAGATGCCGCCGCCCAGGTCGGAGACGAACATTGGAATCCAGGTGCCACCCAGCACGCCACCGTTGTAGCGCATCGGGTTCTCACCGACCTTGCCTGCCCATGGGGCCACGGGTGCGCCGTTGATGACGATGGGGCCGGTCAGGTCGGGGTTGGTGGCGGCCAGCAGCAGCGTGGCCCAGCCACCCTGGCAGTTGCCGGTGACGACAGGCTTGGATGCCTTGGGGTGGCGGCGCATGACTTCGCGCACGAAGGCGGCTTCGGCACGGGTGACGTAGGAGAGGTACTGTCCCGGCTCGGGGCGGCTGCGGAAGGCCACGAAGTACACCGGATGGCCTTCGCGCAGGGCCACGCCCACCTGGCTGTCGGGCTTGAAGCCGCCGATGCCGGGGCCGTGTCCGGCGCGTGGGTCGATGATGATGTAGGGGCGGCGCGTGTCGTCCACCGTCACGCCTTCGGGCGGCACGATGCGCAGCAGGATGTAGTTGCAGGGGAAGGGCAGATCCTTGCCGTCCATGATGATCTCGTAGTCATAGATCAGCACGGGGGGGCAGTTGGCGGCTTCGTGTTCCAGGAAGATGTCGCCGCGCTTGCGCAGGGTGTCGGCCGTGAGGATGGCGCGTTCGGTGGCATCGCGCAGGTATTCCTGCCAGGCCTGGGGCAGCTCGCCGCCACTTTGCTGAAGTTGCTGCACCAGCTTCTGGCCATCTTCCAGCAGGCTGCGCAGTTGGGCCGAATGCTCTTTCAGGATGCGTTCGCTGTGGCGCGAGGCAGCGCGGCTGAGAATGTCGCGGGTTTGCGAGTTGGCTTCCACTTCGTTGCGGAACTGTTCGGATTGCAGGCGCATGGCGTGCACCGCGTCGGTATCCGGGCGCAGGGGCACAGATTGTTGGCGGGGATCGAAAAGGTCAAAAATACTGGTCATGATTGCGTTGCTTCCGAGTTTTCAACAGGTCGGTCGAACCACACACGCCACCACCATGGTGAACGTGCAGCCGATGACATCAACAATGGCAGGCTGTGGAACATGGGTTGGGCCATTTTCCATGCGTGTTTGCCCCTGAAAAGAAAAAGTGACCAAGCCATGGTAGCTGCCCAAAAAGACAATGCGGTTACACAAAGGCCATTTGAAACATGTTGTGATGCAAGTCAAATGATACTACGTTGCACTGCAACATAAACAACAATTCCAAACCGCTGAAAAGCCACCAAAACCCCGTGCCGTGCGCATGGGTGGTGAATTCACTATGATGCCAATCTGTGTGCTTTCTGCATCATCCCGTGACCATGTCTTCTTCTCTCCATTCCGAACCACCCCTCTGGCTGCCCCGGCTGACCCCTGCCATGCGCCAGGTGGTGGAGCGCATTGCGCGTGCCCGCCACACCCCCATGCAAGAGCTGGGTGCGGTGCAGGCGCGTCGGGCCTATGCCATGGGTTCGCAGACGCTGGAGTTGCCGGCCCTGGTTCTGGCCCAGGGAACCGAGCAGACCATTGTGGCGCGTGATGGCACGCCGCTGCGCGCACGCCTCTATTGGCCATCCCCCAGCACGGAGCGGGCGACAGCGGCGGTGGCCCCGTTGCCTGTCGTGCTGTACCTGCATGGTGGGGGGTTCACCATCGGCAGTGTCGAGACGCACGACATTCTCTGCCGACGCATGGCCAGCCTGTCGGGGGCGGCCGTGGTGTCGCTGGATTACCGACTGGCTCCCGAGCGGCGTTTTCCGTGCGCGGTGCACGATGCCTTTGATGCACTGTGCTGGCTGGGGTCGCAGGGGCATGAATGGGGGCTGGATGGCCGACGGCTGGCCGTGGCGGGCGACAGTGCCGGTGGCACGCTGGCAGCCGTGGCGGCCATTCAGGCACGCGATGCCGGCATCGCCCTGGCCGCCCAGGTGCTGATCTACCCCGGCACCACCGCCCACCAGGACACCGAGTCCCACCACTTCTATGCAACCGGCCCGGTGCTGAACAAACCGCTGATCGACTGGTTCTTCCGGCAGTACATCGACTGGGACGAGCGCACCGACTGGCGGTTCGCGCCCTTGCTGGCCCCGGAGCTGGAAGCCGTGGCCCCTGCACTGCTGGTGCTGGCCGAATGCGATCCGCTGGTGGATGAGGGCCTGGCCTATGCCGACCGGCTGCGGCTGGCCGGGGTGGACGTGGAACTGGAGTTGTATCGGGGCGTGGCCCACGAATTCATCAAAATGGGACATGCCTTGCCCGAAGCCATGCAGGCGCACCGCGCGATTGCGGCCTGGCTCCAACGGGCCTTTTCACTCTGAAGCCGCTGCGAAGAACCCCGAAAAACCGGTGCAAATCCGTGCCCGAATGCGAACCAGAGCCATTGGCTACATTCAGCAACAGATATTTGCAGGATTGCCCACCGGAAATCAGACCTTTGGTAGGTGTTTGGATTCTGCAAACCCATTTTTTCGCTACGATTGACGGCTGATTTGGGGGGTGTCTCTGACACGGCAGGTACAGCAGGTGTTGGCACACTATGGCCCCGATTGTTTTGCAACTTTATTCCTGAAGGAAACCATTCATGGCAACTGCCTCCAAACGCGCACCCAACCCCGCATTCATGAAACCCCTCCAACCCAATGCGGCATTGGCTGCCGTGGTGGGTCAGGAGCCGTTGCCCCGCACCGAAATCGTCAAGAAACTCTGGGACTACATCAAGGCCCACAATCTTCAGGACCCGCAGAACAAGCGCAACATCAATGCCGATGACACGCTGCGCCCCATTTTCGGCAAGGATCAGGTCACGATGTTTGAACTGCCCGGCCTGATTGGCAAGCACGTCAAGTCCTGAGGACACCGTTGCCCCGGCATTCCTGCCATACCGGATAAAAGCAGGAGACACACGAGAAAAGCCCCGGCACACCCAAGTGCCGGGGCTTTTCTCGTTGTGATGCGGGGAAAATGCGGGGAAATCAGTTCCAGGCGTTGCGGGGCGGATTCACGCCGTTGAGGTAGTAGTTGCCAATGTGGAAGTATTTCCAGCGCACCGGGTCGTGCAGGGTATGGACGCGGGCATTGCGCCAGTAGCGGTCCAGTTGGTGCTGCTGGAGGGTGGAGCGGGTGCCTGCCAGCTCGAACAGGCGGTTGGTGGCTTCGATGGCGATCTGGGTGGTCAGCACCTTGGCTTCTGCGGTGGCGGTGGTGGCGGTTGCCACGCTGGCTTCGCCGGGGGCTGCAACGGCCTTGTCGATCAGGTCGCCGGCGCGCTCCAGCAGGGCTTCGGCGGCGTGCAGCTTGATTTTCAGGTCGCCAATGGCCTGGATGGTGAAAACGTCTTCGGCTGCGGTGGGCTTGTCGCTGTCGATCCACGGACGGCTTTTCGTCTGCACGAAATCAATCGTTTCGTCGATGGCCTGGCGGGCAATGCCTGCGTCGATGGCGGCCTGGATGATTTGCGAGATGGCACCGGCGGCCGTGTGGTTGTGGAAGGCATCGATGATGACCACGCGGCTTTTGGGAACGCGCACCTGCTCGATCTGCACGCGACCGGATGCCGTGGTGCGCTGGCCGAAGCTCGACCAGTTGTTGGTGACGGTCAGGCCAGGGGCATCGCGCTGGGCGAATACCAGCGCGGCCTGGCCCTGGTCATTGACGGCGACGATGGGGACGAGGTGTGCCAGCAGCGCGCCGGTGGTGTAGAACTTCTCACCCTGCACGATGACGTGGTCGCCATCATCGACAAAGCGCGTCTCGAAGGCGGCGACGTTCTTGCTGTTCAACTCGGAGAAGGCATTGCCGAAACGCCAGCCATCGAGCACCAGTCCGAACAGTTCCTTTTTCTGCTCCTCGGTGCCATCGAGTGCGATATGGGCCACCAGCGTGAGGTGGTTGTGGGCGATCTGGGCGATGCTGGAGTCGGCAGCGGCAATGATGGACGATACCCAGGCCACCGTGGAGTAGGAGGCTCCAACACCACCGTATTCCTTGGGTACGGTCAGCCCCCACAGGCCACTTTGCGAGTAGGCATCCAGCTCTTCAACGGGCAGATAGCCTTCACGGTCGCGCTCGGCAGCTCCGGTCAGGAATTGCGCCGCGAGTTGGCGGGCGATTTCCACGGCTTCGGCCTCGCTTTGCAGGCGATGCGCAGCAGTGGCAGGGATGGGGCGCGGGCTGAATGGCTCCGCAGAATTGACACGGGGACGGTGGCTGGATTGGGTCATGGCAGTCCTTTGCAAAAAAGAGAGGAAATGAAATGTTGTCTATGCCATTGCATTTCCTGTGCCATATTTTTATGGTTATAAATCAGTTGTTTGCGGCTTATTTGACAGGTCGGCTGGTGCAGGGTGGGCAGTTTGTGGAAGCACTGTTGCTGTGGCAGCAGCAGGCGATCAGTTCCAGCCCAGTGCCACGGGGTGCAGGGGCTTGCGCGGTTCCGCTGGACGGGAGGGGGCACTGGCGGTCGGGGCGTTGCCAACCCGCCGGTTCACGACCAGCTCGCCCAGTTCGATCAGGCGACTGCGCAACACGTTGCGGCTGATGCCCAGCAGGTCAGCGGTGTGAACCTGATTGTGGTGGCAGAACTGGTAGGCGGTGCGCAGCAGCGTGGCATTGACGGCTTCGTGCAGGTCGGGTGTGCCGTGTTCCAGCAGGTGTTGCAGGGTGTGCGCCAGTTGCTGCATCGGGTCGGTGGCCGTGTGGCTGCGTCGTGGCTCCTGGTGGGGGTCGGGGTGGTTGAAGCGTGGCAGGGTGGCTGCCAGGTGCAGGTCGTTCGCGCCGATGCGGTTGCCGTGCCGCACCAGCAGCAGGGTGTGGTGGATGGCGTTTTCCAGTTCGCGGATGTTGCCGTGCCAGGGGTGGTCGCGCAGTTTCTGCTGGGCGGATTCGTCCAGCATGACAGGGCCTCTGCCCAGGCGGCGGCTGTAGCTGTCGATGAAGTGGCGTGCCAGCGGCAGGATGTCGCCGGGGCGTTCGCGCAGGGGCAGCAGGTTCAGGCTGACGACGTTGAGGCGGTAGAACAGGTCTTCGCGGAAGTTGCCGGCGGCAATGGCCTGCTCCAGTTGCACGTTGGTGGCGGCAATGACGCGCACGTCCAGACCAATGGGGCGGCGTGAACCCAGCCGCACCACTTCGCGCTCCTGCAACACCCGCAGCAGCTTCACCTGAATGGACAGGGGCAGGTCGCCGATTTCATCAAGGAACAGCGTGCCGCCATTGGCTTCCTCGAACCAGCCTGCCTTGGCCGAGACTGCGCCGGTGAACGCGCCTTTCTCATGGCCGAACAGTTCGGCTTCCACCAGCGATTCGGAAAACGCCCCGCAATTGACGGCCAGGAAGGGCTTGTGGGCGCGGTGGCTGAGGGCGTGAATGTGACGCGCCAACAGTTCCTTGCCGGTGCCGGTCTCGCCGATGATGAGCACGCTGGCATCGCTGGGAGCGACCTGTTCGGTGTGGGCCAGCAGACGTTGGGACTGCGGGTCGCTGAACACCAGTGCGGTGGCGCGGATGGAGGTGGCCAGTGCCGGTGAGGGAGGAAGCGTGAGCAATTGCATGGTGGAGGGTCATCAGGCAAAAGAGGGGGAAGCCCATGCCCCGGCCATCGGGTGATGACCGCAAGCAGTGGCAGCGGAAGTGGGGCTGGCGGGTGAAATGCCGGGTTCAGGACGTGGCAGCGACCTTGCCCTGCTGCACGCCGCGCACGTCGAACGCACCGCCGGTCTGGGCGCGGTCGCTGACGGTGACGGCTTTCTTGCCGATCAGCGGGAACACCAGTTCGGCAAAGCGGATGGATTCCTCCAGGTGCGGGTAGCCTGACAGCACGAAGGTATCCACGCCCAGGTCGGCGTATTCTTGCAAGCGCGCCGCGACGGTGGCCGCATCGCCCACCAGTGCCGTGCCCGCGCCGCCGCGCACCAGGCCCACGCCGGCCCAGAGGTTGGGGGAGACTTCCAGCCGGTCGCGCCGACCGCCGTGCAGTGCGGCCATGCGGGCCTGTCCCACCGAATCCATGTGGGCGTAGTTCTGCTGGGCCTTGGCAATGTCGTCGTCGCTCAGCTTGCTGATGAGGCGTTCGGCATCGGCCCAGGCTTCTTCATTGGTTTCGCGCACGATGACGTGCAGGCGCACGCCAAAGCGCACGCTGCGGCCCTGTTTTTCGGCCCGCTGGCGCACATCGGCGATTTTTTCGGCCACGGCGGCGGGTGGTTCGCCCCAGGTGAGGTAGGCGTCGACCTGTTTGGCGGCCAGTTCGTGCGCGGCATCGGACGAGCCGCCGAAGTACAGCGGTGGATAGGGCTTCTGCACAGGCGCGAAGAAGTTCTTGGCGTTATTCACCTTGAAGTACTGGCCGTCGTAGTCCACGGTCTGGCCTTCCAGCAGTTGCCGCCAGATGGTCAGGAATTCGTCGGCATAGCGGTAGCGTTCATCGTGGTCGAGAAAGATGCCATCGGCGGCCAGCTCGGTGGCATCGCCGCCGGGCACGACGTTGAGCAGCAGCCGTCCGTGCAGGGCCTGATCCAGCGAGGCGGCCTGCCGCGCGCTGGAGACCGGCGCGCCCAGCGAGGTGCGCAGGGCCACCAGCAGCTTGATGCGGTGCGTTACCGGTATCAGGCTGGCCGCCACCACCCACGGGTCGAGGCAGGAGCTGCCGGTGGGAATCAGCAGGCCGTCGTAGCCCAGGTTTTCGCTGGTGACGGCAATGCTGCGCAGGTATTCGTTGCTGGGGGCACGGCCAAAGTCGGAGGTGCCCAGGTAGCGGGTGTCGCCCGAGGTGGGCAGAAACCAGAAAACGTCAAAGCTCATGGTAAAGGACTCCAGGAAAGAAAAAGGGATGAAATGCACTGGCGGGAGAGACCCGGCCATCGACAGGCTGCGGTGCAGGCCGGGTGGTCACTGGCCGGTGGCGGGGCCGGCCGATGGGCTACAGGGAGGGCCATCCGGGGTCGGGGCAATGGCTTCGCCGCTGGGAGAGAGCTGCCCCAGCCGCAACAGGCGGGTGCGCACCACGCTGCGGCTCAGGCCCAGTTGCCGCGCGGTCTGTACCTGGTTGAGACGGTTGCGCTGCCACACCTTGAGCAGCAGTGCGTTCTGCAACAGGGCTTCCAGCCCTTCGCTGTACTGGTCGCACAGGCTTTCCAGGGCTTCGTCGAGCAACTGGTTGGCCGCCAGCACGGCCTGGGGATGCTGGGGTGCACTGTCGTCGGATGAGGGCGCAGGCGGGGGCAGACCCGCTTGGGCACTGGCAGGCAGGCGCAGTTCGTCGGCCCGGATGCGGATGCCGCGCGAAAGCAGCAGGGTGCGGTGGATGACGTTTTCCAGCTCGCGCACATTGCCCGGCCAGGGGTAGGCCAGCAGCAGGGCGATGGCCTCGCGCGAGAGTTCGATGGGCGCGTGGTTCATGCGGCGGCTGTAGAGGCCGATGAAGTGCTCGGCCAGCGGCAGGATGTCGCCCGGTCGCTGGCGCAGGGGCGGTACGTCCAGCGTGACGACGTTGAGCGCGTAGTACAGGTCTTCGCGGAACCGGCGGGCCGCCACCTGCTGCTCCAGTCGGCGCGGCGTGGCGGCAATCACCCGCACGTCGATGGTGGTGCGCTGGCTGGCTCCCAGCCGCTGCACACTGCGCTCGTGCAGCACGCGCAGCAGCTTGTTCTGCATGGAAGGCGGCAGGTCGTCGATTTCGTCCAGCAGCAGCGTGCCCTGGTGCGCGTCCTCGAAACGGCCCGCCACGCTGCCGAAGGCCCCGGCGAACGCGCCGTTCTCGTAGCCGAACAGTTCGGAATTGACCAGCACTTCGGACAGTGCCCCGCAATTGACGCTGACGAACGGGCCATTGCGACGCGGGCTGTGCTGGTGGATGTAGCGGGCAATCGCTTCCTTCTCGGTGCCGCTTTCCCCCTGGATCAGGATGCTGGCCTGGCTGGGGGCGACCTGGTGGATGGTCTCCAGCAGGCTCTGGGAGCGGGGGTCTTCAAATACCCAGCCTTCGGCGGGGCGGGCGGTGCCGGTGGCATCCGGTTCGCCAGCCGTTGAGGCAGAGGGCAGGGGCCAGCGGGGTAGGTTGCTCACGCCAGATGCCCCTCAGGAATAGAACGTGGGCGTGGGGTAGTGCTCGTTGAGCACCCAGTCGCCCAGTTCCTTGAGTTTGTAGTGCAGCGGATCGTGCAGGGTCTGGGTGCGCAGGTTGCGCCAGAAGCGGTCGAAGCGCAGCGCGGCATGGGTGGCACGCGCGCCGGTGACTTCAAACAGACGGCTGCTGATGTCCAGCCCGGTGCGCGAGGTGATGACCTTGGCGGCGGCCACGGCCACGGCCACCTGGCCCCGCCCGGCTTCGTCCAGGGCACCGCCGCGCTGCCATGCGGCATCGAACACTTCGGCGGCATGGCGGGTGGTCAGGCGGGCAGCCTCCAGCGCGGCCCAGAATTCGCCGTAGGTGGCCTGGATGTAGGGGTCGTCACCGGCGGCTTCGACCCCGGAGCGGAACCACGGGGCCGATTCGTGCACGGTGTAGCGGCGGGCCTGCGCGAAAGCACCTTGCGCCACGCCCAGAAACACATGCGCGAAGATCAGTTGCGCCAGCAGCGGGCGCAGGCTGGAGAAGGGCGTGGACAGCGGGCCGGGGTTGAGCAGCAATTCGCCCTGTTCCACCCGCACGCGCTCGAACAGCGCGGAGCCGCTGTCGGTCTGGCGTTGGCCGATGTTGTTCCAGTCGTGATAGAGGGTGATGCCGCCGCGTTCGCTGGGAATGGCGGCGATCAGCAGCTTGCCGGTCTGCGCATCCAGTGCCGAGGCCAGCAGCATCTGCGAATCGAGCGCGCCGGAGGTGAAGCTTTTCTTGCCGGAAAACTCCCACCAGCCACCGGGGTTCTGCGTGGCAATGGTGCGTTTGTCCAGCGGGTTCAGGGTGTTGCCCCAGAACCATTGCTTGCGGGCGGTCTGCTCGAACCAGGGTTCCCATTGCGACGGCTCGCCAAACAGGCGCACGCTGGCCAGCAGCAGGTGCTGGAATCCATAGACGTGGGCCAGCGAACTGTCGGCAGTGGCGATTTCGCGCACGGTGTCCAGCGTCTCGACCCAGTTGGCTCCCAGGCCGCCGTACTGGGTGGGGATGGACAGGGCCAGCAGGCCGCTGGCGCGCAGGGCATCGCGTTCGGCCTTGGGGGTGCCGCCTTGCGTGTCGCGGGCGGCGGCGGTCTGGGCGAACTGTTCTGCCAGGCCGTGGGCAATGGCGGCAGGGCTGCCACCGGGCTGCCGGTAGGACGGTGCGTCGGATTCGCTGGTGGCCGCCGCAACGGCAGGCTGGCTGTGGGTCAGGCTCATGCCGCTTGCTCCTCCAGCGGGGCATCGGTCCGCACGGTGGTGGCCTGTTTGCGCTGGGCCAGGTCTCGCAGGGTGGGCAGGGCCAGTTGGGCGGTGAGTTGGATGCGGCTGCGCAGGGCATCGTCCACGATGCGGCCACCATCGATTTCCTGTTGCGTGCCATAGACGCCAATCGGCAGGATCAGGCTCTGGAAGAACGCTAACAGCGGGCGCAACTGGTGGTCGATCACCAGCGAATGTCGCTGGCTGCCGCCGGTAGCCGCCAGCAGCACGGGCTTGCCCACCAGGGCTTCGAGCTGGATCAGGTCGAACAGGTGCTTGAGCAGGCCGGGAATGCTGCCGCGAAACACCGGGCTGCCGACGATCAGGAAGTCGGCTTCTTCAATGGCGGCAATCGCCTGCTGTGCCTGGGGGTGCAGGTTCTGCGTGGACAGGGCCGTGCCAATGTGCGGCACCAGATCGACCAGCTCGATGAACTGGGTCTCCAGTGGCAGGTATTCGTTCAACGCGCCGTGGACGGAATGCAGCAGCACCTGGGTGCGCGAGGGCTTGTGCAGGCTGCCATTGAGGACGACGGTTCGGAGGGAGTGGCTCATGAAAATGCTTTCGTGGATAACGTGGCGGCAAAGGGCGATGGGGTGCGCATGGGAAGGGGCACGCCATGCCAGTCCTTGTGGCCGTTATTAAAGAACCGAAAGCATGGGTTGCAAAAGATATTTATGTCATGTGTTTATAAGCCATTATATTTCATGCAATTCATTGATAAAAAAGGAATTTTTTATTTTTCAGGATATGCAAATATGGTTTTTTGAATAATCGCAGCGGCTTCTTGCACGAAAAACATGCCGCAAAGGCACTGTGTACAGCGATTGTCGCCACATCAACCCAGATGCACGGCCTGCCCCAGATACAGCGCGTCGATGTCTTCGCGCTGCTTCAGTTCCTGGGCCGTGCCATGCCCGACGACCCTGCCGCTTTCCAGGATGTAGCCCCGGTGGGCGTATTCCAGCGTGAGGTGGATGTTCTGCTCGGCCACCAGAAAGGCCACGCCTTCCTGCTGGTTGAGGCGGGCGACGATGTCGAAGATTTCCTCGACGATCTGCGGGGCCAGCCCCATCGAGGGTTCGTCCAGCAGCACGAGTCTGGGGTCGGCAATCAGTGCGCGGCCAATGGCCACCATCTGCTGTTCGCCGCCGGATGTGTAGCCGGTCAGGCTTTTGCGGCGTTCCTTCAGGCGCGGAAAGTACTGGTAGATGCGCTCCAGCGACTGGCGCAGTTGCGCCCGCGAGGGCTTGCGTGCGAATGCACCCAACAGCAGGTTTTCTTCCACGCTCAGGTGCGCAAAGCAGTGCCTGCCTTCCAGCACCTGTACCAGTCCGCCCTGCACCAGCGTGTGGGCCGGGGCATGGGTGATGTCCTGCCCCTGGTAGAAGATGCGGCCCCTGGCAATCTCGCCCCGCTGTGCCCGCACCAGGCTGGAGATGGCCTTGAGCGTGCTGCTCTTGCCCGCGCCGTTGGCTCCGAGCAGGGCGACGATTTCGCCCTGGGCAAGGTGCAGCGAGACATCGCGCACGGCCAGGATGACCTGGTCGTACAGCACTTCGATCTGTTCGAGGCGCAGGATTTCAGGATGGGACATGGCGGTGACGGCAATGGCAGGGTGGAGGGCGGGGCGGGCAGGCGAAGGGCAATCAGCCTTCCTTGCTGCAATCGCGCGGGGTGATGCCTTTTTCCTGAGCGTATTTGCGGGCCGATGCCTCGATGATGGGGCGCAGGAAGGCGCGGTCGGCCTGCACCCAGTCGCTGATGAGGTTCCACTTCTGGCCATCCCACTGCTGGAAGCGGATGGCTCCACCGCCTTCATGGTCGGCGCAGGAGAGCTTGAGCTGCTGCACCAGCCCTTCTGCCCCCAGCTCCTTCAGGCGGGCGGCATCGATGTGGATGTTCTCGAAGCCCCAGCGCACCTGTTCGCCTGTCAGGGGCTTGTGGCCGAATTTCTTCTGCGCCACCAGCACGGCTTCCACGTTCAGGATGCCATTGACCACGCCCAGGTTGTAGTTCACCGTGCCGAACTGCTTGGCATCGGCCAGATCGCTCTGTCCCTTGTCGAACACGTCGCGCCGGATGCCTTGCAGCACCGGGAAGCTGTCGCCCGAGGGGTGCGTGGTGATGGAGATGAAGCCCTTGGCGGCATCGCCTGCCGGAATCACGTCTTCCTCGGAGTTCGCCCAGATGTTGCCGACGATGCGATCGACCGGATAGCCCACGCGCTGGGCGGCGCGGATGGCCACCGGGTTCATCACGCCAAAGCCGCGCAGAATCACCCAGTCGGGCTTGATGCGGCGCACGTTCAGCCATTGCGACTGCTGCTCGTTGCCGGGGTGCGGCACTTCGATCTGGGTGACTTCAAACCCCAGCTCTTTGGAGAGGGTCTCGACGATGTTGTGGGTTTCCTTGCCGTAGGGCGAGCCGTGGTAGAGCACGACGATCTTCTTGCCCTTGAGCTGGGCCTTGCCGCCTTCCTTCTCGCCGATCCAGTTCAGGATGGCCGACACTTCCGAGAAGGGGTTGAGTTGCAGCGGGAACACATACGGGAAGACGCTGCCGTCGGTGGAATCGGTGCGGCCGTGGTTGATGGTAATCAGCGGCAGCTTGTCGGCGGTGGAGCGATCCAGCGTGGCGTAGGCAATGCCCACCGACAGCGGATTGGTGGCGGTGGCGGGTGCGCCGTTGAGGCCTTTTTTCAGGCGTTCGTAGCATTCCACACCTTTTTCCACCACATACTCGGTCTCGCACTCGCTCCAGGTGAATTTCACCCCGTTCGCGCCGCCGTTGGCGTTGATGTATTTCAGGTAATCGATGAAGCCACCGTAAAAGCCGGTGCCGGAAGCGGCATAGGGGCCGACGCGGTAGCTTTGCAGCGGAAAGTATTGCTCGTTGCCGGTCTGGGCATGGGCGGCAGGCACGGTGGCAGCGGCCAGCAGGGCCAGCGACAGGCTGACCGAGAGCAGGGATTTCTTCAATGGCATGGTGAGGGTTCCTTGTGTGAGGAGATAACGGGATGGATGAAAAAGCGGGGGCTGGCGCAGGTGGCGCAGGTGGCGCAGGCCTCAGTAACGCAGTGGCCAGATGCGCAGCCGGGTGCGCAGGCGTTGCCACAACTGCGCCAGGCCTTGCGGCTCCTTGATGAGAAAGGCGATGATGAGCAGCCCGAAGATGACTTTTTGCAGGTTCTCGACCTGCCCGGAGTCCAGCAGGCCCGCAGGCAGATAGCCCGCCAGATGCGAGAGCAGCACCGGAAACAGCACGATGAAGGCCGCCCCCAGAAAATTGCCCACAATGCTGCCCAGCCCACCGATGATGATGATGAACAGAATCTGGAACGAGCGGCCCAGATCGAAGCCGTGCGGCTCCACGGTGCCCAGGTAGGCAAACGCCCACAGGCACCCGGCCACGCCGAGGTAAAAGCCGCTGATGGCAAAGGCCAGCAGCTTGGTGCCCAGCAGCGGAATGCCGATGACCGAGGCGGCGGTGTCCATGTCGCGCACGGCCATCCAGCTGCGCCCCAGATCGCTGCACACCAGGTTCTTGCCCAGCCAGAACAGCGCGACCACCACACCCAGCGTCAGCAGGTAACGCCCTTGCGGTGAACCCAGGTCGAAACCCAGCCAGTGCAGCGGCGGGGCGGTGATGACCCCGGAAGTGTTGTGGTTGGTGAACCAGCTGTATTTCACCAGCAGCCAGGGCACGAAGAACTGCGCGGCCAGGGTGGAAACCAGCAGGTAAAAGCCCTTGATGCGCAGGCTGGGCAGGCCAAACAGCACCGCCACCAGTGCGGCCACCCCACCGCCCAGCGCGAAGGCCAGCAGCAGCGGAAACCCTGGAATGCGCACCAGAAAGTTGTAGGCCGCAAAGGCCCCCACGGCCATGAAGGCCGCAGACCCCAGCGACAGTTGCCCGGCATAGCCCGTCAGCAGGTTCAGCCCCAGCCCGGCCAGCGACAGCACCAGGAACGGCACCAGAATGGCATTGAACCAGTAGTCATTGCCCAGCAGCGGCACGGCGACAAAGGCGAACACCAGCGCAAGCCACAGGGCCACACGGTCCTGACGCAGGCGGAACACGCGCCGGTCTTCGCGGTAATGGCGGCTGAACTGGCCGGATTCGGTAAACAGCATGGTGCGGCTCCACTCGTCGTTAATCGGTCACAGGAAAAAAGAGGCAGTCACACCCGGTCGATGCTGCGCTCGCCGAACAGCCCGGCCGGGCGCACCAGCAGGAACAGCAGGGCCAGCACATACGGGAACCAGTTCTCCAGCCCGCTGCCCAGCACCGGCCCCAGGTAAATCTCGGCCAGTTTTTCGGACGCTCCCACGATCAGGCCGCCGACAATCGCGCCACTGATGGAGGAAAAGCCGCCGATGATGAGCACCGGCAGGGCCTTCAGCACCACCAGCGACAGCGAGAACTGCACCCCCAGCCGCGCACCCCACAGCAGCCCGGCCACCAGGGCCACGAAGCCTGCCACCGCCCACACCACCGCCCAGATGACGGGCAGGCGAATGCCCACCGCCTGCGCGGCCAGCGGGTCATCGGCCACGGCCCGCAGCGACAGCCCCAGCCGGGTCTTGCCGAACAGCAGCGACAGCACCACCACCAGCACTGCCGCCACGCCTGCCGCGAACAGATCGAACGGGGAAAGCAGCAGCCCGGCCAGTTCCATCGGCGCGTCGCTGATGCCCAGGTCCAGCCCGTGTACCTTGGTGCCCCAGATGAACTGCGCACCGCCTTCAATCACATAGGCCAGCCCCAGCGTGGCCATGAACAGCGTGATCTGCGAGCGGTTCACCAGCGGACGCAGCAGCACCCGTTCAATCGCCAGCGCGAGTGCCACCATCGCCGCCAGCGTGACCAGCAGCGACAGCCAGAACGGCAGGCCGCGCTCCAACAGGCTCACGAAGGTCAGTGCCGCGAACAGCACGGTGGCCCCCTGTGCGAAGTTGAAGACTCCGCTGGCCTTGTAGATCAGCACAAAGCCGATGGCGACCAGCGAATACATCGTGCCGGCCAGCAGACCGCCCAGCAGCACTTCCAGAAAAAACGCCATGATGTCGATGTCCTTTGCAAACGGGTTATCCGGGGGGCACACCTTGGCGGTGCGGCGCGGTATGGCGCGTTCCCAGGTAGGCGCGCAGCACCTGCGGGTCGTTGCGCACCGCTTCCGGGCTGCCGTCACCGATTTTGCGGCCGTAGTCCAGCACCACCACATGGTGGGACAGGCCCAGCACCACGCCAATGTCGTGCTCGATCAGCACCACCGTCGTGCCCAGTTCGCGGTTGATGTCGCGGATGAACAGGCTCATCTCCTGCTTTTCCTGCGCGTTCATGCCCGCCATTGGCTCATCCAGCAGCAGCAGGCGCGGTTGCGCTGCCAGTGCCCGCCCCAGTTCCACGCGCTTTTGCAGGCCGTAGGGCAGGGTGCCCACCGGCGTGTGCCGCCAGGGCTGGATGCGCAGAAAGGCCAGCACGCGCTCGGCCTGCTCCCGCTGCACGTCGTCGTCGTGGCGGGCGCGGGGCAGGCGCAGTGCCTGCTCCAGCCAGGTGCTGCGGCGGTGCAGCCTGCGCCCGGTCAGGATGTTGTCCAGCACGCTCATGCCCTTGAACAGCGCGATGTTCTGAAAGGTGCGGGCAATGCCGCGCCGGGCGGCATCGTGCGGATTCATGCGCTGGCGCACCACACCATCGAAACGGATGCTGCCCTGCTGCGGCTGATAGACCCCGTTGATGACGTTCAGCAGCGAACTCTTGCCCGCGCCATTGGGGCCGATGAGTGCGCAGATTTCACCGGGCTGCACCGCAAACCCGATGTCGCTGATGGCCTTGACCGCCTGGAATGACAGGGTGATGCCCGACAGCTCCAGCAGGGGCGCGGGTGCATGGCTCTGGCTCATGCTCGTCACTCCTGTGGGGCGACTGTATCTACTGCGTCGCCAGCTTCGCGCCAGCCGCCCACCGGGCGCACCTGCACTGCGCCATCCGCCGAGACTGGGGGCTGTGGCGCAAGCTGTTGCATGTCTGGCCAGTGGCGGATCGGAATCTGCAACTGCTCGAAAAACCGCCATACATCATTCGGCAGTGGCTCGCCCAGCAGCAGCGGCAGGCGCACGCGGCTGAAGCCGATCACGTCGCGCAGCGGGCGCGTCACCAGCCCATGCCCCAGACTGCGCCGCAGCCATCCGCCCTGTGGCTGCAAAGACCAGTCCACCAGACGGCGCAGGCGGCTGCCTGGCTCCGGCAGGCGTTGCTGGAGCAGGTGGTACAGGCGTGTGTAGGTGTCGCGCGTGCCAGCGACCAGCGTGGGGCCGAGTTCGCGCCGGTCGTCATCGCGGCTGGCCTGGTTTTCCGGGAAGTTCAGGCTGAAGCCTGCCAGCAGCCAGGGGGCCAGCAGATAGCGCAGTTGCGCGCTGGTGGCAAAGGCACGCGCGGCGAATGCGGTTTCGTGGCTGCCGATGCGTTCGGCAGATACCAGATGGTGGCCTTCGCGCACCGCTTCGGCATGGGAGACGGACTGCTGCACCGCCCCCTGCGGCGGGCTGTATCGCCAGAAAGAGAAGGCTGCCTCATCGGCATGTGCCTGTACCTCTGGCCCGGCGGGGCTGCCGGAGGACAGCAGTTCGGCATACGATTGCAGGAAAGGCTGCTGCTGGCGATCGAACCCGCGTGCATCCAGATACACCAGCCGATGCGGAACCTGCGGAAGGGCCAGTACGCCACGCGCCTGCTCCAGCGATTCGGCAAACACGAATTCGGCGTGCAGATGGCGCAGCAGGGCCGACTGGTCGGTGGCGGATGAATCGGGTTCCAGCAAGGTGGCCACACCGCCCAGCCAGGTGGCCGCCAGGGCCAGCAGCAGCGCGTGGGGCGAGGGGTGGCTGAGAATCAGCAGGCGTTCACGGCGGCCAAACCCCTGCCGGTTCAGGGCAGAGGCAAGGCTGGCGGTGTCGTCGGCAATCTGCTGCCAGGTTTTTTCCTGCCAGATGCCCAGGTGCTTGTGGCGCAAGGCCACACCGTGCGGACGCTGGCGGGCATTGTGGCGCAACAGGCTGACCAGAGTGGGGGCGGTGTCGTCGTGGCTCATGGGCGATGGAAACAGGCAAATGGCATGGATGGCCTACAGCAGAAACAATGCCATCCCATCAATCCATTGAATTTCAATGACTTGAACTGCATGGGCCGTGGCAGACAGCCGCCAGTGCTGTGTTTCCGACAGCACTTTTGCTGAACGGCTGTTGCTGGAGAGGCAGCCATTCCCTTGGCCATGCGGGCTGTTGGCCGGCCAACAGTGCGTTGGCAAAGTGTTGCTGCCGCAACAGAAAACCACCGAATGATTTACTTAAATTATTGAAATGAAATGATTTTCTGCGTGGCATGAATTGTGCAGAACAGTGCCCATTGATTTGCACAACATCCAAGGAGTTCTTCCATCATGGCTTCCCCCTCCCGCATCATCCTCAATGCCTTCGACATGACCTGTGTGAGCCACCAGGCCGCAGGCACCTGGCGGCATCCCGACAGCCAGGCGTGGAAGTACAAGGACCTGGATTACTGGGTCGATCTGGCCAAATTGCTGGAAAGCGGCTTTTTCGATTCGCTGTTCATTGCCGACGTGGTGGGCGTGTACGACGTGTACCGTGGCTCGGTGGAGACCTCGCTGATCGATGCCGATCAGGTTCCCGTCAATGACCCGTTCTTTCAGGTTCCCGCAATGGCACTGGCCACCAAGCACCTGGGCTTTGGCGTGACATCGGCGCTGACCTATGAGCTGCCCTACGCACTGGCGCGCAAGTTTTCCACCCTCGATCACCTCACCAAGGGGCGGGTGGCGTGGAATGTTGTCACCTCCTACCTGAACAGCGCGGCCGTGAACCTGGGGCTGCGCCAGCAGATTTCGCACGACGAGCGTTACGATCTGGCCGACGAGTTTCTGGAAGTCAGCTACAAGCTCTGGGAAGGCTCCTGGGATGAAGACGCGGTGTTGCGCGACCGCGAGAAAGGCATCTTCACCGACCCCACCAAGGTGCATCCCATCGGGCACAAGGGCAAGTATTTTGAAGTGCCGGGCATTCACCTCTCGGAGCCGTCGCCGCAGCGCACACCGGTGATCTTCCAGGCGGGTGCGTCCAGCCGGGGCCGGGCCTTTGCCGCCAAGCACGCCGAAGGCGTATTCATTGCGCCCGCCACCGTGGCGCAGGCGCGGGTCGTTGCCGATGACATCCGCGACCGTGCCGAAAAGGAAGGCCGCCGCCGCGATTCCCTGAAAGTCTTCGCCCTGCTGACGGTGATTACCGCCGAGACCGACGAAGCGGCACAGGCCAAGTTCGAGGAATATCTGGGCTACGCCAACGGCGAGGGCATGTTGTCGTTCTACGGTGGCTGGACGGGCGTGGACTTTTCGGAATACGACCCGGATCAGCCGCTGGAAGCCATCGACAACGACAGCATCCGCTCGGTGCTGGAACTGCTCTCCACCGCCGACCCCAATCGCAAGTGGACACCGCGCGATGTCATCAAGTATCGCAGCATTGGCGGCCTGGGGCCGGTGCTGGTCGGTGGTGTGCAGAAAGTGGCCGATGAGCTGGAACGCTGGGTGGACGAAGGCGGCATCGACGGCTTCAACCTCGCCTACGCCATCACCCCCGGCACGTTCGAGGACTTCATCCGCCTGATCGTGCCCGAACTGCAAAAGCGCGGCAGGGTGCGCACCTCCTACGAACACGACACCCTGCGCGAGAACCTGCTGGACCGTTCCGGCAGCTACACGGCCGAGGATCACCCCGCCAGCCAGTACCGGGGCGCGTTCCGCAATGGCGAAAACGCCACTGCCCACACTAGGGCGCGTCAGTGAAGTGGCGCAATCGTTGCAGGCCGAAGGTGCGGCACTGGAACGCACCTGACACTGTTCTGAAAACCACCTGCCCGCCGTATTCCCGTCACTTTTTTCCTATTCATCCGACCATGAGCGAATCCATCCAAACCCTTGCCAATCCCCTGGCCACCGGAACCGACTACGAGGCACTGGCCGCACGCTTTCGCCCGATTTTTGCGCGCATTGCCGAAGGCGCAGAGCAGCGCGAACGCGAACGCATCCTGCCCGCCGAAGCCATTGGCTGGCTCAAGCAGGCCGGTTTCGGTGCCGTGCGCGTGCCGGTGGAATACGGCGGAGCCGGAGCCTCTTTGCCGCAACTCATCCAGTTGTGGATCGAGCTGGCCACCGCCGATTCCAATCTGGTGCAGGCCCTGCGCGGGCATTTCGCCTTCGTCGAAGACAAGCTCAATGCCCCGCCCAGCGCGCACCGTGAAGTGTGGTTGCGCCGCTTCGTGGCCGGTGAACTGGTGGGCAATGGCTGGACGGAAGTGGGTGCAGTGAAAATTGGTGATGTCATCACCAAGGTCGCCCCCAGCGAAGACGGCAGCCACTGGTTGCTCAACGGCACCAAGTACTACAGCACCGGCAGCATCTTTGCCGACTGGATCGATGTCTATGCCCAGCGCAGCGACACCGGCGGCGCAGTGATTGCCGCCGTCAGCACCCACCAGGATGGCGTGCAGCAAAGCGACGACTGGGACGGCTTTGGCCAGCGCACCACCGGCAGCGGCACTTCGGTGTTCCAGAATGCCAGGGTGGAACAGGAGGAAGTCATCGACTTTGCCGAACGCTTCCGCTACCAGACCGCGCTCTACCAGCTCAACCTGCTGGCCGTGCTGGCGGGCATCGGCAAGGCCATCGAACGCGATGTGGCCGCCCAGGTCGGCAAGCGCACCCGCATCTACAGCCACGGCAACGCCCCCAGGGTGAGCGAGGACGCGCAGATTCTCCAGGTCGTCGGCCATATCTCGGCGATTGCCTATGCTGTGGAAGCCACCGTGGTGCGCTCGGCCCAGCCCGCCCAGGCGGCCTACGAGGCACGCTTCGGCCAGGATGCCGAAGTGGAGCGGCAGGCCAATATTGCGGCGGAAATCGAATCCGCCCAGGCGCAGGTCATCGTCTCGGAGCTGGTATTGCGTGCTGCCACCGAACTGTTCAACGCATTGGGCGCATCGGCCGCCAGCGAAAAAATCGCACTCGACCGCCACTGGCGCAATGCCCGCACCGTCTCTTCGCACAACCCGCTGGTGTACAAGGCCCGCATCATTGGCGACTGGGTCACCAACGGCACCGAGCCGCCCTATGTCTGGCAAATCGGCAACACCCCGGATGCAGAAAAACGCGCTGCCTGATCCCGTGTTGCGCCACCCATCACCACCATCCTGCGGGTGGGTTTTGACAGTGCATATATCAGGACTTTGAACGGGGACAAGCCGTTGCATCGTACAATCAAAATCCTGACAATCATTCGCATTTGTTATGCAGGCGGCGCACATGTTTTCTTCGGCTTCTCAGACCCGTTTCTCCCGTTGGCCTTCTCTGGTCTCCCGCAGTGCCACGGGCCTGGTGGCGGCCTTGCTGGTGGCGCATGGCAGTGTCCATGCGGCCGACGCGCCAGCCGCAACCTCGGCTGCCACCGCACAGGCAGGGCAGGGGGCCGATGCCACTCCTGCCGTGGCGCAGTTGCAGCGCGACGGTGACCAGGTGGTGGTGCGCCATGCCAAGGGGCAAGCGCGTTTCGCGCACAACCCGCAAACCGTGGTGGTGTTCGATCTGGCCACGCTGGACATTCTGCACGCGCTGGGGGTGGAAGCCGTGAAGGGCGTACCCGCCTTCAAGATGCCCGACTCCCTCAAGCAGTACGAAGGCGAAGCCTATACGCGCGTGGGCAGCCTGTTCGAGCCGGACTACGAAGCCATCCGTGCCCTCCAGCCCGATGTCATCCTGATTGGCCGCCGTTCCGAATCGCGTTTCGATGACCTGAACAAGCTGGCTCCCACCGTCGGCATGGCCATCGACGAAAGCAGGCCCGTCGAAAGCATTTTCACGAATGTGCGCACACTGGGCGCATTGTTCGACCGGCAGGAGCAGGCCGAAGCCCTGATTGCACAGACCCGCCAATCCATTGCAGAACTCAAGGCCATCGCTCCGCAGGCCGGGCGCACCCTGCTGCTGTTGAGCAGTGGTGGACGCATCAACAGCTATGGGCCGGGGTCGCGTTTCGGCATGGTGTTCGATGAATTCGGCTTTGTGCCGGTGCGCGAAGACTTCTCGGCGGCACGGCATGGCCAGTCGATCTCGTTTGAGTACATTCTTCAGGCCAACCCGGACTGGCTGCTGGTCATGGACCGCGATTCCGCGATTGGCCGCGAAGGCGAAGCCGCTCGGCGTTTGCTGGACAACGCGCTCATCCATGCCACCAACGCTTCCCGCAAAAAGCAGATCGTGTACCTGAACGCCGTGAACTGGTATGTGCTGGACGGTGCAGGCATCCGCGCCTTGCAGGACAATGTCGCCCAGTTGCGCAACGCACTGACCGCAGGCGTGAAGTCCAGCAACACCGCTGGCGCACGCTGATCGTTCATTCCCAGGCAGCAGGGCAGGGCATCTGCTGCGCTCTGGCAGAGTTCCCCTGGCCCATGCCATTGGCCTGCCTCATTCTGTTTTTTCATGGCGACTTCCTCCCTTTCCTCCCTCCCCGCAGCCACGCCTGCCCCGGCATGGTGGCGTGGCTCCGGCGGCCTGGTTCTGCTGGTACTGGTCTTGCTGGCCCTCTCGCTGTGCAGCATCATGGTAGGAGCCAGCCAGATCAAGCTGGCGAATGTGTTCAATGCCGATTCTGACGATTTGGTCTCCAAGGTGCTGTTCACCAGCCGCGTGCCGCGCACACTGGCCCTGATTCTGGCCGGGGCCAGCATGGCCGTAGCCGGGATGATTATGCAGATGATTGCACGCAACCGCTTCGTGGAGCCATCCACCGTCGGCACCGTCGGCTCTGCCAGCCTTGGTATGCTGGCCGTTGCTCTGGTCGCTCCCGGTCTGCCCATGCTGGGCAAGATGGGTGTGGCTGCGGTTTTCGCGCTGGTGGGCACGGCCGTGTTCATGCTGATTCTGCGCCGCCTGCCGGTGCGCAATGCCTTGCTGGTGCCGCTGGTGGGGCTGGTCTTTGCCGGCATGATCGAGGCGGCCACCGCCTTCTTTGCCTACCGCTTCGAGATGTTGCAAGCCATCCGCGCCTGGACCACCGGGGATTTTTCCGCCATCCTGAAAGGGCGTTACGAACTGCTGTGGATTTCGCTGGGCCTGACTGTGGCCGCCTGGTTTGCCGCCGACCGCTTCACCGTCATCGGCATGGGCGAAGACGTATCCGCCAATCTGGGCGTGAACTATGGCCGCTGGATGGCCGTGGGGCTGGTCATCATTGCGATGGTGACCGCCTCGATTGTGGTCACTGCCGGGGTGATTCCATTCCTGGGGCTGATCGTCCCCAACCTGGTCAGCATGGTCATGGGCGACTGGATGCGCCGTTCGGTCATCTGGGTGGCCCTGTGCGGCGCAGTGCTGATGCTGGCCTGCGACGTGCTGGGGCGGCTGGTGATCTATCCGTACGAAATCCCGATAGGTACCATTATGGGAGTGCTCGGCAGCCTGCTGTTCCTGGGCTTTCTGTGGCACAAGCGCGCACAGCTTGGATGATTTTGGTGAAGAAAGGCAGATGCAATTGAATTCCCCGGCTTCTCTGCACCATGCTCATCCCATAGCGGTGGCATCGCCTGGCCGCTGGAGCGGGCAGGCATGGCGGCTGCTGGCTCTGGGGCTGCTGGCCCTCGTCTGCTGCGGCCTGTTCATGACGCTGGGCGTGAAAACCGACTGGGCGTTTGTGCTGGAGTTTCGCGGCACCAAGCTGGCCGCCATGATCCTCGTGGCCTGGGCGGTGGGTGTCTCCACCGTGCTGTTCCATACCATCACGCACAACAAGATTCTGACGCCTGCCATCATGGGCTTCGACTCGCTGTACCTGCTCATTCAGACCACTGGCGCATTCGTGCTGGGCATGAATGTCGTGACCGCCATCGATCCCACGCTGAAATTCGTGGGTGAAACCGCCCTGATGGTGCTGTTCGCCTGGCTGCTTTTCCGGCTGCTGTTCTCCGGCGCGGTGCGCAGCCTGCACCTGATGCTGCTGGTGGGCGTGGTCATGGGCGTGTTGTTCAAGTCCATGACCAGCCTGATGCTGCGGCTGATCGACCCCAACCAGTTCGGCTCGCTGCAAGACCGTTTCTTTGCCAGCTTCAACCTCGTGGCCACGCACCTGGTCGTGGCCGCTGCGGTGGTGGTGCTGGCGGTCAGTGCGTATTTGTGGTGGTTGCGCCGCAGCTTCGATGTCATCAACCTCGGGCGCGACATGGCCATCAACCTGGGCGTGGATTATCCGAAGGTGGTGATGCGGGTGCTCGTCTGCGTGGCCATTCTCGTATCGGTTTCCACCGCGCTGGTCGGACCGGTGACATTCTTCGGGTTGCTGATTGCCAATCTGGCCTACCAGATCATGGGCACGTCGCGCCACCGCTGGACGCTGCCTGCGGCCGTCATCCTGGGCGTGGTGGCACTCGTGGGCGGGCAGATGGTGCTCGAGCGCGTGTTCGCCTTTAACTCCGCACTGAGCATCGTGATCGAGTTCCTGGGTGGAATGGTATTCATCGCACTGCTGCTGCGCAAAAATGGCCGCACGGCATAACAGAAAAACAAGGTCAAGGGCATGATTCAGGCGCAAGCAGTCAGCAAGCAATACGGCAATGCCGTGGTGGTGGACAATGTCTCGCTCACCATTCCGCGCGGGGGCTTCACCTCCATCATCGGCCCCAATGGAGCGGGCAAATCCACCATGCTGTCCATCATCAGCCGCCTGCTGCCCATGAGCAGCGGCACCGTCACCATCGACGGGCTGGATGTCACCCGCACCCCCAGTGACGTACTGGCCCGCAAGATGGCCATTCTGCGCCAGGACAACACCATGTCGCTGCGCCTGACGGTACGCGATCTGGTGGCCTTTGGCCGTTTTCCACACTCGCAGGGCCGCTTGACTCCGGCCGACGTGGCCAAGATCGAAGAATCGCTGGCCTACCTGAACCTTCAGGAACTGGGACATCGTTACCTCGACGAAATTTCTGGCGGGCAACGCCAGCGCGCCTTCGTGGCGATGGTCATGTGCCAGGACACCGACTATGTGCTGCTGGACGAACCACTGAACAACCTCGACATGCACCACGCCGTGGCCATGATGCAACTGCTGCGGCGACTGGTGGACGACCACGGCAAAACCGTGGTGGTGGTGGTTCACGACATCAACTTTGCCTCCACCTACTCAGACCACATCATCGCCATGCGCCAGGGTAAGCTGGCCTACCAGGGCACACCCGACGAACTCATCACCGAAACCGTGCTGCAAGACCTCTACCAGATGACCCTCAAAGTCCACACTATCGAAGGCCAGCGCATCTGCGTATATTACCGCCACTGATTCCATGCAAGCAGACTGCATCGGAAAATTCATCCAATGTCATTGTGCTGTCAAAAACGGAGAAGCAAGCCAGTGGCTAACGCTTAAAACACCCCATCAGGCCCTGTGCTTGATAGGGATTCTTATGTGTGATTGCCAGAATGGTATCATTGTCATGACATACAAGCATATTTTGGAAGATGGAGGTGAGAATGACTATCCGTACTTTTTCAAGCCGTGAATTCACACGCGATGTCAGTGCTGCAAAGAGAGCTGCGATTGAAGGGCCAGTTTTCATCACAGATCGTGGCAAGCCACGTTTTGTATTGCTTACCATAGAAAATTACTTTGCCCAATCCGGTGCGCAAGAACCGTCTTTTCTGGAGATGATGGATTCCATTGATGGGGGCGGTGATGACATCGACTTTGAAGTGCCACGTCTTTCCATGACCTTGAGGCCCGTGCATCTGGAAGATGGTGAAATTTGATGTATTTGCTTGATACGAACACTGTGTCGGAGTTGCGATCAGGCAAGCGTGGCCAGTCCGAAGCTGTGCGTGCATGGGCAGCGCAAGTTCGTCCGAACCAGCTATTCTTGAGTTCGATTACGGTGTTAGAGATTGAGATTGGGATCCAGCTTTTGGAAAATCGGCATCCTCCACAAGGTCAGGCCATCAGGACTTGGTTTGAAAATGTACGCCGCAGTTTTGCTGGGAGGATACTGGCGTTCTCTGAAGATACGGCAGTTGTCTGTGCCAGGCTGCATGTTCCTGATCCCCGGTCATCCTATGACAGCATGATTGCTGCTACCGCGATAGAGCATGGCTTCACCGTTGTCACGCGCAATGTCAAGGACTTTGAGAGAACAGGCGTTCAGTTGCTCAATCCTTGGAGTTTTGTGTGAGAACATGATTCCTCGTCCATTTTTTTTGGAAATTTTGGAGATCATCATGGCAAACCCAGGCACAAGCACCCGAGTATTTCAATTTGCACACCAGCGGAATCGGATACCTTAATCGAGTCAGTTATCGGGTAGAGCCAGAGCCTGTGCTGTTGCGTCCCAAGCTGCCACAGTTGCCCCCTGGTGATGAGGCAGGCAAAGCCGTGCAGGTCTCGCCACTGGCGATGGAGTTCATGCAATGGCTGCAAGAATCATTGGTGAGTCGGGAGGTTATAGATCCGGGCCATAAATAAAAAGAACTTATAGTCATCCACGTTGTCCTATGAGCATGGACAAAGATGACGCACGCCGACTCAGCCCGGCAGAGCAACATGAACGTCGCCGGCAGGTGATTCGTAGCTTCAAACGTGGCACCAACAAACGGCAAATTGGTCGAGATATTGGCCTGAGCTACTCGGCCGTGTGCACCACCATTGAACGCTACGAAACCGGTGGCGCAAAGTCCCTGGCCCCGCGCCAACGCGGGCGCAAGGTCGGCGAGCAGCGCAGCTTGAGTGCCCAGCAAGAGGCGCACCTCCAACGGCTGATTTGCGAGCGTCGGCCCGAGCAGTTGAAGATGGACTTTGC